>CAJKUC010000027.1 GCA_905203015.1 uncultured Christensenella sp. | reverse complement strand
CATACGAAATGCTTTCTCTTCGATTTCGCTCACGCTTTCGGGAATAGATATATTCAGATTTTCGCAAGCATAAAACGCCAGTTTTCCGATTCTCTTCAACGCCGACGGCAATTTCACCTCTTTCAGAATAGTACAACCGCTGAATAAGCCCTCTACGATCTCTGTAATTCCTTCGGGAATTTCCGCAAATGTAATACGATTAACCTCAAACGCATATTTTCCGATCTCCGTAACGCTGTCCGGGATTTTCAGTTCTGTATTGCTTTTTCCGTTGAACGCCCCGGAAAACGCATATGCGCCGATACTCTGCACCCTATCGGGTATTCTGATTTCGTCTTGACTCGCCATGAAAAAAGCGAAATCTCCGATTCTCGTGGTCGCTTCGGGGATCACGGCGGTGTTGCTGCCGGATACGATCTCCCCGTTATCTTTCCGTATTATGCAATTTCCCTCGCTTTTGTATATCGGGTTCCATTCGCTGATTTTCAGTTCGCTCAGCGCACACCGGGAAACCAATCCCGGCGCGATATACTTCACCGTAGACGGAATCGTCACAGATTCCGTTTTAGAATACAGAATATTCTGATGCTCGCCTTTCTCTTCGTTACGTTCTTCTCCGATTTCTTCCACCCCTTCCGAAAAAACGATCGTTTTTATCTTGCAATAATCAACATATTCCCATAAACCGTTAAAAGCCCGCGCACGCACCGTTTTCACGCTCTTCGGCACGATCAGTTTTTCAAACGTCTTTTTATTCCCGCCGAATGCGTATTCCCCGATAATCCGCACTCCGTCCGGAATCCTTTCCGCCGCGCTTGCCTCTATCAGTTCTTCGCTTCCCCGCCGGATAATACAGTTTTCCTCGCTTCTCAGCATTACGTTTTCTTTTGCTACGCTTACGCTTTTCAGCGCGGTACACTGATTAAACAACTGCAATCCCACGCTTTCCACGTTTTTCGGAATTTCGATCTTCGTTAAAGATTTACACGCCTTGAATGCTTCCTGCCCGATGCTCGTCAACGATTCGGGTAACCCGATCTTCGTTAAAGAAAGGCACGCATGGAATGCTTCCTGCCCGATGCTCGTCAACGTTTCGGGCAAATCGATTTCGGTTAATGAATTGCACCCGGCAAAACCCATCTTTCCGATCGTCGTCACGCCGCCGAGCCCCGCAATCCTTTTCGCTTTTTTGCAAGATTCAAAACCGCTTTCCTGTATTATCCGCACGCTTTCGGGCGCCATTATCCCCGTCACGTTTTCGGTAAAAGAGAACCCGTCTTTCGCAATCGCCGTCACAGCCTTCCCGTCTTTCGCCACGGAAGGGATAATGATCTTTCCCGTTAATTTACTACGATACGCCCGATCGGGTGAATTGTACCCCGCTTTCATAGGCAGCCCTATCTCGTATTCCGCTCCGCCGTTGATCGGCGTATACACGAATTCCGGCGTGGTCAGTTTATACAGGATCGTTTTGCTCCAGTCCGATTCTTTCACCCCGTCTTCTTCGCTTTTCGCCTGCACGCGGATCTCGTGCAATCCGTATTTATCCAGCCGCTCGAACAGATCGCATTTATTCTCTTTCGTTTCGATCTCTTCTCCGTTTAATTCCACGATATATCCCGTGGCGTTTTCCACCGCACTCCATTCCAGAACTTCGTCCGTCAGTTTCACGTTTTCGGGCGTTTCCAATCGTATCGTCGCTTTCGGCAGATCCGCCCCTTTTTCGCAGCCCGCTATCGCAAGGCACGCCGTCATCGCCAAAAACAAAATCCCGAAAATTTTCGCTTTTCTTTTCATTCCGTCTCCTCCTTGCCCCTTTTTGTAATTCACTTCAGTACGCACAGCCTCACGGGACAATTTATTTTTTAGATAATTTCTTTATCTTTCATTTATTTTATCATATGCTTTTCACTTTGTCAATATATTTTTTCTATTTTTTTCCAC
>CAJKUC010000026.1 GCA_905203015.1 uncultured Christensenella sp. | reverse complement strand
TCTGTGATAAAAATTCGTCGTTTCAAGGCGAAATCACGGCGTAAAAATTCAAATTCAGGGAGGTGGAGTAAAATGTATCCGAAAGCAAAAGTATATAGCGACGGCGGGCATTACATCGCTATACCGCATACGGAACAGCCGTATCGGGCAAGACGAAAGCCCAAAGAGGAATTTATAGAAGTCCCAAACAAACCGAAAAGCAACGATAATAATTGCGCTTCTTCGGCGATCGGCGAAAGCGATTCGCGGGCAACGGCTGAAAGCATAAAAACGAAAGCAGCCGAAGAAACGGAAGTAAAACCGTCTGGAAACGCTCAATCCGTGCGCAGAATTACGAAAAAGCAGTTGTTTAACGAAACGTACAAAGCGCATTACACGGACAGAAAATCGGTGCGAAGAAAGGTGTTAATCGAAACGATGTCGCCGTATTTCAAAGACAGAGAAAGCGCGGAATATTACGTTGACGCGGGGATAGCGAGAAAGCAGAAAAATTTGATAGCGCGGCGGATACGAATGGTACGAAAAG
Source organism: uncultured Christensenella sp. (assembly GCA_905203015.1). Taxonomy (GTDB): domain Bacteria; phylum Bacillota; class Clostridia; order Christensenellales; family Borkfalkiaceae; genus Scatosoma. The sequence goes on along the minus strand of CAJKUC010000026.1, from coordinate 7,685 downwards.
CAAATTTAGCCGAATTCAATTATTTCGTAACGTTTACATACGACAGCGCGCTGCATACGGAAGAAACGTTCCGGAAGAAACTGAAAAACGCGCTTGCCTTGTTTTCGCATCGGAAAGGTTGGAAATATATCGGCGTGTGGGAACGCTCTCCCGAAAAGAAGCGATTGCATTTTCACGGACTGTTTTATATACCCGACGGCACGTTGCCGGGCGAAATGAAGGAAGTGAACGGGTACAGTTTTTCGGAACATAAACGAAAAATAACGCACGAAAACAGTTATTTTCGCGAACGGTTCGGGCGAAACGATTTCGATGATATGGTAACGGAATTTATGCTTGACGGCGCGATAACGTACATTTTAAAGTACATTGAGAAATCGGGCGAAAAGATCGTATATTCGCGCGGGTTGCCGCAGTTTTTCATTTCGGACATAATGGACGAGGACGTGGTCTGTACGATGGGCGAAGAAGAACAGAAATTATTGTTATTCGATCGGTTTACCTGTTGGGATGAAGGATGTTATATCGGCGAAGTGAGCAAAGAAGTGATCGCCCAAATGCCGAAATGCAATTAGAATGAAAAAAATGGCACTCTATTATTGACAAATCGAAAAAATGTGATAAAATAATAAAAAATTGAAAACTAAAAATACAAAATGTATAAAAATGGTTTACTTTTCTGAAAAAATGAGTATAATGTAAGTAGCGCATATATTAATGGAATTAATTGATAATAATTTGAGGTGTTATATGAAAAAAAATTTTTTTCTCTTGCGTATGAAAGTAAATGGTATTAAAAATATCGAACATGAAATTCAAATAGACTTTTATAAAAGTACATTAACGAGAATATTAAATACTTCCGATTCTCACGTTAAGGCGATTTACGGGGCTAATGGGGCAGGTAAAACAGCGATTATTTATGCGGTGGAAATTTATAAAAATTTGGTTTTGGATTCCGATTATCTTGCTATGAATAATGCAAACGGAGCATTAGAAAATTTGATTAACCAAAAAAATAATGAGTTTGAAATCGAAATGTATTATGCTTGCCTTGAAAATGGTAATGAATTGAAAAAAGTTTATAGGCATAAATTTATTCTTCGTAAAAAGGAAGATCGTTATTTTATTTCCGAAGAATATTTAAGTGAGCTTTTAGGAATGCAATTAAATAATGAAAGTAAGTATGCAACTCTTTATAGTATAAAGGATGGCGTAATTGTAGAAATCGATAAAAATTGTGATCAAGAGAAGATAAAAAACAATTCGATGAATTTATTGACGAAACAATCTTTTTGTAGTATCTTTTTTGTAAATGCATTCAAAAATAATATCCATTTTGGCGAGGAACTTGTGAGTGCAATTCAGGCAAATTTTGTTTTTGCTGTTCGAATTACTGTTTTATTGCAAGCTTCCGATAAAAACTATATTGATTTTTATTCGGTCCAAAGCCAATTGATGGCGATTAGTGATCAGCAAAAGCGACTTAGTAGTGATACTTTTTTTAACTTATTGCGAGGCAATCGGATATTAAACACTCAGACAGAATCTGTACAGAAAAAAGATTTTGAAAAGTTTAAGACATATGTTGATAATTTAAGCTTATTTATTAAAGTGTTTAAAGATGATTTAGAAAAAATTGAAATTAAGAAAGAGGAAAACGGCAATAAGTATGAATGTGAGTTGATTTTAATATATCAAGACGGAAAGCGTGTTAATAAAAAATTTGAAAGTACAGGTATTAAAAAGTTAATTCAAATTTATTCGGCGTTGTGTAGTGTTGAAAACGGCGGCATAGTATTCATAGACGAATTTGATGCTAATATTCATGATGTCCTTCTTGTTAAATTGGTAGAATATGTTATGAATTATGCGGAAGGGCAATTTGTATTTACTACTCACAATCTTGCGCCTATGGATGTTTTACAGAAAGCGAAGCATTCTATTGATTTTCTTTCGCCTGATTCGCATATTACGTCGTGGACGAAAAATGGTAATTATACAGCGGCATCGTTATATCGAAAAGGATTGATTGAATATTCTCCGTTTAATATTGAACCATTTAGTTTTATTGGCGCGTTTGGAGATAAAAAATGAAATTAGTAATTTTGTGTGTTGAAACAAATAAAAAATCAAATACAGATGCAAGCTATATAGATTCGGTTATAAAGCAATTATATTTTATTGATTCAAGTGTCAAATTGAGATATAAATATTTAAGCGGAAAAGGTAACTATAATTCTCCTAAAATTTTGAAAGATATTAAAAAAGATATAAGAGCATTAAAAAAAGATTCTGTGTGGGAAGTAGTATATTTTATAGATACGGATAATTTTGAGTCGGATGTAGAAAAACTGCGTTTGAATGAAAAGATAGAAAATTTTTGTCAACAGAACCATTACAAATTAGTTTGGTTTTGTCATGATATTGAAGAGGTTTTTTTACATAAAGAGGTAGATGATACAAATAAACAGTTTGAAATGCAAAAATTTGTGACCGAGGAGGGATTGGGGAAGGCAACTATTACCTCGTTGTCATCTAAAAGTAAAACCGCTAAGAATAGTAATATATTAATTATTTTAAATCAGATTTTGAAAAGAAAAACGAAATAATAGTAGGCGCAGATAAGCTTGCGAAAGCAAAAAATCTGCGCCGATTTTGCGTTTTATAGAATTAAAAACTATTTCAAATTAAGAATTTACGAAATATTGTTTTCCGTTTACGGTAACGTTGTCGTCCGAAACGACGGGGTTGTCTTTTCCGCAGGCGCGAATTAAAATGTGGTGCGAATCGGCGTTCGCTTTCGGAATATTGCCGAACGATAAATTTTCTTCTTTGGCAACGGAAACAATCTCAAAGCCTTTGCATACGAAAAACGATGAGAATTGCCACAGTTTTTCAAATTTACCGTTGCTGTCGGCAATCAGGCAAACGTTCGAGTTTTTGTGATAAGCGGTAATGCGATAGTAGTGATTCATAGTAAAATCTCCTTGAAATTAAAAAATTTATTTGTCGTATTTCATAAAGCGCGGATATTGCAGGAAAAAAGCGGGCGTTTTCCAAACCGACCACGTTTCTAAGGTAAGCGAATTTTGGTGTCGGATAATCGCGGGAACGCCCGCCAAAGCCAACTGCAAGTACGTCATATGCACGCACCGTAAATCAATGTCGGAACAATCGATAAAGCAATGCCGGGCGTAATTGATATTATAAGTATTTTTCAAAACGTCAAGAGCGGCAATCGCCATTCCGCCACCGCCGCAACATGGATCGCAAATAGAAATAATGCCGTCGTTTTCGGTTAAAGCAAGCGCGTCTTTTTCGGCGAGCGTTATTTCTGCCATAAACTTTGAAATATGGTACGGTGTGAAGAATTGCCCCTTGTTGTCATTTCCGAAGTCGCACCGCATAAACAGTTCGCCCAGATGATCGCCGAAGCGACCGTTATCGTAAACGCAGGACGAAAGCAGAGCAAATAGTTTAGCGAAAATGCCGGCAAGTGCTTGTCTTGCGGAAAGCGGGTAGGCGGACATAACTTGCTTGTAACGTTCTTCGCGTTTATCTTTTTGAGCTAAATCAACGGTGTTAGCAATCGCGAGTGCGCCGCATTCGAATAAGTCGGAAACGAATTTCGATTTATCCACGTTGCGGCTTTCGTTGTCGATATCCTTGATAATCTCGTCGAGCGAAGGAATCGGATACGGGCAAAGGTTTTGCGGTTGATCGGGGCGTTTAACCGCCTTAAAAGGTGTTCGCAAGTCAACTTCGGAATAAGAACAAGTACCGAAATCGAAATCAAAAGTAAAAGGTTTCATAAATAAAAGATCTCCTGTAAAAAGCAAATCACGCGGCGGACCTTTGGATTTTGCGAAGTTTCTTATTCGCATAGGGCAGCCACGTGAGATTGACGAATTTCAAAACGCCGTCGTCGGGCGTAGAATCGTGATAAGCGTAACATTGCAGTATTTTTCTTCGGATCGGGGAATATTCAACGGTAACGAACGGCACGTCGGGTTGTTCTTTCGTGCGGATAAAGAAAATCAAAGATTCTTCCCGCGCGAATTTCTGATCGTAGCCCATGCGACCTACGCAATGATCGAGCAATTCGCCTTCACGGATAAGCTCGGCAGGACTTTGCGCAATCACGGCAATATAAACGGATTTATTATTGTATTCAAGCCCCGAATACTTGTTTGCGACGGCGGCGAAAGTATCGTAAAATGCTTTCCGTTCTTTTTCGTCCTGAACCGCTTTTGCTGTGGCGTATTCGTCAATGCGGATATCGTGCCAACGTTTGAAGTCGCGGGGATAACGATTTTTTTCAATCGCCATATCCAGATTCAGATAGCGGCAGGCGTCGAAATAATCTTTGTAGGAATAAACGGAAATTTGTTGTTTATCGAGATACAGAATCAATTTTTCAAGGTCGTTTTTGAAAAAATCACGAAGTTCGGCGGTGTTTTCCGATTTCAGTAACTCCAGACAGCTTTTACGTAACATTTGCAGTTCGGGTAAGGCTCTGCCCGTTTTAAACGCGCGAAGGATCACGTCTACGTAATACTTGTTTTCCGTAAGTTCCGTGCGGTTTTTCATAAGCCATTTTGCAAACGATTTGTTTTTTCCGATTTTCTGTAAAATCTGTTTTGAAAAGACGTAATCGTCGAGTCCCGCTTTCATAAGGTATTCGATTTGCGGATATTTCTCGTAAAAGCGTAAATATTTCAGTACGTTTACGCCGTTGTAAAGATTTACGGCAGAATATCTGTATTCGGGGAATTTATCTAAGTATTCCCGATTAACGATAGTGGCTTGCGGATCGAAATATTTATCGTAAGAAAAATCCCATTCGGCGCTTTCGTACCAACGCGGAAATTTTTGCGCGCCTTGTTCGTACCAGCCTACGAAATAGCCCCAGATATTATAAAAAACCATATCTTTCACGAAGCATAAATCGGAATGAATCCCGTGTACGGCAACTTGCTTATACAGCCACTTCTTATACCGATATTTCACGGCGACGGTAACTTTTACGAGTTCGCCGTCGTTTTTTGTAAGGTAGGCATAAAAACGCGTTTGGTGAGGCAACGTTACATTGTTTTGCGCGTCGGCTTTTTTGATGCGGGCGAGAATGTATTTTGGAATAGGTTTAATTTTTTCGATTTTCATAAGAAAGGTCCTCGGTTAAACTAAAATAAAGCAATCTCCGAGCAAATCTGCAAGCGCGCAAACGGCTTCGGGATCAAACGCTTCGGCAAACGCCTTTTCTTCTTCGAGCAAGGTATTTTCTACGTCGGTTTCGTTTAGTGCGGGCAAATTTTCTGAAAGATGCGGCGGCTCGGTAATATCGCCGTCGAATTCTTTCATTTCTTCGTAGGAAAGGATTTCGCCCGTTTCTTCGTCAATTTCTTGCGGCTTCGGTTCGGGCAGAAGTTTTACCTCGTCGAGTCGTTCGCAAACGGCGATTTTATGTCCGCGTTCGATGATTTTCGATATGTAAATGTCGGCGGCGTGATAGGGGAAGCCTACCATAGGCACGCGGGTATCGAGTCCGCAATCGCGGCTCGTCAAAGTCAAGTCGAGTTCTTTTGCAACCGTAACCGCGTCGCTATCGAGAATTTCGTAAAAATCGCCTAAACGGTAGGCGACGATACAATCGGGATATTTCTCTTTGATTTTAAGATACTCTGCGTAAACGGGCGATAAATTGTGCGATCTTGGCGGCTCGGTAACGGTTTCTTGAACGGGTTCGGGTTCGTTAGCCGTTTCTTCAAGAGCCTCTTGTAATTCTTCGGGCGTAGGCTCGTCAGACGGCGTTGTATCGGGGACGGATTGTTCGGAAGAAAGCATATCGAATAAAGATTCCTGTTTGTTTTGCGGCGATGAAACGACGAGGGAATCGGTGGAAATAACGCTTGTTTTTGCCGTTTGTTTGGTTATGGGTATAACCTTTTTCGGCGCTGGTTTATATTCTTCGCCGTCTATCGTGTAAAGCGTTCCTTCGATAGAATCTTCTTCAAAGTAATGGATTGCCCAACCGTAAACGGTGGAATCTTCAACGCAAGCAGAATTAGCACCTTTTTCGGCAAGATTTCTCGCTTCGCCGCAGGCGTATTTCATAAATCCCGATAAAGATTTTTTGTTTGTCAGCAGCTTTCCGTCTTTTTCGAACGGCGTGCCGTTGTTTATCTTTTCGGCAAGCGTTTCGCTTGCGTTGTTCTGTAAATATTCTAAAATTCGTTGTTCTGACGGCGTATTTGCCGTTAATTTTAATTGTGCCATAATCGTTATTCCTTTACTACCTCGTAAACGTCGTCGGCGTAATATTCGCAGACAAACCAGTTGAAAATCGCGTGGCATTTAATGCCGTTGTATTCTACGATATAATCGTTATCGCCGACGTTTTCAAGTACCGTGATTTCGGCAAGTTTGCCGTTTAACGAATTGATATGCGCCATTGCTTTATATTCTTTCATATCGCGCCTCACATAACCCTTTTAATGCCGCCGCCGAAAGAACGGATACCGATCGTTCCGAATTCCGAACACATATCGTCCGACTTGTTCCATACGTATGCCGAAACGTAAAACATCGTTTTTTGCGGCATCAACATATACTTCCAGTCCGATTTGTCATCGGGAATATACAGGAAATCGTAACACTCGCCGAAGTTAGTGTATTCGTGCGTAACGGCGTATACAAGTACGTTGTATTGTGTTTCAAATTCTTTAATTTTTGCCATCAATTCGGGTTCTTGATAAGCCCAGAAACCGCCGAACGCTTCAAAAAAGCAGACTTGATTTTCTTCCCGGAATCCGCGGATATACGGCGCGTAAATATCTAATTTTTGCATAATTTGGATTGCTTTGTTTTTCTTTTGTTCGTTTTTAATGTTCATAATGTTTTTCTCCTGTTAGTTATAAAATTTCTATAAGTCCGTCGCTGTATTCGTGTACGTAACAATCGCCGCAGGCTCTTCCGTATTTATCGAAGTCAATATAATCTTCTAAAAATTCGGGAATTTCATATCCGCAGTCGTTGAGTCGCTCTCTGCCGTAATCATCCCAGTCGTAACCAGAATACAGGTAAATATCGTCATCCCAGTTTTCGCCGCGTTCTTCTACTTTTCTTTCAAAATCGTCGAAATCGCGAATTTCGAGAAAGGCGCAGAATACTTTGTATTTGTAATCGTTGTCGAGAATGCCCGATTCTTTTAAGGTTTCGAACAGCGTTTCCGGATTGACGTAATCCCAGTTGCAGCAACCGGAAGGGATGCCTTCTATGTCCTGAATGAATAATTCTTCGTCGATGCCGTCGAGTTCGAAACCTTCTTTTTTGAGTTCTTCCACAATTTCATCCCAATCGTAGAAGTCGGATAAATCAAGCCATTTCGAGCCTAACGCGCGTTCGTTGCATTCGTTGTAACTACCCCAAGAGCCTATAACGATAGAAATATTTCCTGACATTTTAGTTTTCCTCCACGGTTTTGTACCAGATTTTGTATTCGACTTCGAGATCGAGCATATCGTATGCGCCGTCTTTTTCGCGGTACACGGGCACGTCGGTGAAATACATTGTAACGTAACCCTGAAACTCGTTCGGACGATCTTTCAAAGGCTTACAACGATTGACGACGTCGTCGAACACGCGAATGTACGGCTTGTTGTTCTTTGAGATGCAAGGGCAGA
>CAJKUC010000025.1 GCA_905203015.1 uncultured Christensenella sp. | reverse complement strand
TTATTTTATCATATGCTTTTCACTTTGTCAATATATTTTTTCTATTTTTTTCCACGCAAAAAAACGCCTTTCCGGTTTCGCTTGACAACGATTCCGGAAAAGCGTTATTCGTTATGTTTCAGAACGTTATGCGCGGATATAACGCCGCGCATGTGTTCCGCATCGATTCAAACGGACTCAATAGGGCTTCGTTCCGTACAACGCCTCTACGTTATCCGCATATTTCCTGCGTTTATCATACTGTTTCAGATCCACGGCGGCATCCGCCTCTTCGATCTGACGTTTCTGTTCGCGCGTAAGACGGGAAGGCACTTCCACCACCACTTTGATAATCAGATTTCCTGTAGATCCGCTCGCCGAACGAATACCTTTGCCCCGCACGGTGAAGATCTGCCCGCTCTGCGTTCCTTCGGGTACGGTGAAATCGAACGTATCGTCTACGGTAGGCACTTTCACCGTTCCGCCGAGCGCAGCGGTTCTGAAAGATACGGGCACTTCGATCTTCAGATCGAAATTGTCTCTCACGAAAAGTTTATGCGGCTCCACTTTGAACACCACGATCAAATCGCCCGGCGTTCCGCCCTGTACGGCATGCCCGCCGCCGCGTTTTCTGATATAACTTCCGTTGTCCACGCCCGCGGGAATGTTGAACGTAACTTCGGTTTCTTTCCGTGTATAGCCCTTGCCTTTGCAATCGGGGCATTTATCGGTGATAATCCTGCCGCTGCCACCGCAATCGGGGCACACGCCCTGCCGGATCGTCCGCCCGAATACGGTGTTCTGCACGCTTTGCACCACACCCTTGCCGTTGCAACGGCTACAAGTTTTATACGCCGTGCCGTCTTTTGCGCCGGTGCCTTTACACGTTTCGCAGGGAGCGTTCCGCATGTAGGAAATCGTTTTTCTGCAACCCTTCGCGGCGTCCATAAACGAAAGAGTCATCTCTTTCTGAATATCTTCGCCCACTTTCGACTGCGCCGTTCCGCCGCCTCCGCCGAAGCCCGAAAATCCGCCGCCGCCTCCGCCGAAGAAACTGCTGAAAATATCTTCAAAACCGCCGAAGCCGCCGCCTTCTCCGAAGCCCGAAAATCCGCCGCCGCCGAAACCGCCCATACCGGGATGTTCCAGTTCATAATCGTACGCCGCGCGTTTCTGCGCGTCGGAAAGAGTTTCGTTCGCCTCGTTGATTTCCTTGAATTTTTCCGCAGCCGCGGCGTCGCCGGGGTGCAGATCGGGGTGATACTGTTTCGCCAGTTTCCGATAGGCCGCTTTTATTTCGTCCGCCGTGGCTTTTTTATCCACGCCGAGGATTTCATAATAATTTTTCTTGCTTTCCGCCATAGTGCTTTATCTCTCTTTCTCCGCAAATGCGCTTTTTATCCGTCAGCCGCCGCAACGGAATCCCGATGCGCTTCTACGCGCTTTTGCGGTAAACTTTCTTTAAAATACGCCATACGGGTCTGGCTTTTCCGCCAAACCCGATGACTTTCGTTTTTATGTTTCCCGTTGCCGATTTATCGGGCGGGAAACATATTTATTCCTCTTATTATTGATGGAATTCGGTGTCGCCGTCGTTGCCGCCGTTCGCACCCGCGCCGGGATTTGCGCCCGCCGCGCCCTGCGCGTTCTGATACAACTTCTGGAATACGGGTTGCACCGCATTCATCAGCGTATCGTACGCCGCCTTGATGCGTTCGTCGTCGTCCGATTCCAATTCCTTCTTCGCCGCGTCGATCGCCGCGTTCAAAGTAGCCTTGTCGTCGTCCGTCAACTTGTCGCCGGAATCTTTCATCGTCTGTTCAACGGAGAAGATCATACCGTCGAGTTTGTTCTTGTTGTCCACCTTTTCCTTTCTCTTCTTGTCTTCTTCGGCAAACTGTTCCGCTTCCTTCACAGCCTTGTCGATTTCTTCTTCCGAAAGATTCGTGGAAGAGGTGATCGTAATATCCGTCGATTTACCCGTGCCTTTATCCTGCGCGGTAACGTGAACGATACCGTTTGCGTCGATATCGAACGTCACTTCGATCTGCGGGATGCCTCTCGGAGCGGGCGCGATTCCCGTCAGCATAAAGTTGCCGAGGGTCTTATTGTCTTTGCAGAACTCACGTTCACCCTGCAATACGTGAATATCCACGCTCGTCTGGTTATCCGCCGCCGTCGAGAACACCTGGCTCTTCTTCACGGGGATTGTGGTGTTACGATCGATGATTCTCGTAAACACGCCGCCCAGCGTTTCGATACCCAAAGACAACGGAGTAACGTCGAGAAGAAGCACGTCTTTCACTTCGCCGGTTAAAACGCCGCCCTGAATCGCCGCGCCGACCGCAACGCATTCGTCGGGGTTGATGCCTTTGAACGGCTCTTTCCCCGTCACTTCGCGCACCTTTTCCACAACGGCGGGCATACGGGTAGAACCGCCTACAAGAATAACCTTGTCGATGTCGTTGTACGTAAGCGAAGCGTCTTTCATAGCCTTCTTCATCGGCTCTACGGTACGATTCAGAAGATCCGCCGTCATCGCCTCGAATTTCTGCTTCGTCAGCGTTACGTCGAGGTGCTGAGGTCCGTCCGCGCTCATCGAAATGAACGGAAGATTGATGTTCGTGGAATTCATGCCGGAAAGTTCGATCTTTGCCTTTTCCGCCGCTTCCTTCAGACGTTGCATCGCCATCTTGTCTTTGGAAAGATCGATGCCGTGCGACTTCTTGAATTCGTCCACGAGATATTCCATGATTTTGTTATCCCAGTCGTCGCCGCCGAGATGCGTATCGCCGTTGGTGGCAAGCACCTCGAACACGCCGTCGGAAATTTCCAGAATGGAAACGTCGAACGTACCGCCGCCGAGATCGTAAATCATCACCTTACCGCTCTTGTCTTTATCAAGACCGTACGCAAGCGCCGCCGCCGTAGGTTCGTTTATGATACGAAGCACGTTAAGCCCTGCGATCTTGCCTGCGTCTTTCGTCGCCTGACGCTGAGAATCGGAGAAGTATGCGGGGCACGTAATCACCGCTTCGGTGACTTTCTGCCCGAGATACGCTTCCGCATCCGCTTTCAGTTTCGTAAGAATCATTGCGGAAATTTCCTGAGGAGAATATCCTTTTCCGTCAATATTCACTTTATAATCCGAACCCATATGACGCTTGATCGAAATCACCGTCCTGTCCGGATTTGCCACTGCCTGACGTTTCGCCGCCTGACCTACCACACGGGATCCGTCTTTCTGGAAAGATACCACGGAAGGGGTAGTACGCGAACCCTCCGCGTTGGTGATTACAACGGGTTCGCCGCCTTCCATCACCGCCACACACGAATTAGTAGTACCGAGGTCGATACCAATTACTTTTCCTGCCATAATATATCACGCTCCTTTTGTTTAACCGAATTTATTTTCCCCGCATCGGACGTTTCCCGAACGATCCGCCCGATCTTCCGATCGGAATCCGTCTCGTTTCGTCCGCCGCCTTATTCCGGGAACTTTTTTTACAATCTATATGTAACCGACGAACCGTCCGCTTAAACGCGGAAAACAAAAAAAATTTGCGGAAAAGAAAAAACGCGGGCGGCAAGCCTTTTCACGGCTCGCCCGTGCGCGCGTTTACATTTTAGTTTACATTTTATTGTGCGGGCGATTGCGCGGGCGCGTCAACGCGCACACCCGCAATCGCGTAATCATCATACGGATCATACGGGCGTTGCGGCGTTTCCGTCCGATCGCTTGCCGCCGATCGGAAACTTATTCCGTCCGTTCCTTTTCATGTGCGTTTCCCGCAACGTATAACGTTTTGTAATCCGTATAAAACACAAATCCCGCCGCCGCTTTTTTCGGCTTTTTCACGTATTTTCTCATCGTATAATCCACGGCGATTTTCTCCCCGTTTTTCGCCTCGGAAAAGTGAGCGCAGATTTCCGAAGCCGCCAGCAGAACGTTCTCGGGAATATGCTTTCCGTCGCTTAAAATCCCCACGTGCGCCGAATGATATTTCTGCGTATGAAGCCACAGATCTTCCGCGCCGAGATATTTCAGCAATCTGTCGTTGGAAACGTTGTTTCTTCCCGCCAATATGGTAAATCCGTCTACTGCATATTTCCGGAAAGGCACGGCTTCTTCCGTCTTTTTCTTTTTTGCCTTTTCCTGCGGCAACAAGCCGAGCGCGCGCAATTCTTCTTCCGTCTCTTTCAGATCGTCCGCGTTTTCCGCCGCGAAAACGAAAGTAAGCACGGAACGGAAATACGAAAGTTCCGCTTCTTCCTTTTCCTTTCTCGGAAGGAGGGCTTCCGTAGTGCGTTTCTCTTTCGCGTACGTCTTAAAATATTTCTGCGCGTTCGCCGCGGGGGAAAGCGTTTTATCCAGCGTGATTTTTTCCTCTTTCCCTCCGTCGTACCAGTTTTCGGCAATCAGAAGGGAATCTCCTTTCTTTATTTTATAGATATTCGCCGTCACCAGTTCGCCTTTCACTCTGTTCGTTTCGGCATTTTCCGCTTCGGCAAGTCTGCGAAGCGTATCGGCAAGATTTTTTTCGCACTTCTTGATTTTTCCGTTCGTCACGGCGGCAAGTTTCGTCTTTTTTTCGCCGAACGCTCTGTTTTCGCTACGCGAAACGTAATATTTCGCCTCCGCATCGTTCAAAGATCCCGCTTTTTCCCCGCCGTCGATCGGGAAAGCAAAAAAGTCGTCGTATCCGCCTTTGCCTTTTGAAAGATACGCGTCGGTTTTCTCTTCCTCGTAAAAACGCACGAAAAACGCAGGGATGTCTTTTTGCAATACGCCGCGCTCTTTCGCTTTTTCAAGAATATGCCGCGCCGTAGGCAACGCGATTCCCGCAACGTTTCCGAAGAGGAATTTCGCGGCTTCTTCTCCGTAAAAAAAGTCGTCTCCGCCGTTTGTTTTTTCATTGCCGTCGTACGCCGTTTTTTCGCCGCTGCCCCCGTCGTTTTTCCCGCAATCGGGCGCAAGCGATACAAATTCCGTCCACCTGTTTTCTATGGCGAGCATATCCGTGGGCGGAACTTTTTCCTGCGGCGCGGGCAAGGCATACCGCGCGCCCGAAAACAGCGCTCTGCCCGACGAATTTTCAAGCGGCGTGCTTTTCAACGCGCCGAGAATCACGCCTTTTTCCGTTAAAATCAGGTTGGAATATTTCCCCATCAACTCCGCGTACAGTATTTTTTCGCCGCCCGAAAAATCGTTGAAACATAAAAACGTCACGGCGATAATCCGTTCGTTTCCCACCTGTTTCACGGATAAAATCTCTCCGCCGGATAAATGTTTGCGCAAAAGCATGCAGAAAGACGGCGGCACGAGAAGCGGCGGTTTTTCCGTATCCTGCACGGTGACGCGCGCAAAAGACGCGTTTGTGTTCAGAATCAGTTTAAGCGTGCCGTTTTTCGTGTATATAATAAGAGTGATTTCGTCTTTATCCGCCTGCGACACCCGATTGACTTTCCCGCCCGTAAGGGTGCGGTTCAATTCTTCGGCAAGCCTGCGGATATGAAAAGCGTCCTGCGGCATACGATACCTCCCCGTTCCCGCAGCGGAACACGGCGACGATGAAACGAAAAAAGAAAAATTTCGTCGAAGCGCGCCGCCCGAAAAAACATTTTTCCTAAATTATAACCGAAAAATCACGATTTGTAAATAAAATCGCTTTATTTTCTTAAAAGAATATGGTAAAATGTAGGGAGCGAAAAAGCGAAAAATCTCGCAGTAAGCACAAAAAGAAAAAAATAAGGCCGTTTACCCGCCCGGAAAACGCACAAAATCACGGGCATGCAAGACGGTCGTCAGGAGAAAACTCATTATGAAGTATACTACCAAAGCAGCAGAAAAAAGCACCGTTAAGATCAAGATGACGTTCGATAAGGACGAATGGATCGAAGCGCAGAATAAAGCGTACGTCAAAGAACGCGGCAGATTCGCGGTAAACGGGTTCCGTAAGGGCAAAGCCCCCAAGAACGTGATCGAGCATGCGTACGGCAAGGGCGTATTCTATGAAGAAGGGTTGAATATCCTCTTTTCCGATAACTACGGAAATATCCTTTCCAAAGAAGCGGAAAAATTCACCGCGGTGGGCGATCCCGACGTATCGGTGGACGAACTTACCGAAGATAAAGTGGTGATGACAGCCACCGTTCCCGTGAAGCCCGAAGTGAAGATCGCTTCGTACAAAGGTATGAAAATTCAGGGCTACGCGTATAATGTTAAAGACGCCGACGTAGAAGCCGAACTCGAAAAAGTGCTGGAAAGAAACGCGCGCAAAGTTGCCGTGGAAGGCAGAAGCGCGCAAAACGGCGACATCGCGAATATCGATTTCGTAGGCAGCGTAGACGGCGTGAAATTCGACGGCGGCGAAGCGCACGGTTTCGATCTTACGCTCGGCAGCGGGCAATTCATTCCCGGCTTTGAGGATCAGGTGATCGGCATGAACGTCGGCGAAAAGAAAGATATTTCCGTCACCTTCCCCGAAGATTATCAGGCTGCCGATCTGAAAGGCAAAGCGGCGATCTTCGAGGTGACGCTCAATTCCCTTTCCGCAAAAGAAAAACCCGAACTCACCGACGCTTTCATCAAAGAAGCGACGGGCTGCGATACCGTGGAAGCCTATAAAGAAAAGACGAAGGAACGCTTACAGAAACAGGCGGATTCCAAAGCGACCGACGACACGGAAAACGCGATTTTAAACGAGATCGCGAAAGGCGCGGAAGCGGAAATTCCTCAGGCGATGATCGAAGCGGAAATCGATAACCTCGTAAGACGTTTCGAGTATCAGTTGATGTATCAGGGGCTGAAACTTGACGATTACCTTTCTTTCATCAAAACGACGAAGGAAGACTTCCGCAAGAACTACGAAGAAGCGGCGAAGAGAAACGTTCTGAATCAACTGATCATCTCGCAGATCATCAAAGACGAAAAGATCGAAGCGAGCGACGAAGAAGTGAACGCGAAAGTTGCCGAACAGGCGGAATCCGTAGGCAAGAGCGCGGAAGAATACGAAAAGACGATCGATCCCCGTCAGATCGATTATCTGAGAAACGATATCATCATCACGAAACTGTTCGATTTCCTGAAAGCCAACAACGAAATGACCTATTCCGACGGAAGCGAAGCGGCTGCGGAAAAGAAGCCCGCGGCTAAGAAGCCTGCCGCGAAGAAGACGACGGCGAAAAAAGCGGAAAACAGCGAAGCGGCAGAAGAAAAGAAGCCTGCGGCAAAGAAACCCGCCGCGAAGAAGACGACGGCGAAAAAAGCGGAAAACAGCGAAGCGGCAGAAGAAAAGAAACCTGCGGCAAAGAAACCCGCCGCGAAAAAGGCCACCGCCAAGAAAGCGGAAGCAGGCGAAACCGCAGCGGAAAAGAAACCCGCCGCAAAGAAAACGGCGACGAAAAAGACCGCTGCAAAAAAAGACGCCGAATAATTTCGGAAAAAGTGTTTTAAAACCCGTTTAAAGCGGGTAAAAAATGTTAAAAATCATTCGGAGGCTGTGTGAATGAAAGAAAAGAACGTGCTTATCCCCTACGTTGTAGAGCGCACGAGCGCGGGCGAAAGATCGTATGATCTCTATTCCCGTCTGCTCGACGATCGTATCGTGTTTTTAAGCGGCGAAATCGACGACGCTCTGGCGAACACCGTAGTGGCGCAGTTGATCTATCTCGAAGGGAAAGAACCGGGAAAGGATATTTCCCTGTACATCAATTCCCCCGGCGGATCGGTATCTGCGGGTATGGCTATTTACGATACGATGAATTACGTGAAATGCGACGTTTCCACGATCTGTATCGGTATGGCGGCGAGCATGGGCGCGTTTCTTCTTTCCAGCGGAGCCAAAGGGAAAAGATATGCCCTTCCGAATTCCGAAATTATGATCCACCAGCCTTTGGGCGGCGCGCAAGGTCAGGCGAGCGACATCAAAATTCAGGCGGATCATATCATGAAGACCAAAGCGAAACTCAATCGTATTCTTGCTGAAAACACGGGGAAAGATTTATCCGTGGTGGAAAAAGATACCGACCGCGACAATTATATGTCGGCGGATGAAGCAAAAGAATACGGCCTGATCGACAAGGTATTCGTAAGACGGTAAAAAACGGAAAACCCACTCCTCTTTCAGCGATTTCGGGCATAGAAAGAGAACCACCGACGCGCACTTTCCCCGCAACCGGATCCGGAAATTGCGCGCCGTTTTATACCGTAAGATACAAAAGAGATCAAAACAAGGAGGCAAAAAAATTATGGCTGAAAAAGAAAGACACTGTTCCTTCTGCGGCAAGCGGGAAAGCGAAGTACGGCAACTGATCGCCTCTCCGGAAGGCAGTTTTATCTGCGATAATTGCGTGGAAATATGCAAGACGATGCTGGACGAAGCATTGGAAAAGGACGAAGCGGAAAACGCCGCGATTCCCCTTAAAAAGCCCGCCGAACTCAAAGCGGAACTCGATAAATACATCGTTGGTCAGGATAAAGCGAAACGCGTTTTGTCCGTGGCGGTGTACAATCATTACAAGCGTATCAATTCCCTTTCGGACAAGAGCGACGACGACGTGGAAATCGAAAAGAGCAACATCCTGCTTTTAGGCCCTACGGGCAGCGGAAAAACGCTTCTTGCAAAAACGCTTGCGAAGATACTGAACGTTCCGTTCGCCGCGGCAGACGCCACCACGCTCACCGAAGCGGGCTATGTGGGCGAAGACGTGGAAAATATCCTTCTGAAACTTATTCAGAACGCCGATTACGACGTTTCCCGCGCTCAACGCGGCATCATCTATATCGACGAAATCGATAAGATCGCAAGAAAGGGCGAAAATATGTCTATCACGCGCGACGTATCGGGCGAAGGCGTACAGCAGGCACTTCTGAAAATCATCGAAAGCACCGTGGCTTCCGTTCCCCCGCAGGGCGGCAGAAAACACCCGCAGCAGGAATGCCTGCGGATCGACACCACGAACATCCTCTTCATCTGCGGCGGGGCGTTTGTGGGGCTGGA
>CAJKUC010000024.1 GCA_905203015.1 uncultured Christensenella sp. | reverse complement strand
GAATATATCTATTCCCGAAAGCGTGAGCGAAATCGAAGAGAAAGCATTTCGTATGTGGGCTGCAAATGAGGAACCGTTTCGTGAAGATAGCGAAAAAGCGCACGTGAGCGTAACGCTTCCGAAAAGCGTGACGTTTATCGGGCCGCAGGCATTCTGGGGCGCGGGGATAACGATATACACTTCCGCTTCGCCGAACGTTCCTTTCGGTTGGAATAAGAGATCTGAGGATGTACGTGATATTTATGACGACGATAATTGGGTGTCGTGGGTGTGTTGCGTTGTTTACGATTGCGATTTAAAGAAAGACGCAGAGGAATTGTATGCGGATAATTTTACTTTTTCTTATGAACTTACAGATAAAGGGTCGCCATATGATAAAAGTATTGATGGAGATCCTGTACGATTACCCTATAGAAAAGGATATACATGCCTTGGCTGGACAACGGAATCAGGATTAACCGCTACGGAATTTTTGGAAAAATATGAAAAAAATAAAGATAAAGGATATTATAAAGAAATAAATCAATATACTTTTATCCGAGGAACAATAGTGTACATTGTTTGGGAAAAGCGGCAATAAATTTTTAAAGTTTTTTTCTGAAAGGTATTGACAAAATATGGAAAGTATGATATAAAATAATCGAATGGGAACAAGGAATCGACGGCGAGGGGGTGAATCCGATGTATCATGCAGGATAAGTAACTTTGCGCACAAAAGAAAATATGATTCAATGGTCTTACGGTTTCAATTACCTTAAAATATAAAAAACGAGTAGGAAGGTCGGAACGCTTTCGGGCGTTCCGATTTTTTTACGGAAACGTTCTGCGCAGAAAGCGGAGCGGTACAAGGGCGCGAGGGAAAACGCAACGCTTCAAACGGTTGACAAGCGGCGGAAAAAAGCGGTATAATAAAACGCGAGGCGGAGATACGGTCGCGGCGATTTCGCGCGGAGGGCGTGCGGGTGAAAAAGGAAAGAACGATATATTACAAAGACGAACTCAACGACGAATTTTCTTCGGCGGTGATTCGTGCGCGTAAAATCGACGAAAAATACCGTTATGTGCACAAAAACGTTTTTTATCGTTTTTTTTCCGCGCTGCTGTACAGGATTATCGCGAAACCGCTTGCTTTTCTGTTTATGAAAATAAGATTCGGCTGGAAAGTGAAGAATAAAAAAGTGCTGAAAAATGTTCCGAAAAACAGCGCGTATTTTCTGTATGCGAATCATACGTGTGCCGCGGCGGATCCGTTCGTGCCCGCGCTTTTAACGGGCAGGCGGCGCGCATACGTTATCGTGCATCCCGCCAACGTTTCCATTCCGTTTATGGGGCGGGTGAACGCCATGCTGGGCGCGTTGCCGCTGCCTGACGATATGAAGGCGACGAAAAATTTCCTTTCCGCGCTGGAAAAGCGTGTGAAAAGCGGTGCGGCGGTGTGTATTTACCCCGAAGCGCATATCTGGCCCTATTATACGAAAATCCGTCCTTTTAAAGATACGTCTTTCCGCTATCCCGTGCAATACGACGTGCCCGTTTTTACGTTTACGAACACGTACAGGAAGCGGAAGTTCCGGAAAAAACCGGGGATTGTGACTTATGTGGACGGCCCGTTCTATCCGAATCGCGATCTGCCCGTAAAAGAGGCGAAAGCGGCCCTTCGGGAAGAGGCGTATACGGCGATGAAAAAGCGCGCGGAATTATCCGATACGGAATATATACGTTATATACGGGCGGAAGAAGCGGCGCCGACCACGCCGCAAAAGGAGGAATAAACCGATGCGTTATCTGTTGTTTGCGGGCAACGTGAAAGTGTTCGACGGGATTTTAACCTGTCTGCTTTCCGTGGTGAAGCGGACGAAGACGAAGGAACCCGTTACGGCGATTATCCTTACGATGAATATTTCTTATCTTCGCGACGACTACGTGCCCGTGACGAAGGAGCAGACGGATTTTTTGCGGAACGTACTGAAAAAATACAATCAGGGGAACGACGTGAAAACGATCGACGTTTCGGAAATGTACGCCACGGAATTCTGGCGGTGCCCGAACGAAGGGGCGTATTGTTCGCCGTATACGCTGTTGCGCTTATTTGCCGATAAAGTGCCCGAAATTCCAGACAAAATTTTATACCTCGACGCCGATATTATGTTCAACCGCGATTTTACGCTGCTGTACGATATAGACGTATCGGACGTGGAATATGCGGCGGCGCGCGATCATTACGGCAAATTTATCCTGTACTACAATTATATCAACGCGGGCGTTCTGCTTCTGAATATGAAGATGATCCGCGAAACGGGCGCTCTGAAAAAGGCGCGGGAACTGATCAAATCGAAAAAACTGCCTTTTGCCGATCAGAGCGCGATTATCCGCAGTACGGGTAAGAAAAAAATGCTGCCGCAACGCTTCAACGATCAGAAGTTTTTGCACAAATGGACGGTGGTGCGCCATTTCAGCAAAAGACTTTTTTACTTCCCCTATCCGCATACGGACAATATCAAGCAATGGCATGTGGATAAAGTGCATTCCATTTTTAAATACGATCAGTTCGACGATATTCTGGAAGAGTATCTCGCGCTGAAAAAAGTATTCGAGGGCGGCGAAAACGCGGCGGCTCGGGAAAACGAGGGAGAACCGTCGCGGAGAGTGCTGATTGAAAGCGTGGAAGAAAAACGGGAAGAGGAGAAAACGAATTTATGAAATATACGGAACTTACCGTGCATACCACGAGCGAAGCAAGCGAAATCATTGCCGATATTATGTGGAATTACACCGATTTCGGCGTAACCGTATGCGACGTGAACGACGTGATCGCGCTGCAGAAGACGAAGGACGGATACTGGGATTATATCGACGAGAATCTGCGCGACGTTTCGCGAAGCGACGTATTGGTGAAATGCTATCTGGAAGAAGATAAGGCGGAAGAGCAGTCCTCTTCGATTATGTACGATATTTACCTTGCGCGCGAACGTGCGGCGGGCGCGTTTTCGTTCGGCACGCTGGAAGAAACGAAGCGGCAGGTGGACGGGGACGACTGGATAGAAGTGTGGAAAAAACATTTCCGCCCCATTCATTTATCCCGTATCGTGGTGGTGCCCGAGTGGATAAAATACGAAAAACAGCCGGAAGAAGAGGTGGCGCTGCTGGATTCGAACATGGCGTTCGGCACGGGAGAACACGAAACGACTTCGATGTGCGTGGAGGAGATGCAGAATTATCTGAAAGCGGGCGATACCTGTATCGACGTGGGCTGCGGCAGCGGAATTCTGGGCATTTCCGCCGTGAAACTCGGCGCGGAAAAGGCGTATCTCACCGACGTGGATCCGATTGCGGTGAAGAGCGCGAATCACAACGCCGCGCTGAACGGCGTGGCGGAAAAATGCGTTGTGGCGCATGCGGATCTTCTTGAAAACAACGACGTGAAAGGGGATATCGTGCTGGCGAACATCACGGGCGAAATTCTCGTGCGACTGGCGCCGTCTATTCCGAAGAATCTGAAAAAGACGGGCGTGTTGATTTTAAGCGGAATCATCGAAAGCCGACTGAATATGGTGAAGACGGCGTTTGAAGCGCAGGGGCTGGAAATTATAAAAACGCGGAGAAAAGGCGATTGGTTTGCGCTGGTGCTTGAATGGAAAGAGTCGGAAAATGGCGCGGAGGCGGCGGAAAAATGAGCGGAATGAAGCGATTTTTCGCCGAAGGAATCGTTGCGGGCGGCGAATACGCGCTGACAGGCGAGGAATTCGAGCACGCGAAAACGGTGCTCAGGCTTTCCGTCGGCGACGAGGCCGTACTGCTCGGCAACGACGGCATGGAATATACGGCGATCGTTACGGCGACGGATAAAAAATCGATGACGTTTCACGTACTTTCCGCGAAGGCGGGCGATAAAGAAGCCGAGACGGAAATTGCCTTATATTTCGGTTTTTTAAAAAACGCCGACAAGAACGAATTTGCCGTGCAGAAAGCCGTGGAACTGGGCGTGAAGCGGATTGCTTTATTTACTTCGGCGTATTCTTCCGCTTTTCTTTCCGAAAACAAAGCGGAGAGGTTGCGGAAAGTGGCGAAAGAGGCGGCGAAGCAATGCATGCGTTCTTCTTATCCCGAAATCGCGGTGTTCTCGTCGTTTGAAGAGGCGGCGAAAGACGCAGCGCGTTACGGCGTGAAACTTTTCGCCTGCGAATTTGCGGAAAAGAGCGACGAGCCTTTGAAAAATCTCGACGCGGATCGTGCGAAAAACGGCGTGGCGATATTTGTGGGAAGCGAGGGCGGTTTTTCCGAAAAAGAAGCGGCTTTCGCTCGGGAGAACGGCTGTACGTTCGTGTCTTTGGGGAAAAGAATTTTGCGCGCGGAGACGGCGGCTGTGGCACTGACGTCGATCGTTGCGTTTTTAACGGGAGAACTGGAATGATTACGGAAGATTCCGAGCAGAAGAAACAAGCGCATGAAACCGGCGGAATGTCCGGGAAAAAAGCGGCGGTGTTAACGCTCGGCTGTAAAGTGAACGACGTAGAAAGCGGCTCGTTGATCGCCGGATTGAAAACGTTGGGGTACGACGTGACGAACGAACACGCGTACGCCGATTTATATATTATAAACACCTGCGCCGTTACGGCGGAAGCGGAGAGAAAAAGCCGTCAGGCGGTGGGGCGTGCGCTGAAAGACAACCCGAATGCGAAAGTGATCGTCTGCGGGTGCGCTTCGGAAAAATCACCCGAAGATTTCGCCGAAAAAGAGGGGGTGTTCTGCGTATTCGGCGCGAAGAGCAAACAGCGGGTGCTCGACGTGGTGAAAAGCGGTTTTTCGGCGGAATGCGCCGCGCTCGGGCGCGAATCCGACGCGGAGAACGGCGGAAAAACGGCGGACGTATACGACGAAGCGATACGCCCCGAATCGATGAAAACGCGGAATTTCGTGAAAATTCAGGACGGCTGCAACAGATTCTGTTCGTACTGCGTGATTCCCTATCTTCGCGGCAGAAGCCGTTCGAGAAGCCTCGAAAGCGCGGCGACGGAAATCAACGAATCCACGGCGTACGAAACGGTGGTGACGGGGATCGACGTTTCCGATTACCGCGACGGGGATCGGGATATTTCCGATCTGCTGTATGCGGTGAAAAATGCGGATACGCGTATCCGTTTCGGTTCGATGGAAGAGAGCATGATTACGCCGCGTTTTTTAGAAGCGGCGAAAGCGTTGAAACATTTTGCGCCGCAATTCCATTTATCGTTGCAAAGCGGCTCTACCGCCGTTCTGAAATCGATGAACAGAAAATATACGCGCGAACAATATCTGGAAAAATGCCGTATGATTTACGAGGCGTTTCCCGACGCGGCGATCACCACGGATATTATCGTAGGGTTTCCCACGGAAACGGAAGAGGATTTCGGGCAGTCGCTGTCGATCGTGAGCGAGGCGGATTTCTTTCAGGTGCACGCGTTTCCCTATTCGCCGCGCGAGGGTACGGCGTCGGCGAAAAAATATACGGATATTTCTACCGAAGTGAAAAAAGAGAGGCTGGCGCGTATGCTTGCCGCCGCGGCAGAGCAAAAAGAAAAATATCTGACGGAGCGGCTCGGAAAAACGTATACGGTGATTCCCGAAACGGAAGAAGACGGATATTATTGCGGGCATGCGGAAAATTACGCGAAATGCTATATCGCGGGATTGCGTGACAAAACGCCCGTAAAGGCGAAAGCCGTGGCGCTGTACAAAGACGGCTATTTGTGCGAACGGATCTGAACGACCGCCGAGGAAAACGAAGAGACGGCGGAAAAAAATATAATAAGGAGAAAACACTTATGGAACAAGATTGCATTTTTTGTAAAATCATCGCGGGGGAAATCCCTTCGCCGCGCCTGTATGAAGACGATAAAATGATTATCATCCGCGACGTGGCGCCGCGCGCGAAATATCATTACCTGTGCATACCGAAAGAGCATTTCGCATATCTCGCCGATCTGAACGAACGCAGGGCGGAAACGCTGAAAGAATGCTTTCTTAAAATTGCCGAAAAGAAAGATTCGCTCGGGCTTTCGGGCGGGTATCGCGTGGTGATCAATCAGGGCGACGACGCGGGGCAGACGGTGAAACATCTGCATATTCATCTTCTCGGAGGAGAAGTGCTCGGCGATCTGTGACGGTACGGCGTGGTATAAAGCGGGAATAAACGGGATATAATCCTTTCGCATGAAAATGCGGAGGGATTTTTTAATGCTCGCGATATTGAAATTTTTATGGAAAAAAACGGCGGCTGCGGCGGTGTGTGCTTTTACGGCGGTTTCGCTCGCCGTGATTTCTGTTCCGTTTTTTTTGCCGCTTTCCGATTTTTCGTTCGCCGGGTACGGCGGCGGAAAAGGCGGAGCGGAAAGAGAGTACGCGTTGTATTCGGCCACGTCCTCGGCGGCGTTCGATACGGATCCGTCGATATACGAGGCGTTGTTTATCAGGGGGGAAACGGTGATTTTCAGAAACAAAAATCAGGCGGAAAGCGAAGAAATCAAAGAAGCGGCGATCGGAAAATACAAAGCCTCGGTACGTTTTGCCGAAACGGCGGAAGGGAAAACGTCGTATTATTGTTATTCGCCGAAAATCGGGGAGGCGAAAGCGAAGACGATCGGCGGGGAGAAGATCAATCTGCATATCGTTACGGGCGAAGGGGAGGTGCGGATCGGCTCGCCCGTCGTTTGCGGCGGATATTGAAAAACGAACGGCGAAACGCGACAAAAAACGCCGGGCTGTGAAGAGCGAACGTGCCCGTTGTTTGCGGCGGAGACGGAAAAAACAAAAAATCGTATTTTTCCGTGTATAAAAATAAAAAAATCGGTCGACAATTTACATACCGAAACAAAAAAGGAGACTTGACATAAATGAAAGACCAGAACGAAAAAGCAATGAAAAAAGGAACGAGATCGTATTTTTACGCCGTACTCGGCTGTATCGCGGTGCTTCTTGCGGCTGCGATCGTGATTACGGCAATCGCGCTTTCAAACAGAAAGGATAATATGGCGGAAATTCCCGAACCGACGCCTGTAACTCCCGTTACGCCGGACGAACCTTCCGTGCCCGACGAGCCCGCGATTGCGGACGACGGATTTTATAAACCTGTTTCTTCTTTGAATGCGTTGAATCAGCACGAATTCTATTATAATAAAACGCTGAATTGCTATCACCTTCATCAGGGAATCGATTTCGAGGCGACGGCGGGGGATAACGTTTATGCCGCCGAAGACGGCGTGATCGAAGAAGTGTATGCTTCCGATCTTCTGTGCGGCGGAAAAATCGTGATCAAACACGATAACGACGTGCGTACCGTATACGAATACGTGGAAGCGGCGGCGAATCTGAAAGCGGGCGATACGGTGACGCGCGGGCAGGCGATCGGCACGGTGGCGGCGGCTACCGGGGCGGAATATAAAGACGGCGCGCACCTGCATTTCGAGGTGATCGAAAAAGGCGAATCCGTAGATCCTTCTTCCTATCTTACGCTGGAAGAAAAATAATCGGAGATCTTGGCGGCGGGGAATTGAGTTTTTTTAAAAGCGCTTCCGTTCGATAAACGCATACCGCACGTAAAAACGGCATAAAATAACCTGACGAAAAATCGCTTTCGTGAGGTTATTTTTTTTATGAAAAAATTACGCGTTTTGTGCAGCATACTGTTTGTATTTTTCTTCGCGCCCTGGCATGTCTCCTGCAAAAAGGCGGAACAGAGCGCGGCAATCGCCTATTCGCTCGATCTTGAATACGATGAAAAAAATCGCGTGCTTTCGGGGACGGAAACGGTTATTTTTGAAAATCGTACCGCAGCGGTTTTCGATTTTCTGAAATTCAATCTGTACCCGAACGCCTTCCGCGAAGACGCGGCGTATCGCGCCGTTTCCGCGCAGAACGAAGAGAGGGCTTTTTATGCGGGAAAATCGTACGGCGGCATAGAAGTGACAAACGTAACCGTCGGCAATGCGAAAAACGAAAATAACGTTTTGCCCGATCGGAAAACGTGGGAAATAGAGGGAGAAGATTGCAATATTCTGCGAGTGACGTTAAACGAGCCGTTATGCGAGAACGAAAGCGTAAGCGTAAAAATTTCGTTTGCGGCAACGTTGCCGCTTATCAATCACCGCTTCGGCGTAAGCGAAACGGCGGTGAATCTCGGAAATTTCTTCCCGATTTTGTGCGGCGTAACGAGCGTCGGCAATCGGAACGAGGACGGGACTTTTTACGAAAACGTGTATTATTCCGACGGCGATCCGTTTGTTTCGGATTGCGCCGATTTTTTCGTCGCGTTCACTTTTCCGGAACGTTTCCGCGTGGCGTCTTCGGGCGAAGAAACCGAAAGAACGTCGTCCGGAGAGAAGCGGACTTGCCGTTATCGTCTGAAGAACGCGCGCGATTTCGCGCTCTGCCTTTCGGAGGCGTTTCATGAAACGGAAACGACGGTGAGGATCGGGAAAAACGACGTTGCCGTAAAATATTATTACGTAAAAGATCCGTTGCCGCAAAAAACGCTGGAGACGGCCGAAAAGGCGCTGCGTTATTATTCCGAAGCATACGGGGAATATCCGTATACTACATATTCTCTTGCGGAAACGGGATTTTTTCAGGGAGGAATGGAGTATCCCGCGCTGTGTTTTATTTCCGATTCGCTGACGGAAAGCGAACGCGATTATGTCGTCGCGCACGAAACGGCGCACCAATGGTGGTACGCCGCCGTGGGGAGCAATCAGGCGGAGGAGGCATGGCAGGACGAAGGGCTTGCGGAATTTTCCGCCGCATGTTTTTTCGGCGAACACGAAGAATACAAAACGACGAAAGAAGATCTGTTGCAGGCGGCGGAAAAGGAATATCATGCGTACTATAAGGTGTATTCCAAAGTGTTCGGCGAAGCGGATACGAGAATGAGCCGTTCTTTAAAAGATTACGTGAGCGATTACGAATATCGGGCGATCGCTTACGATAAGGGGCTGATTTTATTTTCCGCGCTGGAAAAATCGGTGGGAAAAAAGACGGTGCATAAAGCGCTGAAAAGATATTTTGCCGATAATAAGTACAAGATAGCCGCGCCTGCCGATCTTGTGGCGGCGTTTGAAAAAGCGGGCGTGGACGTTTCGGGTTATTTCGCTTCGTTTCTCGACGGAACGGCAATCGTGTAAAAAGACTTGCGTTTCACGGAAAAAAGGAGTATAATATGCGTATCGTTACGGTAATATGCACGCGCATGTGCGCGCGGAAAAAGAACAAACGGAAAGAGGAAAGAGAGATGCCGATATTACAATATAAATGCACGAAGTGCGGAAAGCGTTTCGAGGAACTGGTGAAGGTGTATACGGATAAAGTGCCGTGCCCCGATTGCGGCGGAGAAACAATCCGCGATTATTCGGGCGAGATGTATTCGTCCACGGGAAAACAGACAAAAAAATGTACGGGGCATTGCGCTACGTGCGGAGGGTGTCATTGATTTTCCGAAAAATCGGATCACGGAGAAAAGGCGTCGCTGCGGCGACACCTTTTTTCATGCAAAAGGAAAAAAGTCGAAAAAAATAAAAAAAATTTTTAAAAAGTTTTTCAAAAACGCTTGACTTTGCTTTTTCATAGTGTTATTATGTATAGGCTGTCGTCGGGAGAGTATCTTCAAGGCGGCGCCGAGCGGAATTTTTCGGGCTGTTGCCCGGTAAACCGCGGGAACAACGGTAGATTGACAACTGCATAGCAAATAGAGAAAAGTTTTCTAAAGAGAGTAGC
>CAJKUC010000023.1 GCA_905203015.1 uncultured Christensenella sp. | reverse complement strand
GTTCGGAATGGACAAAGAAGGGCAGGACTACCGCGCCTGCGCCGCCTACGGACCGCTGTATAAAAATATAAGATAATACAAAGACGAATGCTCATGACAAAAAATGGAAATAGATAACAATCAGATAAAGTTGCTTGTATTATGGGATATATTGTACAATCAAACGGATGAAAATCACGCATTAAACGCCGATGAATTGCAAGAAGAATTGCAAAAACGGGGTATCAGCGTGATACCGCGGGTAATAGCAAGCAATATAAGAACGCTGAATAAAGCAGGGTACGAGGTGGCGCAAGTCCGTAAAAAACATATTTATTATTATGTGGATAATCGCCCTGTGGATACGGCGGAAGTAGTAATGCTTGCGGATGTAATTAAGGCGTCGAAACTATCGGCGGCACAAAAAAATAATTTGATTGCAAAATTATCAAAGACATTGTTGGGCGCGCCTTTGGCAAAGTCGATTTCGGATAAAGTTATCTTTCCCGCGGCGGAAAGCCTTGACGGCGGGCATATTATTTATACGATCGACTCGATAGATTACGCGATTAAAAATAACTGTCAGATTTCTTTCAAATATTTCGATTATACAGCCGATTATAAAAAAGCGTATCGCAGGAACGGTGAGATTTATATCGCCGATCCCGTGGCGATGATGTGGAATAAAGACAATTACTATTTGCTTTGTTTTACGGAAGGACATGATAATTTATCGACGTATCGTCTGGATAAAATGGACGAAGTAACAATTGAAAAAACAAAACGCACGCCGCGTAGCGATTACGAAAATTTTGATACGGAAGAGTATCGGCGGCAAGTATTTTCGATGTTTGACGGAGAATTACAAAATATAACGCTTCGGGTTCATTCAGATTTGTTATCCGAAATTTTCGATAAATTCGGTAAGGTAGATATTTTTGAAATATCGGAAAATATGTATGCGACGGAAGTCGCGGTGCGGTTATCAAAGCCTTTTTATCTTTGGATAGCGGGTTCGCAAGGGAAAATACGTATAACAGCCCCGGTGAACGCGGTAAAAGAATTTGAAGATTTTGTAGATAAAATCAAAGCGGCATATTGAGAAACGATTATTTAAATCTCTCGCTGAAAAGGCGAGAGATTTTTTATAGAAAAGACAGATGAAATGTAATCTCGATTGCATTTTGAATTTGATAAACAAGGTAAAAAATGCTATAATAAAATACGAACAAATATTCGTATACTTTCAATAAAAAGGAGAAAAATCCATGAAATAATTTCAAAAATCAACGTTTTTAAAGATTAAAGAGTAAAAAAGTAAGAGAGGTGATGATTTTGGCGGGAAGAAATTTTAAAGGCGGGTATGTGCTATTCGGGTGTATAAATTGTTTTAAAACATCGTATACGTGGCTTGGCGATGATAAAAAGATTCATTTCGTATGCCCGAATTGCGGCTCGAAAACAGAAGCCGAAATCACAAGTCGGCGTTGTTTAAATTCAAAAACATACGCACCGGAAGGACAAGTTTTATTGTTTATGAACAACGATTAAAATTGATACAATTTAATAGCGAAGGTTATACGGCATAGCAGGTCGGTCTGAAACAGCGACAATTATAAAACCTGTTTAAACCATATAATAGCGCGGCGGTTTAACCGGAAGAACAGACGAGAGGCTGCCGACAAACGAGAATATCTACAAAAAGATAGATCTCGCTTGTCGGCGGTCTTTTTTTAATGTCTGAAAACGAGCGAAAAACAAACGGTCGGTAAATTTACGGTAAGAGAATCAGTCTTCCGACAAGTGATTTTTATAAACAAAAATCAAAGTCGGAGGACAAAACAATGGTAAAAATTTACGTAAAAAATGCAGACGGACAGAAAGTGTACGTGGAAGTAACGGAAGCGCAGGCAAGCGCGTACCGCGAGGAAAAACAAAAAGAATGGAGAAGCGAATGGAATGAAAAATATCATACGGTTTCGTTTGATGAGATGGTAGAAGCCGGATATGATTTAGCCGATGCCGATTCGGATATCGATCGTATTTTTGAAGAAAAAGATGAGATAAAAAGGAGAAAATCAATGCTGAAAACATTGAAAAAAGCACTACAAACTCTGACACCGATTCAAAAGCAGACGGTGTACAAATTGTTCGTGAAAAATATGTCGCAGGCTGAAATTGCGCGCGAAGAAGGCGTTACAAGATGGTCTATTAACGATCGAGTAGAAGGAATTTTACATAGGCTTAGAAAAATTTTAGAAAAAAAGGAAAATTTTTTTGAAAAAACACCCCCACAAGCCCCTGAAAATTCTCTAATAAGTGAAGGGGTTTGATTAAACTTCTGAAAAACAAGTACAACGAGGTGTAAAAATGACTTTGGAAGAAATCAGAGAGGATTTAAAAGAAGTGCGTTATTACTACACGCGCAAACAAGCTTTTGATGAAGCGGGACGTGCGGTGGGCGTAAGTAAAGTAGTGGAAAAAGTGCGGCGGTATAACGAAATGGTACGTTCCGCCTCTCCGTTGCTTTACGACATATATAACGGACTGTATGTGCGAAATCTCACGCAAGAAGGTTTTTCGCTTGAACTGTGTTGTACGCCGGAATATGTACAAATACTCAACAAACGATTACTTGTATTTTTGCAAAAAGAAATTTTAAAAGGAGGATATTCAAGGTGAAGCAGTTTATACCGGACTTTGCGGACGACGCAAGCAATGTGTATCGGACAAAAGAGTTTATAGTGAAACAAGAATTGTTAATCGGTTGCAATAACGTTGAAGGAAATTCAATGTATAGCCACGATACATATTACGCAAG
Organism: uncultured Christensenella sp.; assembly: GCA_905203015.1. GTDB lineage: Bacteria > Bacillota > Clostridia > Christensenellales > Borkfalkiaceae > Scatosoma. The sequence continues at coordinate 7,555 of CAJKUC010000023.1, read as the reverse complement.
AAACGCGCTGATCGATCTGGAATATGAAGCGTATTTTGCACGGCGCAAAAGAATAGACGGTAAACGGTTGCCGTGTACAATGTACACAAGAAAGTACATTTACTGAAACCGTGGCGGCAGGGCGGGAATAATCGGTTTTTGTTGTGAAAATCAAGACTTTATGAATGTAACGGCTGAAAGAAACAGGCGGGACGGATTGCAGGAAAAAGAAAGACGTCGCTTTTTCGTGGCAATCGTCGCAAAGGAACGTGATGTTCCAAAGATAATTCGGCTATTGCAGATAAAAAATTACAACTGAACAGGCGGGCCGCAAAGCATTCGGAAGGAATCGGCGTAAGCGCACCCCGCCACAAAAAACGCTTCGCTAACGGCGATACGGGCAAAAATTTTGTAAGGAGAACAGAAATGGCAAAAAACGAAGCAAAACAGCCTGCGAAGCAGCCGGCGCAAAATGCGGATAAATACAATATTCGCAGATGGTCTGTGCCGAGTAAGCGAGCAAAAGGGTATGCGGAAGATCGCAAGGCGAAAGTCCATACGTATGGACCGAAAGAAGGGAAAGAATTAACGGATTACGAAGCGGGGATGCGTTCGGGGTACTTGCAGGCGCAATCGGACCATGCCGGCATATACAAGTATAAGAAAGCGCTGGCGGAAGGCAAAACGAAGGAAGAGGCGAAAGAGATTTCGCAGAGAAAATCTAAATAACGAGGAGAAATCAATATGGAACAGAAAAACGAAGCAAAACAGAATGTAAAACAGGAAGCAAAGTCGGACGAAAAAGTAGTAAAAGCCCCGATTATGGTGGAACGCGAAACGTATGAAAAGAACGAAAAGACGTATTATACGTATTTTATCCGAGGCAAGGCACGCGGGAGAGATATCCGTGCGAGCGTAGTGCCGCCCGACGTCGGCGGGTACAAGGTGTTGGATATCGTGTTTAACGACGCGCCGGAAGCGGAACTGGTGATCACGCCGTATGAAATCAAGGACGAACACGGCAAAGTGGTGAAAGGGAACACGTACAAAGTGGTATCGTACGATCCGGACGGAACGGAATACGAATGTCCGATCAAGCCCGCGAATCAGTGCGATAAATCGTTCTTAAAAATGATTTTAAGATAACGATACGTTGTTGTCGGCAAAACAAAACACAGTCCGCGCCGAGGAGAAATCGGCGCGGGCGCAAACAATGCAAAACAAAGGAGAAAAAACAAGCATGAAAAACAAAAAAGGGAAACTGATGGCAAGTCTCACGGCGGCAGCGGCAGCCGTGTGTATGGTAACGTTCGGGGCGATAACGAACAAAGCGAACAATGCGGCGAAACCCGGGAATCAAGAAGAGCAGGCATCGTCTTACGGCGAGACGGAAATAACGAGCGGCGAAAGCGCAGGGATAAAACTGATGACGACAAAGATACCCGTAGAAGCATACGCGGCATACGGAGTAAGCGCGCAGGCGGAGACGGCGTATACGGTAACGGCAACCGTTTACCCGGAAGACGCGGCGAACCGGAAAGTAGACTGGTCGGTATCGTTTTCGAACGCAAGTTCGACATGGGCAAGCGGCAAAAAAGTAACCGATTACGTAACGGTAACGCCGTCGTCGGAGGGAGCGTTGACTGCTGTGGTACAGAACGTAGCGGCGTTCGGCGAACAGATTGTTGTAAAAACCGTATCGCGGGATAACGCCGAGGCGTATGCAACGTTGAACGTAGAATATTTACAGCGCACAACGGGGTATACGCTTACGCTTGACGATAAAACCTATTCCACGACGGGAACAAAAACAAATTCCGTAACGCCGGATTTTTCGATCGGTAAAGGTTGCAAAGTGAATATTGTAGCGAATAAATCTACGGTGTACACGCGAGCGAATACGGATAAAGCGGAGTATATCACGGTGAAGCCGACCGAAGCGTTTAAAAGCGCTTTGGCGAAAGCCGGATCGGATTTTGCGCCGCGCGAGTACGGGCTTACATCGAGCGGTCTTTCTTACGGCTGGTTTGACAGCACGTTTGTACAAGGCTTGACGAATGCGCAGAAGAACAAACTGATTGCGGCAATGCAGGGCTTCAGCGGCACCGCATACGAAATCGTAATTTATACCGCGAACGGCGGAACGCAACTTGCGACATTCGGAATCGCGCTTGATACGTCGGTCATAGTGGGGCAGAAAGGCGTAGAAAGCGTGAAAGTGGATCAGACGGAACTGGTGTTCTGATAAGATAAGCGTCGTCAAGGAATAAAGGCGAAAAGCGAATCCGCGCCGATGAAAAGACGAATCGGCGCGGACAAGCATAAAAAGTAAAAACATAAGGAGAAAGAACATGAAAAAATACAAAGTAAAAACACTGCTTCTAAGCGCGTTAATCGCGGGTATGGTCGGCGCGTTTTGTTTATCGGGTTGCGGTAAAAGTTCTGCTGCGCATATATCCGTAACGCAGGAACAAAGCCAAACGGGGCAGGCGAAGCCTGTCAAAATAGCGAAACTATCAATGGAAAGCACGATCATATCCCCGCTTTCGGAAAGCGCAGGCGAACAAAAGATGGTAAGCAAGAAAATACAAGCGATTATCGAGCCGAGTACGGCAAAGAACGCGTCGGTAGACTGGTCGGTGGAATGGGGCGAAAAGCAAAACGGGGCAGTTACGGATTATCTCACGGTAACGCCGGATTCGGACGGCTCGCTTTCGGCAACGGTAACGTGCAAACAGCCGTTCTCGGGCGAAATTGTGGTGGTATGCGTAACCCGTCAAGGCAAATATGTGGCTACCTGCATAGTAACTTATGCGGGGCAGCCTACCGAGATAACGCTTACGGGGAGTACACAGGAAACGGACGGCGCGTACCGGTTCGGCATCGGAAATACATACGAATACGCGATTGAAATGAGCAATCCGTTCGGCGCGGTGGGCGAGAAGTTCAACGATATCGCGGTGAGCGTAACGGGCGTAGGGCAGGTGGTGCTTGGGTACATGGAGCATTTCCAGGCGCAGAACAAAGACAAATGGTACGACGCGAGCGATACAACCGTAGAATACGACTCGCTGAAAGACGCGTTGATTTCGGCAAGTTATGCAAACGGGAAACTGACGATAAAAACGCTTTCGGCGGTGGAAGATTTTTATCGCGGTACGGGGCGAATGGACGGCGGGAGAACGATTTTCTATGAAGGGAAATTCCGTTCGTACGTCAGCGAATGTTATTTCAACGTAACGCTCACCGAGAGAAATTCGGGGTGCAGTAAAACGATCAAAGTCGTGTACGATCCGGGCGTGGTAACGGGCGTGAATATGAGCCAAAACGAAATGGAATTTTAGTTAGCCCACGCAAAAAAATTAAACGGGAGGTGAAAGAATGTGGTAAAACGAAAAAGCGCGGGTTGGCTTGCATACGTCGGAATCGTGCTGGTGGCGATCATCATCGTCGGCGTAGTGGCGCGGTTCACGAACGGATTTACGGACGATTTCAAAACGTTCTATTTAAAGGTGGAAGATAAAGAAATCATGTCGGGTTCGGGCGGGTACGAAATCACGCGGGCGAAGCCTATGCAGGTGGAAGTGAAATACACGTTTTCGTTCGCAACGGACGAGAACAAGGGTTATAACGTAAAGATTGTGCCGAACGCCGCAGATAAAAATCAAGACTTTTCGTTTACGGTAAACGGCGAGAATAGACAATTTCAAGCCGAAACGGATTTAACGGACGGGTTCGAGATAGAAAAATCGGAAAGCTCGTTCAAAGTAACGCCGAAAGGGGAAAACCTTACGGGCGTGTTACAGGCAATCTATCCGGGGCTGGATACGGCGCTCATTGAAGAAAAGGCGTACAACGATATGTTCGCGCTGGTGGTGAGTTCGTACAACGAGAAGTCGAGCGTAACGATTTACTTTACTTTGAGTAGTAAAGTAGCGGGCGTCAGATTAGACAAGGAGGCGATAGTATTTTAAATGAGTAAGGCGAGAGAGAAGATTTTAACAATGATTTTCGCTTTTGCTATTGTTGTATGTACCGTCTTGACGGCGGTACATACAAAACAATTTGAAACGAAAGCGGAAGGGTATTCGGGCGTATTGCAGGATTTGCAGAAAGATAAATCGTTTCAGGCGGAAAATTATCCGCTGATCGAAAATGATTATTCGTTACGGTTGATACAGGTGGCGGAAAGCACGGAAAAAGAGTTGTTTTTGTACGTGTATCAGCCGAGCGGCGAAACGAAGAATTTTACGGCTTCGAGCATGAATCTTTCTACTACGATTAACGAAAATATAAGTTTTTTAAACTACAAGCTCGAAAAATTAAGCGGCAGCGGCACGCTGTATAAGTACAAAGTGCTGAATTTCACGGTGAAAAGCGAGCCTACAAGGTATTACGTGATCAGTTCGATTTACCGCCCGTTCGATGAAAGCGTAGATCCCCCCGCGAGCGGCGGAAACACGGTAACGGAAGTGAATTTTGCGGTGAATAAGCAATACACGTTCGGCAAAATCAACGGTAAAGAATATGTGAATTGTGTGGATTTAGAAACAATAGAGATTACTGATAAATTCGTTGGGTTTGTGCGGTACGAAAACGGGTTTAATCTGTACGCGAGCGCGTGCGACAGTCATTTCGTGGCGTTTAATACGGATAAGCGGATAGATAGTCTTTTGGAAGCGGACGTGTACTACACAACGCAAAAATATCGTTGGTCGTTTATCAATTTCGTAGGCGAAAAAGAAACGTTCGGCGAGAAAGAGGACAAATACGCGTATCTGAAATACACGGACAAAGTGGAACATACGGGCGACGGATTATTTGCGGGAACGTACAAGTGGGATCGTATCGAAAGCGTAGAGAAATTTACGGGAAGCGAAGATAAAACGAAGATCTTCAAAAGCCGTGGCGGCGATCAATCGGCGGTAACGCTGACGGACGAAACCTTAAACGAGCTGAAAGGCAAAAAGTGGGTACTCAGATTTACGGAAACGGACTACATAGTGCAAAGCGGCGGCACTACGGGCGCGACGACGGCAAATTCCACGCTTGTGGGCGATGTAACGATATTGCGGCTGAAATTCGTTACAGACGGCATTACATACAACTTTGGCGTGATAGACAATAAACAGACGGGCAGTCGCGATCCTTCCAACGAGCCGGGCAGCATCGGCGGAAGCGGTTGCGTATCGGCGGACGGTAAAAAACTGTTATATGCGATTTTAGGCTTGATTGTGTTGATAATTCTTGCGCTGCTATTGCCGATGGTAGTCAACGGAATTGTGTTTGCAATTTCGTTGCCGTTCAAAGGCATAGCGAGCGTATGTAAAAACCTGCATACGAAGCGCGAACGCCGAAAAATCGAAAAGCGCGTCAGAAAAGAATTTCAGAACAACCGGAACGACGAAGAATGGTGGTAGCAAATGAAGAAAATCAAACGAATCATAGCGGTAGTATTACTGATTATCGCGCTTATTCTGTGCGGGTATTTCGTGTATACCGCAAAGCAAACGGAGGTGGTAGATGCGAAACGAACGGAAATTTTATACGATAGTTAATGCGTGCGTAACGGCGGTAATTTCGTGCGCGTTTATAGCGTTCGGCTTTTTGTTGTTTTCTTCGTCGTATGCGAGATTGAAAGAAAGCGTAGTCGATTTATTCGGTAGCGTTCGATATTATTTCAAAGCATTGTTCGGTGCAAGAGATTCCCCCGTGCCGTCCGTGGCTGAGTATTCGGAAGTATGGGGCAAGCCGACGTTTGCGCCGAAAGATATGCAAGGCTTTTTTAAGGCGGCTAAGCGGTATTTTGCATTGCTTTTCAACGGCAAAAACGCGCGGGGGTATTTCGGGAACGTTGCGCAAGGTGTAGGTACGTTCAGCAAAATTTTACTCATCGTTTTACCGTGTTTGGTGGTGCTGAAAATCGTAATCAAGCGGCTGTACGCGAAAGAAAACACGAAACACAACCGCGATACGGTGCCGTTGAAAATCTTTAAATCGGCGGCAAAGGTTACGTATCAGCCCGTAAAGCGGTTTGTAAGAGAATACATAGCGTTTTTAAGGGCGTACCCGATGATATTCAGATGCTGGGCGGCGTTGTGGCTGGCGCATTTAAACTTTATATCAATAATTCTCGAATTTTTCGCGTATTATTTCTATTTCGCGGTGTCGTTCGAACTGCCGTCGTTGTACGTGCAAGAGGTAAAACTGTTCGCGGATTTACGCGTGCCGTTCAAGGCGTTCCCTTGGCAGGTTACAGGCGTAATAGTATGGCTGATTTTTAATAAATGGCGTAAAAAAATAGCCGTCAATCGGCTCAGGCATTTCGAAGCGCGAAATTGCGGGTTTATCAACGAATTGCCGATCGTGTCTTTATCGTGCGGTAGTATGGGAATGAGAAAAACAACGCTTATCACGGATATGTCGTTAAGTCAGGAAGTGATGTTCCGGCAGAAAGCTTTTGAAATCTTGCGGGAAAACGATATGAAATTTCCGTATTTTCCGTGGATTTGTTTCGAGAAAGAGCTAAAAAAATGTATGGAACACCACACCGTGTATAATCTGGCGAGCGCGAAAGCGTGGATAGCAAAAAAGCGAAAAAGATACGAAATTCACGGTTCAGGTACGGGGCAATTATACGGTTACGATATAAAACGCTATGGCGCAGCATATAAAGACGGCTTGAAAACGGCGCATATTTTCGACGTTTTAGAAACGTATGCGCAGGCGTATTTTATCTACGTGATACAAAGCAGTCTGATTGTATCGAATTATGCGGTTCGCACGGATAATATGTTTCTCGACGGCGGGAATTTTCCGCTGTGGCTGACGGATTTTTTCGCGGAAACGGAACGCTCCGAAAGGCATAGTCATATTCTCGATTTCGATATTTTGCGACTCGGCAGAAAAGTGCTTGAAAACAATCCGAAAGCGGGCAGTTTCGAGTTCGGCGTGGTGGCGATCACGGAAATCGGGAAAGAGCGCGGGAACAATCTGGAATTGAAAGAAATCAAGAAAATCGCGGAAGAAACGAATCAGAAGAACGATTTGTTTAATTCTTGGTTGAAAATGAGCCGTCATTCGGCAACGGTGGATAATTTCCCGTTTATTAAGGTGTTTGCGGACGAACAACGCCCAGAATCGTGGGGCGCAGACGCCCGCGAACTCGCCGAGGTGATTACGATTTTATCTGCGGGAGAACAGCGCATCGCTATGCCGTTTTACACGATAGAAGAAATGGTTTGCGAACAGGCGTATTGTAAGTTTTTGCGGCTGTACGAAGATTTCCGTTTTCGTCGCGGGGATAATACGCTGTTGGTGTATATTCTGAAAACGGTTACGGCGAAACTTTGGAAACATAACGAAAAAATCAAGAATTTGTACGGGTACAGCGTGCTTGTGCTTGCGAAACAGCGCGGAACGTTAGAAGGGAAAGCGAGGAGAAAGAAATATTTTTTGTGCAATCGAAAGATTTACGCGCGGCGGTTTACCACGGACTGTTTTTCGGATTATTTCAACGATTTGGCGATAAAAGCGAAAATCGGGATCAACGATTACGAAGAATACGCCGGGGAAA
>CAJKUC010000022.1 GCA_905203015.1 uncultured Christensenella sp. | reverse complement strand
CGAACATAAAAATAGTTTCATCAATATTCTCCTTTATATATAAATTCCGATTTGTCTTTGTATAATTATATCATATCGTCTGGGTTTTTCAATGCTTAAAATGATAAAAAAATGATGGTCTATAAGAAAAGACTTATAGACCATCACACTTGGTGCGGATGAAGGGACTCGAACCCATATGGTCTCCCACAGGAACCTGAAACCTGCGCGTCTGCCAGTTTCGCCACATCCGCATATTTAATTTCTATTGCCGAACGAACGTACCCGCTATTTCAGCAACGTCACGGCCGTCTTTTTCAAAGCACCATTTTCGCTTACGATCTTCCATGCCGTACCGCCACTCGTCAAAGCGCCCGCAACGCTTCCGTTACGAATCACAATCGCGGAAGCGTCTTCCAATCCGTAAGCACAGTAGTTATTATAACACAAAATTTTATCGAAGTCAACCATTCTTGCGCCATAATGAGGAGAAATTTTTCCTTTTATCCAGCCGAGCCCCGAATACATAGAATATTTATCCCCGTTTCCGCTTGCCGCAGAATCCGTATAAATATCCGAAAACCAGCAGATCGCGCCCGCTGAAAGCCCGCAAAGAATCACGCCCCTTTCGTACGCATCGGCAATCAACGGCAATAATCCCGTCTCTTTCCAGCGTTGCATCATATACACCGTGTCGCCGCCGCCGACATAGATCATGTCCGCCTTGTCGAATTTTTCTTTCATTTTAACGGGATCGATCTCGCGGTATGCGCATAACGCCACGTCCGTTTTGATATCGAAAACGCCTGTATACACCTTATGAAACGTATTGTAATACGGCATAAAATCGTGGCTCGCCGTAGGGATAAACAAGGCGTTCGCGCGCTTTTCTCCCGCGCGGAGTTTTGCAAGATTCGCAATGTATTCGTCGATTTTCAGCGTTGTGCGTTCGCGGAGTTCGCCGCCGCCGATGGATATTATCGTTTTTTCGCTCATACTCGCCATCTCTCCGTTTTGCTTTATATTTTTGCCCGATTTTACGCAAAAAGCCTTTTTCGCCCGTTTGCTTTTGTTTCCGGAAAAAACAAACCCGCAGGCGGCAAACGCCGCCCGCAAGTTTTATCGCTTACAAAAAATTATTTCGTGCCGAAAAGGCGATCGCCCGCGTCGCCGAGCCCGGGTACGATATAGCAATGTTCGTTCAGAATCGGATCGATCGCCGCCACATACACTTCAACGTCGGGATGATCGGCAAGTACCTTTCTGATTCCTTCGGGGCAGGAAACGATACAGCAAAGTTTTATATCCTTTGCGCCGCGCTTTTTGATCATGGTGATCGCGTCGGACGCGCTTCCGCCCGTAGCAAGCATGGGATCTACGACGAGAAGCGTTCTCATTTCGCTGTCGGCGGGAAGTTTGCAATAATATTCCACGGGCTGGTGCGTTTCGGGATCACGATACAAGCCGATATGCCCTACTTTCGCGTTTGGAATCAATTTCAGTACGCCGGATACCATACCGAGCCCCGCACGCAGAATGGGCACTACGCCAAGCGTGCGCCCGGAAACCATCTTGCAGTGCGCCGTAGCGACGGGCGTTTCCACGTCCACGTCTTCGAGCGGCAGATTTTTCGTGGCTTCGTACGTTTCAAACATCGCGATTTCTTCCGCAAGTTCCATAAACTGCTTCGTCTTCGTATCTTTATTACGAAGAATCGCAAGTTTATGTTCGATCAGGGGGTGCTGTACGTGATGGAATTTTGGATTATCCAGAAATTCGTATTTTTCCATAGGTCTTTTATCTCCTCGTTTGTTTTTCCGATTGAATATTTTTTGCTTTCTCTGCGGCAAAATCCGCCCTTTTATTCATTGCTAAGGCTTCGGAACGAAAATTTCCGAAGCCTTAAAATCTTATTTTGTATATTCGTCTTTGCAGTACTTCTTTTCGATCGCTCTGATTTTCGCGATTCTGCGATCGTGCCGTTCTCCGCCCTGATATTCGCTGGTGAGAAACGCCGTAACGATTTCTTCCATCATACCTTCGCCGATCACTTTTTCGCCGAATGCGATCATGTTCGCGTCGTTATGATAACGGGTGTATTTCGCACAATAGGTATCGTGACAATGCGCGCAACGAATCCCGGGAACTTTATTCGCCACGATGGAAACGCCGATCCCGGAGGAACAGATAACGATCCCCCGTTCACATTCTCCGCTTGCCACCGATTCCGCCGCTTTCAGCGCGAAATCGGGATAATCGCAGGAATCGGCGGTGTATGTGCCGAAATCCACATATTCATGACCGTTCTTTTCAAGGAACGCAAGCACCGCTTTTTTCAGATTCAGTCCGCCGTGATCGCAAGCCACCGCAATTTTCATACCACCCGTCTCCTCTTCGGCAAACACATTACGCCCTCGCGCTTTCCTGCCGTATATCTTGTTTGATTATACCATGTTCGCGCAAAAATTTCAAGCGTTTGACCTGCGTTTTTTCAAGGTTTTTTCAAAATGCCGCCAAAGAGCATGCTATATACGTCAAAGATTATACGTCCACCTCGAACAATACGGAAAGAGCGAACGACACGGCGTTTTCCGTGCCCTGCATCGCCTGATAATCCGCTTCCGCGATTCCGAGAGCGGTAAAACTTTCTTTTTCAAGCAGCGTTCCGTACGGCGCCATCTGGAATTGCAACCAATAATCGCAGACGTTCAGAATCTTCGTGTTACCCTCGGCATTCTGCGCGTCAAGCCCTCTTAATTTTGCTTTCGTTTCCGCCGCAAGCGTGGAAAAAGCCCATTCCGAACCGTTTTTTGAAGCGTAATCGCAAAAATACAGCCATTCGCCCGCTTCGTACGAAGCGTTTTCCGTCGCTTCGCCCTCATTCACCATTTTCACGGTCCGAACGGCAAACGTCGAATATATTTTCGCCGCCGTCTCCTCCGCTTCGGAAAACGTCTTTCCGTTGAATCTGATCGTCACGTCGTTCGTCGTGTCGCCTTTATTCACGAGGCTGAGTTTCGCCGTAAAAATTTTAGAGGGAACTACGTCCGCCAGAAAATCGGGCATAGACACTTCGTCGAACGTCTGCCCTTCCGTTTCCGCTTTCGCTTCCGTTTTTTTCACGAAATCGAAATACCTGTTTTCCGTATAATAGAGATCGTGTTTTTCCTCTTCGGATTCCGCGGGCGCGTAATCGGCGGAAATCAGATCGGGGACGCCGTTGAAATTGCTGTCCTTCGCCGTATAAAAATACACTTCGGAATTGATTCTTGCGATCTGAAAACTCATGGATCCCGCCCGATCGTTTGCCACGAACCAGGCGTATACGGAAACGGCGCAACACACGGAAGCGATCAACAAAGAAATCAATGAAAAAATCACGGGAAATCTTTTTTTCATGCTCCCTCCTTCGGCGCGAGCACCACCGCGCCTATCCCGATTTTCTTTTGGGAAAGCACGTTCGACGTCAGCGAACCCTCCAGCGCAAAATACTGCGTAAGATCCACATACAATCGGAACGAAACGGTGATATATCCGTCTTCATCCATCGCGTTTTTATCCCATACGCCGTTTTCCACGATGTCGAATTCGTCCGCTATCGCCGAATCGCTTGTATAATCGCACAAAAAGCCCTTATTCGCCCACGAACCGTCGCTTTGCAGCACTTCAAGCCTGAACACGCCGAGCACGCTGTACGTTTTTTCCGTCGCTTCCGCCGTAGATTTCGTCTCGAACGTATCGCTTTTTTCAAGATCGGAAAAATACAGGCGATAGCCTGTGCCGATACGGCTTTCCGCACATCTGATTTTCAAAGAAACTTCGATGTATTCGCCGGGGTACAGAGAACCGTATGAAAGCGGCCTTTTGTTTCCGCTTTCGTCCAACGCGAAATTCCCGTCGTCTCCGACGAGATAATATCCTCCGTCGTCTGCACGCAGATACGTGCCCGAAGCGATCTCCGCGTGGTTCATTATGGCTTTCGCGGTAAACGTATCGGCAAACGACAGAAAATCGTCTTTCGTCGCAAACGTCATTCCGTTTGCGCCAACATCCTTATTCTTCGCAAACCACGCTTTCGTACCGCCGAAAAGAGAAAGCGACAGCACGACGAACGCGACGAGCATCGCAAGGCAGGAGAGCGCCGAGGATACGAGTTTTTTATTCCGGAAAAATTTCTTCAGATTACTCATATGCTCACACCCTCACCACGTCGAATTTAACGGTGATCGTGACCGTAATACCGCTTACCGTCAGCGTGTATTTCACATAAAAATACGTTGCCGAAGCCGCGTCGCCGTCGTGCCCCCAGGTAAGTGCCTGATTGCTTACGGCGAATGAGGACGTACCGATCGTATAGGAAGATTTTAATCCGAGATCGGACGGAGCAGCCGTCGTAAACGATTGATATACGGAGGAAATATCCTGTCCGTTTTTCAGTTTTTTCTGATATTCTATGCTTTTCAGGCTCTTGAAATCGTTTGTACCCGCGCTCTGCTCGAATAAAAATTCCGACGTACTGCTTGCGGTGTTGTATACGTAAACGCCCGCCTGCGTAAGTTCCTCGAAATATTCCATGTTCACAAGTCCTTCCGAGCCGTAGAACACGCCGTTCACCGTGCCCGTATCGAGATTCCCGTAAACGTATGCTCTGTTTAACGAAGCGATATTCAGCAAAAATTCAAACGAATAAATCGTATTGAGATTCGTCGTTGTGCCGTACGCGTTGGAAAGGCGCAACGTTTTCAGATTTTTCAACGCCGTAAGTTTTTCCAGATTCGCATCATTCGGCGCACTTGCCGAAACTCCGTTTGCCGATAATCCGCAATTCGACAAATTCAGTTCTTCCACGGCTTCCATCTGTGCGATCGCGCTCATCGTATCCGCATAGATTCCCGAAAGATTCACGCCGGAAAGATTCACGTATGTTGCGCCTTTCACGTACTTCAAGCCGCCGAAATCCGTCACCGCCGCAAGCAACGCGCCGTTTTCCGCATCCGTTACGTCTACGGGCTTGTTCTGGCGCAGCCAATCGGTTAAAATCGCCTCGCCCGTGAACGACTCCCCTCCGAACACTTTTCCCAGCCAGTTGTACATATTCGCGTCTGTGATCACGCCATCGCCCGCCGCGGACGAATATTTCAATATACCGGGCAACGTAAACGCCGTAGTTTTAAGCCGATCGGAAGAATCGGTGAACGGAGAAAACGCGCTGCCGTAAATCGTTTTATAGTTGTAAACGAAACTGAAATTCTGATTCTCGTCGCCGATTTCCGATTTTTCGGAAATATCGATCGTAAACACCCATTTCGCATCGCCGTAAGCAATGATATCGGCAACCGTCAACGAATTATCCGAAAGATATTTTTCCAGCGCCGCCACATATGAAACGTATTGCGTATACGGCGCGTACGAGCCCGTCGTTGCCGTGAAATCGTGATTTTCCCCGCCGTAATAGAGGCCGACGGAAATCCCCTTCACTTTATTCCATTCGTACGATACGTTTCCGTCCGCATCGGTTGTTTCTACGGCAAGATCGTAACATACCACGTAATCGGAAACTTTGTTTCCCGTAGCGAACGGCATATCGAACGATCTGATCGTATAGCCGCCCGTGGAGGAGAAAAACATCTGATCGTAATAATTATAATAAATCAGAAATCCGTTCACGTTTTCGCTCTGCGAATCGCTGCAACACACGGGAATCTGAATATCCGCCGTATTGCCGCTTTTAAACGTAAACAGGCAGTCGAGTTGCACCGTCTGCACGTATTCCAGAGGATTTTTCCCCTCCTGTACGTACAGTTGTCCGTCCGCCATATCGCCTTCGAGCGCCGAATCACAGCCGCTTAACGCATAGAGCGAGTTCGTATCGTTGATAAGCGTGTATTTCACGGACACGATGTTCTCGTACGCGCCGCCGTTTTTCGGCGTTTTCAAAGTCTGCGATCCGAAAGAATACGTGCCGTACTGATTTTTCGTGGCAAGAATCACGATTTCGCCGCCGTAATTATCCACGATGAAATCCTGCGCGTACGAAGCGTCGGTGCGGATCAGTCCCGAATCGCTCGCCGTCACTTTATATACGCTCTGTTCGCCCGTGGTTTTCCCGTCGGCGTACACCGTTGCCGTCAGTCGGCGAACGGCGGACGTAGGCTCTAAAAGTACGGCGTATTCGTCCACTGCGGAAATCGTGCCGCTCACTTCCGCGCTTAAAGCCGAATCGGAATATGCCGCGTACGCGTATTCCACGTAGTGATCTGCAGAAAGGAAAATCTTTTTGGGCAGTTGAACGGCGCGTTTGAATTCGTAAGTGTAATCGGGCGTTTCCCCCGCCGCGGCGATATTCGTATAATATCTGTATAAATAGGCGTTTAAAATGCTCTTTCCCGCCGAAAGAGCCTGCGATTCGTCGGACGGATCCGCGATATGCAGTTTCCACGTTGAAACGCCGATCGTTTTTCCCGCACGTTTTACGCCGATCGTAAGCGTTTCGTCCGCCACGGCGGAAGAAAACGTCACTTTTCCGTACTCGTCGATCAACGAGTTTTCAAACGCATATTCTATCGAAACGTCGCCGTATGCGCCCACGTGCAACGGCAGATCGAGATCGCCGAAAACAAACGCGCATCTTTCCGCTTCGTCGCCGCCCGCCGCGCAGAATTTTTCGGATAAGAACAAAGAATCGGAAAATTCCGTGCCGCTTTGCGAAAGCAATTCGGAATATCTCACGGCAGACGGGATCACGTCTGCATAGTTCGCCGTTTTCAGCGCCGCCGCTTTCAGCGCGTGATAAGCGATCACCCGTTCGTTCTTCGATACATCGATAGCGTAATCCGACGAGGAAAGCACGGTGCCGTCCGACTTCGTAAATACAGCCGTATCGGAAGACGGCACGGCATACGGCATATCGAAATACACTTTCCCCTCTTTTGAAGCCGTTTCTTCGTTTTCCGAAGCGGCGTCCACCCGGATCGTGCCGCCCGAAAGCACAAACGAACCGGCGTACGTATGAGAAATCGCCAGGTCATGCCCGTTGAGATAAAGCGTTTTTCCGTTTAAATCGATATGGCAATCCGCCGTAATCGTAAGATCGGATACAAGCGTAACGTCTGCCGAAAAGCGCAGAATCCGCCGCCCGTTGCTTTCCGTCTTGCCCGAAAAATCGTTGAATTTTCCCGTAACCGCCACCGCGCCGTTTATCTCGGTTTCTTCCGCGCCGATCGAATATTTCCATAAATCGTCGAACGACGATATTTCCGCCACGGCGATTCCGTTGCCGTTTTCATCGATTTTTCCCGTCAGTTTTTTAAAGAAATCGGAAGTGAAAAACGCATAAACGGAAGCCGCGCCCGCCGCTGTAAAAAGCGCGATCGCCAGAATTAAGCCCAGGATTTTCGCCGACATCCGTTTTATTTTCATATTACGTTTTTCACCTCCTCGTTTTTTATCTTGTCTTTTTTCTCTGCATCCGTTACGGCTTATGCCGATACCGTCACTTTAAATTTACGCTCGTTCACCGTACCGTCGCTTTCGCGGATACGCGCCACGATTACCGCTTCTTCACTGCCGCCCGTACCGCTGTAAAAACTCGACGACGTTGTGCCGATATAACGGATATTCGTAAACTTAGATACTCCGTCAAGCGAGAGGTTCTGCCCCGAAATACTCGACTTCGTAAATTCCGCCGCTGTTTCCGTAGAGCCGTTTGTCGTAATATTCATCGCCACGTTTCCCAGCGCGCCCATCGATTTGAAATAATAGGTGAGCGTTTCGGAATTATAGGTGAGTTCAAAAAGCCCGTTCGCATAAAACGACGCTTTATCGCCGGAATAATGAATAATCGCCCCTTCTTTCAGCGCGCCGTTGTTGCCCGCCAGCGCATTTACGAGCGCGTTCATCAGTTCCGTGGTGGAAGCGATTTCCGTAAAGGTTTTACGCGCTTCGGGAAGGTTGTCGTGCTCGAAATAAAAGTTTCCGTCGTCATCCGTCAGCAATCTGTATACGTACATATTCGTGTAAGTGCGCGTATTCACCGTAACGGTGTCGCCCGCATAGCAATAATAATTGCCGTAATAATTGCCGAACAACGCGTCGTACTTATGCAGATTCGCTTCGGCGAGAATCGCTTCCATATTCACCGCGGCGGTGGCCGTATGAATCGCGTAATTCTCGAAATAGAAGCCCGCGGACGTAGTATCCGTGGCGTTCGTGCCGCCCGTGCCGAATTTCAGCAGATACCCGCCGTACGTATACGTCATCGCCGTTGCCGTGCCGTTCACGTAAATATCGTCGCTCCCCGTTGCGCCCGCATATCTGTAAAGATAAAATCCGTCTTTCACTTCTGCGGCAAAATCCACGACGGTTTTCACGTCGTCGTTTCCGCCGAGAGCCCCCACGTAATTATACAATACGTTCGTTTCTCTTTTCAGGCTGTCGTCCGTCGTAAACAGGGAATCGTCTTCGTTCAGTGCTTTGATCGCTTCTTCCACCCGCGCTTTCAATTCATCGAAATCCGTACCTTCGTACGTGGTATCGCCGAATTTCGCTGTGTAGAAATTCCCTTTTTCGTAATACGCACCGCCATCGGACATTTTATAATAATATTTATTCGTCGTCGTTCCGCCTGTTCCCGTATCTTTTGTGCTATCGTACGTGAAATAAGCGGCATCGGACATATTCAAACTTTTTGTAGTACCTTGTACATACGTAATCGTGCCGCTTAAAATCTGTGTGAGATCGTTGCCCGTTTTTACGCTTTCTTTCACAAAATACAACGTATATGCCCTTGATTCCGTGACGGTGTAATCGATATAACGGGCTGTTCTTTTTTTGAATACTATATTCGTTACTGAATTATCCTGATAATAATATCCCGTGGAATATTTCTTGTATGAAGAGAACGAATAGCGATACGTTGCAGACGTTCCGCAATTTTTCACTGTATGAACAATCCGATATAAGCCGTCGATTTTAGGCCAACCGAGATTAGCGCCCGAATC
The DNA here is from genome assembly GCA_905203015.1 of uncultured Christensenella sp. GTDB lineage: Bacteria > Bacillota > Clostridia > Christensenellales > Borkfalkiaceae > Scatosoma. The sequence goes on along the minus strand of CAJKUC010000022.1, from coordinate 18,094 downwards.
ATTATAAAAATCAATATACGGATTCGTGGCGTCCATATTTGTGAGATCTGTGAATACCGCGCCGTTCGCTTCCGCCGCCGCCTGAATTTCCGCCGCAGTGCCGCTGTATACGGGGGCTGTAGAATCGACGGTAGTTTCACCGACCTTCTCGCTTCCCTGCTCGTTCGTAGCCGAAATACTATCCCAGTCCACGTTTGAATCGTCGGCGGGCGCTTCGCCGGGTTCTGCCGTCACGCCCACGGAATCGAACGCGAATTTACCGTTTTTGTATATGATCCGATACACATAGTTTTTATTCAGCGTATACGTTACAGAGTCGTACGTAAACGAAATATCTTCCGTACAGATATAGTAATTCGCAAGCAACGCGTTCATCTGCGCGGCGGTGGTAAGAGACGAAACAACGCTGTCCGATCCGCCGTCGGTGACGAGATACGCGGGGTTTCCCTTTTCCACATACCACTGCACCGTTTTATCCCCGTTTCCCGCGTTCGCCTTTGTGGCAAGCATCAGATACGGGCTGTCGATTTTCGTCAATTCGTTCAGAAAACGTAATTCGTCGGAAATTTTTTCCTTTTCCGTTTTAAATTCGCTTCTTGCAGCCGAGATAGTGCCGCTTGCGGGCTTTGTATACCAGATCGAAGCCGAAGGAGAATTTACTTTGATATTTTCGAGCACATAAGTAAGGTAAGTTCCCGATACGTTCACTTTGTGTACGTCGAGATAAGAAATTTTCTTGATATCCGTATTTAAAATATCGCCGATCGTGGAAATTCCGTCGTTATACGAAAAATCCAGTTCGTTCACTTCGTTCAAACGGGAAATCGTAGTAAGATCGAAAGTGGTATAACCCGCCGTACAAGCCTGCATGGCGAGCGTTTTCAAGCGGATATCCGCTCTATCCGAATCGAGTTTTGTAACGCGGTTGAAAAATCCGTTTACGGAAGCCGTCGTGATAAAAGCCGGCAGGCGCACGTTATCGCCGCTCAATTCGCCGTATACCTTAATCGACGTAAGCGCGCCGAAACTGCTTATTCCGCCCGTAGAAAAATCGAGCAGAGAAATTTCGGGAATCCCGTCCGTCACCTTTACGGCGAAATCGGCGTCGCCGAGCAATTTTTCGTATATCGCGTTGATCAGAATTCCCGCGCCGTCGTCGTGCAGATACGTAGGAATAACGCAGGCTTTCAGAAACGCCGTTGCGTATTCCTGCCCCGCAGTCTCGCTTATACTCCACCAGAACGCCATAATACATTGCGCTTCGTAATCGGAAATATACTGCGTGTTATCTTCCACGTAAGGCGTTGTATAGTACTTTGAATTTCGATAACTGCCGATCGAAAGAGCCGTCCAATCGCTCGGGGAAGAACTCCAATCCAACGTGGTGCTCGAAGTATTCGCCGTAGCGGAACCGCTCATATCGATATTGTATTTTCCGATATTCCCGATATTAGGAGGCGAACCGGCAGAACCGCCGCCGGCATTCGGGAAATCTTTTTCGTTCATCGCCCATTGCAACACTTCGGTATATTTGAAATAAGTCATCGATCCCGAAGCAGAATATTTCGCCGCTATCTGCGTGATCGTAGTGTAATCGCCGATAATGTGCGCGCCGGGGGTGGTGGTGGCTTCCTGCCACAAAGCGGTTACTTCCGCATCGGTGAAGCCCGCTTCGCCGGAAAGATATGCCTTTAATATTTCTGCTTCTTTCTCGCTCATATATTCATTACCGTCGGAATAAGAAGAGGTGTCGGTGGCGCTGTAATTTCCGAAAGAGAAAGGAAGCGCGGCTTTTTCGTTGCCCGTCGCCCATTTCAGCAGCCTTGCAAAGCGATACGCCTTCGTATGAGCCTCACTTTCGCCCGTTTCGCCGCCGCCCGATCTGAAAGTAAGGCTCTTCACGTTCGCCGCGTCGCGCACCAGAATATAATCGGGCGTAGCGTTGGTAAGCACTCCGCCGTCGAGGGTAAAGCCGTTGGGTTTCGTATCGCCGTCGGTCGATTGTATTTCGGGCAGATTTGCCACGCGTTCCGCCGTCTTGGAATCGGCAACGTCGGAAATCGCCAGAGCCGTCTGATATTTTACGGAACTGAATACGCTGTAATTTGCAAAGCCGTTATCGTCCGGCTTGATTACGGCAGGAACGGAAAGATAGAGAACGCGGCTCTGCCCCGTTTCGTCGCCGTCTTTCGATACTTTTACGCTTAACCCCACGCTGCTTTCCGCAGAAGAAAATTTCGTGGGATCGATATATACGTGCCATTTATCCCCTTCTTTTTCCACTTTGGATATGCCGGAATTTTCCGTTGCGGGCGCGTACACGATATTGATCGACTGATACTCGCCGTCGAGATAGAAATCTCCGCGTTCGTATTTCATTCCGTACGTTACGCGGGTATCGATGATATTCTGCAACACGTCTATATCGCCCAGCGTTTTTTCCACAAACGAAAACGCCAGTTCGTACAGTTCGGAATTGTTGCCGAGTTGGATCAGCACGTTTACGCTGTCCTCATACGTTTCGTTTCCGCCGAAATCGCCCGTCACCGTCAACTGCGCGAACGTATAGAACGTGGCGGAATTCAGATACACCGCCGAGCCGCCCGTATTATCCAGCGATATGAAATTATAACCGCTCTTCACCGTATACGAAAGATTCTGCAAACCGATGTCTTTGAACGCTTCCCATACGCGATCGGCGGAAGAAACGTCGTCGGACTTATAAATCATATCGAACGATTGCCTGTAATCATATGTGCCGCTTACCACGGGCAGATGAAACAACGCTTCTTTCGCGTTGCTCTCGCCTTTATACACGGCGGTAAGTTTCACGGGGCTGAGTTGCGCCACGAGATATTTGAATTTTGTCTCTCGCGTCTGGCTCGTCACCCTGAACGTGAAAGAATGAGTGTACGTTTTTCCGCCGATCGTAATTTTCGCGTACAACGTCACCACGGTGTTTTCTTTCAGCGTATCGGCAAGTTTTCCGTCGGAGGTAACGCTGGATTCGTCGGAACTCGTCCATTCGATCGTCGCGTTTTTCGCGGGAATATATTTCGGCAGAAACAAATCGTACACGATCGCGTCGCCGCTCACGGTATCGGGAATATATTTCAATTCGTTTGCGAGCAGTGAAGCGAAAACGGCGTCTTCTTCCCCGCCGATCGCTTTAAATTTTATCTCGGTATCGCCGATTTTCAGCACGGAAACCGCCACGCCGCTGCGCTCTTTTACGGTGAGTATGCCGTTTGCGTACGTGCAATTTTCGTCCGCCGTTACGGAAATTTTTTCCGCATAACACGAAAGAGCGCCGAATAAATCCACGCCGATTCCCGCCTGCGCGCCGTAAGCAAGCGCGTTTTTCGCATGTGCCGCAAGAAGTACCGCCGCCGATTCGGAATCGAATGCGGACAAATTTGCTTTTGCGGCATAAAGTTTTCCCGCGTTCACCGCGGCTTTGTTTTTCGCGTAAAAATCTTTGATTTCCAGAACGCCTTTCGCGTTATTCATTACGATAGCGCCGTTTCCATCCACGGAATCGTATTCCGCAGGCAACGAAGAGCGAAGCGTATAAGTTCCCTCGCCCGTAAGCGTAAGATCCGCGGCAAGCGCGAGTTTATGCCCGCAAAGATCTATATCCGCCGCGTTTTTCAGCGTTACGGCAGAAGTCAGCGTAATATCGTCCGCAAGAGCGATCGTAATTTTTTCCGCCGTTTTTCCGTCTTCCGAGGAAGAAAGCAAGCCGCTGTTTATATCGTCTGCCGCGCGCAAAAAGCCCGTTTCGTCGGAAACGAGGATCGTATTCGCATAATTCGCGTTGCGGCTGTACGTCGTGACGCGCACGCCGAATTCTTTGCCGAGAAGAGATTGTTCCGTAGCGATATGCAATTCCAGCGAAAGAACGTGGCTTTGCGTACGCGTTTTATCGCCTTTCGCCATCACGTAGCCGTTATCGAATATTTTTTCGCCGTTTTGAATCAACGAGGAAAGCGTTCCCTCGAAATTGCCGTCGAAATACACCAGCACCGCGCCAGCAAGTACGGAAAACTGCGATTCAGTAAGCGAATTGTTATCGGCGGATAACCCGAAACTGTACGCGATATTCACGTTCGTATCGTTTTTCACCGTAAGCGAAATGTTTTTTCTGCCCTCTTCGCCCGCTTTCGCGAAAGATACCGACGTTTCCGTCACTTCCAGGTTCAGCAGTTTTTCGCTGTTTATCGTATCTGTGTTTCCGTCGATTTTTCCGTCTACGCGGAAAGAGAAAAGAACGACGGCGTACACGACAGTGATCAGCGCGAGCACGATCGACAACGCCGCGACGAGCACGGAAAAAGTATTTTTACGGATCTTTTTCATCGTTCTTTCTCCTTTGTAAAGTATTCTTGCATAAAAAAATACCAAACTACTTCCGATAAAGTAATTTGGTAACTGGCTGACTTAGTAAGTCCCTGTAGTTTTGCGTAATAATCTCGCGACTATCTTGCCTTTTTCAAATCGATTGTTATACTGTGTATACCGATATTATATTCTTCTTTTTCAAACTTGTCAAGCGTTTCTCGGCGTATTCTCCTGCGGCTCCGCCATTTTTTTTGCGTTTTTCACGGTTTTATCGTTTATGCCGTCGCTTTTCGCCGCATTTTTCACGGAATTTCCGCCGCGGCGCGCCGTAGTTCCCGTTTTTGCTTTCGGCTTCGTTGTCTTCGGTTTCGTTTTCGGCTTTGCCGACGCTCGTTTCATCGCGCTTTTCTTTGCCGAGACTTTTTTTGCCGCCCCTTTCGCTCGTTTGGCGGGCGTGCGTTTTTTATGCGCGGCAATTGCTCCTTTTTCCGTCGTTTTTTCCGAAGAACGCGGCTTTTTCGCAAACCATTTTTCTTCGATTGCGGGAAACGCCTCCACGATAGCATCGAACGTTTTTAAATATTCCTCTTCGCTTTTGCCGTAAGGATCGGGCACGTCTTTCCCCGTGAGATCGAAAAAACAAAACGCATTGTTTCTGATTCTCGCTTTCCCTTCTTCCGCCGCGAAACGTTGCCTTGCTTCTTTCAGCAGATCCCGCTGTTGCCGCGTCATACATATGATGATATCCGCCGTCATCAGCGTTTCTTTCGTGAGTGAAGTGGAAGAAAAATACGGAAGATCCAGCCCGTGACTTTGCAGAGCAAAAAGCGCCTTCGGATTCAGATCCCTTTCGGCGGGCGACACCTTGATTCCCGCCGACGTTGCCACGGCTGGAAGATTTTTGCGCCTGATCTCCTCGGCAAACGCCGCTTCCGCCATCGGAGAACGGCAAGTGTTTCCCGTGCACACAAACACTATTTTTTTTATTTTCGTTTTCGCCATTTCCGATTCGTTCTCCCGTTTTTCCGATTATACGCCTGCGTTTTTACGCCGTTCTCCTTTTTATTTTTCGCAGAATTGTTCTCGCTTGATTTGCGCTTTGCCGCTCTTCGCTTATTTGCCTTTTTCAGTGAGGAATATCCACGGAAGCGCATGCTTTTCTCAGTCGATTGAGCACGCCCGGCATTACGCCGTCTTTTTGTTTCGGCTCGATCGCAATCAGAGAATCCGCCACATGTTCCGCTTCGCGGAGCAATGCGAAAAGATTCGCCGCCATCTCCCGATCCGTCGCGCCGAGATCAAGTACGTTATATCCTTTTTCGCGCAAATTTACCGCCGATACGTGTTCGCACAGAAAATATACGCGTTTTCCCTCATCCGCCCGTTTTATATATGCCGAAATCGCCTGCGCTTCCCCGTCGCACGGAAAAATCATCGTCTCGCATTTCGGAGAGTAATGCTTATACATCATCCCCGGGCTTTTCGCTTTATCGCCCGGTTTCAGATCGGGCGCGTACACCTCGCACGCACCGCATACTTCTTTAATCATCTCGCACGTAACAAGCCCCGGGCGCAGAATCACGGGCACGTCTCCCGTCACGTCCACCACGGTGCTTTCGATCCCGCCCGTGCATGCGCCCCCGTCGAGAATCAAAGGTATTTTTCCGTTGAAATCGTCGAATACGTGCCGGGCGGACGTGGGTGAAACGTGCTTCGATAAATTCGCCGACGGCGCGACGATCGGAATATCCGTCTCGCGTAAAAACGCCTGTGCGCCCTCGTGAGAAGGCACACGCACCGCAAGCGTATTCAGCCCGCACGATACGCGCGGCGACACCTTCCCCGTAGAAGGATACACGATGGTGAGCGGCCCGGGCAAAAACGCACGGCGCAGAATCGGCGCGAACGGCGGATCGTAATCGATGATCTTTGAAAGATCGTAATCTTTATGTACATGAGCGATCAGGGGGTTGTCGTTCGGCCGCCCCTTTATCTCGAAAATACGTTTCACCGCGTCGTCGTCAAACGCGTTGCCGCCTAATCCGTACACCGTCTCCGTAGGAATCGCCACCACGCCGCCGCCGAAAATTATTTCTTTCGCTTCTTTCAGCGATTGTTCGTTAATTGATTCTATCCGCGTAATCATCTCTTCGCGCCTTTCTCTCCGTACGCACTTTTCGCCCGCCCGTCGCACGGTTGGTTACATGTCGAACGGCGGTTCTTCCTCTTCGGGCGGAGGCGCGTTGAATCCCGCCTCTTTCAAAACGTCGTCCTCTTCCTCGAACGATCTCGGTCTGCCGAATTGCGGCGGTTCTTCGGGGCGGTTTTCCGCGTCTTCATCCACGAATTTCGTGGATTCGCCGATGAATTTCAGTTGGATACGCCCCTGTTCGCCGTTTCTGTGCTTGGCGATAATGATTTCCGCAGCGCCCTTCACGATCTTTCCGCTTTCCAGTTCTTCTTTCGTGGCGATCGCTTCGGGCCTCGATATGAACATAACGATATCGGCGTCCTGCTCGATTGCCCCCGATTCGCGAAGGTCAGAAAGTTGCGGCTCTTTCGTCTGCATACGACGAAGTTGCGAAAGAGCGATGACGGGAACTTCCAGTTCCTTTGCCATGATTTTCAGATCTCGGGTGATCGAAGCGATTTCCTGCTGACGGTTTTCCTGCCCCGCAAGCGTAGACGAACCGCCCGACATTAACTGAATATAGTCGATCATGATCAGATCGAGCGCGCCCGTTTTTGCTTTTAAACGGCGGCATTTCGATTCGATTTCCGCAGGAGTCACTCTCGACGAATCATCCACGTAAATCTGGGCTTCTTTCAGCCGTTCCGCCGCGTCGATCAGTTTTTTCCAGTCGTTTGCGGCAAGATTTCCCGAAAGCGCCTTTCCCATGCTTACGTTCGCATACGAGCATAAAAGCCTTTGCACGATCTGCGAACGGGGCATTTCGAGGGAGAACACCGCGCACACTTTGCCTTTGCATAAAGCGGCGTGTTCCACGATGTTCATCGAAAACGACGTCTTTCCCATACCGGGGCGGGCGGCAAGTACGATAAGATCGGATTTTTGCAAGCCGTTCGTCATCTGATCCAAGCGGCGGAAACCCGTTTCCACGCCGCGATAGGCGTTTTTATCCAAAGAAAGCGACTCGAATTTTTTCAGCACGCCGTCCACTACGTTCCCTTCCTGCATGCCCTGCAAGGAAGATCTGTCGGTCTGCCGCGAAATATCGTAAATGGATTTTTCCGCGAACGCAAGCGTTCCTTTTTCGTCGGTGGAAGAAGCGCAAGCCTGAATGATCTGCTGCGAAGCGCGGATCAGTTTGCGGGAGAGCGAATCGCGTTTCACGATATCGAAATACGATTTGTAATTCGCCGCCGACGGCGTGATCTGCGCAAGTTCGGTGAGATATGTAATTCCGCCCGCCTTTTCCAGCGTTCCCTCGCTTTCCAGTTGATCGGAAAGAGTAACGAGATCGATCGGCTTACGCGAAGAAAACACGTGCTTCATCGCCGTCAGCACGTAACGATTGGATTCCTGATAAAAATCCTCTTCTTTCAGCGGCTCCACTATATCCGCCGCCGTTTCGTTATCGATCAGCATGCACCCTAAAAGCGCCATTTCGGCGTCGCGGTTGTGCGGCATTACGTTCGTCGCAGCCATACTTTCGTTTCTCCTTTTTTCCCTCCGTGTTTTCTCACGGATTTTTGCTCCTTCCGTTGTTTTTCGTTGTTTTATTCCGAAAAAGCCGGAAGAGCGCGCCTTACGCGGCAGGGATCGCCTGCCGCGCTGGTTCGCTTCTTTTTTTCCGTTTTTTTTCGTTTTTTATGCCGCGTTAATCGCAGAGTTTTTCAAATTCGTCGAGAGCGTCGGCAAATTCTTTCATCGCCGTCTTAAAAGGCGCTTTCGTAGTGAGATCCACGCCCGCCCATTTCAGAATGGACACGGGATCAGTGGAACAGCCGCCCGAAAGGAACTTAAAGTAATCCTGCACCGCGCTTTCGCCCTCGGTGAGCACGCGATGCGCGATCGAGATTGCGGAAATGATTCCCGTAGAATATTTGTACACATAGAACGAACGATAGAAATGCGGGATACGCGCCCATTCGTAGGCGATTTCTTTATCGTGAACGATCGCGTCGCCGTAGTACTTCTTATTGAGATCGTAGTACGTAGCGCACAGATTTTCGTCGGTGAGCGGCTCGCCGTCTTCCGCTTTTTTATGCACGATCTGCTCGAATTCGGCAAATTGCGTTTGACGGAACAGCGTGGCGCGGATCATATCCATGTAATAATTCAGAAGATATTTCTTCGTCTTTTTATCCGTGGCTTTGCCGAGCAGATATTTCAAAAGCAGCACTTCGTTTACGGTGCTGGCGATTTCCGCAAGGAAAATCGTATAATCCGCTTTGGTGTAAGGCTGCGCCGCCGAAGATTTATACGTATGGATCGAATGACCCATTTCGTGCGCGATCGTAAAGATCTCGTTTGTGGTTTTCTGATAATTCAAAAGTACGTAAGGATGCGTTTCGTACGCGCCCGTGGAATACGCGCCGCTCTTTTTGCCTTCCGTCTCGCATACGTCGATCCAGCGTTCGTCTTTCGCCCTGCGAAGAAGCGCCTGATAATCTTTGCCGAGAGGCGCAAGCCCTTCCACCACAAGATCGTAGGCTTCTTCGTACGAAAGCGACAGATCCGCGTTTTCCACCAGCGGAGCGTAAATATCGTACATGTGCTGCTCTTTCAGCCCGAGTACTTTTTTCCGCAACGCGATATAACGGTGCATCGTCGGCAACGCATCGTTCACCGAAAAAATCAGATTATTGTATACGATTTCGGGCACGTCTTCGCCGTGCAACGCCATGGAAAGGCAACTTTCATACCCTCTCGCGCGGCAGAAAAACACGTCTTTTTTCACGTTTCCGTAATACGTCTGCGCCAATGCGTGAATGATACGGATATACGCGGCGTAATATTTTTCAAACCACTCTTTTCGCTCTTCCGCGTTACCCCGATGCAGCACTACGCCGTAGCCGCCGTGCGTAATCTTTTCCGTTTTGCCCTGAAATTTCGCTTCCGTAAGATTAAGATCGGCATTATTGAGCATCGAAAATACGGAATTATATCCGTCCGTCGCTTCCGAAGCCATCGCCAGCAATTTTTCCTCGCCTTCCGAAAGCACGTACTTTTTCGATTTATCGATCTTCGTCAGCATATAATCGTAATCGGCGAAATCTTTATCCGCGATATATTCTTTCAGTTTTTCTTCGGGCAACGCCGTAAGTTCGGGTTCGACGAACGCCGTAGCCGCCATCAGTTTCGTCACCAGAGACTGCATCTGCGCCACAGCGCTTGTATAACGCGCGTTTCTCAGATCCTCGTCCCGCTTCATCGAAGCGTACAAATAGAGTTTCTCCACCTTTTTCATGCCTTCGTTCTCGAAAGCGAAAAGGTCGAGCAAGGCTTTTTTATCTCCGAGTTTTCCCTTGTACTTTCCGGAATAATCGAAATCGACGTACTTTTTTTCCGTCTCTTCTTTCTCTTTCTGCCACGCCTCGTACGAAGGATATATCTCCTCCGCGTTCCAACGGTATTTTTCTTCCACTTCGTTTCTTTCCATATGTTTTTCGCTCCTTACGCTGATTTTTTTACTGTTTCGGAAATTGTTTTCATCTGCCGCCGATTTGCCCGTAATGCCGTCTTTTCGGCTTACGGCGGGCAGGAAATATTTCAAAACGTTTTTTCAGAAAACGACGGGCTTTTCCTCGCCGACGGCGGGCAACGTCACCGCTTCGTTTTCATTCTCCTGCTTTTCGGCTTTTTCCTCGATTTCGTACGCCACGATGAAATTGCTCTGCACCACGTATTTTACAAGGTCTCCCTTTTCAAACGGCGGCAGACGTTTTTCCACGTCCCAGTACGCTTCGCGGCGCATCCACTCTTTTTTCTTGTAACTCCACGTTCTGAAAACGCACGAGATTGCGTCCACGCTGTCCTTCTGCAGATCGTTGAGTTCAAATCCGACGAAATAGTTCTCTTCCACGTTTTTCAATCCCTCGGAAAGGTAATACACCATTTTATAATATTTATTGATCCGATGGTATTTGATTCCCATATACAGGAACAGAAACACCACGAAAAGCGCGGTGGAAATAAACATCACCGTCTTCGGCAACGATTGCATTTTATCTTTGTATGGCAACGACGTATAATAAATCAACGACGCTACGGCAAGCGCGATATACATTGCCAGCACGATCCAGAACACCCGCGCGACGCGCTTCCTCTGATCTGCCGCGTCGTTGAAATCTTCGTCGGTATACACTCTTTGCATTTTCGGTTTCACTCCTTATATTTAGCCGCAGATGTTTTTTCCGCGCTGTTTTTTGCTTTTCTTTTTTCCGTCTTCTCCGCCGATCGTCTTTACGGGAACGTTGCGCGCACTGCCTTAATTCCGCATTTTACGCACCGCTTCGCCTTACGTTCCGCCGTTTCCTCCGGAGGAAAACAGTTTCGTCCAAATTTCGAGAAACGCTCTGTGGTCGATCGACCATTGCGGTACTATACCGTAAATATCCGTCTTTTTATACAGTCCGTCGAGATGCGACGCGCCCTGCTTATAGCGGCTGTCGATACTGTTTCTCGTATTGTCGCCGAGGAAGAAAATTTCCCCCTCGCCCACTTCGTATTCAAAGCCTTTCAGTTCGTACGAAATTCCCTCGGGCTGGCTTTCCAGAGGCTCGTAGGCGTAATTGCCTTTTTCACGTTCTTCTGCCGTGGATATCAGTATCTTTCCCTCTTCTTCTTTGATCCGGTCCCCTTCTATTCCGATCAGACGTTTGATCAGAAACGATACGGGCTGCCTGTCCGCTCCGACGAAATCGTATTGTCGTACGTCCACGATGATCACGTCACCGCGCTCCGCTTCCCCCGCGTAGCGCATCAGAAGAATATCACGATCTTTCAGCGTGGGATACATCGAAGAACCCGAAACGTCGATACGCGCGAAATTGGAAACAAAGGCGAACCTTAAGCAGAATACGGCAAACAATAAGGCGAAAATCCAGGCAAAAAAACGAACGTTTCCCCGCCTTTCTTTCTCCCGATATATTTCTTCGTACAGCGGAGAATCGTCCATTCCCGCCGAAGCGAATCCATATGTTCCGTACTCTTCTTTCATCTTTTCTTTCCGTTCCGTCCTTTCTTGCACTGCCGCGAATATCGGCAAGGCCTTGCCTTACCTCTCCGCTGCTGTCTTGCGATACTTTTCTACAGCCACAAAACGTTCGCCACGGGCACTTTTACGTCTTCGTTCTGCGGACGGATTGCAATCGACACACCTTCGGAAAAACTTTTCAGCGGCGCGCCCGTTTTTTCGTCTTTCAGTTCTTCGGGGCGAAGAATCACCCGCTTCCACTTTCCGCCGCCTTTCACGGGCACAAGCACCGAATATCCGCCGCCTTCCCTATCTCCCGTTTCCACGGTGATTTTCACTTCCGTATCCGCACGGGAATACAGATCCATTTTCAGCGCCGCGCCCTCTTCCGCCTCGAAACGCGGCGAACTGATGCGATAGGTGCGGATTCCCGCCGAAGAACAAACGCCCTTTATTCCGCCGTACCCCGTTGCGATTTCAGGCAGGCTTTCCCTTTCGAGGAAAATGCCGCCGATCGATTCGTCTTTATAATCCGCAACGCCGAAGCCGTCTTTCTCGCCGCCCGAAATCACCCTCGATTTCACCGCTTTCGCGTTTTTCACTTCAAGTTTTTTCCCAAGCACCGGCGACACGGTTTTAAAGCCGTTGATAAACTCCGCGGAAGCGTAAGCAAACGCGTATTCCGCACCCGCAAACGGCTCGCATGTACAGGAAACGCGATTATCTTTAATTTCCGTCTCCCCCGCTTTTTTCACGCATTGCCAGGCGCGGTGTAAAGAATTCTGCCCGCTTCTACCTTCGGCATAATAAATCGAAATGCTTTTCACCAACGCGTCGGGATCGGCAAGAGCGACAAATCCGATCGAGCCGTTTCGCTCCGCCGTCACCGTAAGCGTGACGGGCTTCGGAATATAAATTTCTCTGCCTTTCAGATTGCGTTCGAGAAACAGACCTATATCCATAAGCGCGTTCGGACCGATACATCCGCCGCTGTCCGCCGAATACACGATTGCACTGCCTTCGGGATTTCCGAGCCGCACGAACGTATCGTACGCGCGATCACAATCGAAATACGGATCTTCCATCGAACAGCACATCAGCACGGGGCAATGCACGAACGGCGCGTAAGACTCCGCTTCCACCCCCGCTATAAAACTTCTCACCGCTTCCGCTTCTTCTCCCGCGGAAGAGAGAATCGCCCCGCCGTATTTCGGCGAAGACAAATGACTTTGCCAGCCGATCGCATTGATCGCAACGCCACAGGATATATCGGGCGAAAGCAACGTCATCCAGGCGATCTCTCCGCCGAGCCGAACGCCCGCCACACCGATTTTTCCTATATCCTCGCGTGTTTTCAGATATTCCGCGGCATACAAAGCAACGTACGCCCATTCCATCCAGCAACTTTTTTCCGCGTTATCGCTTTCCAGCCGATCGAGCGCGCCCGAAAATTCGTAATTCGCATACGAAATTTCGGCGGGATAAACGGTGTAATCTACGATTTCGGCTGCATCTTCCGTTTGCGCTTCTTCGTTGCCCGCGTCGCTTGCCTTTTCGCACGAATCTTCTTCTCGGGCTTCCGCAACTTCGCCTTTATCGTCGTTTTCCGCGCCGTGAAAATCGCCGTCCGAAACGGTATGCTCCGCAGATCTTTTCCCGTAATAATCGGGCACGATCACGGCATATCCGCGCGATACGAAATAATCGGAAAGTTCGTCGGAATCTTCTCCCGCGTCGGGCAAAAGCAACAGAGCCGGCACTTTTTCCTCCCCGTCCGGGCGGGAAAAACGCGCGGATATATCCACCCGCTCGCCGTCTTCTATCCTGTGTCCGCCGAAGCGTAAATGCCATACGGAAAAACCCGCCGCCGATTTTCCGACGTTTTCAATCGTCGGCTCCGTCGGTTGCGTAAGATCGAATTTTTTCCAGATTGTCACGGGACTCAATATCATATTCTACCTGACCGTACGCCCTTTTGTTTTTGTAACGGCAGATCGTCGCGTAAAAAGCACCGTTTGCGAAACGTTTTTTACATACGGGTAAAGCCGAAAAATATTTTGGACGTTTTTAAAGAAAGATAAGCGGAAAACCTTGCTTTTTCAACGAAAAAAGGATATAATGATCATACTTTTCCCGTCGGCACGGCTTTTGTCGGTCGACGAAAAGCGCAGAATCCGTATTTCCGCTTATACGCTATTATACAACATTTCTTCGCGGAAAGCAACCAAACGGAAAAGAAAAAGAAAATTTTTCGCCAAAAATTCGTTTTCCGTCAAAAATCGGAGCGACGAGGAGATAAAGCATGTCATTTTGTTCCTTTTCAAAAGAATATACCGAAAACGACTACACTCTGATCGAAAATCGTTTTCTCACGAAATATATGCCCGAAGCCGACGGATTTTTCGTAAAAGTGTATTTATACGGTTTGTTTTTGTGCCAGAGTACCGCTTCCGATTTTTCGCTTGCGTCTTTGGCGGAAGTGCTGAAAACAAGCGAGGACAAAATACGCGACGCCTTTTGTTTCTGGGAAAATTACGATCTTGTGGAAATCGTATCGAAAGAGCCGTTCTCCGTTTCTTACCTCCCCGTACGCAGCGCGACGGGCAGACCTACGAGAATCAACTACGCGCGCTATGCGGATTTCAATAAAGAATTGCTTCGTAAAATGAGCAAAATCGGCAAAGACGTGGGCTACGCGCAAAGCGTAAAATACATGCAGTTTCTCGACGAAAACGAAATGCAACCGCAGGCGTTGCTGCTGATAGCGGAATACTGCATTTCAAAACAGGGAGAAGCCGTATCCCCCGCATACATATTCAATAAAGCGAAAAAATTTATCCGCGAAGGACTCTGTACCTACGAACAGGTGGAAAAAGCCCTTTCTTCCTACAACGCCCACGAAAAAGAAGTGGTTGCCCTTTTTGCCGCGATGAAAATTCAGGGTGCCCCCGACGAATCGGATTATTCTTTGTTTGCGAAATGGACCGACGAATACGGTTTTTCGTTCGGCGCGATCAAAGCGGCCGCAAAACATCTTAAAAAAGGAACGATGCGCGGGCTTGACGGCGTACTTACGGAATTGTATTCGCGCGGAAAAACAGACGAAAAAGAAGCGGACGAATATCTGACGCAACGCGAAAATCTCACCGCCGTCGTATATAAAATCGCGCGCAAACTCGGCGCAAAGGTGGAAAACCCCGCCGCGTACGTAGACGAATATGCGGAAAAATGGTATAATTACGGCTTTGAAGAAGAAAGTCTGTGCGATCTTGCGGGCTATTGCTTCAAATACAATCTCACGGATTTTTCCGCGCTTGATTCCCTTGTGGAAAAATTATTCGCGCAAGGCATGGTGAATACGGAAAGCGTGCGGGAATACCTCAAGACGAAAAACGACGATCTGAAATTGTTTGAACAACTGCGGAACGTATGCGGAAATCTGAAAAAGACCCCCGCGAATCTCGCGCTGATCGAAACGTGGCGAGGCTGGAATTTCAACCCTGAAATGATCGAAGAAGCGGCAAAACGCTCTGCCGCTTCCGCCTCCCCCGTGCCGTATATGAACAAAATTTTGTCCGAATGGAAACGGGAAAACATCTTCACGCCCGAAGCCCTCGCCAAAGAAGAAATCGCCGCAAGTATTTCGGGAGCAACTGCTCCTTCCGCCACAAAAACGGCAACGAATCGTTTCGTTTCCCCCGCCGTTCTCGCGGCAGACGAACGAAGCGCAAGGGAAAGATACTATGCGGCGCTTCGGGAAAAAGCCATTGCTTCCGCGGAAAAAAATCGGGCGATCGCCGATCGGATTGAAGGCTTTACGGAAAACGAAAAACAACTTTCTCAAATGGAAATCGACCTTGCCAAAGCGGAAATTTTCGACGCGTCGTCGCTTCCCGCTTTGCAGGTGAAAAAAGCGGATATGCTGAAAAAACGCCGTATGATGCTCGCCTCCGTCAATCTTACGGAAGCGGATCTTCGCCCCGCTTTCCGCTGCAAAAAATGCTCCGATACGGGGTTTTTAAAAAACGGCGCGGCATGCGATTGCTATACGCAAAAATAAAAATCCAGCGCCTTGATTTTTAATTTGTGTAAACATACCTTTTACCCCATAATTACGCGGCAACGATTTTAAAAATTAAAATTCTTTCGCACTATTTTTTGAAAACGGCATAAAAACGCTTGCTTTTTCGATAAAAATAAAGTAATATAATAAGGCTGTTTGGCAAGTATTAGCCTGAACGGATAAATTAAAAATGCAGAGATGTCCGAGTGGTTTAAGGAGCACGATTGGAAATCGTGTGTAGGTTAATCGCTTACCGGAGGTTCAAATCCTCTTCTCTGCGCCAGCGTTTTAAAGGGTTTCAGCCATTTTGAAACCCTTTTATTTTTTGCCGTTTTTTGCCCGTTTTCCCCTACACACGATTTTTTACGCGGTTATTTTTTGCGCTTTTCGGAGTGTTCAGAACGTAGGAAAAAGCGAAAATTTCGCCGCTTCTTTTCTTTTGAATTCGTCCATTACGTGCGTATATACGTTTATTGTCATATCCGCGCTTGCGTGTCCTACAAGTTGTTGGCAAACGTTCACGTTTACGCCGCTTTCCGCGCACCGTGTTATAAACGTGTGCCGCAGTTCGTGCAAATGGTGATTCGGGCATAACGTTTTGAAATGGCGGCTTGCCTGTTGCGCCGAATACGGAAATACGCGCTTGCCCTTTATTCCGCGTTCTTCGTTCTGCTTCTTCTGTCCGTTTAAGATTGTTTCTACTTCGTCTGTTAAAAGTATGTTGCGCGCGCTCGTTTCCGTTTTCGTGCCTTTTATCTGTATCAATTTTTCCGTGCGGTTTATGTCGTTCCATTCAAGCGCGATTGCTTCGTTTCGCCGCGTTCCCGTGTACATATAAAACAGTATCAGCCACTTATATCGGCTTTTTTCAAGGCGGTTTATCAGTGCTCGCTGTTCTTCGTAGGTCAAGGCTTTTCCCTTGTTTTTCTTGTATTTTACGCGTTCGCACAAATCTACGGGGTTTTGCCGTATTATTCCGTAGCGGCAAGCCTTTACAAGTGCCGAGTGCCACACCTGCCGAACGTACACATAAGTACGGCTTACGGGAATTTTTGCAAGGGCTTTGTCTATGTCGAATATCGTCAATTCCGCTACCCGTTTTTCTTTCAGTTCTTCGGGCGTGTGTAGCCTTATCATTTGTTCTATGTTTCGCGCGCTGTTCGGTTTGATTATCCTCGTAAAAATTTACTCTTACTTCTTCGTCAAAAAATAACCTATAAGGTTCAATTTTTCTGTTAAATCCATATTTTTATCCTCCTAATTTTGGCATCAAAAAAGACGTATAGTTTTTACGCTATACGCCTGAATTTTTATGTAATATAAGAGCACGGGAGTTCAGATCAGTACAAATCCAAAAGGCATCTATGAAAATACCCTTTGAATTTTCGTGTTTTTTGCAGCAAAAAAGCCTGATAAAATCAGGCTTTTTGCGCCGCGCATCTTTTTTGAGCGGCTAATATGGCTTTCTAATACGAAATAGCTACACCATTACACCAGCCCAACATTTATGCTTACTATTATTCATTGAACAGATTTCTGTAATTATACTTAACTCTTTGTGCCTCTTCAGAAATTTTGGGGCATTTTAATAGGCTACTTTTTAATTCTACAATCATATTGTCTTTAATGATTATTTTGTCTTTATGCTGAGAATATATGTAGATTGCACTTTCTCTCGTAAAACCTATTTTTTGCAAATAAACAACTACCTTGTTACAGCTTCCATATTCAACATATTCATACCAGTCATTTCCTTTTAATTCTTGATTATTTGCTATTTTTCTTTCGGTAAATTTCAAAAAATAGTTCTTTATTTTAAATTGAACAATTCTTTCAAGCGTGTCCAACACATCATTAATAAGATAGTTTCGTTGTTCAACATTGTCTATATAAGGAACAACCTTTCCGTCAGTGAAAATCTCATGTGTATCTTGATGAAACTTTATTGTTTCATCTATAATCTGCTTCACGCCGAGCCCGAGCATCCACTGCTGTAAAATAACGGCATAATACTTTAAACATGATTCTTTCCCTATATCCCGCTTACTTTCATACTTATCCCAGTTGAACAACTTATGGAGTTTCATTAAAAACGACAGAACATTTGTATAACTAATCTTTTCAGGGTAGCTAATTTGAGATATTTTAATTTCATTATCTACAGTTTGTATCTGATCTGGCGTTGTAGTTATATCGTCTTGCACGCATGGATTATTCTTAAATCGATTCTTTATTTCATCAAGCATTTCTACCGTCAAATATTTATCAAATAGCTTGTGAAACTTGCCACGTTTCCCGCTAATAATGTCTTTTAATAATATATTTAAAACATACCTTGAAAAATTATATTGATCATAAGTTTCGCTGCCCTTTTTCTCTATAACAGTCTTTCCTTGAACTAATGTATCTACAATTTCTTTTTTCTTGCTTTCAGAGAGATAATAGTCTACAGATACTTTTTGATCTTCAACATCACTCTCAATAGCTTTAATATATTTTTCGTTATTATTGGAATCTGATATTAAAA
>CAJKUC010000021.1 GCA_905203015.1 uncultured Christensenella sp. | reverse complement strand
CCACACCTATATATGCCTTGTCAACTGTTTTTTACCACTTTTTTAAAATTTTTTTTATTTTTTTTCGTTTTATAATTTTTGACAAAGGACGGAACGAAAAAGAAAGGAATTTTATTTCTTCTTTGTCGAATAGAAAAAACGGGAGAAAAAAAATGAAAGCAAATATCGTGAGTGTTCGTTTTATACCCTCTTTACGCCATAACTATACTTTTATATCTCGTTTCGTAAAACAGATTACGTCGGAAAAGGCGTAGTCTGTTTTTACTATATTATATATGTCGGGCAAAACTCCTTATGGAAAGACGGCAGACGTCATAAAAAAGCAAGTGCAAGTCTTGCGCCCGACATCCGCCGTTAAAAAAATTACGCCGTTCCGATACGTTAAAAATAACGATATCCGGAACGGCGATTTATATATACTCAAACCGAATTATTCTTTCACGAACGACATCAGGCCTTTTTTCAATGCAGCCACTTTTCTTGCGGCGTCTTCCGCATCATATCCTTTTACGCCGAAATAAAATTTGATTTTCGGTTCCGTTCCCGAAGGGCGCGCACAGCACCAGCCGGCTTCTTCCAGTTCGTAATACAATACGTTACTCTTCGGCAAAGTAAGTTTTTCTTTCTTTCCCGTCACCGTATCGAAACGTTCACCCGAAAGATAATCGCGGGCGGCAAGCACCTTTTCTCCGCCGATATTTTCGGGCGGGCAAGCACGCAGCCCGTTCATGATTTCCGTAATCTTCGCCGCGCCCTCGCTTCCGGGCAAAGAAATCGTTTCCAGCGATTCTTTAAAATACCCGTATTTCTTATACATCGCCTGCATCTGATCCCAAAGGGTCATCCCCTTCGATTTATAATACGCCGCCGCTTCGCACAGCGCGGTGACAGCCATTACGGCGTCTTTATCGCGCGCATGCGTGCCAACAAGGCATCCGTAACTTTCTTCATAACCGAAGAGATATTCGTACGCGCCTTTTTTCGCGTCGTATTTTCCGCCGTTGGCTGCTTTCGCCTCCTCGAAATTTTTAATCTGCTCGCCGATATATTTAAATCCCGTAAGCACTTCGATCGCGGTAATCCCGTATTCTTTCGCTATGGCAAACGCCATATTCGACGAAACGATCGTAGTGACGAGCGCGCCGTTTTCTCTCGGTTCGGGCAACAGCCCCATTTCGCGTTTTCTCGAAAGTTCGTATTCGCAGATAAGCAGACCGCTCATATTTCCCGTGAACGTCATATATTCGCCCGTCGCCGTATCCTTCGCATATACGCCCAGGCGATCGGCGTCGGGATCGGTGGCAAGCACGATGTCCGCGTCCACCTTCTTCGCAAGCGCAAGCGCAAGCGTAAAAGCCTTCGGATCTTCCGGGTTAGGATAATCGAGCGTAGTGAAATTACCGTCCGGCTCTTCCTGTTCGGGCACCACCCACACCTGCGTGAAGCCGAGTTCTTTCAGCATGCGCCTTACGGGAACGTTTCCCGTTCCGTGAAACGGCGTGTACACGATGCGGATATCTTTCGCCATTTTCTTAATCACGTCTTTATCGAGCACAAGTTTTTTCAGCGCGGCGATATACGCGTCGTCGGTTTCTTTGCCGATAATCTGCAAAAGTCCTTTCGCTTTTGCTTCCTCTTCGCCGATACGCTTTATATCCGCATAATTTTCTATCTTGTTCACTTCTTCGATCACGAGTTCGTCGTAAGGAGGAACAAGTTGCGCCCCGTCGGACCAATAGGCTTTATAGCCGTTATACTGCGGCGGATTATGACTTGCCGTAATCACAATACCCGCCGTTGTGTGATAATAGCGTATCGCAAACGACAATTCGGGCGTAGGGCGAAGCGACTCGAAAAGATACGCCTTGATTCCGTTTGCCGCAAAAATCAACGCGGAAGAAAGCGCGAATTCCGGCGACATTCTGCGGCTGTCGTACGCGATCGCCACGCTTCCGTTTTTCACTTTTGAATTGATGAAATTCGCCAAACCCTGCGAAGCCTTGCCCACCGTGTAGATATTCATACGATTCGTGCCCGCGCCGATCACGCCGCGTAAGCCGCCCGTACCGAAAGACAACTGCCTGTAAAACGCGTCTTCGATCTCTTTTTCGTCTTTCATCGCAGCCACTTCTTTTCTTGTTTCCTCGTCAAACACGGGATTCGTCAGCCAGTTTTCATACTCTTCGCGATACGATTTCATATTTTTCTCTCTCCTTGTCTGCTTTGAACAGGACGGCAAACGTCGCCCGTCTTCTTGATTTCTCATGATATAATTATATAACACGCGCGGAAGATTGTCAACAAACCGCCGTTTTCTTTTCCGCCGCTTTTCGTTTTTGAATGGTTTTTACATTTTTTGTACCGATCGGGCGAGAAAATCAACCTTTGCTTTTGAACAGCGGTTTTCCATGCGCTTAACGAAAAACAGGCGAATCAATCGCGCGCTCTCGGTTCTTCCATAAAAGGCATCAGTATCTGATTCTGCACATACAGATATTCGTCCTTTATTCTTATTATATCCCCGTCTTCGTCGAGATATTTCCTCGTTTTTGCAAGAGCGGAAGGAAAATCTTCTTCAAGATCGGAAGAAAATTCTTTTTTGTAATCCGAAAGCGACAATCCCTTGCTTGTACGAAGCGCAAGCATCACTTTCTCGAATTTCGCGTCCGTTTCGCTCACCTCTTCGCAATCCACGGCGGGGAAGAATCCCGAAATCACGCATTTCATATAATCGTCGAGATTAAACGTATTCGTAAAACGCTTCCCGTTCATAAACGAAGAAGCGGCAAGCCCTATGCCGATATATTCGCCGCGCTGCCAATAATTCATATTGTGCCGGCTTTCAAAGCCTTCCTTACAGAAATTAGAAATTTCATACCGTTTATACCCCTTTTCCGCAAGCAAAGCGCGCCCGTAATCGTATAAATCCGCCACTTCGTCGGAATCGGGAAGTTCGCCGTTGAGATAATCGGTGTAAATAGGCGTGCCGTCTTCCACCGTAAGCGCATACATGGAAATATGGGAAGAGCCGCACGCGCTTGCCAGTTCCACCGTCTTTCTCACATCCTCTTTCGTCTGGTTTTTCAAGCCGAGCATGATATCCGTGCTGAAATTTTTACCTTTTAAAAGTTTCGTCGCATACACATAATCCCGCGCCGTGTGAATCCGCCCCAGATCTTCCAGTTGCTCGTCGATCGCCGTCTGCAAACCGATCGAAAAACGGTTTATCCCCGCTTTTTCGTAAATTTTCACCTTTTCTTCGCCGATCGTTCCGGGATTGAGTTCCAGCGTAATCTCGGGATTTTCCGAAAGAGTGAAGCACTCCCTTATGCGGTTCATCGCGCCGAGAATGAGTTTCGGCGGAATATACGACGGCGTTCCCCCGCCGAAATACACCGTATCGAAAACGCGCCCCTTCAATTCCTCCCCGCGCATTTTCAATTCTTTGTACACGCATGCCATATACGCTTCCGCATACCCGATTTTATCGGGAAAGGAAACGAAATCGCAATACGAGCATTTTTGTCTGCAAAAAGGAATGTGTATATAAATTCCCGCCATGATATTTTTCTTTCTCCTGTTTTATCCGTGAAAATTTCTCAGTCCTTATTCGTCTTTAAAATTTCCATAAACACTTCCGACGGCACTTCCACGCTGCCTACTTTCCGCATGCGTTTTTTACCCTCTTTCTGCTTTTCAAGCAACTTTCTCTTTCTCGTTATATCGCCGCCGTAACATTTCGCAAGCACGTCTTTCCTCACGGCTTTCACCGTTTCCCGCGCGATTACTTTCCCCCCGACGGCAGCCTGCACGGGCACTTCAAACAGTTGGCGGGGGATCGCGTCTTTCAGATTTTCGCAAAGCGTACGCCCGCGCTCGTACGCCCGTTCCTCGAATACGATCGAAGAAAGCGCGTCGCACACCTCGCCGTTCAGAAGAATATCCAGTTTCACCAGTTTCGAGCGTTCGTACCCCGATAACTCGTAATCGAAACTTGCATAGCCTTTCGTCCGCGATTTCAGTCCGTCGAAAAAGTCGTAAACGATCTCGTTGAGCGGCAACGTGTATTCCAGCCGCACACGACGCTCGTCCACGTACGTCATATTTTTGAATACACCGCGTTTTTCTTTGCACAGATCCATCACCGCGCCCATATAATCGGGCGGCGTGTAAATATCCGCTTTTACGATCGGCTCTTCCATATATTCGATTTCGGAAACGGGAGGCAGATGCGAAGGATTGTCCACGTAAAATTCCGTACCGTCCGTCTTGTGCACGCGGTACGAAACGGAAGGCGCCGTAGTGATGATATCCAGATTGAATTCCCGTTCGATGCGCTCCTGTATAATTTCCATATGCAATAACCCGAGGAATCCGCAACGGAAGCCAAAACCTAATGCTACGGAAGTATCGGGCTCGAAAATCAAAGACGCGTCGTTCAACTGCAATTTCATGATCGCGTCTTTCAGATCCCCGAATTTGCTCCCGTCAAGGGGATAAATGCCGCAAAATACAACGGGTTGACTCTTCTTGTACCCCGGAAGCGGCTCTTTTGCGGGATTATCCGCATTTGTCACCGTATCGCCCACTTCCACATCCTGTATCGATTTGATCGAAGCGGCGATATACCCCACTTCGCCCGCGGAAAGTTTGCCCTGCGGCAACAGATTCGGCGCGAAAACGCCCACTTCCGTCACGTCGTATACGCTTTCCGATAAAAACGTTCTGATCTTGTCGCCCACTTTCACGCCGCCGTCCACCAGCCGCACAAAAAGAATCACGCCCTTATAATTATCGTAATAACTATCGAAAATCAACGCTTTCAGCGGCGCGTCGGTGTCGCCGTCGGGGGCGGGGAAATATTTCGGTATCGCTTCCAGAAGATCGTCGATATTCAGCCCCTCTTTCGCCGATACGCACGGCGCGTACGACGCGTCGAGCCCGATCACGTCCTCGATTTCCTTTTTCACTTCGTCCACCCGTGCGCTCGGCAGATCGATTTTATTGATGACGGGCAGAATTTCAAGGTTGTTTTCCAACGCGAGGTATACGTTCGCAAGCGTCTGCGCTTCCACGCCCTGCGTGGCATCTACAACAAGAATCGCCCCCTCGCATGCGGCGAGCGAACGGCTGACTTCGTATGTGAAGTCCACGTGCCCCGGGGTATCGATCAGATTAAATTCGTATTCCTCCCCGTCTTTCGCCGTATAAAACATTCTCACGGGAGTCAGTTTTATCGTGATCCCGCGTTCGCGCTCTATATCCATGCTGTCCAGCAACTGATCTTCCATATCCCTTTTGGAAACCTGCCCCGTCCGTTCCATCAGGCGATCGGCGAGCGTGCTTTTCCCGTGATCGATATGCGCTATGATACAAAAATTACGAAGTCTCTGATTTGGTTTTGCCATATGTTTTCCTTAAAATCTTTCTGCTTTCCACACGCCGTTTCTACGCGTTCGCGCGGTTTTCCGCATGCGTTTTCTTTACGTTATCGTTCCCGTTTTTCTCTAACAAACGCGATCACACGGGTTTGCCAAGTTGCGTCACCGATAAAAACGCGGAAATCAGTTTTTCTTTTTCCGATTTTTCGTTGACGGCAACGAACAGCGGTTTTGTCGCCGCGGGGATCGAAGGCTCGATCGGAAGAACGAATAGTTTGCCCTCCGCAATTTCCCTCGCCGCGAATATTTTCGGCATTAACACGACGCCCGCCCCCGCTGCGGCAAGTTCTTTCGCCGTTTCCGCATCCACGCCCGACACCGCCGCGCCGCTTTCGTCGTCGCCGTCCAAAGCGATTCTCGGCAAATTTTTGGGCAGAACGGAAGAAGCGGGCTTTCCTTTGCCGCTCTTGGAATACACGGCATATTTTTCCGCGTACTTTTTCCCTGCAAGATACGCTTCTTCCAGCAATATTCCCGTGGGATATGCCACTACGGACTCGTCGCACAGGCAGGGCTTACCGCTCACCGCCACGTCGATTTTTCCCGTGCCGAGCGCTTCGTGCAGTTTTTCTTCTTTCACTTTGCAAAGGCGCAGTTTCACAGCGGGAAATTTTCGGGAAAACGCCGCCGCCTTTTCGGCAAGAACGTATCTGAACACCTCTTCCGGCGCGCTGATTCTGATTTCCTCGTTCCCGTTTTCGCCTGTCGCGCACACCTCTTTTTCCGCCTCTTCAAATAAGCGTAAGGCACGCTCCACCCTGTCGATAATGCGCTTTCCGCCCTCTTCGGAAAGTTCCATGCCGCGATGCGTACGATTGAAAAGAGCCACGCCCAACTGATTTTCCAGTTGCTTTACCGATTGCGAAACTGCGGGCTGAGAAATATATAATTCCTCCGCCGCCTTCGTAAGACTCCCTCTTTTCGCCACCACGTAAAACACGCGGTATAAATCAAGATTAACCATTTTTTACTTTTCCTTTTGCCCTCTTTATTTCGCCCTACCATACAAACGCAGCGCGACACTACTATGCGCCGTTTTTCGGACGCGTTCCTCCGCCCGGGTTCGCTTCCCTGCGAAAATCCCGTTTCAAAAACAAGCAGATCGAGAAGCGCGAGGCTTTCGCGACGGGAGTTTACAAATACGTAAACGACCGAGCGAAAACATAGTGCGACAATGATATGCGCCGTTTTTCGGACGCATTCTTCCGCCCGGTTTCGCTTCCCCGCGATAATCCCGTTTCAAAAACAAGCAGATCGAGAAGCGCGAGGCTTTCGCGACGGGAGTTTACAAATACGTAAACGACCGAGCGAAAACATAGTGCGACAATGATATGCGCCGTTTTTCGGACGGGATTACTTGCCCACGCAGAATTTCGAGAATATCTCCTCCACAATCGCCTCCGAAGCCGTTTCGCCCGTAATTTCGCCGAGGACGGACCAGGCTTCCTGAACGGCGACGGACAAGAGATCGAGAGGCGCGGAAGAAATATCGGCAAGCGCGGTTTTCAAAACGTCTTTCGCACGGGTTAACGCGCGATAGTGCCGCTCTTCGATCAGAAACGCGCTGCTTTCGCTTTGTTCGCCTACGCCGCGCTCCACAAACAGCCTTTTCAACGTTTCGATCCCCTCGCCCGTAGCGGCGGAGACCACCGCGTCCGCGTCCGTTTCCGTTTCATCGGAAGAAAGATCCGCTTTATTCAGCACCTTGATATACGTTCCCGTTTTCACCAGTTCCAGCACCCGCGCGTCCTCTTCCGTAAACGGTTTGCCTTTTTCCGCCACGAAAACGCGCAGATCCGCGCTTTTAATCAGTTTTTCCGCACGGGAAATTCCCTCGGCTTCTATATCGTCGCCGCTTTCGCGCACGCCCGCCGTATCATACAGACGGAAACGGATTCCGTCGATTTCGATTTCCCCTTCCACGGCGTCGCGCGTAGTGCCCGCCTTCGAGGAAACGATTGCCTTTTCATAGCCGAGCAGGCGATTCAGAAGCGAACTCTTCCCCGTATTCGGCTTCCCGCAGATGGCGATCGTAACGCCCGATTTGATCTTCTTTCCCGTGCCGTAGCCCGCGAGCAGCACGCTCACGCCGTTTTTCACTTCAAAAAGCGCGTTCTTCACTTCGTCGCGACTCTCTTCTTCCACGTCTTCTTCGGGATAATCCACGCTTGCGCCGATCGCGGCGAGCACGTCTTTCAATCGTTCCTGCAAGGCGCGCACGCGGTCGGTAAGCCGTTCGTTGTACAAAAGATACCCCGCGCGGATCTCCGCTTCCGATTCGCCGTTGATAAGATCCGCCACGCCCTCGGCGGAAGAAAGGGATAATTTTCCGTTCAGAAAAGCGCGCTTCGTAAATTCACCCCTACCCGCAGGCATCGCGCCGAGCGCGAACGTCCGCTTTAAAATCCCCGCCGCAACGCCTTCGCCGCCGTGGCATTGAAATTCCACCACGTCTTCGCCCGTATACGAATACGGCGCGCGGAAATATACGCATAATCCGTAATCGGAAAATCCGTCGCAGACGATATCTCCCGGGTACATTCGATAAGGCTGAAAATCCCGCACCGCCGTTTTTCCGCGCGGCGAAAACATTTTTCCGGCAATTTCCAGCGGATTTTTCCCGCTGATCCTTATAATCGCGATACCGCCTTTTCCGTGCGGCGTGGCAATTGCCGAAATATTATCCGAATACATTTTTTATCCTCCGCATTCGGGCGCCGTCCGTTATCGCGGCATTTTTTCCGCGCCCTTTCCGCTCGCGGAACGTTATTTTTTTCGCCGCGATCTGCTATAACATTTATTTATATTTCTATTATAGCACGCCGAAAAGAATCTGTAAACCGTTTTGCGCCTTTCGGCAGAATTTTCCGCCGCACGTTTTTTATTTTGCCGCACGAAAAAAGCGGAAACGCCGCGTTTTGCGAATTTTCCGCTTTACTCTCCCGTTTATTCCGGGATTCCGCGCACAACGGCGCAAAAAGGCTTTTTTCAGCCGTCTATATCCGAAAAAGGCGAATCGTCTTTACCGTCGCGTTGGTTTTTCCCTTCCGTATTTCCGCCCGCCGAATTTCCCGCCGTGCCGCTGCCGCCGTCCGAAGATCCTCCGAATTCGGAAAACGGCTCGTCCGGCTGTTTCCGCTCCGCGTCCCCGTCGGAAAACGGCTCGCCGTCGCTTCTCGATCCGTACGTACCGCCGCCGTAAGGATTCCCTCCGTAGGGATTATTCCCGTAACCGCCGCCGTATCTGCGATAATACGCCTCGCGTTTTTTGCGGATATAATCCGCATAATCCACGGGTTGCTTTTTCCGCAGGGCAAACACCGCGATCGGGAACGATACGGGCACGAACAGCGCCAGAAAAGCAAGGAACATCGAAGAAGAGGGCGCATATTTTCTGTACAGTGCCGAAGCCATAATGAAAAGCAAAACGGTGTACGCAAGTTCCAGAATTGATAAAAGCATCGTGGATACGTTATCGTAAGTGATAAAGAAACGCGCCAGTCTTCCCGTAGGTTCACCGCCGTTTTCTTTCAGAAATACGATCGAATTATTCATCACGGTGGGCACATACGTCATATACAGCGAAGTTTCCACGAAAATCGTAAACGCACCCGCAAGAAAAAGCAGAATCTGCACCACCATCACGAATACGCCCGTGTGCTTCATGCGCTGACCGAAAAATTCGCAATCGCCCGCAAGCCGCCCCGCGTAAATCATATTCACAAACGGAATAAACGCCATCGCGCGCTTGCCCATGCCCTTGTTTTTCGCCATGCGATACAGCCCGAAGCCGAGAAACAATTCCAGCGCGAGCCATACGCCCACCGCCGTTAAAATCGCGAAAAACAACACTTTCGTATTCGCATGCAGACTTTCATACCCGTTCACCGCTCCGTAAATCATCAGGAACACGTTAAACCACCGATACATAATCATCTTTTCTTATTTCCTTTTCCGTCTCTTTTTATTTTCCGCATTTTCGCTTGCGGAATACGGTAATTTTTAATTTTATTTCTCTTTTCCGAACAGATCATAGCCGTAATCCACCGATACGAGCGTCAGCCCTTTTGCGGGCATCGTCTTATCCAGAAGATTTCTGTTTCCCGTTTCAAACGCCAGGCGCAGGCTTTCTTCCGTACGCCGACCTTCCGCCAGCGCGAGCAATTCGCCCGCCATCGTGCGCACCATATTATAAAGGAACCCGTTGCCCGTCACGTAAAAATCGATTTCGCGGACTTTTTCTCCCGCAAAAACGCTTTCTTTTTCCTCCGCCCGCGCTTCGTACACCGTGCGTACGGTAGTCTTTACGGAAGAATTCGCCGCGCAGAACGCTTTGAAATCGTGCTCGCCTTCCATCATGGCAGCGGCGCGGCAAAGTTTTCCGATCGGCGGCGAGGCGTCGAGCCGCAACGAATATCGTTCTTTCAGCGGCAATTTCTGCGGATACACGTAAAACGAATAGCGGTAGGTCTTTCTTTTCGCCGTACGGTTTGCGTCAAAGCCGTCTTTCGCCGCCGCGCTCTTTAAAAGAGAAACGCCGTCCGGCAAAAATCTGTTCACCGCTTCGGGAAATTTATCCGCGGGAAGCGTAAGATCCGCGTCGAAATGGCACACCTGCCCTTCCGCATGCACGCCCGCGTCCGTACGCCCGCTCGCAGTCACCGTAATTTCTTTATGAAACGCCGTTTTCAGCGCGTTTTCCAGAACTTCCTGCACGCTTACGGCATTTTTTTGCCGTTGCCAGCCCGCAAACTCCGTTCCGTCGTACGAGATTAACGCCGCATAACGCATTGTCGATTCTCCTTTTTCTCGTTCACGTTTCGCTTCTTATGCTTACACCGACCACGTAAAATACAATCGGAACAAAATCACCCCCGCGATCATCGCCGCGGCTGCAAACAACACCGCAAGATCCCGCGCGGAAAAACGCAGTTTTTTATATTTCGTGCGCACTTTACTGCCCGAATAGCAACGGGCGTCCATCGCGTCGCCCAATTCGTCCGCACGGCGGAACGCACTGATCAGAAGCGGAATCAGCACGGGAATCATGGCTTTCACGCGCTTCACAAGCCCGCCCGATTCAAAATCCGCGCCGCGCGCCTTCTGCGCCGAAATGATCCTTGCCGTTTCGTCGGACAAAATCGGAATAAACCGAAGCGCGATCGACATGATCAACGCCAGTTCGTGCACGGGAAAACGAATCCATTTCAGCGGCGTAAGCAAACTTTCCAGCCCGTCGGTAAGCGCCACGGGCGACGTGGTGAGCGTAAGAAGCGTAGAGCCGCACACAAGCAGAATCAGACGAATCGCCAGAAACAGCGTGGCGAACAAGCCTTCCCTTGTAATTCTGATCACGCCCCACGAAAAGATTTCTTCTCCGCCTTTATAAAAGAACAGATTGATCACCGCCGTAAAAATCAGCAGGAATAAAATTCCTTTCACCAAACGAAGAATTTTGAAAAACGAAGTTTTCGCCGCAACGGCGCAGATCAGAAGCACCGCCGCCACCACGGCAAGCCCGTAGAAATTTTTCGCCGTAAACACAGCCGCAATGTACGCGATAAGAAACAGCAGTTTGCCGCGCGGATCGCATTTATCCGCAAACGAATCCACGGGAACGTAACGCCCGAAAGTGACTTTACTCATCTTTCCCGTCCTCCCGCGTCGTATCCGCATTTTCCGCCGCGTAGCCGAAATGCCGCGCCGTTTTTTTCACGAAATCTTTTTCCGTAAGATCCGATTTAATGTTCTCGCCCCGCGCGGAAAGTTCCCTTGAAATCTTCGCCGTTACGGGAATATCCAGCCCGAGCGATAAAAGTTCGTCCGCTTTTACCGTAAACAGCCGTTCGGGCGAATCGCAATACGCCGCCTTTCCGCAGGAAAACACCGCCGCCCTGTCGCACTCTTCGGCGATCTCGTCCATGTCGTGAGACACCACGATCACCGTTTTACACCAATCTTTATGCACGCTTTTCAAAAGAGCGGAAATCTCTTCTTTGCCCAGCGGATCGAGCCCCGCCGCAGGTTCGTCGAGAACGAGAATTTTCGGCTTCGTCACGATCACTCCCGCAATCGCCACGCGCCGTTTCTGCCCGCCCGAAAGTTCAAAAGGCGATTTGTCTTTGATCTCCTTATAAGAAAGCCCCACTTTTTCCAAGGCTTCCCGCACGGCGGTTTCCGTCTCCGCTTCGGAAAGCGGCTTTTTCGAGAAGTTTTTCAATCCGAACGCCACGTCGGCAAACACCGTTTCGGCAAACAACTGGTATTCGGGATATTGAAACACCATTCCCACTTCCGAACGCAAAGCGAAAAAGTCGGCGTTTTTGTCGGCAAGGTTGTGTCCGTTCACTTCCAGCACCGTTTCGGGCAATCGTTCCGTTTGCTTCTTCTTTTTCTTTGCCTTGTATTTTTTCTGCGCCGTCGGCAATTTTTCAAGCGCGTTCAGATGCCGCACGAACGTGGATTTTCCGCTGCCCGTATGCCCGATGATGCCGAAAAATTCCCCTTCTTTTATTTCGAGATTCACGCCGCAGAGCGCATGTTCTTTCGCTCCGTCGTAAGCATAAAACAGATTTTCGCATTTCACGGCAAGAGGCGTATTTTTCTCCTCTTCCGCGCCCGTATTCTCCTCGTCCGTTTCCCGTTCCCGCGCCGAACGCGTTTTCGGGTTTTTCAGTATCTCTTCGGCGATTTCTCCCGCGTGCAGAGAATCGGGCACGTTCATGCCCGTTTTTCGTAAGTTTCTGCAGATCTTCACGCTTTTCGGCAACGCGAGATTGTACGTCAGCAGTTTGTCTTCGTCTTTCAGCACTTCTTCGGGCGTGCCTTCCGCCGCCCTCTCGCCGCGATTCAGAATCACCGCGCGATCCGCCTGCATCGCTTCCTCGGGGAAATGCGTGATCGAAAGCACGGTGATCCCGTCTTCCTTATTCAGTCGCTTCACCACTTCCGTCACTTCCCGCCTGCCCCGCGGATCGAGCATCGCCGTCGATTCGTCTAAAATCATGATCTGCGGTTTCAACGCCAGCACGCCCGCAATGGCGATTCGCTGTTTCTGCCCGCCCGAAAGTTTCGTGGTTTCGGCATGTCGATATTCTTCCATACCCACCGCTTTCAGCGCGAAATCGATACGTCTGCCGATCTCTTCCCGCGGCACACCTATATTTTCCGGGCCGAACGCCACGTCGTCTTCCACGATCGAAGCCACCGTCTGGTTATCGGGGTTCTGAAACACGATCCCCACGTTTTTTCGTATTCCGAACAGATTCTTTTTATCGCCCGCGTCCATGCCAAGCACGGAAATTTCGCCCGACGAGGGCATAAGCAAGCCGTTAATAAGGCGCGCCAGCGTGGATTTTCCGCTGCCGTTGTGCCCGAGAATCGCCACGTATTCGCCTTTTTTCACTTCCAGCGAAACGTTTTTCAGAGCGGGCGCGTCACCCTCTCCGTAAGAAAACGTAACGTTTTTCAGCGCGACGGCGATTTCTTCCGTTTTTTCGGGAATTTCCGCAGTCGCCGCGGCGGAAAAATCCGCGCGGCTTATCCCGTCGTTTTCAGTTGTGGCGATCTTCTCTTTCAAAGCGTTCTTCCTTTCCGTACGCCGCGTCGTTTTCCGCACTGCGGCGATTTTTCCGCGGTCGTTTTCCGCACTGCGGCGATTTTTCCGCGGCATGATAAAAAAATAAATAAATCCTTTTATTTCGTATGGTATTATAGCAAATCCGAGGAAAAAAGACAATGAAAATACCGTGAAATTTTATGAAGAACAAGGTTTTTTTTGAAAATCGCCGTTTTTTTTGCTTTTCTGCGCCGCCGCGAACGCGTTTTAAACAAAAATACAAAAATTTTTAAGGCAAAAAGAAAAAATTTTTTTGCTTTTTTTCGGCTTTTGCTATTGACTTAAACGAAAATAAAAGTTATAATATATAAGCGGACTTGCGGACAAGCCGTTTTTATCCTTGCTGGGAATAAATAAAACGATCGGTTTTTTTTCCGCTTTTCGCGAAACAGAATCAAGACAAAAAATTATTTTAACGGAGGCTTTTTTCGATGAAAAAAATGACCATCGACGGCAATACCGCCGCGTCGCACGTAGCGTACGCGTTCTCCGAAGTTGCCGCCATCTACCCGATTACGCCCTCGTCGCCCATGGCTGAATCCGCGGACGAATGGGCTACCGCAAAGCGCACCAACATGTGGGGACAAAAACTGAAAATCGCTGAAATGGAATCCGAAGGCGGCGCGGCGGGCGCGGTTCACGGATCGTTATCCGCAGGCGCGTTGACCACCACCTACACCGCTTCGCAGGGCTTGCTCCTCATGATTCCCAATATGTACAAGATCTCCGGCGAACTTCTGCCGATGGTCATGCACGTTTCGGCGCGTGCTCTTGCGGCGCACTCGCTGAACATTTTCGGCGATCATTCCGACGTTATGGCATGCCGCCAGACGGGTTTTGCGATGCTCGCCTCTTCGTCCGTTCAGGAAGTGATGGATCTCGCGCTTGTGGCGCACCTTTCCACGCTGAAATCCAGCGTTCCTTTCCTGCATTTCTTCGACGGCTTCCGTACCTCTCACGAATATTCCAAGATAGAAGGTTTCGACGAATCGAACAACTACGCGGAAATCAAAGCCATCTTCGATAAACTCGGCATGCAGAAATACGTAGACGATTTCAAAGCCCGCGCGCTCAATCCCGAGCACCCGATTCAGAAAGGCACGGCACAGAACTCCGATACATATTTCCAGAACAGAGAAACGGCGAACGCGCACTATGCCGCAGTTCCCGGAATCGTAGCGGAAATGATGAAAGTCGTTTCCGAATATACGGGCAGAGAATATCACCTTTTCGATTACGTCGGCGCGAAAGACGCGGAAGAAGTGATCGTAGTGATGGGCAGCGGCGCGGAAACGATCGAAGAATCCATCAACGCGCTCAATGCGAAAGGTAAGAAGTACGGCTTACTGAAAGTGCGTCTGTATCGTCCGTTCGACGCTTCCGCGTTCGTCGGCGCGATCCCCGCTTCCTGTAAAAAACTCGCAGTTCTCGACAGAACGAAAGAGCCCGGCTCTCTCGGCGAACCTCTTTACCTCGACGTATGCGCCGCCCTTGCGGAACAAGGCAGAGCGAACATCAAAGTATACGGCGGCAGATACGGCCTCGGCTCGAAAGAATTTACGCCTACGATGGTGCTTTCCGTTTATAAGAATCTCGAACAGGCAAAGCCGAAGAACCATTTCACCGTGGGTATTTACGAAGACGTCACGAATTCCTCGCTCGATTTCTCCGAAAAATTCGACGCCGCTCCCGCGGGATCCACTTCCTGCAAATTCTACGGCCTCGGCTCCGACGGTACGGTAGGCTCGAATAAAAACACCGTAAAGATCATCGGCGACCATACGGATAAATACGTGCAGGCGTACTTCTTCTACGATTCCAAAAAATCGGGCGGCATCACCGTTTCTCACCTTCGTTTCGGCGATAAGCCCATTCAGTCCGAATATCTGATCGACGCGGCGGACTTCATCGCCTGCCACAACCCTTCGTACGTTACCCGTTACGATATGGTGAACGATCTGAAAGACGGCGGCGCGTTCCTTTTAAACAGCGAGTGGACGACGCTCGAACAACTGGAAAAAGAACTTCCCGCAAAAATGAAAAACGCCCTTGCGAAAAAACACGCGCGTTTCTACGTGATCGACGCGATCAAGATCGCGGGGCAACTCGGGCTTCGCGGCAAGACCTCCACGATTCTGCAATCCGCGTTCTTCTGCATCAATAAGCAGATCATGCCTTATGAAAGCGAAAATCCCGACGACAAGAACACCGCCGTCGCGCTGATGAAGTACATGGCGTACAAATCCTTCTCCCGTAAGGGCGACGCGATCGTACAGATGAACTACAACGCGATCGATTCCGCGAAAGCGAACCTGATTCAGATCGACATCCCCGCTTCCTGGGCTACCACCACGGAAGGCGCGGACATGGTGAAACTCGCCGACGATCCTTATTTCAGAAACGTAGTCGCTCCCATCCTCGCGCTCGAAGGCGACAAACTTCCTTCTTCCGCGTTCAATGCCGACGGTTCCGTTCCCACGGGCACCACGAAATTTGAAAAACGCGGCGTTGCCGTGAAAGTTCCCGAATGGAACGTCGATAAATGTATTCAGTGCAACCAGTGCGCTTTCGTATGCCCTCACGCTACGATTCGCCCCTACCTTGTGGCAGACGGCGCGGCTACGCCCGAAACGTTCGTCACGAAGCCCGCGATGCAGGCGAAAGGCTATAATTTCCGCATGCAGGTATCCCCGCTCGATTGTATGGGTTGCGGCGTTTGCGCCGACATCTGCCCCGTCAACCAGAAAGCGGCTGCCGACGCGGCGAAGAACGGCGAAAAGGCGGCGAAGCCCGAAGCCAACGCGATCAACATGGTTCCTCTCGAAACCGTTGCCGAAAAGCAGGCGGCGAACTGGAACTTCGCGCAGACGTTGCCCGACGTGGATCCTTCCGTGATCGAAAAGATGGCGGACGTGAAGAAATCGCAGTTCTCGCAACCCCTCTTCGAGTTCTCCGGCGCATGCGCGGGTTGCGGCGAAACGCCTTATGTAAAGGTGCTCACCCAACTCTTCGGCGATCGTATGATCGTAGCGAACGCAACGGGTTGCTCCTCGATTTACGGCGGTTCTTCCCCTACGTGCCCTTACACGAAGAACAAAGAAGGCCACGGCCCCGCATGGGCAAACTCCCTCTTTGAAGACAACGCGGAATTCGGCTACGGCATGAATCTTGCGTATAAGGCGAGAAGAGAAGCGCTGAAAGATAAAGTGGCGGCGCTTGCGGAAATGTGGGCGGAATACCCCGAATGCAAGGCGATTCTCGATAACTGGATCGAGAATATGAACGACGCGGAAGGCAGCAAGAAAGCGGCTGCGGCGCTCGTTGCCGATCTTGAAAAATGCAAGAACGATTGCGAAGGCGAAGAACTCGTTCTCGTAAACGATATCTTAAAAGCCAAAGATTGCCTCGTGAAGAAATCCTTCTGGATCATCGGCGGCGACGGCTGGGCGTACGACATCGGCTACGGCGGGCTCGATCACGTTCTTGCTTCCGGCGAAGACGTGAACGTTCTCGTACTGGATACCGAAGTGTATTCCAACACGGGCGGACAGGCTTCCAAGTCCACTCCTATCGCGGCTGTGGCGAAATTCGCCGCCGGCGGCAAGAGAGTGAAGAAGAAGGATCTCGGCATGATCGCCAGCACGTACGGCTACGTTTACGTGGCGCAGTGCGCTATGGGTTCCGATAAGGCGCAGTTCGTGAAAGCGCTGAAAGAAGCGGAAGCCTACCA
Organism: uncultured Christensenella sp.; assembly: GCA_905203015.1. Taxonomy (GTDB): domain Bacteria; phylum Bacillota; class Clostridia; order Christensenellales; family Borkfalkiaceae; genus Scatosoma. The sequence continues at coordinate 10,956 of CAJKUC010000021.1, read as the reverse complement.
CGGACCTTCCCTGATCATCTGCTACGCACCCTGCATTAATCACGGTATCAACATGACCAAATCGCAGAGCGAAGAAAAGAACGCGGTGGATTGCGGCTACTGGCAGTTGTATCGCTACAATCCTACGCTGGAAGCGGAAGGCAAGAATCCGTTCACGCTCGATTCCAAAGATCCCACGGGCGATTATCAGGCGTTCCTTCAGGGCGAAGTTCGTTTCGCGTCACTGAAGAAGACCGAACCCGAACTTGCCGAAAAACTTTATAAGCAGGAAGAAGAGGCGTCGAAAGAACGTCTTGCGGGCTATAAGAAACTTGCCGCGAAAGAATAAACCGAAAGTTTATTAAAAGAAAATAACCGATCTCTTGATTTTCAAGAGGTCGGTTTTCTTTTGAGCGTAATTTCCGTCGTTACGATACGATTTTCGCATTTTACGATATTTTACGTGTTCGTGTCTTTACCGGATAAAATCACCCGCGTGAAAATACGACGTACAGCGTTTTTCCGTGCAGCACACCCGTTCCCGCGAGTTCGCCTTTCACAAACGAAAACTCACGGCGCAGTCCGCTTTTGTCCTCGTCGGACACGAATGAAATTTTATCGCCGTCCGTTTCGTATCTGCCCGTGCTTTTCTGCTTTTTTCCGTTTTTCATCGTCACCGTTAAAACGTACCCGCCGTTTTCTTTCAGTTCCAGTTCGGCTTTCTGCACATACTGTAAAAAATCGCACGCGCCGTATTTTATTTCTTTGCAACGATACACGCCCGTATACGGCTTTGAGATCTCTTTCAGATCCTCTTTTTCCGCGCCGTTTTTCGCCGCGTTTCCGAGAAAAAACGGTAAAAACACGCAGGCAGCCGAAATCAGTATGCTATAAAAAATCCCCTTTCTTCTCATACCGTTCAGTATGTGAAAAAAGAGGATTTTTATTCTTCTTCCGAACGTTCCGCGTTTTGCCCCATTCCGGCGTTCATGCGCTTTCTTTTTGATTTTTTAATCACCGCAAAGCCGATTGCAAAAACGCTCCAGGCCACGAATATGCCGCACTCTCCGCCGCCGAAATCGAGAAAAGCGTCAAGCACGGAAGCGGCCCTTCCGTCGATAAAAATCTGTATCGTCTCGTCTGCCGCGCCGCCAGCCAGCGCAATCGCCGAGGCGGCGCAAAAGCAGAGAAAACATGAATTCTTCTTTGCTAAAAAATACAGATAAAACGTAAAAAACGACAGAAATCCGAGCAATGCGAATTCGGAAAAATGCGCGCCTTTCCGCACAAAACGCCTCGTTACCGTTACGTTTCCTTCGCCGAACACTTTATCCGCCGCCCCTTGCATCGTCTGCTGCACTTTATCGCTGGATACGGTGCTTTGCGCGCCCGTTTCAAGCGAATTTGAAAAAATCCAGCAAAGATACGCCGCCGTAAGCACTGTGAAAAATACGCGCGCCGCGATAAGAACTATTTTATTTGTTTGTTCCGATTTCGCCATACGCGCTCCCCCGATCTCACTATATTTATTTATATATCGTAAGAAATTTTTTTACGGGCGTATGCTTTTCTCTTGGGATATACCGATCGGCAAGGATGTTTTCCATCGTTTCTTCAATCTTCTCCAATGCTTCGCCGTACCCTGCTTTTTTGATCGCTTCCGCTGCCTGCATATAATTCGGCGCGCGTTCCGCCGTATTATGGCAGTCCGTGCCGAGGCAATGCACCAGTCCGTGTCTCATCGCCGCAAACACAAGTCCTTTATCCCGTTTATCGAGAAATGCCGACGTATTCGCCTGCAACAAGCACCCCATATCGGCAAGATCGGAAAGTATCCCCGGATTTTTCCGCACCTGCGAATAACGGCAGAAATGCGCGATTACGGGAATTTTTTCCGTTTCGTCCATAAAATAGCGCAGTTTTTGCAGAAGCGTAGCGGGCCAATCGTACAAAAAAGGAAATTCTATCAGGATATACCTCGTATCGCCGACGGAGAGCGCGCCGCAATCGGTGTTCGTCGCCACCGTCTCCGAAAAATGCACTTCCGCGCCGAGCGCCGTCTGCATCCCCGCAGGCACTACGCCTTTGATTTTTTCGTAAGCCTCGCTCCGCAATTTCAGAAAATCCTGCGGAGAACGATGCTGTCCGTAATAATGCGGCGTAAACACAACGCGCCGCACACCCTGCGTATACAGAGCGGAAAGCATTTCTTCCGAGACTTTCTCGTCTTTCGCGCCGTCGTCGATACCCGGCAAAATATGCGTATGTATATCCGTCACGAATCATGCCCCCTTTCGCGCACTTTTTTATTTCAGGTCGAACGCCATCGCCGTAATATCGTCGGTGAACGTTCCGCCGCTGAATACGGAAAGCGCGTTTCTCAGTTTGCCGATAAAATCTTCCGCCGAAACGGACTGCATCAGCACGCTTTCCGTTCTCTCTATGCCGAATCTCTCCCCCGCCGTATTCGGGCATTCCGTCACGCCGTCGGATAACAACACGAGAATATCGCCCGCCGCATACGGCATGCTTTTTTCTTTATACGAATAGTCCGTGATCCAGTTCGATACGGGCGGCGCGGGATCTTCAATCTCGTTGATCCCCATGCCGCGCCCGTTTTTCAGAAGGATCGGCGCGTTATGCCCCGCGATCACGTAGCGCAGCAATTTTTCCTCCCGATCCACGCACACCGCCGCCACCGTAATATACGATCTTTCGTCGGGATTAAGTTCCACGAATTTATCCCGAAGCGACGTAACGGCCTGCGCAAGCGACGGGGTTTTCCTGTCGAATCCCGCACGGATAAATGCCGAGAGCATGCCCGCCGAAATGCCTTTCCCCGATACATCGGCAAGCACGCCGTACACCTTCCCGTCGTATTCATACACGTCGGGAAGATCTCCGCCGATATCGAGGCAGGGAATATACATATACGAATACGGCACGCCGCCCGTCTGTTTTCCCGCAGGCAAAAGCCGTTGCTGCATCTGTTTCGCCGTAAGCATTTCCCTCGCGATTTCCGTTTGCACGGCGCCTTCGGCAAGCCCTAAAAACAGTCTGTGTTTTTTCTTTTTCCCGCGCTTTTTGCCCGCCGCGTTTTCGTTTTCTTCGTCTGCGGGAAACACGCGGATACGAGTCTGCACCGTTTCGGTGCGATTGCCCTTATCCGCCGTAACGGAAACGGTGTCCGTCTGTTCCGTTCCCGTTTCCGCCGCGCGCTTCATCGTCTTGAAAAACGAACAATAAGCGCATGCTTTCCCCTCGCCGCAAGCGGGGCGTTCTTCCGCTTTACCTCTTTCGGGGCAGAAAAGGAATTCGTTCAGCGGAATTTTCGCTTCGCGACGGAATTTTAAAAGCGCGGCGGTGCCGTCGGCGGCAAAAGCGCGCGCAAAAGCGTCGTTCGCGTATAATATACGCAACTTCTCGTCGAATACGAATACCCCCGCAGGAACCTTCCCGAGGATTTTTTTATACGCCGATGCATTCATTCCCTTCGCCTGCCGCTCTTATTTTCTTTATCCGCCCCTCGCAGAGGCGATTTCGTCTTTCCGCCGCCCTACGCATATGAGTTTCAACGCCTTAACCGCCGCCCTATTTCGGCCCTGCCTCCGTCCGTCGTTTACGGGCGGTAGAATTTCAGCCCCGTCATGATACGGGCGTCGAAATCGAGATTATCGTATAATTCGCCGTCGAGTTGCACCGTTGCGCCGCCTTCGATGAAAAATTTCACGCGTTCGCACAGATAATGCGTCGTTTTATCGAATTCCAGAATTTTTCCCTTCATCAGTTTCGAGAACGCGCCGATCACTTTCAATCCGCGCACCATATCCACCACGCACACGTCCAGCATGCCGTCCGTCGGGTTTGCCGCGGGGCAGATCTTTATTCCGCCGCCGATCTGGCTGCCGTTACACGCCACGGCGAGAAACGCACGGTGTTTTTCGCTTCTTCCGTCGCGCTCGATTAAAATATCGTTCCCTTTAAAATGCAGTATGCTCTGTATCAGGCAACGCAGATATTTCAATTTTCCGTGTATCTTCCGGCTTTTATTATAGCGTTTCAATACGTCTACGTCGATTCCCAGCCCGCCTACGTTCATGCAACGCACGCCGCCCACTTCGAGATAATCCGTATCTTTCGCCTCGCCGTTCAATACGATCTGTGCAGCCGCTTTCGGATCAGTGGGAATTTTCGCGGAAACGGCGAAATCGTTTCCCGTTCCCGCGGGAATCAGCCCGATATTCACGGAATTTACGTCCGCCAGCGAATTGAGAACGGCATGCATCGTGCCGTCGCCGCCCACCACTACGATATTGTTCCGTTCTCCGCCGCCCTGCGAAAGATCGTTTATCGTGGAGCGCAATATCTGTTTCGACGTCATTTCGTGAATGATGTATTCTTCTTCTCTTTCGTCGAAATAATCGGCAACCGACCGCGCGGCGCGCAGCGTCTTGTGTTTCCCCGCGTCGGGGTTTACTATAAGATGATACAAAATGATTTTTCCTTTTACTTTCGTATTGACGGCGCTGCCGTCCGCACGGAAAACGCACGTATATTTTTCTTTTTTGCCGTACGCTTTTTCCGTTTTTCCCCGCGAAAACGTATGCATTTTCCGATAAAACAAACGTATAACGCGTATCAGACGACGACAAAAGTAATTTCCGCAAAATAATTATATTACATTTTAAAAAAATTTGCAATTTATTTTCCCGTTTGATATAATAATATAGATAAAATTTTTGGAGTTTCAGCGAAAAATGAGAAATATTCTGCCGAAAAACATAATTTTGCTTGCCGAAGCGTGTATGAAAGAAACGGGCAAGCCGCTTTACGCAGTGGGCGGAAGCGTACGCGATTTTCTGGCGGGCTTTTCCCTCGCCTCTTCCGATTTCGATCTTTGCGCGCCCGTTCCCGCCGATACGTTCGCGGAAATCGCGAAAAAAAACGGCTTTCGGATCGATGCGGAATACAGGCGTACGGGCACGGTGAAATTCTCCTCTTTTTCTTCCGCGCAATCATGCGATTTTGCAAAAAACGGCGGCGAAAAATCACAGTTTGAATATGCCGCCTTCCGTTCGGATAAGTACGTTCGCGGCGAGCATACCCCCGCGGAAACGTTTTTTACGGAAGATATTTTTCTCGACGCAAAGCGAAGAGATTTCACCTGCAACGCAATTTATTACAACATCACGCGAGGCGAATTTGAAGATCCCCTCGGCGGCAAAAAAGCGATCCGCGATAAAGTTCTCTCCACCGTGGATAAAGCGGACAAAGTATTCGGCGAAGACGGACTTCGACTGATGCGGCTCGCGCGTATGGCGGGCACGACGGGCTTTTTGCCCGACGCGGAAACGCTGGCAGGCGCGAAACACAACGCCGCGTTGATCGCCGACGTATCGCCCGAACGGATATTCGCGGAATTGCGGCTCATTCTGGAATCGGACGAGAAATACGGCAATAAAGGCGGAGTATACCGCGCGCTTTCGCTCCTTGACGAAACGCGCGTTCTCGACGGGATTCTTCCAGAACTTACGGCGGGGCGGGGATTGAAGCAACGCGCCGATTTTCACGATCACGACGTGCTGGAACATTCGCTTCGCGCCGCGGCTTACGCTGACAGGCACGTACGCCTCGCCTCGCTTTTGCACGATATCGGCAAGCCCGCCGCTTTTTTTCGCGACGGAAAATTTTCCGAACACCCCAACGTAGGCGCGGATTTATGCCTGGAAATTCTTACGCGTTTAAAAGCCCCCGCGAAAGAAACGAATCTGATCTGCGAACTTACCTTATGGCATATGTACGATTACGATCTGCATACGAAAGAAAACAAACTGCGTAAATTCATGGTGTCTCACGCCGATATTCTCAACGATCTTCTGCTTGTGAAACAGGCGGATTATTCGGCTTGCAAAGACGATCTTTCCCCCGCGCCGTGCGTAGTAAAATGGAAAGAACTGATCGGAAAAATGCGCGAAGAAGGCGCGGCTTTTTCCCTGAAAGAACTGCGCGTAAACGGCAACGATCTGGCGGGCGTAATCGAAGATAAACGCATGATCGGAAAGGCTTTGAACGCCCTTTTGCTGCACGTTGCAGTCTGCCCTGCGGATAACGAAAAAGAACGGCTTCTCTTCCTTGCCCCGCGCCTGCTTTCGCAAAGCGAAAACGTCGGGAAAGGCGAACGCGAAAAAAACGCCGCGAAATCGTCATAAAATCCCCCGTATCCGTCCTTTTTTTCCGCAAACGCTTGCATTTATCGCAGGCGTTTGTTATAATATAAACAGGGCAGGCAAACAGCCCTCGGTTTATTATGCCCCGAAACGCGGAAATTTCTTCCGGATCAGGCGTTTCAAAAAGGCGAGCCGAACGAACGGATCCTTCCCTCCGCATTTACGGCAAAGAGGTATATTATGGCAAATGCACAGAAAAAACAGGAAAAACTGCTTGAAAAAGAGCGCGAAAAACGCGAGCGGCGTATCATGAAGGAAAAAGTGAAAACGTACGACGGCGGCTTTATGTCGCGGTGCGTCGCCGTACTCATAGGCTTTATTTTCGGCATCGTGGGCACCATAGGCGGAATTGCGGGCGGAGGCTATTATTTCGCGAAGAAAAAAACGATTCGTGAAACGGCGGACTCCGTCGGCGATCTCGCGGGAAAAGATTTCGATATCACGAAATACCTTTCCGACGAATACGCCGATCAGACGCTTATCGAATTTTTCAAAAACATTTCCTCCATATCGTCGAAATTCACCGACGGAGAGGCAAGCCTCGCCACGATTTCCGAAGTCACCCCTTACGCGCAGACGGTCGCCGAAAAACTGACGGAAGCCCTCGCGAAATTCGGGCTGGAAGTGACGACCGACGGAATACTGAACACCTCTTTCACCGATTATTCCTCGTATCTTCAGGATTCGCTGAAAGCGAGCAAACTTTCCGCGCTGATCGGCGTCGAGCCGAACGGCTCGCTGCTTTCGCTTCTCTGCTTCGGCGAAGAGGGCGTGAATTATACGATCGATTCCGAGGGCAACGTAGTGATGCTCGACGGCTCGAAACAACTCACGGTCGGCGATTTCACCGATAACGGCGCCACCACCGATCTTTTCTATCGTATTTCTCTGAAAGCGGTGATGTCCACCAACGAAAACGCCTCGTTCGACGATCCGATCGTCCGCGCCGTTCTCTACGGCACGAAAGGCGTCGATTACATAACGGAAACCACCGCAAACCCCGAAACGGGAGAAACGGGCGAAACGATCGTAATGCTTCCCCTTTCCTATACGTACGAAGACGACGGCACGGGCGCATTCTCTTTGAAAAACGATCACGACGACATCATCGATTCGGCGTTATATTCCGTCGATCCGTCTTCGGGCGTTATCGCGCTCTTTTCTTCCGCGCCGGAATCCGAAGACGACGCGCCCTCTTCTTATCTTGCGAAAGACGAAAGCGACGGAAAATATTATGCGTACAAAACGAGGGAAGATCTCGAAGCGGGGCTTCTCGGCGACGAATCGAAGCGGGTATTGCATAAAGCCGCTACGCTCGGCGACGTAACGGCAGGCGATTTCGCAGGCATGTTCGAGGGCGTGAAAATCGCCGATCTTCTTAACGTGACGGCGGAAAGCGAAGCCGCAATGCGAACGATCGCTTACGGCAGCGAAGGCAAAGATTACAAAATCGAAGACGGCAAAATCGTAATGCTCGGCGGAGCAAAACCCCGCACGCTGAAAGATCTGAAAAACGATAACGACCTGATTTCTTCGATGTATCTTAAAGACATACTCGGCGTCACCCCGGAAAACGGAAACGATACGATGATCGCTCTTGCCTATGGCAAAGAAGGAAAAAACTACATTTACGACAAATCGACGAAAACCGTAACGATGCTGAAAAAAACGTACACGGCGCGCTACGTCCTTCCAAGCGGTGCGGGCGTACCCGTGCTTACGCTGTTTAACGACGACGGCGTAAAGGTGACGGACGAAACTGCAACCGGCGCTTACGATTCCGCATCCAACGAATGGCATTTCGACGGGGCGGGAACAAACGGCGGAACGTACACGGCGAAAAAAGCGGAAAATTCCCTCGGAAAATACACCTATCATATCTATTCTTCCGAAGACGAATCTTCCCCCGTTACCTATGATTACCGCACGATTTCCGATCTTACGAATCTCGATTCGCAGGAGTTGATCGGCGGCATCACGCTTCGATCCGCGTTAAAAATCAACGCCGCCGATTCTTCCGCAGATCCGATTTTAATCGCCCTTGCCTACGGCACACAAGGCGTCGCTTACGAACTCACGAAAGATTCCTCCACGGGAGATACGATCGTAACGATGAAGCCGATCGCGTACACCGCTTCCTACGATTCCACAAACGGCGCATACGTATGGAAAAACGAAAACGGCGAATCCGTCGTTCCCTCCGCCGTAAACGGCTCTGTTTATGAATTTATCCGTACGGAAAACGGCGTTTCCCGCTACGTTTACGCGCAGAACGTGGCAGGCGCGGGCAAATACGCGCTTTGCGACGCATTCGGCAATTCGCTTACTTACAAAGAACGCACGATATCTTCCCTGAAATCGGCAAACGCAAAAGAAGTGTTCAACGGCATCGAACTCCGCACGATCCTCTCCGAAGATAAAAACGATAAAATCAATCTGTACCTTCTCTACGGCAAAGAAGCAAAATACAACGCCGTATCGGGGCAATACGAAGACGGAAATTATTATATCGACGCGGAGGGCAACGTGGCGTTGCTCGGCAAGCCGAACACGATCGCCGATCTCAGAGCGGGCGGCGAAAACTCTCTGATCTCGAAAATCCGCACAGATCTCACGATCGGCGATATTCTCGGCGAATCGGCAAACGACAATAAGATTTTAAAACATATCACCGACGCCACGCTCGATAATCTCGGCTCGAAAATCAACGAACTGAAAATCACCGACGTATTTGAATCGGATATTTACGAAACGGACGGGGCGGGTAATAAAACGATGAAAGCGGAATGGTCGTATCTGCTGCACGATCCCGATCGCCCCGACGAATCGCCCGAATATACGATCAACGATATGAGCGCGTTGATGGAAAATATGAAGAAAAATATCCGCACGAAATCGGTTGCCGAACTGAACCGCGATTTTGCGCTGGAACTGAACGAGACGTTCCTTGCCACGCCCCTCGATCCCGCCGTTGCGGGAAAAGAAGGCGTAGTGGGTGATCTCTCCATGTCCGAACTCACGGATTATATTCCCCTGCTGATCGCAAAACTGCAGACATCGGGTTCGTAATCCGCCCTTTCTCTTCCGCCTGCGCGTGCCCTACGGCGCGCATAAATGCGGAAAATACTCATAATCCAAAAACTTTTCCGTAAAGCGGCGGTAAAACGATTGACTTACCGCAAAAAAAACGTTATAATATGTAAGGTTTTTTATAAAACCGAAACAAGACCTTGCGTATCCTATGATACGCCGAATAAGACCGGGAGGTGAAAAAACATGGCTAAATACGAAATGCTCTATCTGCTCAACAACGAACTGACGGACGAAGCAAAGGCAGCCGAAGTCGAAAAGTACGAAGGTATCGTAAAATCGATGAACGGCGTCGTTGATTCCACCGATAAGTGGGGCACGAAGAAACTCGCGTATCCTATCGCTTACAAGAGCGAAGCATACTACGTCCTTATGACGTTTGAAGCGGGTGCGGAAGTAGTCAAAGAACTCGACCGTGTTGCGGGAATTTCCGCGAACGTGTTGCGTCGCATGATTACGAAACTGTAAGAAGGTGAGAGAAAATGAATAAAGTTTTTCTTATCGGTAACTTAACGCGCGATCCCGAACTCACCACCACCCCTTCCGGGGTATCCGTGTGCCACTTTGCCATTGCCGTCAACAGAACGTATTCTTCGCAGGACGGCGAAAGACAAACGGACTTTTTTAACTGCACGGCATGGAGAGTGCTTGCGGAACGTATCGCGCAGTATGCGAAAAAGGGAAAGAAAGTTGCCGTAGGCGGCAGTATTCAACTGCGTAACTACGAAGACAATCAGGGCGCAAAACGCACCGCTGTGGATATTATCGTTCAGGATTGCGAATTTTTATCGCCCAAAGACGAAAACGGCGGATCTTTCGACGCCGCTCCCTCGCCCGCAAAGAGCAAGCCCGTCCTTCAGATGATGGACGACGACGGCTCGGACATCCCCTTTTGATCTTCGGGGAAAATTCATTCTAAATAAGGAGTTTTCATCATGGAAGAAAAAACTGCCGTTAAAAAGAGTTTTAAGAAAATGCCCCGTAAAAAGGTGTGCGCTTTCTGCCAGGAAAAGATCGACGAAATCGATTACAAGGATATCAACCGTTTGAAGAAATACGTTTCCGAAGGCGGCAAAATCCTTCCCCGCAGAATGAGCGGCACTTGCGCGGCTCATCAAAGACTTCTCGCCACCGCGATCAAGCGCGCGAGAATCGCGGCTCTTCTCCCCTTCAAAGGCGAGTAAGAGAATCGTGCGGATCTCTCCGCACAGCGACGTAACACGTAAAAAAGCGATCTGTGAAAACAGACCGCTTTTTATCTGCAAATTCAAAACGCTCTCCCGATATTTTCGGGAGAGTTTTTTATCTCGGTCGGTAGACGCGGAATCAATCTTCCATCAGCCCCGCCGCTTTCAACGCCGCAATCACCGCATTCACTTTTTCCGCCGTTTCTTCAAGCGTAGCCGTCGCAGCAAGTGGCTCCACCGCCGACGCGGCAGTCACCGTTCCCTGTTCGCCCGTCGGTCCGGTTGCACCCGTAGCGCCCGTTGCTCCTGTCGGTCCCGTAGCGCCCGTGGGGCCTGTCACGCCTTGAATTCCTTGTGCGCCCTGTTCGCCCGTCGGTCCGGTAGGTCCCGTTGCACCCGTTGCCCCCGTCGGTCCCGCAGCGCCCGTGGGGCCTGTCACGCCTTGAATTCCTTGTGCGCCCTGTTCGCCCGTC
>CAJKUC010000020.1 GCA_905203015.1 uncultured Christensenella sp. | reverse complement strand
CTTCCTCGTTATACCTCTCCGCCAGTTCGTCCGGCACCACCATGAATCCGTATTCCCTTTCCCGATCGTTCACACGCGCTCCGAAGCGGATTCCGTATTCTCCGTCTCCCACGTTCAGCCGCACGGACGCGCCTTCCAGCATCTCGAACGCGCCCGCCTCATCGCTTCCCTCTACTATCCTGATCTCTTCCGCCTTCGCCTCTTCCCCCGCGATTCTTCCCGCTCCCGCGGCAATCAGGGCAAGCCCCGCCGCGCTTAATATTGCCCCCACAGTTATTCTCGTCTTTCTGCGATTCGCTCTTTCGTTCATCTGTTTTTTTCCCTCTTTTGTTTTTCTTTCTCTTGCTTGTCCTTCTCTCTCTTCCCGTCATTCCTTCAACTCAACGTACCGAGCCAATCGTACGGGTCGGACACCACGCGATCCGATATATTTCCGTCGGGTTCGTCTTGTTTCCCGGAACATCTCACGATATCCTTTTCTCCGATTGTCTCCACCACGATTTTCGCACAAAAATACTTTTTTCTTCTCCCGTCTTCGTCCATTTTTTCTTTCGCCTTATTCCCTTATTATAAACTAGTTTGCTTTTTTATTGTGCACACGTCAACCATTATAAGCGTACGCGTCCGTTTTTGTCAATAATTTTTCGCTTATTTTTTCGTTTTTTCTTGTTTCCCCTCTTTCTTTGCCGTTTTCTTACGAACGTTTGGTCGTTTTTTGTCGCTTTTCCCCGTTTCTTGGCATTTTATCGTTTCTTTCGCCGCATGAAAAAAAACCGCTCGCGTTTCTGCGCTTACGGTTTGTTTTATTTATTCATTTATTCGGCATGATTCGCGACTGCCGCGAAAAAAAACGTTCAGATTCGGCGCAAAATCGCGCGGGCGATTTTCTCGTGCCCTGCGGCATTCGGATGCAGACTGTCTTCCGACGATTTATTGAAATACATCTCCGCATGTTTATCGTTCAGCGGAAACAAGCCGCTTTCCCGATACAAATCGATCAGTTCCACCGCCCATATATCCGCCGCCTGCCGCACGGCGTTTACGTAAGAATCGAAATATTCGCCGATCGCATTTGCATACAATTCGTTCGGCTGTACGTTATCTCCGCCGAAAAAAGCATACGCGCGGTGCAACGGCGTAAGCAGTACGATCCGTTTATCGGGATATTCGTTTTTCAAAAAAGCAAAAAGATTATTCAATCTTCCCTTAAACGTATGCTCGTCGAAAACGAACGACCGTTTTTTGCGCAGAGCGGTTTTCACGGCGTTGCCGTTCCCGTCGTATCCGCAAACCACCGTTTCGGCGGCTTCCGTAAAAAATTCGCCGAGGGGCACGCCCGCATTATAATCGTTCGTTCCGATACACACGAATAATATATCGAAACATCCGTCGGTTTCTTTCTGCATGCGCCCGATCTGTGCGAACAAATCGACGGATTGCGCGCCGTTCACGCCGTATCCGTGCACCTCTGCGCCCGTTTCTTCCGCGATATAATCGATATAACGTTTCGCTGTTCCTACGCCCTCCGTGATGCTGTCACCCAGAAAGCAAAGGCAATCCGTACCTTTAATCATATTCCTTTCCTCGATTTTTCTTCCTCGATCCGCCGCTCCGCGATCGCGCGGCAATATATTTTTTTCTCCGCCGCTTTTTTATTCCGTTTTCATTTTATCACGAAACGGCGGGATTGTCAATGAAAAATATCGTCCGAAAAGCACCCTTTCCGAACGATAATGCGCAAAATCAAACGTTACAAAAGCACATTTATATGTTCCAGTACATACGTCGGCTTTTCCGCGCCTTTCGCCGCGTTCACCTCTTCGATGTTCGCCTCTCCGCTTAAAACGCAGACGCTGTCTACCCCGGCATTGTTTCCCGCCGCCACGTCGGTGTACAGCCGATCGCCGATCACTACGGCGTCTTTTGCAGGAACGCCGAATTTTTTCATCGTCTCGAAAATCATCGTCGGCTGCGGCTTGCCGATAAATACCGGCTTTTTCCCCGTAGCGCGTTCATAGCCCAGGCACATCGAGCCGCAATCGGGCACATAACCGAATTCCGTGGGGCACACCCAATCGGGGTTCGTGGCATAATACGGCAGGTCGGATTCCGTAAGCATTTTACACGTGGCATACATTTTATCCCCCGTCAGTTCGGGATCGTACGCCACAAGAATCACCCGCGCTTCTTTCGCGTATTCCGTTGTAACCGATAGCCCCGCCGCGCAACATTCTTCGATAAACGACCGCGTTCCCTGCGCGAAAATCAGATCCCCCGCATGCCGTTCTTTCATCAGCGATATAGCCGCCTGCGCAGACGTAAAGAAATTCTCTTCCGTTACAAAATCAAGCCCGAGCCGTCGTAATTTTTTCACGTAATCCGCCGCCGATCTCGAGGCGTTGTTCGTGATAAACACATACCTGCCCCCGCGGCTTTCCATTTTTTTAAGTAATTCATTCACCCCGGGGAACAACCGATCGCCGAGATAAATCGTGCCGTCCATATCCAGCAGATACAACTTTTTTTCAAGTAACGCCGAAGTGTCTTTTCCGTAATAATCTTTCAGCATACCGCCCGCCCTGCGCCTTAAAAATTTCCGGACACGATCAGATCGGCGTCATCCGAAATGTTTTTCACAAGCACATCGCCGAGCGCCACGGGCAAACGGCATTTTGTATTCTTAATGATTTCCATCACGCGGAAAATATCCGTTTTTTTCACGGGGCGGCTCGTTTTTACGGGGATCATCTCTCCGTTTTCCGCACGAACTACGGAAGTCACCACCCGTTTCGGACAGATCACTTCCGATTCGGCATACATTTTGCCGCGCGGGCAAGAATTTCCCTGCACGCTTTTCACTTCGCCGTTTTCCGTTTCCACACGGATTTCGCACCCCACGGGACATTCGATACAAGTGAGCGTTTTAATCATTTTCAACCTCCAGACTCACGCTGATTTCTCCGTTTATCTCCCCGAATTTCTCCTGCGGCAGCAGAAGATTTTCCATTTCTCCCGGCACGGCGATTTTTTTCTTCTTCCGCACAAGCACCCTGTCCCCGCATTTTGCCTTAATCGTACAATTTTTAAACGTACCCGTAACGCGGAAGAAAAGTTTTACGTTTCCCTCCGCGCCCTTATCCAGGTATTGCGGGCAGACGTACGAAACGTTCGCGCCGTTTGTTACGGAAATACGCTCCCCGCGCGCGCTGCCGCCCAAAGCGTACTCCGCGGCGTTTCGTCCCGCGATTTCAGCCTCTTCCGACACGAAATCCACAAGATCGTGCACCTGCAACACGTTACCGCAGGCGAATATCCCTTCGGCGGACGTTTCGCGCGTCTGCGATACTTCCGCTCCGCGCGTTTTCTGAGATAAGGCGATACCCGCACCCTTCGTCAGTTCGTTTTCCGGTATCAGTCCCACGGAAAACAGCACCGTATCGCAATCAAAATGCATTTCCGTGCCGGCAATCGGCTGTTTGTTCACGTCCACTTCCGAAACCACCACGCCCGTCACGCGTTTTTCGCCTTCGATCTTCGTAATCGTATGATTAAGATACAACGGAATTCCGAAATCATCGAGGCACTGCGCGATATTGCGCTTCAAACCGCTCGAATACGGCATGATTTCGCACACGGCAAGCACTTTCGCGCCCTCCAACGTCATACGCCGGGCCATAATCAGCCCGATATCGCCCGAGCCCAGAATCACCACGCGTTTTCCCGGCATATAACCTTTGATATTCACGTATTTCTGCGCCGTGCCCGCCGAATATATTCCTGCGGGGCGGGTTCCCGCCACGTTCAGAGCACCGCGGCTTCGTTCCCTGCACCCCATAGCAAGAATCACCGCTTTCGCCCACAACGTAACCACACACTTTTCGGGGCTGATCGCCGTCACCTTTTTATCGGCAGAAAGCGACAACACCGTGGTATTCAGCCATGTTTCTATCTTTCTTTCGCGCACTTCGCGCACGAATCTCGCCGCATATTCGGGGCCTGTAAGGCTTTCTTTAAAACGCGTCAGCCCGAATCCGTTATGAATACATTGATTGAGTATTCCGCCCGCTTTTTCCTCCCTTTCGAGGATCAGTATATCCCGCGCGCCTTTATCGTACGCCGCCGCGGCAGCCGCAAGTCCCGCGGGGCCGCCGCCGATAATCACTATATCGTAATCCGTTCTCTTCACGCTTTTTCCCTTACGGTTTTCTTTCATTTCGTCACCCCGCTCAACAGATAAGAATCGCCCCCGCATTTCGTCACAAAATCGAGCGGAATCCCGCGCTCTTTCGCGATCAGTTCCGCCACGTGCGGCTGACAAAAACCGCCCTGGCACCTGCCCATTCCCGCACGCGTACGGCGTTTTACGCCGTCGATATCGCATGCGGGCGGATTCTCGCGGATCGCGCGCAGAATTTCCCCTTCGGTGATCTGTTCGCAACGACAGACGATTTTTCCATAAGACGGATCGCGTTTTATCATCTCGTTTTTCTCGCCGACGGAAAGATTTTTAAAGAAATAGTCGGCTTTTCTTTCGCCGTTGAATTTTTCGTTATTTTCAAGCGGCAGGAATTTCCCCGCCAGTTCTCGTACGGCGTATTCCGCTATTGCTGGCGAAGCCGTCAGCCCGGGAGATTCGATTCCCGCAAGATGAATCACGCCTTCGGCATGTTTACTCGCTTCGATAATGAAATCGTGCCGATCGGAATACGCGCGCACCCCCGCGAACGACGTAATCGTATTGAAAAGCGGCGGATTTTTACACATTTTCCGCACCTTCTCCTGCACGAACTTCAAGCCTTCCGCGCTCGTCGCGGTATCGGGAATTTCTTCCTCTTCCGCCGTGGGGCCGAGCAGGATATTATTATCCGCCGTTTGCGTAACGAGGATTCCCTTGCCGAGTTTTGTGGGAGTGAAAAACAGCGTATGCTTCACAAAATCGCCGCTTTCGCGATCGAGCAGGATATATTCGCCTTTTCTTGCGGACACTTTTATATCGTCTCCGAAAAGCGCGGCGATTTTCCCGCTTGCAATTCCCGCGCAATTCACCGCCACCTTGCCCGAGACTTCTTTTCCGTCCGCCGAACGAATGATATGGCCGCCGTCAGTTTTTTCTGCGGAGATCGCCTCGAAATTCGTATACAGTTTCGCGCCGTTATCCATAGCGTTGCCGATCGCGGCGATCGTCAGTTCATACGGGCATACGATCCCGCCCGAAGGCGCGTACAACGCCGCCACGGCTTCGTCCGAAATATTTTTTTCTTCCCGGCGAAGGCGGGCGCGGTCTATAATTTCCAAGCCCTCTACGCCGTTCTTTTCGCCCCGCGCTTTCAATTCGCCGAGAATTTCCTTTTCTTCTTCCGAGAACGCCGCCACAATCGATCCGTTATTACGGTATTTCACGCCGAGTTCGCGGCAGACGTCCGCCATCATTTTATTACCGAGCACATTGAATTTCGCTTTCAACGATCCCGCAGGCGCGTCGAAGCCCGCGTGCACGATACCGCTGTTTGCCTTGCTCGCGCCCATGCATACGTCGTTTTCTTTTTCAAGAAGGCATACGTTCAGTTTGTATTTCGTTAGTTCGCGCAGCACCATGCCGCCGATTACGCCCCCGCCGATTACGATTACGTCAAACATTTTCGTTCTCCCTGTGTTTTCGGCTATGCCGAATCCGATTGACTTTTCCTTCTTTTTATATTATACTAAAAATAAGCAAAATACGCAAATAAAATCGGAGTATCTTCTTTTTTGAGCGTAAAATACGAAAAACAAGCAAAAAAAAGCGATCGTTTCGGAAAAATCGCGCAAACAAAAAGAACAAAAATCATGAAAGAAACGCAGGAAAAACAAATTCTCGATATTCTGGAAAAGAAACAATATGCCTCCGTAGACGACTTATCCGCCGCATTGCGGGTAAGCCCCTCCACCACGCGACGACTTCTGGAAACCTTACAAAGCAAAGGGTTACTTGCAAGAACGCACGGCGGCGCGAAAATCATCGACGCGAACAATATTTCGCCGAGTTTTACCTTCCGTATCCATCAGAATTCTTTTGAAAAGAAAAAAATCGCCCTTGCGGCGATAAAACTGATCAAAAACGGGGATATTATCTTTCTCGACGGCTCTACTTCCGCTTACAGCGTAGCGGAATATCTGAACGAATTCGAGAACGTGAAAGTGATCACCAACGGCATCGAAACCATTTCTCTTCTTTCCAAAAATAAGATCGCGGCGTATTCTACGGGCGGGCAGATATCGGCGGAAAATCCGTCGGTGCTCACAGGCAGATATGCGGAAAATCTCGTCTGCGACTTTCATGCGGACGTTGCGTTTTTTTCGGCGCAGGCCATGAGCGCAAACGGAGAAATTTACGATTGTTTCGAGAATGAAAATTTTATCCGCCGCGCGATGATCCGAAACGCAAAACTCAAAGTGTTCCTCTGCGACGGCACGAAATTCAACAAAACTTCTCCCTATCGTCTCTGTTCTTTAAGCGACGTGGATTACGTAATAAGCAATCAGCCGCCGCCCGATTTTATTCCGCAATCGAAAATCGTGGTTTCCATGTGATCGCCCCGTAATGATTGAAATTGCAACCGTTAAAAAAATCGTTTCCGATCCGCTTTGAACGAGGCGGAACGAAAACGATTTTTAATATGCGATTTTATTTCATCCGTTTTTATTTTTTCTTTTTTCGCCGTCGGTCTTTTCTATATCCGCCGCAAAAAATCTTGCCGTATAGCCTTTCGGCAACGTAAATTTCAGCAAATGTTCTTCAAACGAATACAGAGCGCGCCCGCCGTCCGCGCCGATCGGCTCCGTCTCTTCCGAAGGATACACAAGGCGCAGATTTTTCACCTTGTATTCGGGAATCGGCACGCCGATTTCGCGATTTCCGTTTAAATTCCATACGGCAAGATACAGCGTATTTTTTGAAATCAATCCCGCCGCCGCATGATCGCCGTAAAAATCGGAAAAGCCCAAAGGGAAATACGGCACGGCGATTTTTTTCGCCGCCGATAACGAATCGAAGCACCGTATTCCTTCTTTGATCAGATTTCGTTTTCTTTCGTTTAAAAGATGCACCGCGCTCGCAAGATGCATGCGCCCGAGCATGGAATTCACCATGTTCGTCACCACCTGCTCTTCGTCGATCCGCGCGTTCGCGCTTTCCGCGCTCTCCTCCCGCTGCGCATTGATCTCGTAAGGCGAATTTACGGGATAACTCCACACCGCCGCCTGCTCGGGCAATACGGCGGAAAGGATATTCGCCGCGATATGCGGATATTTTTTATAGTCCGTCTGATCGGAAGTGGAAACCAGAGGATGCAAGGAAAGCGTTTTATAATCCATCCTCTGCCCGCCGCTGGAACAAGCCTCGATAATCAGATCCGGGTATTTATCCATAATCGATTTCACCCAGCAAAGATAGGCTTCCGATTGCCTCGTCAAGCCGTCTCCGAGCGAAATCGAGTCTGTTTCCGTGCCCGCGCCCACATCCTGATTATAATCGAATTTGATGTAATTCACGCCGAGGCGAACGAGCATATCCACCGTTTCCGTGAGATAATCGCGCACTTTGCGATTGCGGAAATCGAGAAACTTCCTGCTCCCCGCCACCACTTTTTCTCCGTTTCTCGTCATGAAACATTCGTCGCCGTAGTAATCCTCCATCTCTTTGCAATCGGCGCCGATGATTTCGGGTTCCAGCCATACACCCGCTTTCATGCCGCATTTATGAATCATATCGATCGTGCTTTTCAGACCCGACGGAAACCGCCTCGCCGACGGCCTCCATTTGCCGCACATACGGTACAGATCCTTTACGTCGCATTCGTCGTGCCAGCCGCAATCGATCACATAATATCTGATTCCCAGTTCCGCCACCGACGGCGCAACGATCGCCGTACGTTTCTCGTTCGGGCTGTCCCACGAAAGATGCATATATTCGTTGAAAATCGTTGGAAGATTCCGATCGGGCGCGCACTTTCTTACGATATGGCGGCGATACTTCGTCATTTCCGCCGTCACCTCGTTAATGCCGCCGCCCGTCACCACGGCAACGGGCACGGAGGAAAACTCCCCGCCGTTCGCTTCCAGCCGCCTGCTCCATTGATTCGCCGTAGCGTTCGGCCCGCCGAGATTCATATAAATCAACTTATCCGTATCGCCGATTTCGTAATACCAACTGTTGTTCGATTCGATCTGAAAGAACAGAAATTTTTTCTTTTCTTCGTCTTCGATAATCGCCTGCGGCAATTCTTCTTTCGTAGACCAACTCCCCGTATTCGCGCCGACGATCCGCTTCATGCTGCGCATGTTTCCGTTAAACAGCCCCAGTTGATAAAAACTGAGCCGCACGGGCTGACATTCCACGTGCCAACTGCTGTAAAAACGATGCAGATACATATTCTTCACGCCGTCGGTGCCTTTATCGCAAATCCCGTACAGCACAAACGAAGAAACGTGTTCCAGCACGATCGGCTTATCCGTAAGGTTATTCACCGTATTCCACACGCGCACTACGTTGCAATCGGGATACGCCTCGAAATGCGTGGTGACGCTGACGAGATCGCTGCTTTGCACGATTTCCAGCGTGTTTTCCGTCTCGGCATAAGAAATATACTTCAGCCGCGCGGTTTCGCTGGAATGAAACTGTTTCGCGCCCGCATGCTCGGCATGATTCCGCCCCGCGATCTGAACTTCGCAGAAATCGAACAATTTCTTTTTCGCCGGATCGCCGCAGCCCGCAAAGCAGCAGAAATCCACCAGATAAATTTTATCCCCGATCCGCTCGAATTGCAGACCGCGAAAATTCATTTTCATTGCGCTTAATCCTTCCCGAATTGTTTTTCCGCCCGCCGTCTCAGGCGCATTTCGTCGAATTTCCCCGAGGAAATTTCCTTTCCGATCGTCCGCACCCGTTCCACAAGCCCTTTCCAGTATTGATTATACATAGGATCGCCAAGTTTGTCAAGCCCTATGTTGCCGAGATCCTCTTCTTCCGTTTTAAACGTATAATACGTAAAACACATCAGCCCTCCCGGATTCTCTTCGTTTTTCAATACCTCGTAACACTTTTCGAGATGTTCTATGCAGTGCTCTTCCGTTTTGTCTCCGCGATAATTCATCGTGCAGGGAATCATCCAGATTTTCAGATCTTTCCTGTTTCCCGTGCGTTCTTTCATCAATCGCAGAATCGCGGAATAATCGTCGTTCCATTTATGATACATGTCGAACGCCACATCCGTAAGATATTCGGCGCAATCGGGTGTGATCGGCTGCACGTTGTTAATCGTCCAGTATTCGGGCGCAACTCCCGCCACGGAAAAGCACACGAAAAACCTTTTTTCGGGCGCGGCTTTCGTTCGGAAATACTTCGTGAATTCTTTCAGCCATTCCCTTTTTATATTCCATAATAACGGCTCGTCCATGTAAAACCCGACGACGGATTCATACCAGCCGTGATCTTTCAAATAGGCGATCATCTCGTCTGCACGGGCGCGGTAATCGCTTAAAAACGTCGCCTCGGGGCGAAAAGCAGACTGCTCTTCGCCCGTATCCGCCACGCTCGTATTGTTCCGCACCGAAAAACCGAGTCCGCTCACAGCCACAAACGCGCATTTGTCTTTGTGTTTTTTCAGTTCGTTCATCGTTACGGCGAATTGCTCGCTTTTATAATCCGATTCCACGATAAACACGTTGAGATAATCGCTGTCGGCCGCACGGAAGAAATAATCTCCCGAACGTTCGTATGCGGTGTGAAATATACCGAATAAAGTTCTGTCCATAAAATTTTAGTACCTTATTTCTCCGTCGCCGTAAAATCGTCGATATAGAAGTTCGCTTTATCCGCGTACGTTCCGCCGCACTGCCCGATTTTCACGTATGCTTTCGTCATATCGAGTTTTCCGCCGAGCGCTTCGATTTCCGCCCTCGTCACGGTGATTTCCGTCCAGACGCGCGCCGTCAGTTTCACCGTTTTCGTCACGGTGTTCGCTTCGCCGCCCGCCCCGTTATCGTTGCAGAATTTCCAGGCAAACGTCTCCATATCGTTATCCGAATCGAAATATACCCACACGGAGATTTTTTCGATTTTCGTAAGATCCCAGAGCAGCGTCTCCGCGTCTTTTTTAAACACGACGTTCGGCCACGTGCCGCCGTCCTGCCGTACGGTGATTTTCAATGATTTCGTGCCCGAGTGCGCCTGTTCGCCGCTGATCGATACCGGCCACGTCCATAAATCGTCGGCATTGTTGCCGATTTTCGCGATGTCGCCGTCCGATTCAAAATCAAGAATGCTCTTTTCCTCTTCCGTTCCTTCCGATTCCGCAAACACGAAATCGTCGATATAGAAATCGGATTTATCGGAAGGATACGCGCTGCCGAGATTCGCATAAGAGATTTTCACCTGCGTTACGTCTATTTTCGCAGCGCCCGCCAGAATCTCCGCTTTGGAAATTCTGATCTCCGTCCACACTCTCGCGGGAAGTTCCACGATCTTCGTCATCTGATTCACGTTCTCGCCGTTATTGATCTTTAAGCCGAACGTGGAAATACCGTCTTCCGATTCCGAATCGAGATACACAAAGAAAGAGATATAATTCAGTTTTGAAATATCGAATCTTTCCGTGGCCGCGTCTTTTTTAAACACGACGTTGGGCCAGTTGCCGCCGTCCTGCCGCACGGTGATTTTCAAAGATTTCGTGCCGGTGTGCGCATGTTCGCCGCTGATCGATACGGGCCACGTCCATAAATCGTCGGCATTGTCGCCGATCGTATTCAGATCATCGGCGGTTTCAAAACCGCGCGCGCCGTCGGGTACGGGTTTCACTTCGGGGGTTTCGCTTGCTTTTTCAAGCGTAAAATCGTCGAGATAGATCGGCGAACGATCGGGATACGTCGCCCCGAGTTGCCCGAAATACACTTTCGCCGTCGTCAGATCGAACGCGGAGTTTTTCGCCATGATCTGCTCTTTCGTCACTTTCATTTCTATCCATTCTTTTGCGGCAAGATTAAATTTAAATTCCGCTTTTCCGCCCGCGGCGTCTTCAAAATACAAGCCGAAGTTGTCCGCCGCGCTCGTCGAATCGAAATACGCCCAGAGCGATATGTACGCATACCCCGAAAGATCGTACGTATCTCCGTCGGTAGATTTAAAAAGTCTTC
Source organism: uncultured Christensenella sp. (assembly GCA_905203015.1). GTDB lineage: Bacteria > Bacillota > Clostridia > Christensenellales > Borkfalkiaceae > Scatosoma. The sequence goes on along the minus strand of CAJKUC010000020.1, from coordinate 17,276 downwards.
TCGGCCACGTGCCGTCCGTCGCATGCGGCGTAATCTTCAGCGATTTGCTTCCGCCGTGCTTTTGTTCCGCGGAGATCGCAACGGGCCAGCACCATTCGTCGTTTTCCGTTCCGCCGATTCTTGCGATATCGTCGATGTTTTCAAAACCGATATTTTCCGTTTCTTCCGTCGCCTTTTCCAGAATCGTTACGTCGTCTATATAGAATTCCGCTCTGTTCGCGTAATCCGCCGCGGCGTTTCCGTAAAATACGGTGACTTTCGTAAGATCCAGCGAAGGTTTCGTCTCTTGAATCACTTTCACGCTGATGCTCACTTCCGTCCACTGTTTCGCGGGCAACTGCACCTTGGAATATACCGTTTGGTTTGCGTCGAGCGTTTCGTCGCTCACCATCAGAGCAAAGCCGTCGATGGGCTTATCGGAAGTGTTGTACACCCACATCGACACCACTCCCGCCTCGGAAAGATCCCACAACTGATAGCCGTTTCTCTGGAAAATAATGCGCGGCCACGTACCGTCTTTCGGGTGCGGCGTGATTTTCAGAGAGCCGCCGCCCGTACGATAAAACGTATGATCGATCTGACGGGGCCAACACCACGTATCCGAATCGGTGCCGCCGGCGTCGGAAAGATTCGCCTCGTCGTCGAACGTGCTGATTTCGCCCTTCCCTCGAACGGAAATATAGCATTTTTTCGTCACTTTTTTGCCGTTCTTTTCCGCCGTAACGGTCACTTCGTACTTACCGCTTTCCGTAGCCACGAACGACTCCACGGGCATTTCCGCCCCGGAAGGAGAAACGAGTCTGTACGTAACGGGGATCACGTTTTTCATCCCGTCCACAGCACCTGCGGCGGGAAGATCTATTCTTTCGCCGAGTTCGTATATTTCCGTAGGCGCCACAAGCGTAAGATCGATCAGAGAAGAATAATCGTATGCGCCCGCGCCGATCACTTCGCGCCCGATATCCGTATATAATTTCCGAAGATCCGCGTCGTAATATTCGCTGTCGTTATTCAAAAACGTATGTAATCCGTAGCCCCAGTCGCCTTCCAGCCCGTCGGCATACGAAAAACTTACGATCCCCGCATAACGTTCTTCCTGTATGGCTTCCGTATACATGCCGCGGATCGCGTTATACAGTTCGTCCGTCTGTTCCGCGTTGTTTACAAAGCCCGTGGCGCAGCCCCATATCCACTGATCCTCGGTGGCTTTGCTCTTTAATTTATCGAGATAGGTAAGACGGCTGTCGTCGTTCCACGCCCCGTAATAATCGTACATCACGTCGGTGCAGTATTCGTTGTACGAAGCGTTGATTTCGGGATAATTTTCGGTTTTCGACATGCCTATATCGCTCGTCGTCATCGTGGTGATCACTTTGATCGAGGGAATATTGTCACGGATCCATTTCGTCACCGTACGGAAATCCTCCTCTTTAACGCCGTTCCATGCAGGCTCGTCGAAATAAAATCCGAGAAGCGTACCGTCGTCGATATAACTTTTCAGCGTTTCTTTTAAGCCCGAAAGAGTTTCGGCGTAATCGGAAAGCAACGTCGCGCTGTTTGCCTTTTTCAGTTGCCCGCCCTCGAACAAACCGTGCACGGAAAAAATCACCTGCTGATTGACGGATTTTGCCTTTTCCAGCCACTCCGCCGCCTTCGCGTTATCGAAGCAGGAATTGATCATCAGCACGTTTGAATTTTCAAGCGAGGCGATCTCGTCGATATACGATCCCTGCGAGCGGAAGCCGTCGCTGTGGAAATATCCGAAATATTTCAGATTTTCGTTCGTGTTTTCGGGCATCGTTTCCCAGTCGGACGTAATACGGGTTGCGGGTTCGTCGGGTTTATCCGGTTTCCCGTTGTTTATCGAACACGCGCCGAAAAGCGCGCACCCCGTTCCCGCGGCAAGCAGACAACAGATTCCTACAAGTTTTTTGGTTTTCATGCAATTCCTCCTGTTTTCATAAAAAAGGTTTCCCTTTAAATTTTCCGATATTCTGTTGCAGACGGATCATCGCTTTTTCCGCGAGACAAAAAACGTCCCGCCAAACGACGCCGCCCTAATCGCCGACGTTTCGTGCGGCAAAACAAATATACACTACGCTTTCAGCCCGCCCGCCACGGTGTTTTCCATGATCGTTTCCTGAAATACGCAGAACACGATAAGAATAGGCAGCGTGGAAAGCAATATGGCGCAATAATAAATGGGTACGTTGCTCCGATAGGTCATTTCGATTTCAAACTGATAAATGCCGAGCGCAAGCGTAGGATAATCTTTCAGATATAAAAACGGCGTATAATAATCGTTCCATATGCCGATACAACTGAGGATGGCTATGGAAATCAGCGCGGGTTTTGCCTGCGGAAGAATCACCTGCCAGTACACCTGCCAGTCGCTCGCGCCGTCGATAAACGCCGCTTCCGCATAACTCCACGATACCGAGCGGTAAAACCCGTGCAGAATAATGAAATTGAAGCCGAAGCCGCCCGCATACAACGCCATGATACCGACGGGATTATTCAGATTGAGCGACGTGACGAGTTTATACATCGAAGGAAGATTGCCTACGATGGGAATAATCATCGTAAAAATCGCCGTATTGTAGATGAGTTTCGTTCCCCAGAAGGGATATTTCGCTATGATATACGCCATCGCGCTGGATACCATGATCGCCACGAACGTGCCCGCGAAAGTCAGCCACAAACTGTTGCCGATCATACCGATCATCGTGGTCTTTCCGATCTTGAATTCGCTGAAAGCGTGCACGTAATTGGAAAACAACCAGCGTTTCGGCCAGGCAAACACCTTTTCAAAGTATTCGTCATCCGTTTTCAACGAACTTAAAAATGCCCAGGCGAACGGAAAAATCAGCGTAATCGCATACGCGAGGAAGAATACGAACACAACGGAAAGAACGATTTTTTCCGTTTTCGATCGGCGCACCGTTTCTTTTTGCATCGTCTTTTCCTCCTTAATATTCCACGTCTTCCGTGATTTTTCCCAGCAGATATTTCACGATCAGCACCAACGGGAAGCCGATCGCCGTGAAAATCAGCCCGATTGCGGAGGGATAATAATATTGCCCGCCCTGCACCTGATCGAAGATAAAATACCCGAGCGTCATCGTTTTATACTGCCCTTCCGTAAATAAGAGAATCGGGCCGGAATTTGTGAATAATCCCGCTACGGCAAGCACGATCATCGTGGAAAGCGTAGGCCATATCAGGGGGATAATGATCTGAAACAGTTCTCTCGTCATCCCTACGCCGTCGATTTTCGCGTATTCGAGAATATCGGGAGAAATCCGGTGAATCGCGCCCGTAAGCAACACGATATTTCCGCCGAAACCCGTCCAGAACACGTAAAACAAAATCGTTTTCATCGCGAGATTGTCGTCGGTAAGCCATTCCGTTTCCACAGGGCTTCCCGTCAGCAACAATAAAAATCCGTTGAGCGGCCCCTGCACCGCCATCACGTATTTAAACAGCCCTACCAGCACGGCGGCGGAAATGATTGACGGCAGAAAGAACACCACCCTGAAAAATCCCGACCAACGCACTTTTTTATACAGATAATAGGCAAATAACAGCGACGCGGGAAGCCCGATCAGCGTGCCCACCACAAACAGAAGCAATGTGTTTTTCAAGGCCAGCCCCAATTCCATTTCCGGAATTTTCACTTCTCTGAAGAATCTCGAAAAATTCTCGAAGCCCCATTGTACGCCCGTACGGGTACGCGTCTGAAACGCCATCAGTATCGAATTGAAATTAACGTACACCCAGAATACGAGAAACTGAATCAGCCCCACGCTGAGCATCCCCGCGATAAACAAACCGCGTTTCAGGTGCCGCGATTTAAAGCCGTCTTTCTTTTTCGGCTGCAAATCTCTCTTTCCGTATCCGATATTGTCTTTTGCCGCTTCGTTTCCGATCATCATTTTTCCGCACCGCCCCGCGATCGGAGAAGTTACTTTCTCTCTCCGCCGCATTTTTGCCGTAACGCCCGCTTATCAGCCGACGTTATACATATAATCGCTCCATTTTTCATCGAGCAGTTTCATTTCTCTTTGCAGATATTCCGACGCGCTCATCGCACCCGTTTTCTTGCCCATCGCCACCTCGGGCTTTTCGTTGCCCATGTATAAATCGAGCCCCGCGCGATAGCGGATCGGATCTTTCGACGAAGTGTAAATGTACGTAGTGTTTCCGCCCGAAATCACGTTCACCGACGCGCGGAATCCGCTCACTTCTACGTCGGGCGTAATTTCCTGAGCGTTTTTCACGGGCAAATAACTCTTACTGGCGTTCAACACGCTTTTCACGCCCTCATCCGTATACATATAGCGGAAGAAATCGATGGCGAGATCGATATTCACGCTGCACGCGGGCACAAAACCGATCGCGCTGTTTGCCAGAGTGAACGTAACGGCACGCGCGCTTTTCACTGCCTCGTACGCCGGAGCGGAAAGATTTTCCGCCTCGCTGCCGCCCTCGTCCGCCGCCTTCACCGCCGCAGACAACGCAGCGTCTTTTTCTTCGGCGTTCGCGCCGAGCGATACGTCGCAGTCGCGTTCGATTTTTTCGGCAAGATCCGACGTAACGGGCGTACGGATCATTTTCAGATTCGCTTTATATTCCGTGGCGTTTTCCATCTCCCGTTCCAGCCAGTCGCCAGAAACGTACATACACGCCCTGCCCTGAAAGAAATATTTCTGCGAAGCCGTATATTTATTGTTCATGCTGGAAGGATCGCAATAGCCGTTTGCCCGTTTGATCAGTTTTTCAAACTGCGCATAGGCTTTCTGTTTCCCTTCCGTCTGATACGCTTCTTTTGAATACTCCCCGTCTTTTTTGCACGAGAGGAAATCCTCCCAATTTTCCGCGCCGTCGTACTGCGCGATCCAGGGATAATACAAATATCTCCAGTACTCCACCGCGCCGCCGCCGTAAATGAAAGGATATACGGTGTAACTCACTCCCGCCACGGTCACTTTCGCTTCCGCTTCTTTGATTCTGTCGCAAAGCGCGAACAATTCGTTTGTGGTGCGCGGTTCTTCCCATTTTCCCTTTCCCAGCGCGTTATCCAGCGCATCTTCGTTCAGAATCAGCGAACACGGGCCGGAAGGCGAGGGAACGGTGTAATACTTTCCCGCGAAATCCGCCTGATCTCCTCCGTACTGCATTTCGGATACGATTTCGGGGCGGATCTTTTCGGCGATCGTCGTTTCTTCCGTTTCGTCTCCCGCTTTCGGCGCGGAAGAATACACTTCGCTTAAATCGGCAAGAGAGCCGTACGCCTCGCAATATTGCCCAACGCCGATTCCGTCGATAAAATAGATATCGGTATCCGTTTCGTTCGTCTGAGCCGCCGTCACGGCCTCGTCGCGCACCAGCGTATTGCACACCACTTCCACTTTGACGGACGGATTATACTTTCTGTATCCGTCGGCAAGCGCCTGCGCCCACGTATCGCCGTACCCGCCGAAGAAAGAAGAAATTTTCAGCACGCCTTTCTCCCCGCCCGACGAACGGATTTTACATGCGCCGCAGCCGAGAATCGAAGCGAACGCCGTTGCCACAGAAACGATTTTCGTAAATTTTTTCATCTTTCCCTTCCTCTTGTTTGATTTTCGCCATCATTATAACAGCAAAAACAGGCTTTTGCAAGCCCTGTTTGAGTGATTTTATTTGTTTTATTTAGTATAATTAAAAAAAATCACACAAACCTATTGCTTTTTTACAAAATCCGTGTTATAATCCGGATATGGAAAAAACACAAAAACAATATCGCGAACATTCCGCGTTCGAGAAAAACAATCTTCGCAAATGGCTTTTTCCGAAAGGCTATTATCTGCATTTCTACAAAAGTTTCGATATGACGTTTCACAGCCATACGCGCCTCGAACTGATGTACATCGTGATGGGAGAAATGCACCTTTTATACAAAGACAGATATTCGGAAGAGCATCATCTTGTAGTACACCCGAACGAATACGTCTTTATCGATACGGAAGTACCGCATAAAATCTACGTGGACGATATGGATACGCAGATTTACAATATCGAATTTTCCGCGGACGTATGCAACGATTCCGATTTCACGCTGTATAATCTGCAACTGAAAGACGATGCGATGAAAACGTTTCTTTCTTCCGACAGGGAAGTGTACAGGCTGAGAGACAACGGTACGCTGTTGCAGAATCTGATTCTGATACAAAATCATATCGACAACGGCGGCGAAGCGGATAAATGTCTGAATTTCATGATCTCGTCGCTGTTGCTTCTCATCGCCCGCCATTTTGCGGAAAGCAACAAACGCGTAAGCGGTATCGGCTATCTGAACGCCGCCGTCAACTACATCTACGATCATTTCAATCAGGAGTGTACCCTGGAAGAAATTTCCGCCGCCTGCGGCGTATCGCAGAATTACCTGAACCGACTTTTCAAAACGATCTTTTCTTCCACCGCGATGAATTTTCTGAATAAGTACCGCGTCGAGCGCGCGGCGTTTCTGCTTTCCGCCACGGAACTATCCATCAACGAAGTGCGGATTCAGACGGGATATAAAAGCAGTATCAATTTCAATCAGAATTTCAAAAAATTCATGGGCACGACGCCGGGAAAATATCGGGCGTCCGCCCACACGAAAAACCGCGTGCACATGCACGAAACGGATAATCGGAATTTCTACGCTTTCTGATTTCCGCCTTTCTTTGCTTTCGGCGAAAAAAAGCCGGCGTCGCCGTATTTTTACGGTAAGTTCGGTAATATACTTCTGTATGACGATGGGTGACAGTTCCTCAAGCTCGTACTCGCCCAACTTTACCTTCAAGTGCTTTTCGATAATCTCCGAATATCTTTCGCACGTTTTCGTTTTAGACGAAGGCTCTATGTAATGATTTGCTATGAAATTGCTCAAAAATGGGCGAAAATGCCCCTAAAAATGCAAAAATGATGGTCTATAAGAAAAGACTTATAGACCATCACGCTTGGCTCCCCGGTCAAGAGGGCAAGAGGGCAGGCGGCAAGCGCCTTTGGTGACTTTCGTCACCGCGAACTTACGACACAAACAGGTCGCAATTATAAATTGCTCCCGCTTTGCTTGCATTCAGTCCACCGGACTGTTTGCGTAGCGCGTCGCGTTAGTTTCAGCATCATTATTGCTTTGCAAACTTATCTTTTAACTATGTATTGCGTTTGCAATCGCAAAAATATCCATCGGCAAGGCAATGTTTGCAATATCTCATCTCTTTTTGTAATAGTTCGTATACATCCCGTTATGATTAGAATCAGCATTTTCAATAAACAGCTTGAATTTGTATCCGCCGGCATCGGTATCGAATTCATAGCGCATTTCAAAGAACCATACTGAACCTTTTGTAAAATATCCATTATACAAAGTATTGTCTCTGATGTAATAAAACTTATACAATTTGCTCAGGTTGTCATCGAAATAATCAGACAAAGCGCTCTTTTGTTCTATGATATACCAGTTTTCATTTGTACTCATGCTGTATTTTTCGCTTCGCGGCTTGCCGAACATTCCGTCATAATGAGTTTTAAAATACGAAAAATATGTCTCCGCATTCTCATTGAACGTTGCTTCGTCCGGGCAAATTTGCGAAAACGAATATCCGTCATTATACCAAGCGTCGCTTGAGTTTATTTCCCCGGACAATCCGGTCGGCACAGGCAACCCCGCAAGTCCTTTTGCCGACAGTTCTTCTTCGGTAAACCATTTTGAGCTGTCGTGAAGCGGCTTCAAAGTTTCTTCTCCGTCGTTATTTCCGCAAGCAACCAATCCAATGCACGTTATCGCTAAAAGCACCGCACAAACAATTGTAGATAATTTCTTTCTAAGCATAATACTTACAACTCCTTTAACATAATACTTACTGTCACTGTTCCTGACGACATAATTATTATAGTGCTTTTCGTGATAAAAATCAATATTATTATAGCACTTTTCGTGATAAAAATCAATAGCGGCCGCTTCGGAATTCACGCTATTATTATTTTCACGCTTTCCTCGTTTAAGAATGCGGAGTTCCGAAACGTTAAAACTGCGATCGGCAACACAATAGCCATTCGGCTTTCCCGGAGATTTCTCACACAACACTTCATATCCGGACTCGTTTAGAAGTTCTACGTCCTTATATAGCGTTCTTCGGTCGCAAACAATTCCTATTACCGCGAGCCTTCAATTATTTCGGTTGTCGACAAATAATTATCTTCATCCGAATGTTGGCGTAGTATTTCAAGTAATTTTATAAGCCTGATTTTGAAAGCATTTTCTTGTCTCATCCGCTACTCCTTACACCTGTCCCATTTTGACGCTTATAGTATAACATATTTTGAAACATTTGTAAAGCAATGGGTGTTTGCACTTACGGACATCAGTTTACAAAAAAAGACCAAACAGATTCTCTTCTGCTCGGTCAATCCATATTCAAATCCTACATATTCAGTATATAAGCGTCCTACCTACATAGGTGGTTTGTCGTTAATGTCTCGGCAAATCGAGACACTCTAACTCGGTCATTTTCGGGGTAAAATAGGTAATTCACCCCTATTCACCCTTAAAAAAAGTAAGAAAAATGCCGAATTCGTCTCTTTTTCGTCGAGACAAATTCGACATCATCCGTGTCTGCGTTGCCCAAAATAGCTGATTTTATCAGCCGTTTTGAATTTCTGTTTTTCGGTTTTCTCGCTTTTTCCGTTCCGTTTTCGAACTATACAGTTTGATTCTCAACGGAGCGATTTCAAATAATCTTCTACATTTCTGTATTCTATTCCGTTTTCGAGAGTTGCATTTTCTCCGCGATAAATAACAACTTTTTTAGTGATTTTTCCGTATCTGAATTCCGTGTTTTTCAGTTTTTCTTCGTCAATCAAATGCCTGAATTGCTCGTTCGCTTTTTCTTTGCTGTGCTTTACTTCGTAAATTTCACAAGTCGCATTCGCATTATCCGCAACAACCATATCGAATTCGCCGACGGCAAACTGAAGCTGAAATACCTGCTTTTTCGGATTCGCAATCTTTGTTTCGAGCAACACGATGTCTTCCATCATTCTGCCCTTTATATCGCTTAAAATCCGTTCGATAACAGCATTTCTTTCGTCTATCGAAAGCTCCTGAAACTCCTCGTCTTCAAGCAACGATTGCACAAGTTCTTTTGCTTGCGAATATCTCATTCCCGGTTGAGTAAAAACGGTTTTGTAGTTCTTTTCCCGACCGACAGGCAACGTCTGAATATCGATATCAACCGTTAAATCCAAAGCGTCGAGATACTCTTTTATTTCTCTTCTATGATCTTCCGAAATCGTTACGATTTGTTCTTCCTTATTTCTGATTTCGAGCAGATTCTTAAGCCGCTTTGTAAATTCTTCTTTATCGATTCTGTCAAGAATATCGTTTTGATTCTGCCTGTCGTTTCGCAAATTCCTTGCCGAAATCCCCAAATCATGAGACATAAAATCTTTCGTCAAAACGTCTAAAGTGAAACGGTGGTTGACGTCTTCTACAACGCGGTTTATCACGCTTGTTAGTTCGCCTTTCTCGTATAAATCATAAAGCGCGCGGAAATGCCCGCCGTATTGATAACTCTTCAAAGAGTGTTGAATGTTCTTTGCGATTGCACTGTCGACGTATTCGTCAACGCTTTTCTTGTTTGCGAACGTGGATTTTTCGTTATAATGAACGCCGCCGAGGCTCATCGTTCCGCCGTAACAAATATATTCATCGATCCCCTTTATGCCGAGAACTTCTTCAAATTCCCTGTACGGAATAAACGTGGTATGAAGGAAAATGCAACGGTCGTATAACTGCTCGTCTTCGGAAAAGAAGAATCCGAGCGAATCCGTACCCGATAACACGATTTTCATTCCGCAAGCGGCAAATATATCCGAAAAAAGCGCAGCGCCTTCGATAAAATCTTCGATAAGCGTTACTTCGTCGATAAACACATACTTGTATCCGCTGTTCATCAGGTATTTTAAGTCCTGATTTATATCGCTTAAACCGATTCCCGCGCCGACCTGAATAAATGCCGTTTTTGAAAAATCCGCATCATCCATTTCGGCTATAACCTGGCGTATGAGCGTCGTTTTACCCGTGCGCCTTAATCCGTAAAGAATAAAAACCCTGTCTCGAACATCTCCGTAAACATAATCGCAAATATTCTTATAAAGACTTCTTTTTTTATAATTTGCGACTGTCTGAACGTAATTTTTCAAGTTTTCTCCGAGCATTACATCGGTTCTGAAAACGTGCGTTTCCTTTTTTTCTTGCTCGTTTTTCTTCGGTTTGGGAAGCATAAAAGTAAGTTCTTTTTCGCGTTTTTGAAGTTCGCGTCTACGCTCTATTTTCACGCGCAATTCTTCGGCAAGTTCGTCATCGACATATTTGCTTTTCTTTTTGCCGTTTTCCGTCCATTGAAGATATTGCTTCGTCTTCCCGTTAATCGTCTTTTTCGAGATATACCCTATCGGCAATTCGGATATTTCCTGCCGAATTTTCGATAATTCGTTTTCAAGTTCTACATGTGTGTACCGGTTCATGCTTCGCATACCTCCATTCATATTATTGCATAAGTTCTACAAATCGAAATTTATATACACCTTTGCAAATATACCATATCTATTAACTGAACGCCACACTCATAAATCGGGTGGTCGTAATTGTCTGTAAAGAAATTCGCAATTCGGTGAGAACGGACAAAACCGCATTTTTCGTAAAACGGTATTGTTAGCGGACTGTCGCCCGTTCCGACTTGTAAAACAGAATAAAGCCCTCTGTATTTACGAGCAAGAAAGTCGATCAGTATTTTGCCGTAGCCCACTCTCTGACACTCTGGTGTAACCGCGATATTTTTGATCTCAATGATTCCGTCGCCCTCATCGGTAACAACACATTCCGCCTTTACACCGCAGTCGTCAAGCACATACATTGTGCCTTTATCGAGATATCGATCGACCATATCTTCCTGCTCGTCCGCTAATAATAGCAATGAGAAATATTGCTTTTTATTCTCTTTTACTTCTCGAATCTCCATATCGCTTCATCCTCGTCGCGGTAAAAACTCGTCATGCCCTTTATTGGCAGATTTCGGCTTTTTGATTTTTCTAATTTTTAATTACGCCACTATTATAACCCCTTTGTTTAATTTTGTCAAGGGGTTATGAGGGGTTATATTGTCGAATCATAAAAACAAAAGGTAATTTTTCCGAATAGCATACAAGCGACTACGAATTTGTAGCCGCTTTTTACATTATTTATCTGCCAATTTTACGTCGTCAATATCAAACCAAGTAGCGTTTTTGATAACCGCTTCTGCATTACCGTCGCTTAATTGAACGAAATTGATTACGTCGTCTTTCGGGAACCCGCCATACCAATAACGCCACCCCATATCATTATTCGGAATAATGCCGAGATCGTCGTTTCCAAGCAGTTTATCTACTATTTGCCCGGCGTGTCCGAGAAGAACGGGAACACCTTTATCTTTCATCGCGTTATACATACGCACAACTTCCGTCGTCAGACAATACGTTCCGCCGGAAAGATAAAACCAATATCCGTCATCCCAAAACAAATACAAGTGAATCATCGTATGCGTATGTCCGCAAGAGATTTCCCACATGTGCGACGGGTTTTCTATTTCCCATTTTTCCTGCGTGCTTAACTTAAACCATTTATCGAAGTCGTCTTGCGAATTCTCGTCAAGCAAACTCATCCCGCCATCACGATCGTCGCCGTAACGTTTGAACATTTCCTTAGGCGTCTTTCCATCCAACTCATTATAACCCGCAGCGGCATAGCAATAAGAGCAAACTTCGTAATACTTTCCGGATGACATCCTCTCATATCGCCCCGCCGCCTTCGTCGCAAACAGGTCATTCCCGTTTTTGATATGCTCTATAAGTTTGTCTATTTCTTTTTCCTTTACCCCTTCACGATCGTGCCTCTTGCTTTTCGGGACAAGTTTCCAATAGAGCGCGCGGTTGATAAACCCTTTTCTGTTTTCGTATGGCAACCCTTTTTTAACATAATCATTATATACGCCTTGTTGCAACATTCCGACAGTGTTAGCGACTACTTGACTCAAAAATTCAAGTATTCTGTCTAACCGGGAATCCGGAAAAAACTCCCCTTTCATCTCCGGACTTCTGCGTGCAAGCACGGTGTCGTCAAGAAAAATCATAACGTAACCGTTTTCATTGATAACGCCTATTTTAAACCATACCCTTTTCCTCGGAAATTCTTCTTCCATATCTTTTTGAAATTTCTCTTCGGAACAATCTTCGGGAGCGTAATACTTATTGAATTTTATGTATTGTTTTAACGTTCCTCTCCGCACGGAAAACCAGAATTCCCATCGTTTGTCGGGATAAGTCGGCTTGATTTTTTCTATTTTGCAGAGCAAATTATTCATTGACTGCAACCCTGCCTCTGTCAATGCTATATCGTTATGATCTAATTTGTTTGCATGATAGATATACTTATATAAATCGACTTCAGATGCCGACATTCTTATTTGCTTGTCCATTTTTACCTCTTTAAAATATCTTTTGCCGACACCGACCGTCATTCGCCTTGCCAAATTCCGTCCGGTCTCATTTTTGCCATTGTTAAAAGTTGCACCAACGGTCTTTTGGCATTGCCTTCCGTTGCTTCCCAATAGTTCTTTGAAACGTCATCGCCTAACGCTTTTATAGCCTTTTCAAGCAACGGAATACTTTCAAGCCCCGTCTTCCCGAAAATGGTTCCTATACCGTCTTTACCAAATACGGAATCGCGACGATAAATTTTACTGTAATTATACGTTATATTCAACCACAGTTCCGTAGTCCCTCCAACCATAAACGTCCCTCCGCGCATCATATGCGGAGAATCCGAATGTAACACCTCACCCGTTACCCTATCTGTAAGAGAAATATCCCAACTCATTTTATACCCCTTTTATAATATCTCATTCCTTATCGATCCTCTGCTCTTTTGTTTTCAGAATTTCGTCTAACGTAAGCGGCGCATAATTCCAATACATACAACCGACGTTGTAAATTTGTAAATTATACCCCTTTTCGTTTAATGTTTTTGCGATAAGAAATTCTTCCGTTGCCTCCGCCGTAAAATGCGAATGCCCGTGCAAATGAATGGCTTTATATCTATGTCCGTTGTAAAACGGAATAAAATAATGGCTTAAAATACACCGCCGCACCGTGCCGTCTTCAAGCATAACGCTAATATCGTCATAATCTTTTATTCCTGCAAGTGCTTTCTTTGCCGCCGCATTATGCAAAAACCGATCATGATTGCCTTTTATCAAAATAATCTGTCCGTTCAAGCGTTTTATAATCCGAATCGCTTCGTTTGTTGCGGTTTTCCATATCAAATCACCTAAAACGTAGACAAGATCTCCTTTGCCTACCTTGTCATTCCAACGTTTTATAAGTTCATCGTCCATTTCTTCCACCGTTTCAAACGGTCTGTTATCAAACCTTAAAACGTTCTCATGCCCGAAATGCAAATCGCTCGTAAAAAATATCTTTTGTCTTTCCATTATCCGTCTCCGAAAATATCGTCGCAAAACGATTGTAGTTCAATTTTATCCTTCATATTCAAATCGGCACACGCCGATAACTTGTCCGTATAACGTTTCTCAAGAATGTATAGCCGCGATGACGCAATCTTTGTCTTATCGTTATATTGAATCATTTCGGGGAAGCCCCAAAACATAACTCCTACTTTATCCGAATGCCGGAAAGTTTCGTCAAGCGCATATTCTAAAGACTCAAACTCGGGTTTTATCGCTCGGATATAATCCTTTCCGTCTTTAATTATTATCTGCCGAAACATAGCGGCTTTTGCCCTCATATAATACGGATAATGCCAGATATTAACGTGTTTCCACTTATAGTTTTTCTCAAAATACTCGCTTTTGTCTATTAGGCTCACCGACGTTAAAAATCGACTGCGTCCATATTCAACCGGATGCTCGCAATTTTTATTCCCGGACTTAAACTCCGTAAGAGCCGCATAAAGCCCGTCAACGTCATTGCCTATCGATTTATTGTTTTTGATTGCTATTATCATGACTTCGATTTCTTCCTGCGTTCCATAATAATCTTTACCGCCGGAACAAAAATTCGGTATACCACAATCCGTTAGAGTGATTTTATAAAACTGCTCATTTTTCATTTTTAACTTTCTCGAACCATTCTCTTAAAAACGGCGTATTTTTCGGATTTGCGCAAAAATACAGGAAATCAACGGTAACTTCTTCTATAGATGCCCCTCTTTTTTGCAGATTGTTTGAATTTTATCATAAACATCCTGTTCTTCATCAGTTAAATCCGAAAAACAGACGCTATACCAATGCCCGTTGCGTTCTACACGAGTATAAACGCCATCAAACTCTCTTTGTTTCGGATATACGATTTTTCTGTCATCCATTCAATCACCTCGGAAATACTTTTCCCGACAGTATTATAACATAAAAAAAGACCTATTTTCGTCCTTTCCAAAAACGTTTCAACTTTTTTGAAAATGTTTCAACTCGAATACAACCGTAGGTCAGTTCTTAAACTATGGGGTTATTGCGTTTTGCTTTTAATTCATATATCCTTTATTTTGCCGTCCGCTTTATATATACTTTTAACACAACTTTTCGACAATATTCTCAAATATATTTTTGACAATATTTTGTTTGATATTACTATTTGCTTGACTTCTTTCTTTTTTCGTGCTAAAATATTCTCAAACAAATCTTTGACAATATTTTGTTTGATAACAGGAGTATAAGTTATGTTTATCGGTCGAAAAGAAGAATTAAAAGAATTACAATCCCGCTACCAAACCACTCATTTTGAAATGGGCGTAATCTATGGCGCTCGTCGAATCGGAAAAACTTCACTCATAAAAGAATCGATAAAGGACCAGCGCGCATTTTATTTCCAAGCCAAAGAATCCAATGAGTACGACAATCGCAGAGCCTTTTCTTTACAAATAAATAAGCTTATAGGCATCCCGTATACCGTTATTTATCCTACTTTTTCGGACGCTTTTGATGAACTTATCAAATATGCAGGAAACGAACCTTTTGTCATTGTTATAGATGAAATCGCTTACCTTGCCAATGCAGATAAAGGCTTTTTATCCGAATTGCAATTCTGTATCGATGATAAATTTAAAAACACAAAAATCAAGCTCTTACTCTCCGGCAGCAACATTTCTTTTATGAAAAATATATTGAAAGATAAGCGAGCCCCGCTCTTTCAAAGAAGCACCTTCCAGATGCACATCACAAAATTGTTATTCTCTGATGCCGTATGCTTCCTGAACGGGCTTGAAAATGAAGAAAAAATAAAATATCTTTCCATCTTCGGAGAGCATCCTTTCTACTTAGAAATGATAGACAAGGATAAAAGTTTCGATGAAAACGTCAAAGCGCTTCTTTTCAGCAAATTTGGCAATTTACTGGATGCTCCCGATAAAGTTTTGCCGAGTGCATCTTCCGACCAGACAAACTATAATACTATCTTGAAAGCAATAGCAAACCGCAAACGTTCTAACAAAGATATCGCAAGTTACTTAAATAAAGACGATAATTATGTCGCCGCTTATCTCCCTCGATTAGTAGAGAACGAGACCATCGAAAAGCGAACGGCATTCAATCGTAGTCAAAAACTTAACTATTACGAAATTTCGGATAACCTGATTCGCTTTTGGTATCGTTTTATCTTCGACAGACAAGAAGAAATAGTTCTCGGCTTGGGCGATGTTTTGTTTGATGAATGCAAAGCGGAAATTGACGACTTTATAGCTCACGGCTTTGAAGATGTTGCAATAAGTTTTCTCACAGAACAAAACGGCAAAGGATTACTTCCCTATTATTATGCTCCAATCCGCAACTACAAAGTAGACAACTCGAAATTAGGGCGTTCTATTGAATTGGATGGACTTGCCGAAGGACTCGGAAAAAACAGTAATTGCTTGTTAGTCGTTGAATGTAAATACCGCAAAACACCTTTTTCCGTTGCGATGTTGGAACAATTAAAAGAAAGCGTTTCCATTTTCGGCGGATATACCACAATTGATTATTACTTATTTTCAAAATCGGGGTTTACGCCGGAAATAATGAAACTTTCGGATTCTTCACTGCATTTTATATCTCTCGACAGTATGTTTTCTTGATAAATTTAAATTTTACGGCTGACACTACTAATGTGTCAGCCGTATTTTTTGAAAACTCTTATATGGTCCATCAATCAACGATTCATTCGTTATTCTCATCTCCGAATATTTCCGTCTCCAACCTTTTGTAGACATATGTGATTTCTTTATATTTTCCGTTTTCTAAAATAAATACCTTTTTAGGTGCGTATTTCACCGTTTTGTCCTCCTGAATCTGAAATTTGTTTTTTAGTTCAAATTTCAAATCCGGAGGGCTTCTTATTCTATATTGCCCGCCCTTATTTAAATGAAAATATACAAAAATGCGCCTATCTCGCAAAATTTCAATCTGCAAAATAGACGCATTCGTTTTTTCATGTTCATAATTTAGTTTGTTTTCCCCTCCGTACTTGCTTGTTTTTTTCCCCTTGTTACCCTGTGTTTCTATCATGTTCATCGCTTAAAATAAGCGACGGCGAGGAAAAATAATTCCAACGCATAAAAAAATCCCCTCCTCCCAAAAAACTTGGAAAGAGAGAATTTTTTGTCTTGTTTTACGCATTGCATAATCAAGCTGCCCCGTAATCCCTCGTTTTTTTATTACGGAACTGCCGCTTCTTATGTTCTTTTATTTGCTTTTATCTTATATTTTTATACAACGGACCGTAGGCGGCGCAGGCGCGGTAGTCCTGCCCTTCTTTATCCATTCCGAACGCATTCCATGCGGCGGGGCGATAAATGTCTTTTTCGTCTACGTTGTGCATACACACCGGTATTCTCAGAATAGAACACATCGTGATAAGGTCTGCGCCGATATGTCCGTAGGAAATCGCGCCGTGATTCGCGCCCCAGTTATTCATTACGTCGTAAGCAGATTTAAACGCTCCCTTGCCCGTTACTCTCGGCGTAAACCACGTACAAGGCCACGTATAGTCCGTTCTCTTCCACAGTTTATCCGTTACTTCGTCCGGCAATTTCACCGTCCAACCCTCTACAATCTGCAGTACCGGCCCTAAGCCTTTGATAAGATTAAGTCTTATCATTGTAGCAGGCATTTCCGCGCGCGTTACGAATCGGCTCGAATATCCGCCGCCGCGGAAATATC
>CAJKUC010000019.1 GCA_905203015.1 uncultured Christensenella sp. | reverse complement strand
ACCCTCTAAAACCATCATCGCATAATACCAAATACTTACTTGCAAAACTTAACCCATCTTGATTTTTGTAAATATTTTCAAAAAACTCACCCATTTTGTCAATTTCTATTTCAAACCACTCTGTATAAGCCAAATCGCTTGCAGGCAATAAATTATGACAAAATTTTTCTTCAGATAGCATATTTAGAAAACCATCTACTTCCCGTTTCGCTACTTCATAATATTTATCATTTCCTTTGTTTTTTTCAAAGCATAGTTTATAGGCCGAATCCAAATCCAAATCATTAAATTCATCAATTGAAAATGCATTCACAACGCAAGATTCGACGATATAATTCTTTTTTAGAATACTTATCCTATTTTTTTGTTCTGTTGTCCACTTTTCATCAAAATAGGTAGTGAATTTATTTATATACTCGGCAAATTCATCTTTTCTTTTTACTCTATCACGACAATAATCCTTTAAAATATTAATTAAATTTAAAACACCTACTTTTACTGATTTTACGTCTTTACCAAGAAACTTTTTATTTGATTTATGAATCCTACTGTAAAAAATTATGTCCAAAATCGATTGTAGTTTCTGTCCATTGTTTTGATTCTCTTTCTTATAATTAATTATAACATCTTGAATTCCTTGAAAATAATCTTTTATCTTATCACTAATGCTATGTAAAGTGTGTTCTCCCGAAATATGTTCATAAAATTCTTTTCCGATTGATTGTAAGGAATTATTAGTTAAAGTTATATAATTAACCCTTCCATAGCCTCTCAAATTGCTATTAATTGAATACTCTGAATTTGATATAAAAATTCTGCTTATAGACTGTTCGATTTGTTCCTGATCAGCATTTACATCATATTTTGGAATAGAAGTATTATTATATTTAATATTGATATCAGTATGATTAATTATTTTTATTTCGTCGTCAACTAAATATACTGTTATATATGTATTTTCTAATTTTCCTTTTTCGTAATGTTCACCATAATCTTCGTCATCATCGTTTTTATTCCCTAACCCACCCGACAGCAAAGAGGTCACATAATTTAATAATGTCGTCTTACCTGAACCATTTTCGCCAACAACTGCACTTATGTTTAAAATATTATCTCTTTTAAAAATGTTGTAGACGCTATTATTTTTTATTATATCAATTGTCTTTTTTTCGTTATTGTATTTTATTGAAAAAGAAGGTGAAAAATTAAACCCTTGATTAACAAAACAATTTTTACTATCATTTTTAATCCAAACATACAATAATTCTATCTTTTGCTTCATTGAAATAATTCCTTTACCATTCATAAATTCATTCTAATAACTAAATGGCAATATAATTTTTATTCAATATCTCTACTACTGTTTTAATCAAAAAAACATATAACTATTGCCTATAGCTTTTTTATTTTACCATATTTCGTCATATTTTTCAAGTTGATTCGCACATATATGTAAAGAAGCCCGAAACAGATGTTTCAGACTTCCCCGCTTTTAGATGTTTTCTTGTATTTGCATTCCGCCTTTCAGCACGATGATAATCGAATTGTCTTTCATAACTCGAATATACTCAACAAGGCGACGAATAGTCACATCGTTATATTCCGAAAAATCAAGACTGTCGGCTGACAGGCATTGCTTTATATTTTCTATTTCTTCATTTACTTTTTTGTTTGAATCAATCCGCCCTTTTATAATTTCAAGTTGCTCTCTTAAAACAACCATTTGAGAACTCAACGACTTCATTTCATCCTGAAACCGCTTTCCGTCACCCGTCGAACTTGCGGCAAGGTCCATCGTTTCGTCCATTATTCCGCTTAACGTTTTTAACTGCTTTTCGATGGCATACATTTCAAGAGTGTCATCTTCTCCCGTTACCGCATAAGCAAGGTTAGACAATATTAAATTCAGAACGTCTTGTTTATCCGAAATCGCTTTACTGATACCTCGAACGATAGTTTTTTTCAACGTTTCGTCATCGACGGTGATAGAATCGGAACAAAATTCCGTTCCGTGTTCCAACCGACTTAAACAACGCCAAACTCTTTTATTCTCTCCGTTTCGGCTATATGTTTTTCGTCTGTATGGGCTACCGCATTCACCGCAGACAAGTATATCTGTCAAAGCAAATTTACCGCTGTACTTCCCTTGTTCCGTAATTCCCGAATCAGTCTTTTTTCTAACGCTTCCGCGCCGAGCCATTTCCATCTGCGCCATTTTGAACGTCGCGTGAGTAATAATCGCCGGGTGATTGTCCCGTATCAGATATTTCGGCATTTCGCCACGGTTTTTCTTTACTTTTTTCGTAATGCAATTTTCCGTAAACGTTTTTTGCATAAGCAAATCGCCGCAATATCTTTCATTTGTCAAAATGGCTTGAATAATACACTTGTTCCATACGTTTTTTCCTGTCTTTGTCAATACGCCCTCGCCTTCAAGATATGATTTTATCTGATCAAGACTTTTGCCGTCGAGATACATATTGAAAATCGCTCGGATATATTTTGCTTCTTCCTCGACAATTTCGGGTTCGCCATCCTCACCTTTTCGGTAGCCGAGAAGATTATATCGGAACTTAAATGTCCCCGACTGCATACGTTGACGAATACCCCATCGCACGTTTGCACTAATGTTCTCGCTTTCCGCTTGGGCAAGGACACTATATAAACCTAACGCCATTTCGTTTTCGGTTTTAAGAGAATCAAGGGCTTGTTCTTCAAAATATACGCCTATTCCTTTTGCTTTCAGTCGTCTTACATAATTCAAACTGTCAACGGTATTTCTCGCAAAACGAGCAACGGACTTTGTAAGGATAAGGTCGATTTTCCCTTTTTCGCAATCGCGCATCATACGCATAAAATTCGTTCGTTTTTTAGCCATTACACCCGTAATGCCTTCGTCTGCGTAAATGTCAACGAATCTCCACCGGGGATTTTTTGCTATTGCGTCGGTATAATACGCCACCTGCGCTTTGTAACTTTCAAGCTGATCTTCGCTATCCGTGCTAACTCGGCAATAGGCGGCAACACGCAACAAACTATTCTCGTCATTCTGTTTGGCAAGAATCGGATTGGCATCGATCTTCGTTACAACTCTTCTCGCTTGTGCCTGCATCGTTTACCTCCCTATTGTTAATACATAGTCCGTTAATAAACATTATTGCAATAGAACCATCCTGATTAACAATTACTTTTGAGACTATCTCAGAAATATTGCTCACATCTATATCATTACCCATCTCGCGAATAAATTGTTTGATTTTGTTAGTGTATATCAATCTTTTATCTTCTTTGCAAGCTTGAAATTTTAAATTTACACATTCTAAAATCATTTTCTTTCCGACCTTAAAATTAGGCTCAGCCGAATTTGTCAATCTCACAATCTCATTTGTATATTTCATAATCTCAGGTGTTTTTTCATAATTGTCCACTTTATCATAAGTCTCTAAAAATGATGTGTCTTTTTTTATTTTTTCAACAGCATTTTTAACCGCAGAAATAATTTCATTATCATCCATATATTTAGAGCATTTACACCCACCATTACAAATCCATTTTTCTCGTGTGTCCCATAGAGATTTTCTATGCATTGCTTTACCACATTGCCCACAATACACGATAGTTTTACACGCGTCAACTTCATTTGAACAAACCTTGGGTTTAAAACTTTTTCTGTTTTTAACTATATTGGCTGCTTCAAATAATTCATTTGAAATCAATTTCGGATAATCTTTTTCTCCTATGTACTTTTGTTCTTCAATCATTGAGGCAATTCTCCGCTTATTCCACCCACATTTCTCGCCAAGATATATTATTCCTCGTATATTCAGTTCTTCTGCTATTGATTTTAGAGAATTACCGTTTACATACTTTTGAAAAATCTCCATTACGATCAAAGCTTCGTTCTCATCAGGAACAAGTTTACCGTCCAAAAGTTTATATCCGTACCTTATAAGTCTATTAACCATTTTCTTTCCCCTCAAAATCAACCGTCAGTTTTAAATCTCCATTAAACACATAACTTAATGTCTCGTCTTTTTCTACAATTATCTTTTTTACAAATTTACGGAATACAACCGGATTAAACTCTGTCAAATAATCCTCCATTGCTATTTCGCGACTCAGTTTCCGTATTCCCTCTAAAAAAGATTCTTCATCATCGCCGTTAATAACCTTGCTTCTACGACTTCTTGCTTCTGAAATTTCGCCTTTAATTATATCTGTTTTTTCCCTATAAGTGATTTCATCTATCACGTTATTCGCATACATTTGACTATAAAGGCTATTTTGACGGCTAAGTTTTGCGATAGTTTCATCGATTTCAATGATTGTATCGTTGTCGCGATTCGCTTTTACCTTTAAATTTTGCAACTGCAATATTGTTTCATCAAGCAGAACCCTCTTGTTCGTTTTTAATGTATTAAACACCCTTATAAATGTGGCATTTAATTTTCTTTCAGAAACACTCCTCGTTTCGCATATTTCGGATGCCCGTCCACTTTTTCCGCAAACCCATATAATATCATTTTTTGTCTTATGTGCCTTATACGACCACCCACAATCTCCGCATTGTATTATTTTATCGTAAACACCTTTTTCCTTTTTGGTACAGCAGTTATTAGCAGGCTTTCTTTGTTTCATTAGATATTGAACGGTTTCAAACTCTTCCCTACTAATAATTGCTTGATGGGCATTTGTACAAAAATATTTTGCAAGTTCTCCTCTATTCTTCTTCTGTCTTAACGGCAATACATCAGGGGTATAACTCTTTTGCCATAAAATATCACCTACATATTTTTCATTCGTCAAGATATATCTAATTGAATTATACCCCCACTTCCTTTCAGGTATCTTTTCTTTCATTTTTTTTGCTATTGCATTATTCGTTTCACCCCTCAAATACATAGAAAATATTTCTCGGACGATTTCCGCTTCTTCAGGAACAACAACTAAATTTCTATCTTCCCATTTATATCCATAAGGTCTTGAAATATTATAATAAGTTCCGTCCTCCATTTTCATACGGATAGACGTTGACATTCGTTTCGACGCCGACGTTGCTTCGCTCTGCGCAAACGCACTTTTTATGTACAACATCATTTCGGAATTCATCGTTTCCGTATCAATATGGTCGTTTTCAAATAATACGCTTACACCGCACGATTGCATAGTTCGTATGGTTTCGATACATTCGAGCGAATTTCTTGCAAAACGAGTAACGCTTTTCACAAGCACACGGTCTATCTTTTTATGCTTGCAATCTCTGATAAGCCGTTTCATTTCATCGCGTTTTGTTAATTCCGTTCCCGTAATACCTTCATCCGCGTAAGTACTTTATGGGGTACACAGTAATTACGTGGAGCGTATTTTGTTGTTTTGTTATAAAACCGAGTCGATATCGACTTTGTAAACAAGCTGTATTAGCCGCGGCGCGCCGTTCGGCGGCTCTTTCTCACCGATGATGATTTTGTCGAACAATTCCAGCATCATTTCGCGCGTTATTACCGTTACGTCAAGATACTTCTTAATGCGGCTCATAAATTCGTCGATATTTTCCCGCATGTCTTTTGCGTTTCTCAGTTCCGCTTCGAATCCGGAAACTTCCTTCCGCAAATTCTCCTGTTCGGCAAGGTAGCGGTCGATAAATTTCATACAAAGTTCTTCGGGCATCTTCCCTAAAAGTTTATCTTCGTATGCCTTGCTCATCAGATCGTCCAGCGCGGCGATTCTCGCTCTTTTCATCTTTATTGCCTTTGCCGTTTCTTTATCCGACTGTTCGGCAAGCATCGCGTTCCGTCTGATAAATCTTTTACGAATACCCTCTTCGTCCTCGGCTACGATTTTCGCTTTCGCTCGTATATCGTCGAGTATGATTTTATGAATCACGTCCCCGTTGATATAATGCTTCGTGCATTTATCCGCGCCGTATCGGTTTCGCAATCCGCATTCATAAGTAACGAGATGCTTCTTACGCCTACCGCCGACAGTTTTATGATATTCCATCGTTGCGCCGCACGTCGAACATCGCATAATTCCCGAAAGCGCGGGCGTTACCCGCTCTTTCGTTATCTTACCCGTACTCGCCGTAGCCTCAAGTTCTTTTACCTTATTCCACAGTTCGCGGCTTATAATCGGCTCGTGATTATTCGGAATAATGACTTGCTCTTCCTTAGGAACTTTTACGACCTTCTTATTTTTGTAAGAAATATGCTTCACTCTCTGCTGAACCAGATCTCCGACGTAAAGTTGCTGCGCCAATATACCTCTGACGGCCGCGGGTGACCAAAAATTATGCCCCTCGCCCGTAACCTTTTTCCCGAACTTGCGCTCGGCATACACGGCAGGAGATGAAATCCCGTCCGCCTGCAAATCCAGAGCAATCCGATACGCACTTTCGCCTTTGGCTCGCCGTTCGAAAATCCGCCTTACCACCTGCGCCGCTTCTTCGTCTATAATCGGCGTATGATTTTTATCGTCTTTTCTCACGTAACCGTAAGGCGCTTTCGAAGCAAGATATTTTCCCGCTTGCGCGCAGGAATATTTTACCGCTCGGATTTTTTTGCTCGTATTCGCCGAATGCCATTCGTTAAAAACGTTCATAATCGGCATCATATCCATTGCCGACGTATCTTTGCTCGCAGTGTCGATTCTGTCCTCTATCGCGATAAATCTTATCCCGAACGACGGAAAAACATAATCGATATACTGTCCGACAAGAATATAATTTCTGCCGAAACGAGACAAATCTTTTACTACAATCGTATTGATTTCTCCCTCTTTCGCGTCGTCAAGCAACCGCTTTACTCCGGGGCGATCGAAATTCGTTCCCGAATAGCCGTCGTCGACATATACGTCTTTTATCTCCCAGCCTTTTTCTTTTACGTATTTCGTTACGAGTATTTTCTGATTCTCGATAGAAAGCGATTCTCCTGCGCGCTCGTCGTCGCGGCTTAATCTCAAATAAATGCCTGCTATGTAATTTTTATTCCGCTTAGGTTCCATGTTTTACCTCCCGAACCGAAGCAATTTTTTCACTTGCCTTTATTTTACCATATTTTTCGTAATAGCTCAAGCTGTTCATACCTCGCATCCTCCTTTAATTTTTCTTGATTTCAACATTTCCTCATACGCCTCCCTTTCCGCTAAAACGATTAGCGTATCGTGTATATTTTTCTTTCCGATAAAATAACTCTCCACCAAATAATCTGCCCCTTTGATACTCATCTTTACACTCGTTTTCGGTGCGGACAAGTATCCGATATCGTTTACTTCCTTCTTATTTCTCGCCACTTTTCCTCTCTTAATTTCTTATTTGTTGTCTTTTCCGTTCTACCCTTATCCTGTAAAACCCCTTCTGCTTTTCGCCGTTACACCCTTTATTACTTACTCCGCAATATCATTCCGGCTAACTCTATATACCGTATTGCCCCTTTGTGCGTCGGCTCCGGCGATTGAAAGCAACATCACTTTCAATCGTCGGATTGTTCGTTTTTATCTCAACAGTAAAATTGCAGTCAAGATTCCCTGCGCAATCAATAATACCGGCGTCAGCCAGAAAAAGAATTTCCGAAAGCCTCGCTCGTAATAGATTTCTTCTTTCGCTTTATCCACCTCTTTTTCGAGACTTTGCACCTTTTTCTTAAGTTCTTTCGTGTGAGCATCGATTACTTCGGCGGCATCGTCCGCGGCAAGCGCGATTCTCTCTTTTAATAACTCTGTCGCCTCGTCAGTCGCCTTTGCCATAGTTGTACTTACTTGCCGCTGTATTTCCGTTACCGTTTCCGTTATCCTTTGAAGCGTTATCCGCAGGCTCGACAGCAAGTTCCGATTGTCCTCTTTCATATCTTTCGTCAGCTGCTCTACGTCTTCTTTCAGCCTCCTCACGAGCGCGTCGTTCGTCCATTCTACGCTCCTCACTTGCTGCGTCAAGTCCTCCACCCGCGCATTCAGCCGCGAAATTAAGGCGTTGCATTTCTCGTTCGATACCGCTAAGGCTTGCTCTAATAATGCTTCCCGCGTTTCCGCCGTCAACCGTTTTACCTCTTCGCACAGTTCGATTGCCGACGGATTTTCCCTCAAATCCACTTCTTCGTCCGATATACGCTCCGGACTTCTGCCTGTAATTCTGTTCTCCAATTCTTTTGATTACCTCCGTCTTCGTATAATTTTCTCCGAGTTTCGCCCCTCGAACAGGCTTTTGTTTGTTCGGGTGCAGATAGGAATAATCCTTTCCGTCCCGCGTGATTTTTACGCCGTAACATTCGTCAAGATATTTTTTGAACGCTTCGGGCGATTTCGTTTTCTTTACCGCTTCGGCTATGACTTCGCGCAGTTCTTCTTTCCAACTCGTTCCCCCTTTTAATATAATTTTCTTTTCTGCCGCCGTTCGGCTGTTTTTGCCGCGCTTCCGAAATTCCGTTTCGGTGTACCCGTGTTCTTTTCCGATTCGATTGACTTCGTCTTTCATCGCGGCGTATTCCGCTTTACCGAATTGCAACTTTTTCCCCGTAATCGGATCAACCGCGTTTACGATAATGTGGCTGTGAACCGTTTCGGTATCCGTGTGCGTTGCGATCACGCATTCGTAATTTTTGAAAAACGCTTCCGCAACTTCTTCCGCATACGCGTGGGCTTTTTCGGGCGTTACGTTATCTTTCCGCGCGCAAGATAATTTGAAATGGTAGTATTTCCTTTCGTCGAACTTCTCACCCTTACCGAACCTTTTCGCCGTTTCTTCAAACTGTTTTGCGTAATCTTCGTCCTCGAATAAATTTTTCGCCGACACAAACGCCGCTTTCTTCGGATCGGTGATATACCTTATCCCGTTTTTCGGTTTCGCCTTGCTCGCACTACATTTAAAAAGCGGCATCACGCACCGCCTGCGGCAACGGAAATTTTACGGTATAATTCCTTCAGGTCGGCGATACAACTTTTTATTTCGCGCTCTGTATCTATCCCGTAATGATTGTTCCTCACAGCCTGATTCAGATTGTTTCCCTGCCGCTTCAATTCCGCGAGTATCTCGCCGCCGCGCTCTATTACGATAACGGGTTTGTTTATGATAGCACGAACGATGAATTCGCGCATAGTAAGTCCGCTTGCGGATATTGCTTTGTCGATTAAATTCTTCTCGTTTTTGTTCGCCCTAAACGTGTAGGCAAACGGTCTCGTTCTGTTTTCTATAACGTTACCTCCCGTAGTTTTTTAATTAGTTCTATAAATTCCGTTTTACGGCGGGCGATAAAAATTGTAACATGCCATTATTGCTCCTCCTCGTTCTGATTTTCGGGTATAAAAAAGCCGCCGAAACATTTTACGCTTCAACGACTTTAACCGTATCTGACAACTTTTTTGTCCTATGATGGTCAATCATTCTATTTAATTGCTTTTTATTATATTCCTGAAAAATTCTCCGTTTTGCAAACTGATTTTATGTTTTTCGTTCGTTATTTTCAAAAGGGTCTTAGGGAAATCTTTTCCCTAACGAGGCGACTTATTAAGTCGGTATTTGGCAAGCCAAATACGTTCCTCGCTATTGCGATAATCAACTATTGCAATATCGTTTTCAGGCAAGTTTTCAGCGATTTTTCATTAAAAACCGTGCGTATTTCTGTCTGCGCTTAACTTTATTTGCCGATTCTTTTGAATACGGGAATTACCGTTATCGGCGTATCGATCGAATAGATGCCTTTACGGTATTTTTTTCCCGCCGCGTCTTCCCATATTCCGTCGGGAATAACCACCTGCCTCGTACTCATGCCTTTTTTCAACTGCGGAGCGACAAGAATATCTTCACCAAGCAAAAATTCGTCGTTCACCGTAGCATAACCGCTATGAGGATAAGCATATTCGAGATTTCTTATCATAGGCTCGCCGGAAGCGGCGCAACGCTTTGCCGTCTGTATGATATACTCCGCAAGATCGCTGTGCAACCCGACCGCATCGAGACAAATTTTCTGATTGTTTTCGGATAAAACTTTCCACGGCGCACGCGAAAACTGCATCATGGGGAACATTGCCGCCACCTGACAATAACGCACGAACAATTCTTCGTCGAAAACAAATCCGTCGCGATGAAAATCCGGAACCATTCCGCCGCCGATCATATCGGGGCAAAGATATTGATAACCGCATAAACCCATCGCGATCCCGTCTGGAATCAAAGTGTTCAACCCGTCGTTATCCCAGGAATGATTTTTATCCCGAAGACGATTGACAACGGGAAGCCACCCCGCGTTAAACCCGGCGCGCAATTCGTTAAACGAATATTTCGCGCCGATTTCTGCCCATATTTTCGCCTGCGTCGAACGCTCCGAACCATCGGAAAACACAAAATCGTCGTCATAATATTCGGGGTCTGCGGCGTCGAATTTAAAACCGTCTATACCGAAATTGTCCATCAAAGCGGAAGCTTGCTTTTCAAACCACGCCGTTGCCGTCGGATTCGTCAGGTCAAGCACCGCGCTGTATCCGTTCCACCAATGAGAAATCGCGGTTGTTCCGTCCGATTTTTTTACGAGCGCGCCGAGTTTTTCCAGTTCGCGGAAAACAGCCGTGTCGGGGCTGACGAACGGGCAACACCACAGCATGACCTTAAAACCCGATCGATGCAATTTATCAATCATTGCTTTCGGATCGGGAAAGGACGCGGCGTTGAAATTCCAGTCTCCGTATGCCCGACACCAGCAATCGTCGATCATTAAAACTCCTGCCGGATAACCGTGTGAAAGTATCCGATCGGCATATTCAAGCACTTTATCCTGCGTGCAATCCCATTCCATTTCTATCCACGTATTATATTGCGGACTCGAAAACATGATCTCGGGAGGAATCGTATTCTTCCCCGCAGGAGCGAATTTTTTACACATCGACGTGTATGCGCTTTTCAGCGTGTCGCCGTTGCGTTCCACAAAGATATCCTCCCCTTCGACTTCCATATGGTCGGAAAAGAACTCATATTTAAAAGGTTTATCCGAATATATCGTTCTTCCTCTGTCCGACAATAAAAACGAGGACGCCTGATTTCCTGCGTGCCACACGCGCAGGTCGCGCGAAAATCCTGCGGAATACGGCATAAAAATGCCGTCGTTGACCGTTCCGCCGAAAAAACGTTCTTCTTCGAGATAATCGATTGTTAGTTTCATATTCTTCCTCAATACTGTGAAAACTGCTTCTCGTCAGGCAATTTTATTTCCACTTTTTCCTGTAACCTGATATCCGCGCTGCTTGCGCCGATCAATATCGTAAAAGTTCCGTTTTCCACATAAAATTCATTTAAAACGGGGCTGAAATAGGCAA
Source organism: uncultured Christensenella sp. (assembly GCA_905203015.1). Taxonomy (GTDB): domain Bacteria; phylum Bacillota; class Clostridia; order Christensenellales; family Borkfalkiaceae; genus Scatosoma. Next base: position 19,549 of record CAJKUC010000019.1, on the reverse strand, counting down.
AATCTCTTTCGGTAAGATTGAACCCGAACGTACACGTTTCGCCGACTTCGAGACGTTTTTTCCCGAAAGCGACGAGTTCTTTTCTCGGACGCGTTACCATACTCGCGTCGTCGGCAATATATACCTGCACGATTTCCGAAGCCACATGCCGACCGACGTTTTTTACGGAAAAAGAGACGTAATAATCAGTCTCGCCGAGTTTTTTCACGTTCAAATCTCCGTATTGAAACGCCGTATACGACAGGCCGTAGCCGAACGGATAGGCAGGCGCAATCCCGCTATATTCGTAATACTTATATCCGACGAGAACACCCTCCGGATATCTTTCTGAATAGCCGTTGCCGCGCCGATCCGCCGTAGCCGTATCTTCAAGGCTTTTCGGGAAAGTTTCGGCAAGTTTTCCGCACGGCGAAACCCTCCCCGAAATCAGATCGGCCGCCGCTTCGTTTGCGCCCTCGCCGCAATACCCCATATAAAGTATTGCTTTTACCTTTCCTTCGAACGCGGAAACGTCGACGGCGGAACCTGCGTAAATAACCACAATCACGTTCGGATTAACCTGCGCGACGTCGAGAATAAGATCTTCCGCCGCAGAATTCAGTTTCAACGAAAAACGATCGGTTTCCTCTTTCTCCGTAAGCCACGTATTCCCTACGCACACCACGGCGCAATCGTTTTTTGCCGCCGTTTCCACGGCGTAACGTATTCCGAAAGGCGTGAGAATGTTATATCTGATCATATAGCCTAAGGCAAAATCCACGTTAAAACCGAGATTTTTCAGACAATCGCATAACGATTGAGAGACCTTGGCGTTTACCCTTGACGATCCGCCGCCCTGAAATTCGGGATTTTCTGCAAAACCGCCGATCACGGCGATTTTCTTATCCTTGCATACGGGCAGGATATCGTCGTCGTTTTTCAGAAGTACGGCGCTTTCCTCGGCGGCGCGAACCGCAAGTTCATGCTTTTGTTCCTCCGTCATCGTAACTCTTCTCCGGGAAACCGCAGAACGATATTTTTCCGCAAGTTCGCGAAGTCTTCCGACGCTTCTGTCGAGGTCTCCTTCGTCGATCAATCCTTTTTCATACCAATCGGCAAGTTGTTTCCCGTAATCGGCGCTATACGGCATCGCAAGATCGATGCCCGCTTTAAGCGACTTCGCGCGATGTTTTACCGCGCCCCAATCGGAAACGACAACCCCGTCAAAACCGAATTCTTTGCGAAGAATATCGTTTAAAAGGTGCTTGTTTTCGGAAGCGTAAACGCCGTTTACGGGATTATAACTGCACATCACCGTCCAGGGCTTTGCTTTCAACGCGATTTCAAACGCGCGGCAATACGTTTCGCGCAAAGTTCTCTCGTCCATTTCGCTGCTCTGAAAAAAACGATCGTATTCGCGATTGTTTGCGGCGAAATGTTTCAGCGACGTACCTACCCCTTTGCTTTGAACGCCTTCGATATAGGCGGCGGCAAGTTTTCCCGCAAGAACTCCGTCCTCGGAAAAATATTCGAAATTTCGTCCGCAAAGCGGCGTGCGTTTAAGATTCACGCCGGGGCCTAAAATGATCGCAACGTCATGTTTTATGCAATCTTCGGCGATAGCCTGCCCTACGGTGTATACAAGCGACTCGTCGAAAGAATTGCCGAGCGCGGAAAGCGTAGGATAACAAACCGATTCCGCGGCGATCTGCTCGCCGTCTTTCTCTTCGGTTACAAAACGCAACCCGTGAGGGCCGTCGGAAACTCTGAGCGACGGAAGTCCGCATACTTCCGCCGTAGACCAATTGTCCCGCCCCGTTACCGCAATTATTTTTTCATTGATTGATTTCTTCATAAATATCGTTATAAACTCCCGCCGTCCAGCCTAACATTTCCGTTTCCGTATACTCGTTCGCCGTGGCTTTTCCGCCCTTTACCGCATCGTATTTTTCCCATAACTTTCCCGTATTTGCAAAGCAATCTTCCACGGTTAAAAGATATTTCTTCCCTATCCGTTCGGCTTCTTCGGGCGCGCCGACCGCTTTGAGCGCGTAAAACGCAAACCATACAAGCGGAGCCCACATGTTCGGATATCCCCACTGCCCTGCAAAATCCTCATCCGTTTTTTCGCATGCCGCAATACCATAAGGATATTCCAATTTTTTCAGAATGCGCAATAAAACGTCTTTATCGTTACTTATCCCCGCCCAGAACGGAAGCATGTCGGCAACGGACGTAACGCAACCGAATTGTCCTCCGGGAACGGCGTCGGTAAGTTTTTGCCCGTCGAAACAAAAACGATACATCATTTCTTTCCGTTTTTCGGATGCGGCGATATACCCGAAACGTTTTTCCTTTTCGCCGAATTTCGCAAGCGTCGTTTCGTAACGGTATAACAAGCTGTTAAGATCGACGGCGGCAAATTCGCTGCAACGGAAATCGAATCTCGGTGAAAAATCCCACCCCGATTCGCATTCGGCAAGAATATTATTTCCTATCGTTTCTCTGTCGGCGTTTTCGAATTTACGTTTCAATCTGACTTCGGCTTCGTCAGCCATAAATATTTTTGTCTTTGCGTCTGCGGAATTGCCGTAATGATTCAATCCGCCGGGTAATACGCGTTCTCTCATCCAGTAATCGTATTCTCGTTCCATAGCGGACAAAAGAATCGCGGCGTTTTCGCCGTCGATAAATGGAAGCAGATCGCAGACCATAATGCCGAAAACGGGCGGCTGCGTGCGATTGAGCATACCCGTCACCGCGGCGTTGGGCATATACCCGTACTTTTGTATCAAGAACGCCATATCGAGAGCATTACGGAGCGCGTCTTCGATTTTTCCGTCGGCTATCAGCCCTTTATTGATAAAACAAGTATCCCAATAATAAAACTCGTCGAAAATTCCTTCCGCACAAGGCGAATTATAAGGATACGGCAACGGAATTCCGTCGGCACGGTGTCCTTTTTTTCTTAAACTTTTTTCCCAACTATTGCGAATATATTCACGAACCGTCATAGTATCTCCCGAAAAACGGCGGACTTAGCATATCGTTAAGCCCGCCGCCGTCATCAATTCTTTCAGAAAAGCGAAACGTCTATTATTTCGATTTCGATCTTTTCTCCCGCAGTAGCGTATTTATTCAGGAAAAGCATGACCGAACCGGTGGAAGCGGCAAGTTTTTCGCTTTCGACGTCTATCGTCAATTCGGCTTCTCCTTTATCGTCAAACACGAGATCTTCACCGTAAACCGTTTTGGAAGACGAAGTCTCGGAATCCCATTTGTCTATCTGAAACCGCACTTGTTTAAGATTTCCGCCGACAAGGCGCACCTTAATGTGCAACTTGGTTGCTTCTATGGTAGCGGTATCGAATTTAAAGACATATGTACTCCACTTGTTGCTATCCGCGGCGGTAAATCCGACTTTTACGGAATTGTCCTTATTTATCGTTGCGGTATAAAAATCTTTCGGGTCATTATATTCGTTATTGCCATGCCCCGTTATCCCGCGGAAGGTAGCCGCAACTTCCTGCGAAGGCGCCGCAACGGTGAACGTAAACTCTTTCCATTCGGAAACGCCCGCGCTGTTTTTACTGCGAATCTTTGCGAGATGCGTACCTACGGCAAACGCTTTTTCTTCCGTGGGTTTATACGCGCGGCACATCATCGGAGCGTCGCCCGAAGGACGCGTGCGTTGCATAAGGTCGTCAATTGTGTTTCCGTCCACTTCCAATTCGTATGCCGAAGCCGCAAAAACACGTTCCCAATAAACGACGCCGTCTTTCACTTCGGCGTAACCGGGCGCTTCGGGAGCCTGTTTTTCACCCGCTACCATGGCAATCTTAGTGAACTTAATTTCGGTTTCACCTTTCGTTTTGTCGGTCGTGCCTTCCAACGGACAAGGATTATTCAATTCGAGGTATACGGCTTTATAGCTTCCTTCTCCGTCGAGGTCCACGTCGGTTGTATTCAGACGAACCGAATTTTTCCCGGGGCGGACAGCATAACGCTGATACTGTTTGAAACTGCTTTCGCCGCCGAATTCAAACTGTATGACGGGCAAACTTCCTTTCGTAACTTCGAAATCGAGCTCGAAACTCGTTGCCGCCATGGCTGTGTCATACCAAAGGACAAGGCTTGTCCAGGCGTTCGTCATTTTGCTTCTGTCGTAAGATACCACAAACGCATTGTCATCGCTGCCGTTCACGGCGTAATTGATTTCTCCGTTATAAGTGTTGTTCTCGATTTTGTTGATTCCGGACACGACGTTTTTGCTGAGACGATAACCGGAAACCACAACGACGCATTCGCTTTCAAATTTCCCGTCTTTCGTAGACGCGGTTATCTTGCACGTACCTTCGTTTACACCCGTTACGTTACCGTTTTCGTCTACGGTAGCCACGCCCGGATCACTTGTTTTCCAGTCCACTTCGGCACTGCTTGCCGAAAGTTTTTCGCTTCTGCCCGCATCCAGGCTAAGGTTCTCTTTATCGAGCGTGATCGATGAAGAAGTTCCCGGAATCTTCTTGTGTCCTCTGCATCCGACAGCAAAGACCGACGTTACCGATAGTGTGAGCGTCATTGCGAGCGCTAAAAATTTGCCTTTTTTGTTCATCTTGGTTTTCCTCCAAATATATATATTTAATTAAGGCCTCATTGATTAAACGGAAAATCTTTAAAGATCTCCTCATAGATTGCAGACGGAACATTCGTCATGTACAAACGTTTCCAGTCTTTCGTGATCGTGCGGAATTGTCCGACGCAAACGTCTTTATTGCTGTTCCAGTCGGGCGTCCACTGCAAACCCTTTTCACGCCACCAGTCCGCTCCGATATTCGCTACGTATTTCGCTTCGTCGATATCGGAAGGTTGCGACGCGTCCCATACGCACAGTCTTATATCCATCTCAGACAAAATATACAACGTTTCGTTGTTTTTTACGCTGCCGTCCGCGTTAAGAAGTCCCATCTCAACCAGATCGATCTGACTTCCGAACGGGTGATAGTTATAACCGAGCGTAGCATAATCGAGTTTGATTCTGGTACGTTTTTCTTCGGCATAATTGATACTGTTTGACAGAAAGTTTTTATGCGCGTCGTTTCCGAAGTTTTCATCGTAAAACGATCCTTTCGGATTGGCATGTTCAAGCAAAACCCAACCGGAAGATTTCGTATACGCCCATATTTTCATGTTCTGAAATTCGATACCCGTATTGGAAACGGGATTTTGTCCGTTCTGAAGATATATCGTAGACCAGATTCCCACGCCCTTCCAGCCGAGCGGTTTGTTGCCGTTACCGGAACCCGCCCTCGGGTGATATTTCCAGTCGTTGGTATCGGCGCAGGACGGTACGGCTTCGTGATACGCGCTGTCTACGGAATGTTTCGGCGTGTATGCCGAGTCGTCCTTAGCGATTTTTTCATCGCTTAACCGCTCGAAATCCTGCGGATTATCCGATAAATACTTGACGTTTTCTGCGGACAAGTCGCAAATGAAAGCATCGTCTTTTGCCGAAAGATATTTCGTCGTTCCGGTTTCGAATCCGTTTTTCGCCATATCGCGTATCGTATTCATCGCCTCGACGTAGTTTTTTTCGATTCCGCCGCGAACCGTTTCCAACGTGGCGTCGTCTTTTGATTCTTTCGCCGCTTTTTTCAGATTTACACCGCCGAAATATATCGTTCCGCCGTTTTTCTTTGCCGCGTCCATACTGCCGAGCGCGCTCCGCCCGCTTGTATCGAAAATCGCCGTTACTCCGTTCTGATATGCCGAAGAAGCATAATCTTCGGCTTTTACCACGTTCGTTTGCTCTTCGATGTACTTTACGCTTACCGAAGCGTTGCCGACGCCTTGCAAAAAGCCGTACAACACACGATTATCGAAACCGTTTTCATATACGGAAACATATCCCGCTTTTTTTGCGCCGCTTTCCGCAATCGCCCGTCCGCCGAGATATCCGTATTCCTCGGGTTGAAATTCCAACGCGCACACGTTCTCTCTGACTTCGCGAAGAGCCGCGTCCAAAACGATAAAATTCATTCCTTTGAAACTTTTCACATAACCGGACAACCCGTTATATGCGTCTCTCCCCACGATGGCAACCGTTTCGATTCCACCCTTTGCTATTTCTTCCTCCACCGCACGGCGATAATTATCTGCGTTTTTTCCGAGTTCAAGCGTTTTGAATCCGCATTTTGCCTCGTCTTTGGCGGCAGCATATACGCCGCCGCCGAATTCGTCGTTGCTATCGCCCGCATAACAAAGCAAAACTTTTGCGTCCGCTTCGTTTTTCGGTGAGCAGGAACATACGGAACCTACAAGAATCAACGATAACGCCGCCGCTACAAATTTGGTTATTTTCATGTTTACCCCTTTACACTTCCCACAGTAATCCCTTTTACGAAATAACGCTGCAAAAACGGGAATACGAGCGCGATCGGCAATACTCCCAGGAATATCTGCGCCGCCTGCAAATTTTTTCCTCCGATATTTTTCAAGGCTTCCAACTGTTCGGGCGTAAGCGTAAATCCCGATTGCTTCGTAGGATCGCTTGAAACGATCATCGTATACAAATAAGACTGCAACGGATACAAAGAAGGATCGTTCATAAACATGATTCCGTCAAACCAACTGTTCCATTGCCCCACCGCCGTAAATAAAACAATTGTAGCGATTGAAGGCATAGAAAGCGGAATATATATTTTAAACAAAATGGTAAATTGCCCCGCTCTGTCTAATAAAGCCGCCTCTTCGATATCTCGCGGAATGCCTCTGAAAAAATTCATCAGCATCAGCACAAACCAGACGTCGCATGCCCCCGGCAAAACGTAAATCAAAAAACTGTTCAGCAATCCGAGTTGTTTATACAGGAAATACGTAGCAAACAATCCGCCGCTCAAAAACATGGTAACCAGAAAAAACCACGTAAATCCGGTTCTTCCTTTGAATCTTCCGTCCGTTTTCGACAGCGGATATGCCGTAAGCACCACTACGATAAGCGAAGCCGACGTACCGAATATCACTCTCATCACACTGATCGCGAGCGACGTAAAGAATTCATTTTTCTGCAGAAGGTACTTGTAAGCCTGCAATGTGAACCCTTTCGGCAGAAGAAACACCACGCCTTTGCTTGTAAATTCATCGGATGAAAACGACATCGCGAGAAGATGAATGAACGGAAGAATACAAATCAACGCCAATAAGGTAAGCACCGTATAGTTTATAATTTCGAAAGCGATTCTTCCTTTACTTTTTTTGATTTTCATCTCACGCCACCTCAGAACAATCTGTAATCAAACTTTTTGTAGGCAAAATAATACGTTCCGCCCATAAGCACGAGAGTTACGACAGCCTTTGCGAGGTTTACGGCGCTTGCAACGTCTACCTGACGATTACCGAACATGCCGAGCCGATATACAAACGTATCTATAATATCTCCGCCTTCGTAAACCATCGGGTTATAAAGCACCAATACCTGATCGAACCCGCCGTTCAGTATTCCGCCGATCGATAAAGTCATGACCATTGCCACAACGGGAGCGATGCTCGGAAGCATAACGTTAATAATCTGTCGGAATCTGCCGCCGCCGTCGATTTCGGTCGCCTCGTACAAAGTCTCGTCCACTCCCATAATGGCGGCAAGAAAGATTACCATATTGTAACCCATGCCTTTCCATACGTCCGATAAAATCACCAGCGTCCGAAACCAACCGTTGTCGAGAAAAAACATAATTCTCGTTCCGAACAATTTCTCCAACATAGTATTCACAATGCCGCCGTAAGCGAACATTTCAAGCAGAATACTGCCTAAAATGATCCAGCTGAGAAAGAACGGCAAGAAATACATTGTCTGAACAAACCGCGAAAACCATTTTTTACTTACTTCGTTGATTAAAATCGCCAACAACAACGGCACAATGATTCCGAGAGCTATCTTTATCCCGGAAATCAGTAACGTATTACGCACCGAGTTCCAGAATTTTTCCATTTTAAAAAGATAAATAAAGTTTCCGAATCCGTGATTGCTTGCCCATTCCTGACCGAAAAACGTTCCTTTAAAAATATCGAATTTCTGAAACGCCATCACGATGCCGAACATAGAGCCGTATTTAAAAACCACCGTGAGAACAACGCCAGGCAGCAGCATCAGCCACCACACCCATTGTTTTTTTACGAATCGCCCGAATTTAGACGAGGTACTATGTTGTAATATATTTGCTTTCATATTTATTTCGCCTGTTCGGCATACCATGCGTTCACTTCCGCGGCGACTTCGTCTCCGCCGATTTTTTTCCACGATGAAACAAACGAATCCCAGGTGTCGTCGATATTTTTCTCGCCCATAATCGCTTTCAGATAGTATTCCGAAACTTCCTGAGCCATCAACGCGCCTTTGCTTGACATGGCAGGCGTCGAAATTCCGTAAAATTCATCATAAGATACACGTTTTTCATCATCGTAGATCTTCAGAATCTGCGCCCATGCCCCGTCTTTATTCACGCGGGTCATAATGTTCGCAAACATGTTTTCCTGATACTTCGTAGCGTAATGATCCGCTTTCCACACAAGATATTCCGGATAAGCGTTCCACAGTTTTTTCATGTGCGCCGTCCAGGTTTCGGGCGCTTCGCCCTCCGCTTTCGGGTCGATTTCCAACTGCTTGTTAATATTTACATATTGTTCGTTGATATCATACGGATCATAAAATTGCGTAGGGCACCAACTCCATACGTAACCGTTTTCCGGCGCCGCTTCCGGCGTACCGTCGAGAGCGATATACATGTTGATCATCTTGAACAAAGCTTCAGGGTTTCTGCACTTTTTGTTCACGACGTAGTAAAACTCCACCTGCTGACGATCTATTACTACGTTTTTGCCTTCGGCAAGAGGCATTTTTGCGGCAACCCAGTCGGCGTCGTTTCCGATTGCCGTACCGAGAGGATATTCGAATTGCCACCACGGACCGATCACAACGCCGCACTTATCGCCGAGAACGTCCGCCTGCACGGCGTCTACCGTAGCCGCGGCAACATCTTTCGTTAAAATGCCTTCGTTATAAAGTTTGTTCAGCCATTTCAATGCAGTCTTGCTGTTTTCGGATACTTCGTCCGCGTGCAATTTCCCGTCGCTACCCAAAAGCCATGCATAAGGACTTGACCCGAACACATTCATATATCTGTCGATCGAAAAATATGAACCCGAAATAGCATTGCTCATCGCAAGTCCGCACGTTGCCCCTTTCTTTTGTTTGAACGCCTTCAACACTTCGTACAATTCTTCCGGAGTTTCGGGAACGGAGAGTTTAAGTTCGTTCAGCCAATCCTGACGGATATACATCACGGGAACGCCGCGGCGATTGTCGGAATACTGAGGCACGGCATAAATTCCGCCGTCGGCGTCGGTAAGCCTTTTGATAACATCGGGATCGCGATTCAAAAACGTCTTTACGTCGTCGGAAGCATATTCGTATGCCGTGGAAAGATTTTTCAGCATACCCGCCTTTTTCAGCGAGGCATAATCGCTTGCCGTGACCTTAAAAATATCGGGCAGTTCGTTCGACAACATGGAAAGACTCAGTTTTTCGCTGTATTGCGTAGGCGGAACTTTCCACAAATAGGAAAACTCCAGATTCAACCTTTCTTTCATCAGCTTGATGAACTGCTGGTTATCGGGAGTTACACTCTGAGGCACGCGGCTGTCGTTGTGTGCCTGATACTCCATTACGCCCGTAATCTTGACCGTAGTTTCGTACTTTCCGAACGGATTGCGGGTGGGATCGTCATAATCCGGCCCCGCGTTCCCGCCGTTTCTGCCGCAGGAGCAAAAGCCGATCGCGCATAATGCCGCCAGAATAAAACTGACGAATTTTAAATTTTTTTTACTCATAATCTTCCTCCGCCGATTATTTTCTTTGAGTTAATTATATCACGAAAACACTTCGGATTCAATATCCTGTTTTTTTACATTCTTTTGTTTTTTTTACCATTTTAAACAAAAAAAAGGCTTTTCACGAGAAAAGCCGAAAAAATCATCTTTATTTCATTTTATATGCACTAAGTGTTTTTCCGCCGATAAGTCATCGGCGCGCAGCCGTGCAATTTCGCAAAGGCAATCCCGAATTGCGCAGGGTTTGCAAAACCGCATTTTTTGGCGATATTCGACACAAAATCATCCGTTTCTACAAGCAATCTTTCCGCAAACCTCATTCGCTGACCGAGAATATACGAATGTAAATTTTCGCCGACGACAGCCTTGAACTTGCGCGATAAATACGCGGGATTATAATATACGGCCGAAGCCAAAGTCGTCAGCGAAAGTTCGTCGCCGAGATGCGTATCTATATACTTTTTAACCGACCCGATAATTTCGTCGCCGCAATCTTCCGAAACGTTTTTCGCTTCCTGCCCGTCGCCGATAAAACGGCATCCGTCCTTATTTCCGTCGCATAACCTTTCTAAACGGGAATATCGTATTCCGTCTCTCTCGCCGCGCGGCAGATCTACGGCAAAAACGGAATAGTTACCGTCCCGCTCGAAAATATCTTGTTGCAGTCTTTTGGCTCGTTCGATCACCACGTTAACATTTTCGGGAACGGGAATCGCCGCAAACCACCCGTTTTCTTTACAAAACGCCGATACGTCTTTTCCGAACGTGTTGCGGAGAACGTTCGCCATATCCGTCTTAGGTTCCGAGAAGATCATAAACAAAAACAACCGTCCGGAATATTCTTCGCCGTTTTCTTCTATGGAACGCCACAACTTCATACCGTTGACTTCCGCCGATAATTCATCGTTCAGCCGTACCTGAAAAGCCAATTCCGATTCTCTCCGTCTTTGTTTCTCCGCCTCGCCGATTTTTTCGCGAACCGCATTAAGTAAAACGGCGTCATCCTCTAATTTCAACACGTAAGACGCCTCCGGAAACTTCAACGCCTCATACGCATAGGAAAAATCGCTGTACCCGGTGAGAAAAATAATTTTCAGATCGGGATACGATGCCAAAAGCGATCTGCATAGCGATATCCCGTTGCATTTCGGCATATCGATATCGCACACGATTACATCTATATAATGCGTTGCGGAAAAATCTTTTGCCTGCTGCGATCCGTAGCAAACGTGCACTTCGGCATCCGTGTTTAATTCGGCAATCAAAGTGCCGGCTATCGAATCGGCTATATTTCTCTCATCATCAACCACCAATATCGTCACTTTTCAATCCTCCCGTTGAGAACACAGATAAATCGTCACTTTCAATCCCCCGAGATCGCTGCGCTTCACAAACAACTCGCCGCGCCCGCCGGCATAATGCAGTAATCTTCTACTTACGTTAACCAATCCGGACGTTTCTTCGGGACTGACAAGTTTTTCGGATAACTCTTCGATCTGCGAATCGCCGATATCTCCGTTATCGTCGAATTCTATTCTCAGATTGTTTCCTTCCGCAAAATAACGCACTCGGAATACCCCGCCGTCTTCTTTATTCGCAAATGCATATTTATAAGCGTTTTCGGCGATGGGTTGCATGCATAACTTCGGAATAGGCATTTCACGAAACGCTTCCGGCGGAGAATCGATTTGCAAATCTACCCGCTCGTTGAAACGTATTCTTTGTATTTCGAGATAATCGCGCATATTGTCGGCTTCGTCGCGCAGTTTTACGATCGGCTCGGCATTGCGCGTAATATACAGGAACAATTTCGACAATCCGCCGGTCATGCGCTCCACGCTCTCTATATCGCCCATTTTGCAAAGACTGCGGATATTCGCAAAACAATTGTATAAAAAATGAGGGTTTATCTGCGCTTGCAACGCCTTGAACTCGCTTTCGACGCGCATCGACTTCTGCCTGTAATTTTCTTCGATATAACTCGATATCGAAGAAGTCATATAATTGAATCCGTCGTATATATTCTGAAAATCGGACGTAATGTTATCCTCTATGCGGACGTCGAAATCTCCGTCGCTCACCAGCCGCATCGCGCCGAGCAAGCGTGAATACGGGCGGCTGAAAAAATGCCGGAACATTAAAAATAAGGCAAAAGCCACAAAACATAGCAATACACATGCAACGATGAAATATATTGTAAACGTGCTTAAAGCGGGATCTGCAGACGCGGCGTCGAAACTTACGTATAACGGAAGTATATTCATCAGCTTTGTATAGTAAACGATCCTTCCTTTTCTGAGTATCGGTTTGTCCGTTTCTTCTTCCGATAAAACAGTTCCCGGCACAACGTCTTCGTCCGAACAGATTATCAATAAAGAATCATCTTCCGCATAAGGTTTCGTCTGCACTTTCGGAAATGCCGTAAGAGCTAAGTTTTTTGCGATATGATCTCCGTCAAGCAATACCGCCAATACGGAATTGTCCTGCTCGGAAAGTGACAGCGTGATCAATATTTCGCCGTTATTTCTGAGATTGCCTTCGTAGGTAGGCGAATAGCGATGCTCTTTTATAACCTTATCAAGCAACTGCTTACGATAATCGTCGCTGACAAAAGTATATAGCGTGTTATACGATAATTCCCCGTCGGGAGCAATCCATAACGCGCACGAATCGATTACATCGTAATAGGTCGTCAACGACACAAGATCTTCCATCGTTCTGTTAATCGCGGTATTACGCGCGTAGGAATCGCCCGATATTTTATCGTAATAATAGGCTTTAAGGCGAACAACGGTTTCGCTTTTCATCAGCGAAAATCCCGCGCGCGATATATTTTTGATATCGTTTTCAAGGTTCTCCGTTAACGCGACATAACTGTCTTCCACGATCTGTCTCGTCCTGTTTTTTGCCGTTCTGTTCGATACGAATAGATTTACCGATATCAGTAGACCGAACAGAAAAATGATTATTATTTCTATCAAAGCAAAAACGGTAACCAACGACAATTTCCTTTTTTTTGCTCTTACTCCGTTCATAATTCCTCTCTCAGATATTCTGCCGACGCCGGATTTGACTTTTAATTTAAATCCCGTTCGCTTCTTCCTACAGCAAACAATTCCTTATTTCGCAGTATGCCGACAAGAGTAATACAAATCTTGCCCGCATGCCACGATCGGAGCCGTCGTCGGGTTCATGACCATTCAACCGAATATCTATCGCCTCTCCTCCCGACAACCGTTTTTTATAGTATAGCATAAATAACGATCTTTTTCAATCGTTTTTAGATTTGACGTCACAATTCAGTTTTATTTTCAGTGAAAAAATCGCTTCGGATTCTTAAATTTTTTAATTATTGTTCCCCATAAATTATTTCTTCGTCTGCGTAAATATCCACAAGTACCATTTTATCGTTGCCGCGAACGTAATCTCTGTAATAACGCATTTGCGCGAAAAACGAATTGAGTTGATCGTCTTTATCGGTACTGACTCTGCAATATGCCGCCACTCTGATTTTTTCTGTTTTTTCGCCTGTTATGGTTGCTTTTATAACTTGCACTTCTTTGACGGCAGTATTCATAGCCACACCTCCTTAATTATAGTTTATAAACTCCGTTGGAACACACCCCATCGCTTCGGCATTCTTTCTATTCAATCTTTCAAGTATTTTTACGTCAACGCCTTTCAGATACAGTCGCCTTAAAACGGCAACCGACGCCAAATAGATGATTTCGTTTTTGTTTTTTTCTTCTACGCTAACCGTATTTCCCTCCTTTCCGGTAAAGCGCAGATAGATTATTTAGTTTTTGAAAGGCATAGCCACCGACGCTTCACCAATATCAATTGATCGTTGTTCGTGTCTATGCCTTTCGCATACACAATTAAGTTTTAGATTCCGTTTCCTTTTCGTACTCGGCTTTCAAAGATTCGTATCCTCTGAAAATCAACTGCACTTTCGTGATATGGTGCTTCGCCAAAAAACCGTTGATTTCGTCGAACAAATCCCGCGGAATCATCGTTCCGAAATTGCCGCTTGCCTGCTTACGCTTATCCTTGTTGCGTTCCTCGTAACTTCTTCTTGCCACTCTGCGCGGCGTCGTTTCTTTCTTTTCCATAATAGACCTCCGTTTTAGCCTTGCGACGTGATTGCGCAAATCAACGCGCCGATGATGTTCATTACGAAATGCCCGATAATAAGCGCACCCGCTAATGCAAATCTGCCGACTGTTCCTACGATTTTTAATGCTTTCATACCGATACCTCCGTTATTTTACATAAACGATTTCGTTCAAGATTTCTTCTTCGATAAGCCGTTGCATTTCCGTTTCCCGTTTCAGATTCTCCATAAAATCCTCCGACCTTTTGAAACGCTCTTCTTTCGAGAACTTTTCATACATCGTTTCGTACAGTTCATTGGCGGCTTTATCTACGCCGTGCAAGTATTCGGGAAGATTAGCAATCGTCCAATCAATTCCCTTGTCCTCCAAATACTGTTTAGCAAGCGTTCCATACTTGCCGTAAACGTGTTTTTCAGGTTTAACCGCTTTTTGATAAACCTTGATTTCCGCTACGGTCAACCCCTCGCCCGCTTCCGCTTTTCGCATTACTTTTGCTTTGTTCATAGTTCCACCTCCGATTTTCTTTCGTCGTATCAATACGATAGCATACGATTCCGCATTTGTCAAGCTGTTTTTTCGATTTTTTCTATTTTTTTCTGTGAAAATTTAAGCTACAATGCAGGATTTTATCGTTTACTCCGCAATCAGCGCCGCGATACCTTTCACAAGATACGGACAAGCAACGAGAATGACAAAGATGACGACAAGTCCGATGACGTAATTTTTAATCATTTTTCTCGCCTTTTCTTTATCTTCGTTCTTCTGCGCAATCGCAAAGAATACGCCCATCACGATACTCCATACTCCCGCGGTATAGAGTATTGCAAATGGGCGATTAAATCAGTTTGTATGTAGTTTTTCAGAATAGCCGTTATCCATAAACTTATAATAAATATGGATTTCTCGTTCGGCTGTTTTGTCTTTGACAACTTTTCCTATCGTTATTCGTTCAATCAGTTCGATACACATTTCGCGCGTCAGTTCTTCAGCGCTTGCATACTTCTTGAGCCTACGAATAAACTCGTCAACGTCGGCGGTATTTTTCTCGTTTTCAGTAAGGATAGCTTCGCTTTCGGATATCCGCACGCTTAAAGATTTTTTCTCTTCGAGATACTTCTCCATAAGACCGATACATATCTCTTCGGGAATTTTTCCCGACACTTTATCTTCGTACACACTTTGTATCAGTTTTTCAAGTTCCGTAAGTCGTTTTTTATCCGCAAGCAGGCGTTTCTTTTCTGCTCCGACTTTCACCGATTCCGATTGTTGCTTTCTCCGCATAAACTCCTCGCGCTCTCGCCTTTCGTCATCAATGACAAGGCTCGCTTTAGCGCGTATATCGTTTAATACGATTTCCTGCAATTCGTTATGTCCGATCCAATGACTTGAACAAGCATATTTTCCGACTCTCGTATACGTTCCGCAATTATAAAAACTTACGCGGCGAATGCTTCCGTCCTTCTTCTTATTGTCCGTAAAGCCGTATTTTATTTTTCCGCCGCAATCGGGACAATATAATAGCCCTGCAAGCGGAAGTATAATTCCGCACTTTATCCCTTTCGCGCAAGTATGGCTCTTTTCTATCTCTTTGCATTTATCCCACAATTCCTGTGAAATAATCGGCTCGTGCGTATTTTTCACTATTACCCATTCATCCTCATCACGAAGAATTTGTTTTTTATTTTTATAGGATACCGTGGTTTTGCGCATTTGCGTCAGATGTCCGAGATAGATAGGATTGTTCAGCATTTGCTTGACTATACTCCCGTGCCAGCGATGGAAACCGTTTTGTATGCCGTATTGCTCCTTATTAAAACGTTTTGCTCTGTAGTCGCTCGGAACGGGTATTCCGTCTACGGTCAGGTCTGCGGCTATCTTTCTGTAGCCCATTCCTCTCGCTCGCATTTCAAAAATTCGCTTTACGACTTCGGCGGCTTCCGGATCCACGACAGGCAAACGATTTTCTCCGTCGCCTATCACATATCCGTAGGCGGCGATAGACGCGGCGTATTTCCCCGTTCTCGCATTTGATTCTTTTACCGCACGAATCTTTTTGGACGTATTCGCACAATGCCACTCGTTGAACACGTTCATTATCGGCATCATATCCATTGCCGTGCTGTTTTTATCCGCCGTGTCGATATTGTCGGATAAAGCAATGAAACGGATATTGTAAAGCGGAAATTCGTAATCGATATATCTTCCGACTTCGATATAGTTTCTGCCGAAACGGGAAAGGTCTTTTACAATCACTATATCCAACCTACCCATGTGAACGTCGTCAATCATTCTTTGCACTTCGGGACGGTCAAAATTCGTTCCGGTGTAGCCGTCGTCCACATACTCGCCTGCTATCTTCCAGCCTTTTTCTTCAACGTATTTCGTAAGCATCAGCCTTTGATTCTCAATGGATATCGACTCTCCGGCTCGTTCGTCGTCTTTTGAAAGTCTCAAGTATATTCCTGTTCTATTCGATTGTATTTGCTTTGATTTCATTTATTTTACTCCTCTGAAGTCAAAGCGGTCAAATTCAATGTATTTGTATTATAGCACATAAAACAAAATTTTACAAGCTCGACTCCATACAAAAAGGCGACTTTCTTCAAATCGCCCTCTTCTTTTTTTCTCTGTTTATTTTATTCCCATTTCGCGATAAGCTCGCTCTAAGGCTATCTCTTTTAACGTTTTATTCAAATCCTTACTACCGACGTAATGACTTACAACCTTAAATTTTTTTCCGTCAATCACGCAAGTATTCTGCGTTATCTCTCTTCTTACATAATCATTTTGCTGCCGTTTTGTTTCGTTAATCAAAAATTCCCCTCCGTTTTTGTTATTTTAGTTGTATTTTTTCATAAAATCCTCCGTCTGATATTGCAATCGATTTATATTCTTCATTTTTGACTCTGCGTTATTTTCCGCTTATTATTGCGAGCCATACATTTTTTCGTTGCAATACTTTATTCAATAAGACCGTTTAGCCTTACACGATTTTATTTGCTATTTTGCCATCTGTTATTGTTTTGCCCTGCTTCGCGCTCTTCTTTCTCTTTTTCTTCCTTCATTTCGCGCTCTATCTCCCGCAAACGGTTTGAATAGGCTTGCGTTTCAGGTAAAAACAACTCGAAAACCGATCCGAAAAAACAGGAAAGTTCCCGCCCGATTTTATCGTTCGATACTGCGATATTGCGTTTAATAGACTTATCGTTGCACTTTCGCTTTCTCACGCGGTTATACTTATAGGTGTTTTCCTGTATGTATTTCACCTTTTTAAGAACGATGTTTCCGAGCCGTCTGCGATAATCCCATTCCAGTCTGTCTATCGTCCGGATGTGTTTCAGCCCGAAAAATTCGGAAGCGTTCGTCATTTCCTCTTTGAAAACGCCGTCATCTTTCATTCTTTTGGCGTAATATTTCCCCATAATGCTTTTTAGCGCGGTTTCTTTTCGCATAAGCTCTGCCCTGAACGCGCTGTCGGCGGCGCACACGTCCTCGTCCACCATAGCAACCGCTTCCACAATCCCGTCAATCTCACGGCGATACATAGCCATATCTTTTTTGCCGTATTGAAACGAAGCCGTCGGCGGAATCTTTTCCGCAAGTTCTTTCATTTTCTTTGTCGCCACGTCGCGGCACAGCGCTTCCGAAAAATCTTTCCGTTTATATAACGCGCTCCGCGCTTCGTCCGAACGTTTTTTCAACTCGTCGTCTATCGTGTAAGAAGTCAGCCGCTCCACCATATTGTCTATGGCTTTTATCGGAACTTTGCCCTTGCTACGGTATTTATATCCGGCGGCGCGCTTATTTTTCAGCCACGGACGCTTTTCGTAAAACTCGAAATGAAAGTGCAGATGCGACGGTCTGTCCAGATGTAAAGCGCATATCAGATCGACTTCGCGCGGATCCATCCCCATATCGCGAAAAAACTCGTTGAACGTTTTCCGTATCAGCGCAATACACTTTTCGGGCGTTTCGATCTTTCCGGAATTTTCTTCGTCGAACGATACGAACCCGCTCCAGATGTTGCCTTTGTTTTCTTTCAGCCGTCGTTTCATTTCTTTTAATTCGTCCTTACTTATCATTCCGTCGCCATTGAACACGCCCGTGGATTTTTGCAGATAATCGAGCATCGTGAATTTTTTGGATTCGTTTCCCGTCAGTTTTCCCTCGGTCGTCATATACCTGAGATAATTCGTATCGCCCGTAAAATCGTAATACGCGCGTTTTTCCGCGTGGGCTTTTATCTCTTTTTCGGTCGAACCCTTTTTCAGTTTATACGGCGTATATGCCACGTTGAATATTACCGGCGTTCCGGACAAAATTCTCCTCCTTTTCCCGTGTGTTTTTGCGCTCGTAAACGAAAGGCGGCTGTGCCGCTTTCCGTAACACAAAATGCGGCGAAGACTGCATTTTCTTAACCTGCTTCGGTTTTACCGTATTTTGCTCCTTTTTTGCTTTACGGTTTGCTCCGTTCTTTTTATCACCATGCATTGTTCATTATCTCCTCTTTATGCATCAGAATCCGATACAGGCTGTCGCAATCTTTATAGTTGCTTTTCTCCAGCCCGCAATCCAGTTTCATCCAGTTTACTCCGTCCAGCAAATGCATTCTCGAAGCATATAAATCGTTTTTTATCTTCGGATTTTCCGCCATAAAATCATCGAACGAAACATATTGATTTTTCTTTTCGGTTGCCTTTGAAATCTCCTCGTCCGTTACTTTTATGCGCGTTGTCGCGCCGCCTTTACTTCCCGAAGATTTTCTTTTCCGGGATAATTCCAGTTTCTTTTTCGCAAACGAAAAATACATATCTACGGGCGGTTTCAACTTCCGTTCCGTCCCGAAAAACATATACTCACAGATTGCCTTAATATACTGTCCGCTCTCCGCTTCGGTCATCAGTTTCAGCGCCTTGTCGTAAGTATCAATAAACACAAAATGCGGCATCTTTTCATTGAGATTTTTAGGTTTGCGTCCGCTTTCTTCTATTCGTTTAACCTTTTCGAGAACGTCCTTGATATTGCTCCAGAAAAAATTTTCTCTGTCGTCCTGCGGCTCCGGGACCTCTTCGTTTGTCAACATAAATTTGCAGATGTTTTTCGCCATTCTTCCCGCCGCTTCGTCGGGAAGCCCTTTCAAAGCCTCGTAATACAAATCGTAAAACGTAAATTGTTTTAATCTTTTTTCTTCCATTTATCCTCCTGTTTTTTCAATTTTTATGTTATTTTCTCGCCCGTTCACGGCGGACGTTTCAACTAACCCTCTCACTTAACCAAGGACACGAAATCTCAAAAGTTCGGGGTCTTAAATAAAAATTTTTTATTCTTTAAGGAATTTTCTTAATGTCGCATTAATTAGATCCATTGCTTCAACCATAGAAAATTTTGCAATTCCTTATTCCTTTCGAAACTCTTCCTGCGTTTTCTCTTCAAAAAAAATCAATCTTACAAATTAGTCAGTTTTGAAATAGTCTCATAGTATGCCGTTTTGTTAGAGTGTTCCGCAAAAGTTTTTTAACCCCCTCACTATAATTGGAAAGTTACGAGCCGTTTGTTGGGGTATTTCACGAAAA
>CAJKUC010000018.1 GCA_905203015.1 uncultured Christensenella sp. | reverse complement strand
CTTACATAGATCCCGAAACCATAAACGGCTTAAATCTCTACGCTTATTGCGGAAACAATCCAGTAATGCGGGTAGATGAAAACGGTAATGCGTGGTGGCATTGGTTGCTCGGTGCTGTGGCTGTTGTCGCACTGGTTGCTGTTGTTGTCGCTTCAGCTATTGTAACTAGAGGGGCATCCCTTGTTGCTATGGGTGTGGGTTTTGCAATAGGTGCAACAGCCAGTGTTGTAAGTCAAGGTGTTACTAATGTAATAAACGGTAATGGCTTCTTTGATAATATAAACATAGGAACAGTCCTTATTGGTGGATTGGCAGGCGCAGCTTTTGCAGGAGCAGCCTTTGTTCCAGGGTTAGGTGGTTTAGCTGGTGCATTTGGCATAGGTTTAGCGGCTAATGTTGCAACATCATCAATTGAACAAAAATCAATAGGGGAAATTTTATTCAATGGCTTAGTTGGTGGATTAGCGGCAGGCCTTGCATTTGGGTTTGGTCAATTCTTAAGTAATGCCGTGTATAGATCAAATGGGTTTACATTTACGACATTTTTTGACGCTGCTAGAGTTGATGGGGCTAACTTATTAAGGGCGACCTTGACTGGCTTTGCATCAAGTTGGTATAAATTTTTACCCAATTTAGCACCAGGAATATCAAGAGCTATTTTAAATATGATAGGGAAAAGAGGAGGTAATCTTTTTAATGACTGATAAGAAAAAAACATTAATGTATTGGCTTGTTGTCGGTGTGTTTGAGATTATAAGTTTATTATTGGCAATTTTTTGTATAATAAAATTTGTGCCTCAAGATAACTATTTAACAGGTTTTGCATTTTTCTCAATAGGGATTTGCGTGCTTAGTGGTATATTAATGGTTTTTCATATTGAGAAATTATTCGATTGGTACTATAAAAAAGCACAGTCGGCGGCGATGCATGCTAGACCCGAGTTTTTTTCGACATCTCTTTTCTTATTAAAAAAAGAAAAAGCATATAAAAGATTAAATTTGACTACTTTGATTTTGCAAGGAATAAATATTGTTTTACAAATAGTGTTATTGGTTATATGATGTATATGTAATGCAAAAGGTCGTAGGAGAAGTCCTACGACCTTTTGCTATAATTAGAACCATACGCACTCTTGCCGGGTTGACAATTGGAGCCTTTGCCGAAAATTACGAGCAAGACAAGAACGGCAGAAGCGCAAGGGTAATGCAAACGCTTGGAGGACAAACGTATACAAAACGTTTTGGATACTACAAGCAAGGAGACCATGCGACAAACCGCGTGAATACGATATATTACAGCAAAAACGGAGTTTCGGACGGAAAAGTAATTTATACCTATGACGGTATGGGAAATATCGTATCTGTAAACGAAAACGGGAAACAGCATTATAAGTATGCATACGACAAAATCGGCAGACTTATCTCCGAAAAAGACGTTGACAAAAACAGAGAAATTTGTTATACTTATGACGAGAACGGAAATATTCAGACAAAAATACAAAACGGAACGATAACAAATTATCGCTATAAAGACGGAACGGATCGGTTGATGAACTACGGTTCGGAAGAGTTTGCGTACGATAATCTGGGGAATCCCACAACGTATCGCAATATGCCGTGCGAGTGGGAAAAAGGCAGACAACTCAAGAGTATAACCGACGGGACAAATACGGTTACGTTTACATATGACGAGTTTGGTGAACGCATATCGAAAACAGCGGGCGGAATAACGACGAATTACGTATATGAAAACGGGAAATTGTTACGCGAAGTTACAGGAAGCGAAAAGATAGATTTTGTTTACGGTTCAGACGGAATAATAGGGTTCAGAACAGGCAATAAAAATTATTTGTATCGCAAAAACGTATTCGGCGACGTAACGGAGATTTACAGCGACAACGGAACGTTGGTAGGTAAGTATAGTTACACGGCGTTTGGTGAATGTATAGTAAAGGTGAACGAGGGCGGCATAGCCGAAAAGAACCCGATTCGTTACCGCGGATACTATTATGATACGGAAACGTCGTTATATTACCTGAAAACGAGATATTACGATCCGGAAGTCGGAAGATTTATGACGATAGACGGCATAGAATATCTTGATCCGGAAACAATCAACGGCTTGAATCTGTATGCTTATTGCGGAAATAACCCCGTAATGAATATCGATCCCGAAGGAAAAGCCTTTCTTACTATTTTCTTAATAACGCTTGTTGCAGGCGTTGTTATAGGTGGAACTATTGCTGGTGTAAAGGGCTACAAAAATGGTGAAAGAGGCTGGGGATTGGTGAAAACAATAGCAAAGGGCTCTTTCAAAGGTGGCATAATCGGTGGATTGACGGCGGTTTTGATATATGCATTGCCGGAGATAGGTTCTTTCTTGGGCGCATCTCTTGGTTTTGGAAGTTTGGCTCTTGCTGAAAGTGGAGCGGCTGCTGTAAGTTTGACGAGCGCACAGGCTATTATAGCGGGAATCGCTGCTCTTAGCGGACTGGGACTTATGTTCTCTAGAACAGGGAAGAGTAATGGCTATTGGGGAGAAAAGTATTCTAACGATCATGATCCTGAACATTTCCATTTCAAGGGTACCGATGGGACTGATATTAGGATTGGAACTGATGGAAATCCTTTAAAAGGCGAAAAAGGGCTAAAAGCACAACAACGTAAAGCCTTGAAAAATCTTTGGGATCAAATTCTAAAACTGTTTAAATGAGGAAAGAAAATATGACTCTTACTGAGTATGTGGATTTGGTGGCTAATACAAATAAAGATGTTTTTTGTCAAGACGAATTACTGATTGAAGATAATTTTGATGTTAAACTTCTTTTAAAATTGTGCCCAAGCGAGTTGCCTGATAGTAGGCTTAAAGTGGCATGGGATATGATAGTTAGTGCAGTGGCTGAAAAATTTAAAGACTCACAGTTAGTTGATTTTTTTCCGGAAAGCATTTTGGAATTTCTTATAGAAAATAAAATTGCGTTGAGTGGGCTTTCTCATATTCGATTGCCTAAAAAATATTTGCAAAAGATTTATGAGAAAGATAATCGTTGTTGGGAAGCTCTAAAGAACATATAGAGTATTGCAGTATACTGGGATAACGGAAATATCGTAAAGAAGCGGGAATTCTCAAAAGTATCGTTGAAAGAAGGTCTGCTGCTTGAAGAGGAAGATTCCAAAGACACGGTGTACGTGTATGAGGGAGATCGCCTTGTATCGTACGGCGGAGCGGATTTCGTTTACGACGTAATGGGGAACCCTACGACGTATCGCGGAAAAGCGGCGAAGTGGGAGAAAGGCAGAAATCTTGTAAGTTACGGCGGACATACGTTCGCGTACGACGGGCAGGGCAGAAGAATCGCGAAAGACGGAATTTCATTTACGTACGACAGCAACGGGAACCTGATAAAACAGAGCAACGGATTGGAATATATCTACGATCACAGCGGAGTATTCGGAGTAACGTACGGCGGAGAGACGTACGTATACAGAAAGGACGCGCAGGGGAACGTAATCGCGCTGATGAACGCAAGCGGCGCGGTGGTGGCGAGATACCTGTATGACGCATGGGGAACGTGCGTTGTAGTGAATAACGATGGAGCGGAGATCGCCGACGCAAATCATATCGGCAACCTGAATCCTTTCCGATACAGAGGCTATTATTACGACGTCGAAACAAAACTGTATTACCTGAAAACGAGATATTACGATCCGGAAGTCGGAAGATTTATGACGATAGACGGCATAGAATATCTTGATCCGGAAACGATCAACGGTTTGAATCTGTATGCCTATTGCGGAAATAACCCCGTTATGGCGGTAGATCCGAACGGCAATAAGTGGTGGCATTGGCTGATTGGGGCAATTATCATAGTTGGCTTAGGGGTGGCAACCGCTTTAACTGGCGGTGCTGCAGGCGTAATTCTAGGGTCGGCGTTTTATGGCGCAATAACGGGGGCTGTTAGCAGTGCTGTTATTGGCGGCGTTATTGGAGGAATTTCTTCAGTCGTCAGCGGGGATGGCTTTTTTAGCGGTTTTATTGAAGGTGCATCTACTGGCTTTATGTCCGGAGCACTCATTGGTGGCGCAATAGGGGCATTAACCGCAGGAATCAATATTGCTACTGGTGCGGTTAAGATAGTTGGGTCGGCACAAAAAACCGGTACTTTTTTCCATCGTTTTGCAAGCAATGTATCTGCTGGTAAAATGGCAATGCAAGTTGGCCGATACTCACAGATAACTCTCGATAGAAGCCTAAATAAAGCAGGCATGGTTGGAAGAAAAATGCCTGATGTAATGGGAAAGGCGAGATGGGGCAGAGATTTAATTGTCGAAGTAACGAGTAAATCGCAAACTCATGCTCAAATGGCGAAAAAATTGGATGCAATAATACAGTATAATCCGGGTGTTCGTAAAAAAATAATTGATTGGGCGGCTTGGATTGGTAGGCATTTATTTTAAAGGAGATAAAATGAACAGTATTTTACCGGAATATCTTAAAAATGTCGCTTATGACGTAAAACAAAAAGCAGAAAAAGTTTCATTTAATGTAAAATGTTCTTGCGGATGCTGCAAGTTTGATTTTTTTAAAAAAAAGGTTACTACAGAAGAGCGAAAAAGAAAAAAATGGGCAGATGAATTGTGTAAAATATATAACGGAGATTTTTATCATGATAAAGACGGAAATTTTTGGATGTGTTCAAAATCTTTTTTGGGAATAGGGAAAAAGAAGATAAAACTCACAAAGCAACAATACAACGATTTTATGGCTGAAACTCGTGATATAGTAATGGTTCGTTGTGTGAACTGTGGAAAAGAGTATATTTTATTTGATAGCAGCGAATACGGTTATGACGGTGTTGTCGATTTCCTGGAAAACCCGCTGGTTGCAGATCGGTCAAAGATAGACTATAAAAATGTTATTAGTTCGGCAGAATGCGCAATCGAAATCAGAAACACATGTCCATACAGTGAGTTTGAGGAGGAATTTGGAAAAGACGGGAATTATGCCATGTATACGAATGCGTATTCGGATATTAAAATTATGGCGATTACTGCTGAAAAGAAGAAAACAATATTTTCAGCAGAAACTCAGTAACCGATTTGATTGTTCATTATTTTTCGGATGTTTAACATCGCATTTTGGTAAGCATGGAAACGAGTTTGATGGATTACATTCAACAGCAAAAGAATATGCTGAAGGTGCCAAATATGTAATAAAAAATGGTACCTATATTTCTGAAATGAATGGATACATAAAAAGGGCTGTCCGTTATTCTTTTTTGCAATAACGGTGCAGCCTTTTTAATACCGCTTACAGAGATTTCGAGGAAAGAGTAACTTTGGCGGAGGGTAAAACTTCGGCGATTGATTTAGTGAGAAATGCCGTAAACAATACAATCGGTAAGTTTACGAAGAGCGATATAATGGAACTTGTGCCGTCCGTCGGCAAAACGTCTGTCGAAAATTCGCTGAAAACTTTGATTGGCGAAGGCGTTATCGGAAGAGAGGGCAAAGGAAAGGCAACGTTCTATTTCAGAAAAAATTGACGGGTTAGGTGATTAAGCAGAAAAGAGACCGCAGACTTTCCCCTGCGTTCTCGTTTCGTTTTTGGAAAATCAACATCGTTTTTCTGTAGAATAAAACATTGTTTTTGTTTTTCCGAACTCTGCAGGCAAGCAAAAAATGCTATAAAAAAATAAAAAAGTGCTTTATTCCGATAAACAAGTATTGTATAATAAAAATAATGAATTTTAATATACAGCGCAAGAAATTACAGGAAGAACGATATGTGGATAAAGTGCAAAGATGAATCGAAAAACGAAGGATTACCCGTATTCGTAAAAACTTTTACGGTGAAAAAACGTTTAACCCGTTGTGAGTTGAAAATTACGGCAACGGGAATTTTTTGCGTAAAAATAAACGGTACTGCTCTTTCGGATCGGTTTATGCCCGGGTGGAGCAATTACCGTAAGCACATAGACGTGTGCTCTTACGACGTTACGGAATACGTCACGGAAGGAAGAGAGAACGAAATCGCGGTGACCGTGGCAAACGGGTGGTATTCGGGAAAACTCGGGTACGGAAACAAAACAAATGTGTTCGGAAGCGAAAAAAGGCTTCTGGCGTCGATTTCTTTTGCATACGGCAACGGCGATACGGAGATAATCGAATCCGACGAAAGTTGGCAAACCGTTGTATCCGACGTGGTATTCGCGGACTTTTTCGACGGGGAAATCATCGACGCTTCGCGCCGGAAAATTGAAAAAAAAGCGGAAAACGCCGTGAATGCGGATTTCGCCGTGCCGTTACAGGATTATGCTCGCGAGCCCGTACGCGTGGCGGAAAGGATAAAACCGCAGGTGATTTACAGCGACGAAACGACGTTGCGTTACGATTTCGGCTATAATTTCGCCGGTTGCGTAAAAGTGATCGCGAAAGGAGGAAAAGGAAGCGGAATCGTTGCGATATACGGCGAAACGCTCGATGAAAACGGGAACGTTTACACCGCTAATTTACGTCGGGCGAAATGCACCGACGAATTTATTCTTTCGGGCGAAGAAGACGTATTCGAGCCGGAATTTACCTATCACGGGTTCAGGTATGCCGAATTGCGCAAAACGCGGGAAACGGAAATTTTATTTATCGAAGGCGTAGCGCTTTCTCAGGATATAAAATACTACGGAAATTTCGAGTGTTCCGACGAGGTGACGAACGGCGTATGGCTCATGGCGCTGCGCGGGCAGAAAAGCAATTTTATTTCCATTCCGACGGATTGCCCGCAGCGTGACGAACGGCTGGGCTGGACGGGGGACGCGGAAGTATTCTGCAATTCCGCCATGTTCAATGCGGATTGCAATCTCTTTTTTAAAAATTATCTGAAACTTGTGCGCGAAGACGCTCTTCCCGACGGAAAAATTCCGTCGATCGTGCCGTTTTATATGCCTCTTGCGGATAACACCGCGGGCGTACCAGGGTGGGGGGATTGCATTACGGTGATGCCGTATTTTCATTATTTGCATTATCGTGATAAATCCGTTATCGCGGAGAATCTTCCCGTTGCGGAAAAATGGATCGCCTATTATGTTGCGAAAAGCGAGAACTATTTAACGAAGATCACGAATAATTTCGGGGATTGGCTGTCGGTGAACGGCGATTCCGATCCCGATGTGATCAATCAGTGTTTTTTCGGCTATTCCGCGTCGTTGACGGCAAAAATGTGCGACATTCTCGGCTTGCATGATAAAAGCGCCGCGTACCTTGATCTTTTCGGAAAGTGTAAAAAAGCGTTCCGCGAAAATTACTATCACGACGGAAAAATCAAAAGCGATACGCAGACGACGTACGCGTTCGCTTATATCGCGGGCTATTTAAGTAAGGAAGAAACGGCGGCGCGGCTGCCCGAAAAAATCCGTGAAAATGGCGGCGGGCTGACCACGGGATTTATCGGCAGCAGATTTCTTTTGCCCGCGCTCTGCGATATAGGAGAGACGAAACTCGCTTATTCTCTTATGATGCGTACCGAATATCCTTCCTGGGGATATATGCTGAAAAACGGAGCGACCACCGTATGGGAACGCTGGAACGGCTATACGAGGAAAAACGGATTTGAAGATCCGGAAATGAATTCGTTCAATCATTACAGCCTCGGCTCGTGCGTGGAATGGCTGTATTCGTACGTTTTGGGAATAAAATTATCGCCCGAAACGGAAAAAGCGACGATCGATCCGTCTTTTTGCGATCTTCTTTCTTTTGCGAAAGGCGAAACGCAATTAAAAAACGGCAGAATTTCCGTATCATGGAAATATGAAAACGCCTCCGTTTACCTTGAAGTGAAGGCGGACGAAGACGTTGAATATGAGATTGATTGCAAGGATAAGAAAATAATTTCTATGATCAGAACGGGAAACGATACGATCGCCGTATTCCGTGCCTGATAAGCGGTGTTCCGTTCACTCGTTATGGTGAACGGAATTACGGTATTCGATGGGCGAAACGTTGTACTTGTTTTTGAATTTCTGAGCGAAAAACGATTGATTGTCGTAGCCCACTTTCGAGGCGATCGTTATTACGCTGAGATCAGTGGCGGAAAGAAGCGTCGCCGCGTAGGCGATTCTTAAATCTGTGACGTATTCGATGATGGTTTTCCCCACGTATTTTTTGAAAATTTTGATAAAGTGGGAATGAGAATAAGAACTGAGCGCGATAATGTCGTTGATTCTCATGGAAAATACGTCGGGGCTTGAAATCTGCTGCAAAAACGACGAGATGCTTGCGGGAAGATTTTTCTCGGATTTGTGTTCGAGATAAATGCCCAGAAGATAAATCACGATGGAAGTAAGCACGGCGCTTACCGTGGCGTCTTCCTGATTCAACCCGTTGAGTTTATTTAACCTTTTGTGGATTTCGCTGAAATTTTCTATGCTTAAATTGATTACGATTGGCTTATCCTGTCTGCTCAGTTTATTGTATAAGCCTTCGGATAAAACGGCGCACAGTTGCCGCATTTTTTCCGTGGCAATGCAGATGTCTCTGCGCTGTATCGGCATATCCGAAACGTATTGATGGATATGCTGCGGACCGAGCAGAACGAAATCGCCCGGCATCAGGGGATATGGCTCGTCGTTGACGATATTCGTTCCGGTACCGTCGATGGTGGATGTAAACTCCCAGTCGCTGTGTTTATGCAGAACGCTGTTGTCGTTCCACAAAAAAGTGGTGATTTCGTCGGGCGATAATTTTGAAATTGTTTTTTTCACAATCGAATCTTTCATGTCTGTATTTTAGCAGGAATCCGCGCGCTTGTCAACTTTCGGAGCGGATATTGCGGAGAAAAATAAAAACGAGCGGGATAAAAACGTCGAAAAAACGGGGCGGGTTACCGGAAAATGATAATAAAAAAATAGCGAAGTACAATAAACTACTGCTTGAAAAGGCAGGGGGATGATGATAAAATTAAAATAGAATCGCAGTCGTGTAATATCGGCGGCTGTTTTGAGGAAAAACAAGATAGATACATTCAGGAGGACTGAAACAAAAATGATGAAAAAAGCGAAAACGATAGGTGCTATACTTTTGTCTACGGCGACGTTGTTCGGCACGACGGCGTGCCGCGGCAACCGCGGCGACGACGAAGATCCCACGAAAACGTATCTCGACGTGGGCGTTTTCAACGCCGGGCTCGGAACGACGTATTTCGACGAGATGAAAAAAGATTTCGAGGCGTATTATGCCAACGAAAGTTTTGAAGAAGGAAAAACGGGCGTGGTGGTGCGCGCGTTGAAGAAAAATACGGAGTTTAATCCGCAGAACCTTCTGAATTCGATGAAAAACCTCGATCCCGTGCTGTATTTTCTGGATCAGGGCGATTACGAAGCGTTCACCGAAAAAGGATATTTTGCCGACGTCACCGACGTGATGACGGAAAAATATCTCGACGAAGACGGCAATCTTGCGTCGGAAACGAAAAAAGACGCATCGCAGTCGATCGGAGATACGATGCTGGAAGGGTATGCAGACGTATTCAAGAAAGAAGGCAAGTATTATGCCGTGCCGTTTATGCTTTCGATCCCCGGCATTATTTATGACGCCGACTTATTCGACGAAGAGGCGTTGTATTTCAAAAAAGACGGTTCGATCGGCGCGAATGCCGCGGCGGTGAAGGCAGGCGACTGCGCTGCGGGCCCGGACGGAAAAGCGGGAACTTCCGACGACGGCTTGCCCGAAACCTGGAACGATTTTCTCACGCTCCTCGAAAGATTGAGAATTAACAATATTCCCTTCACCTGGGCGGAATCCCCCAGTACTTATCAGATTTCGCGCGTGTTCAACGTGATCTGGGCGAATTACGAAGGGTACGATAATTATATGCTCAATTATTCGTTCAAGGGATCGGACAGCAACCTCGGCGATATCAACGAAAATAATTTTACGACGCTTCTCGATCAGGAAGGTAGAAAAGCGGCGATCAAAGCGTTCTACGATATCACGAAAAATTCGGGAAACTATTCGTCGAAAGCACGTCCCGGCGGAGGAAACAACCACACGGGCGCGCAGCGCGAATACATACAGAGCAAACGGTTCGGTACGAGAATCGCGATGTTCGCGGAAAACAGTTATTGGGAACAGGAAGCGCGCGACGTATTCAATGCCGAAACGCCGCAGAACGTGAACGGTTACGGAAAACGGAATTTCAGATACCTTCCTATTCCTAAATTTACGGACGTAGACGGTATCGCGGATCAGACGAACACAGAACGAGTACTCCCCGCGACTTATGCGGACAGTTATATCTGTATCAGCGCGAAAAATTCCAATAAGAATGCCGAAGTGCAGACGAAAGTGGCGAAATTATTCGTCAAATTCGTACAGCAAAGATCTCAACTCGTGAAATTCACTGCAAATTCGGGATGTATCAGACCGTATAATTATACGGTGAGCGCAGAGGAAAAAGCCACTTGCACGCCGTACACGCAGAGCATCCTTACGTTTATCGAGGAAGGCGCGAAAATTGCTCCGAACCTTCCCATTGCCACGAAGAGACGTTTGTATACGGGCGAAATCGGATTCAACGAAAGCAACAACGGTTTCGGCTTCCTGGCAAAAGTAGGCAATGCCACCGCTTTCGATCCGTTTACGTATTTCTATAAGCAACCGGACAAAACCGTAGACGACGCGTTCGCGGATATGAAATCCACGATCACCGATATTCTGACGAGAGCGGGCGCGGTGAAATAAGGTTTTTCGGGAAAGATTCTTCCGGAACATTGTGTGAGAGAAAATTATGAGAGAAAAACCCTCGTCTTTAAAAGGCCTGAAATGGCTGATATACGACGTTAAAGTGAAGTTCGCCGGGAAAAGGAAGAACGACAAGAAGAAAAAAATCTA
The DNA here is from genome assembly GCA_905203015.1 of uncultured Christensenella sp. Lineage (GTDB taxonomy): Bacteria > Bacillota > Clostridia > Christensenellales > Borkfalkiaceae > Scatosoma. The sequence goes on along the minus strand of CAJKUC010000018.1, from coordinate 21,748 downwards.
CAATAAAAAACTTGGGCAGAATTTGTTTTTGTTTTTCTTCCTGCTTTTTCCCGTCGCGCAGTTTCTGATATTTTATGTGGGCGTTGCCGCCAACACGTTGAAACTGGCGTTTCAGGGCTACGACGCCGACAGCGGCAGTTATTTCTTTTCGTTACAGACCTTTGCCGACGTATTGCGCGCGTTTTTCGTCAGCGGCGAGATGTCGCTTCTGATTAAAAATTCCGCGATTCAGTTTGCGTGCGGTTTGTTTATCGGCATGCCGCTGCAGATCATGGTGGCGTATGTGGTGTTCAAAGAAGTGCCGCTTGCAAACGTATATAAGGTGATTTTATTCTTGCCGAATATTATTTCCAGCCTTGTTTTCGTTATGTGCGCCCGTACGTTCATGCAAAAAGGTCTGCCCGTTATATTCCACAATCCCGATTTGCTGCTGCTCGACAGATACAGTTCGTCCAGTTTTTATTCCGTACTGATTTTCGGGCTGTGGATGAATTTCGCGGGCGGATTGATCATCTATCTTTCCGCGATGTGCAGCATCTCGAAAGACGTGATGGAATACGGTCAACTTGAAAACATGTCGTCGTTGCAGGAACTCTGGCATGTGGTGTTGCCTTCGATTTTCCCCACGATCGTCACGTATATCATCGTAGCGATCGCCGCGTTCTTTACGAATTACGGACATTTTTATTCGTTCTACGGCGGGGAAGGAGGCGCGCAGCAATCGTTCTCTACGCTCGGCTTCTATTTCTTCGTGAAAGTAGCCGGCGGGAAAAACACCATTCCTTATGCCGGGGATTATCCTTTTGTTTCGGCGGCGGGTATATTGTTTACGGCAATCGTTGCGCCCGTCACTTTACTCACCAAGCATCTGCTTGAAAAATACGGACCGAGCGAGGACTGATTTATGGAAAAGGCAGAGAAAAAAACGAAGATGTCCCGCAAAATGGACGCGTTTGAGATTGTTTTGTATGTGATAGTGACGATATATTGTCTGTCGATGATATATGTGTTGCTTTTCGGGCTTATAAATTCGCTGAAAGACGCCACCGATTACGAATGGAATAATCCGTTCGGGTTGCCGTCGAAAGAATTCGGCTGGCATTTCGATAATTACGCGAAGGTGCTGACCGAGTTCAAAGTGTTTACGCTGGGCGGCAACGAAGTGTATCTGATGCAGATGTTCTTCAATTCGTTGTTTTACGCCGTGTTTATGTCGCTGTTTTGCATGGCTACGCAGATTATCACCGCTTATGCCATCGCGAAATACGATTTCAGATTCAAATCCGTGCTGTACGGAGTTGCCGTGGTGGTGATGCTTCTGCCGATTATCGGTTCGCTCGCTTCCGAAGTGCAGATGGCGGAAGCCTTTAATTTCAGGAACAATCTGATCGGCGTGTGCATTATGAAGTGTAAATATCCGGGGCTGTATTTCCTCGTGTTTTACGCTACGTTCAAGGGGCTTTCCTGGACGTATGCCGAAGCGGCGCAAATTGATGGCGCGGGGCATTTCAAAATTTTCATCGAAATCATGCTTCCGCTGATCAGAAGCACGGTGTTTGCCGTATTCATTCTGTTATTTATCGAATACTGGAACGATTATTATACGCCGATGGTGTTTTTGCCGGAAAGTCCTACGATGTCCTATGGGTTGTTTTTATTCCAGACGGACAATAAGGCAAGCACTCCGGTGCAACTGGCTTCATGCCTTATGGCGTGTCTGCCGATTCTTGTGGTTTTCGTTGCGTTCAAAGATAAGATCATGAGCAACGTGACGATGGGCGGAATAAAGGGCTGAAAACGGGGGGGATTATAAAAATGACGAACAAAAAACTCTCGATGAAAAAAATTTGCATGGGCGGATTGTTCTGTTCCGCTTTTGCGTTGTGCGCGACGGCGATCGCCGTGAATGCGTCTGCCGCGGAACAGACGGTTTCGTCGATAACGATAGAAATCGATTACGGGAATTATGACGGAAACGATCTGCCGGAAGGGGAGACGGGGATGTCGTATCCCGTTTTTCCCTGCGTTGCTTCCGATAACAACGGAAACGGCGTAAACGACGTGCGGATTACGGTGAGAAATCCCGGGAATCGGATTATCAGGCAGGAAAACGGCAGGTTCGATACCGAAGAAGCCGGGAATTATTCTATCGAATACGTAGCGGTGAGCGGTGCCGTGAGCGCGACGAAAACGATCGAGATAAACGTGGCGGAGTATACGGACAGCCTGCGTTACGACGCGACGAACGAGAACGTGCCCGCATCCGGCGAGACGGGGAACGCGTTGTTTGCCGTGTTCGGCGCGTATTCGGGCGGAGTAGGCGACCTGACGGAGCAACATTCGCTGACTTTCGGCAATGAAACGATCGCACTGAACGAAAATGAGAACGGAGTGTATTTTATTCCGGAAAAATGCGGCGAATATACGCTGACGTACGGCGTTACGGATTTTGTAGGCGATAAAAAAACGGTAATTAAGAATATCGAAATCGCCGATCCCGAAAATCCCGTGCTTACGGTGCCGTCGCTGCCCGCTTCGGCGATCGGCAGTGAAACGCTGGTTCTTCCCCTGGCGGAAGGAATTTTATATGAAAACGGAGCGAAATATTATCTGCCGGTGCGGGTGTATTTCGACGACGCGGAAATTACGGCGCGGATGCGGGCGGAAAATCTTGCCGTCGGTTCGCATACGATCAGGTATGTCTGCCAGAATCCGACGGACGCCGATAAAAAAACGGAATATTCGTTCGGTTTGACGGTGAAAGATAAAAAACAGGAAAGCGGCGCTCGCCTTTTCGATAATTATTTCGATTTTGAAAACTGCGAACCCGAAACGGGAGAAAACAGAGAATATCGGGTGCGGATAAGCGGCGGAACGGAAAGAGCAACGTTTGCCTTTTCGCGCGAATTGCCCGTAAGTTATCTGAATTTCGATTTAAGCGCGCAGACGGGCGTTGCGGCGTATTCGGAATTATATCTCGTACTCACCGATTCGCAGAACGCGCGGGATTGCGTAAAAGTGAAGATAAAGAGGCTTTCTTCCTACGAACACCTCTGGCTTTCTTACAACGACGAAAACAAGACGATCGTAAACGTCGACAGCGGAGAAACCGTGGCAACCGTCGGAAGTTATGCCGACGGAAGAAATTTTACGGGCTTCTCAAGCGGAAAAGCCTATATTTCTTTTGAAATCAAAGGCGTTAAAAAAGATATAAGCATCGCATTGAAAAAAGTGGCGTCGAACGTGATCACCACCGACTCGAACGATTACGCCGCGCCCGTATTTTTGCCGAACGCCGATTTCAAATCAATCTACGTATCGTATATCGGCCACACGGTGAATCTTCCCGAATTGCAGGCATTCGATCTTCTCGATAAAACCGTCTCCGTCACTTTGCGGGTGTACGACAGGGAAGGAACTACGATTTACGACGGTAAGGGCGGATATACGCTTACGGTGGATAAAAGCGGTGAATATATGGTGGAATATATCGCAACGGACGAAAACGGGAACCGGAAATTGCAGCAATCCACGATTTACGTCACCGATTTCGAATCGCCCGTGATAAAAGTGTCGGGTATAAAATCTTCGGTGAAAGCAGGGGAAGAGATCACGTTACCCGTCGCGGAGATCACCGATAACGAAACCGCCGCGGATCAGATCACGAGTTACGTATACGTGATTAAAGGCAACAATCGGAAATCGCTGATCGGCGGAACGTATAAATTCACCGAAGCGGGCGAATACAAAATCCGTTACGTGGCTTACGACGCTCATCAGAATTACACCGTTGTGGAATTTACGGTAACTTGCAGATAAGGAGAAGAAAAACGATGAAAAAATTGATTGCTTTTATCCTGTGCGTTGTCACCGTCGGTTTTTCGGCAGGCTGCAAAAAGAACGAATCCGAGGAAAAAGAGCCCGAGGAAAAAACGGAAATCGGCGGAGAACCTCTCTCTTTCGGCGACACGGACGAATACCTTGTGGAAAACGGGAATTCTGAATATAAAATCGCGATCGGTGCGGACGCGACAAAGACCGAAAAATACGCGGCCGAGGAATTGCAGTATTTTATAGAAAAATCCACGGCGGTGAAATTGCCCATCGTTACCGACGCGGAGATATCTCACAACAACAACGCGGGGTATCTTTCCGTAGGCGAAAACAAATTGCTTGCGGCGGAAACGGAAATCAAAATCGATTACGACGAACTGGGGCAGAACGGCGTTACGGTGAATACGAAAGGCAACTGCGTATACATGGCGGGCGCGACGGAAACGGGCACGCTGTTTTCCGTGTACAGATTTCTGCACTATCAGGTGGGCTATAACGCATATGCTTACGATTGCGTGGAAGTGGACTACTACCGTTCGTGCAAACTGAAAAATTTTGATTATACATACGTTCCTTCGTTGGGGCTGACCACTGCCGAGGATGCCGAACTTTCCGGAGAAGGAAAGGTGAAAGAAGCGTTCAGAATGTATGTGTACGCCTCTAAAAACGGCGGGTACGATATGAACGGAAACCTGTATAACGGGCTTTGGTGCCATACTACGCCGTATATCGTGACGCAAACGCTCGATCAGCCGCGTATCGAAGCGGCGGAAAAAGCCGAAAAAGAGGTGAAATTCGGGCAGATCAAAGATATGCTTTGCGGGGCTTACGGATACGAGCAGACGGAAAACGGAGATCTCGAACCCGGAGAAAATGCGGATGAAACGGGATATACCGATTTCATGAAAGGCTTCGATAAAGCGTGCGAAACGCTGTTTTCTTCCATCAAAAGCGTTACAGACGGCATCGACAACGAAGTTCTCGGGCTGTATCGTTATGAACTGGACAGAAAAAGCAATATCGTGCCGCAATACGTACGCAAAACGAAGAAGAACGATAAAGACGAAGACGTACCCGTAATCGAAAACGGAAATTACGTATACGAAACGGGCGCAGACGGGAATCCGCTTCTGAAAACCGACGGCGACGGGAATCCGCTTTCCGACGTGACAGGCTTTGCCAATTACGAAAAGGGCTGGAACGCGGCTTACGAAAACGGAACGTATCACGTCGGTTCCGCCTGGCAGAAAAACGTGAAAAGCATCCGCCTGTGGAACAACAAACAGGTGTGCTATTCCAAACCCGAAGCGGCGGAACTTGCGGCGGAAACGCTTACGAGCAAATATATAAACGTTGCGAACGGACCTTATCTGATGCTTGGCGTTACCGACGGGATCGGCGCGTGCGATTGCGAGGAATGTAAAGCGGCGGAATTGAAATACGGCGGCGCTTCCGGCGTGCAGATGCGTTTTATGAACGCTGTGGCGGAAAAAGTGGAAGCGTATATGGCGGAGAACAATATCAAAAAGAATATCGTTCTGGTGGCTTTCGCTTATTATTCCTACCGCGAACCGCCCGTAATGCTTGAAGACGGAAAATACGTGGCGGCGGACGAAAGCGTTATTCCCAAGAGCGACGGGCAGGTGAAAGTGGGCGTTATGTATACGCCGATCGAGGCATGCTATACACATCCGATTACCGACGACGGAGAAACGTGCGATAAAAACGCGATCATTGCCGAAGAAATGAAAGGCTGGGCTGCCATCACCGATAATCTGATGATGTATTCGTACGGCACGAATTTCCAGGCGTATAAATATCATTTCAACAACTGGTCGCATATCGGCGATTCGATCAGATTTTACGAAAAATGCGGACTGAAGTATTATTTCGAGCAGGCATGCGCGCAGAACGGCGTGTCCCCGATGTCTTCGATGCGGGCGTACGTGCGCAGCCGCCTTGCCTGGAACGCATCTTACGATACGCAGGATCTGATCGACGAATTTATCGAACATTATTACGGCGAAGGCGCAAATAGCGTAAAACAATATTTTTCCGCGGTGATGGAAAATTTTGAAAGAATTTATACTCTCGCCGAAACGGAAGAACAGGATATTTATTACAGCGCGATCATGAGCAACGATAACTGGACCCGTTCGTTGCTGCTCGAATTGGAAAGTTACCTCGAAAAGGCTGATTATACGATAGATCTCGGGGTTTCCGAAAACAAAGAGATCTATAAGGAAAGAATTTTCCGCGAGTATTTTCTGCTGAAAGATAACGAATATATGAAGTATTCCGCATATCTGAATCAGGAAGAATACGATCGGCTGGAAGAATTGGTGATGTACGGCAGAAAGAAATATAACGCTTACAACAGCACGGAGAAAACGAACAATGGCTAAAACGAAAAAAATCATCGCTTTTGCGGCGGCTGCGATCGCAGCGTTGGGTATGTGCTTTTTCCCGGCTTGTTCCAAAAAGGATTCGGCGGGGAATGCGAATCAGTCGGTGAGTTACAGTTTCTCGATCAGCAAAACGTCGTTGTCGCTCGAAGCGGGGCAGAGCGAAAAACTCGAATGTCGTTACGGCGATAAAAAAATCTCCTTTTCGAGTTCTGACGAACAAGTGGCGCGCATATCGGAAGACGGTACGGTGACCGCCGTTGCCGTAGGCGTAGCGTATATTTCGGCAAAAGCCGAAGGAACGGACGACGCGGAAAAAATGTGCAAAGTCACCGTGATTCAAAGCAACTATACAGTTTCGATCGATCGGGAAGGCGAGATCGTCGTACTGATCGGCGAAGCGCCCGTCACGCTGGATTTTAAGGCGACTGTTTACAAAAACGGCGAGGAAACGTCTTTCGCGGCAACGTTTACGATTACGCCCGCCGGTTGTCAAACGGAGGTAAGCGGCGGCACGGCAAGAGTGACGTTTTCGGAAGCGGGAGAGTATGTTCTTACGGCGGCATACAAGAACGCTTCGGCGAAAATCAATATCAAAGTGACCGATCGGATAGCGGACTAAAAGGGGAAAACGGGGATGAAAAAGTTTTTTGCATTTGTGTTGTCTCTCGCATGCGGCGTTGCCGCGGCGGCATGTTCCCGCAACGACGCGGAGACGAAGACGGAAAGCGCAAGCGTTTATGTGGCGGATAAAGAAATCACCGTTTACGTAGGCGGAACGTATCAGTTCGTTCCTTCCGGCGCGGAATCTTTCTCGTACGTATCTTCCGACGAAGACGTGGCGAAGGTATCGAAGAACGGGCTGCTTACGGGGATATCCGACGGAACGACTTTCATCGACGTATCGTCGGACGAATCTTCCGTCACATGTAGAGTAAACGTGATAACCGCCGAAAATTATATCCGCCTCAGTGCGGATCGGATCACCGCGTCTGCGGGCAGCGACGTAACGTTGACGGCGGAAGTGGTGAAAAACGGACAAACGACCGACGAAAAAGTGAAATTCGATTACGATCTTCGGGAAGATTTTCTCGTAACGCAAAGCGGATTCAACGCGGTGAAAATGTCGTTGAAAGACACGGGAAACTACGAAGTGGGCGTAAGATACGGCGCGCTGAAAGCGGTGTGCACCGTGAAATCGGTGAACGTGGAGGCGGAGGTGCTGGAAAGCCCCGCGGCAAGCGTTGCGGATTGCGGAATCGTGCAATGGGAACCGATCGCAAACGCAAGCGGATACGAATATTGCATCAACGGCGGCGAATGGATCGGAACCACGGAAACGTCGTTCGACGTACACGGCGTTACCGACGGATTGAAATATAAAGACAAGGCTGTGTTTGCCGTAAGAGCGACGGCTGGCGAGAACGATTTCGATTATATCGACAGTGTGCCCGTTTCAATCGATTTTTCGCACGATTATACAGAAACCGTTCTTGAAGAATACACCTGCACGAAAGCGGGAAAAACGGAATATAAATGCGCGGTATGCGGAAAAGAATATATCGACGAAGCGCATCTTGCCGATCACGTGATGGAGGACGGGGCTTGTACGGTATGCGGCTTGCAACGGACCAAAAAAGTGGTGTATCGTTACGATGAAAGCAACGATTGCTATTTCGTCGTGGGAACGGACGCAGGATACGACGATGAAAATCTGTATATTCTTGCGAAATATAACGACGGAAAGAACGGCGAAAGAGCCGTGAAATACATAGGTTACGGCGCGTTCAAGTCGAATAAAACGATCAGAAGAGCGATTCTGCCCGAAAGCATGACGGAATTTGCGGACGCGGACGAAACATTCAATAAGACCGATAAAAACGGCGTGAAAGTAAGCAGTCCGTTACGCGGGGAGTGTTTTGACGACTGCTCGTCGCTCGAATATGTTTCGATGAAAGGAATCACCGTATTGCGCGATGTGGCGGCTGCGTCGTACGCGCACTGGAATTTCAGAGATTGCTATAATCTGAAACAGGTGATCGTCGGAAACGGATTCAATAACTACGGCGCAACGTTTATGCGCTGGACGCAGACGCCCGCCGCCGCGGAAAATCAAACCGATATTTACGTGTACGGCGATAACGTCGCGGGGCTTTGCAACGACAGTTATCCGATCGGCTACGACGCGGGCTACGGCAATAATACGCTGCTTACGGGCGACGTATTCTATTACAGCGAAGAGGGCGAAAGTTGCTATCAGTGGCATTACGCTGCCGACGGCGAAACGATCGTGAGCGGCGGAAAACACGTGTATAACGCGAAAAACAAATGCAAAAAATGCGGCGCGATGAACGATTACGGCGTGAAATACGAATTCGACGGATCGTCGTATTACGTTTCGGATAACCGCACGCTGAATCGGCAGGAAGTGACGATTCTCGGCTCGTATACCGACGGGATTCACGGAGAACATCCCGTAACGTTCGTGAAAAACAGCGCGTTCGCAGGCAATGCGATACTTCGTAAAATTACTTTGCCGCAGAGCGTAACCCGCCTGGACGGAGGCGTATTTTTATCTTGCGAAAACCTTGAATACGTTTCGATGACGGGCATCACGGATATGGCGTTCGTCAATCTGAGCAACACAGGGATTTATCAGGGCTTACAGGTAGATACGGGGAACAATTTCCTTGATTGTTACAAACTGAAAACTCTTATCGTCAACGAAAAATTCAATTTGTATGCCGCAGCGGAAGCGCAGCAGTTTTTGGGAAGAGATCGTCGCGATCAGAATAATAAGGTGATCAAAGCCGTTCCCTGTGCGGATATCTATTCGATCGGATCTTTTGCAAACAGCGAGATCAAAGCCGCGCCGAACGGGAAAAATAATCTGCTTACGGGAATTGTGTTCTATAAAGGCGATCTCGATAAATGCAGAAGATGGAACGACGTTGACGGAGAAATCGAAAGTTCGGCTCGGGAACACGATTATATTGACGGCGTTTGCTCGATTTGCGGCGAAAAAGACGCGATGGGCGTTCTTTACGGCTACAATGCGGCGAAAGGCGTATATTACGTGGCGGGGTATAACGGCTCCGGTGAAAACGTCACCGTGTTTTCTTCCTGGGACGACGGAAAAAACGGCGAGAAAGCCGTGAAATACGTGGAATTCGGCGCTTTCCGCGGCAATCCTTCTATCAGATCGGTGATTCTTCCCGAAAGCGTAAACAGTCTGGAAGGCGCGGCGTTCCTCGATTGTACGAATCTCGAATACGTTTCGATGACGGGCGTGGAAACCATGAATTGGGGAACGATTTACAACGGAAAAGACGGGGATAACAACTTTTTGAATTGTACGAAACTCAGATGCGTGGTTATCGGAGAAAAGTTGTCGTCGAATTGTCAGCAATTCCTTGCCGGGAGCGCGCCCGAAAATCCGATTCTGAGTTTTTACGTGAAAGGCGGAAGCGGCGCGCCGCAACTGACGGGAAACAATAATTTGTACAGCGGCAAGGTGTATTATTACAGCGAAACCGAGAAATCGGGTTGCTGGCATTATGAAAACGGCGTGGCTATGCTGTGGAACTGACGAAAAAATTAAAATAAGGAGAGGATATGATGAGAAAAAAGATGTTTGCGCTTTTATCCGTGATCGCGGCGTGCGTCACCGTCGCCGCGGCGGGATGCAAGAGCGACAACGGCGGAAACAACGGGGACAACAGAGGCGATACCGAACAGAAAACGTATACCGTTGCGTTCGATTCGGCGGGCGGCAGCGACGTGCAGAGCGTCACCGTGAAAGAGGGCACAACGCTGAATGCGCCGGAAACGCCCGTGAAAGCCACTTTTTCCGCCCGTTACGAATTCGCGGGCTGGTATTACGAGGGGCGGCAATGGTCGTTTGAAACGGACGTGGTGAGCGAAGATATCACGCTTACCGCCGAATGGAAACTTGCGGAAGAATACACGAAAGTGTATCCTGCCGAATAAAAATCAGGGGGATTTAACATGGGAAACAAAGCGAAGTATAAAACGCCCGATCTTACCGTCGTTCTTTCCGTTGTCGATTGTTTAACATCGTCGGTGGGGTGGTACGATAACGACGTAACAGACATTGATTGGGATACCATCGATTCGGAAAAAACAATGTGAAGGGGAACAAAATAATGAAATATTCAGATAAAAAAACAAAAAGACTTTTGATTGCGACATCGGCAGTAACTCTCGGAATGCTTGCCGGCGGCTTCGCCGTTCTCGGCGGAGAAAAAGCGGCGGCGGAAACGCCGAAAATTCCCGACGGATGCGAAATTTCCGTGCAGGACGGCACGTCGCTGAAATTAAACGAAAAAGGCGGCTTGCGGTTTATCTTCAAAATGAACACCGCAATGAAAAAATATATCGTGGATAACGATACCGCCGACAACGTGAAACTGATAGCGCACGTAGGGCCGGCAGCGTCTGTGGCAACGCAGAATGTCTCCTGCACGATAGACGAAGAAAAATTATATCAGATAAGCGGCGACGAAAGTTGGTATGCAAATGTGTGCCTCGTCAGCGTTCTCGAAAAGAATTATAGCCTTGAATACACCGCGCAGGCGTTTCTGGAAATCGGCGGAACAAAAGTGAAGGCTTCTGCAATCAACGATAAGGCGCGCGGCAGTTTTTACGACGTAGCCACCCGCGCTTTGCTCGACGTTACGGAAGATTACGCCGAGTCGATTTTAAATTTAAGCAGTTATTCGTGGCTGGGTACGGAGGCGCATCCGCTGTATATCGACAGCCTCGATCTGTATAACGGATTGGTGGCGAAAATCAATGACGGGCTTGATTTTTCGGAAAAATACGTTGCGATAAGATCGTCGGTGAACGTAGAAAGCGGCACGGCGCTCAATGAAGGAAAAACGTTGCCCGCAAACAATTATAAACTCAGCCGCGTTACGTTTAGAGACGGAGAAAACGAACTCGGCTCCGTAATAGTGAAAAACGGAGAACAGGCGATGTTCGCTTCGCCCGAAGACAAAACGGACGGCGAAGATAAACTTGTGTTTGAAACGTGGGTGACGAAAGAGGGCGGAGATACCGCGGCGGATCTGAACGCGATTACGGGCGATATCACCGTTTACGCGAAATACAGAAGAGTGCATGCCAACGCGATTACGGCGTTTAATACCGCGGATCTCGTATACGGAGAGACTCCTGCGTTTGCGGCAACGGCAAAATACGGAGAAGCCGCGATTACTTATTCCAAGACGAAAGACGGCGAATACAAGGCGTGGGCGGAACTGGAAAATCACGACGCGGGCAAGTATTTCGCAAAGGCAAGCGTTGCGGCTACGGCGGCTTATTCCGCGGCGGAGCAGATCGTTGAGTTTAACGTGAACAAAGCGACGAACTCGATTTCGATCACGATGCCGAAAACGATTAAATGCACCGATACGCCCGAGCCCACCTCGGCGACGGCGCAACACGGAACGATAAAATATACGTACGGAAAAGATTTTGACAAAGATCAGGTTCATGCCTTTGAAATTGTTAAATATAAAGACGACAGCGGCAACGAAATTGTCGATTCCGGATTTGGCTATAAAATAAAAGCGGCTGTGGAAGGGACGAACAATTATGAAGGCGCGGAACAAGTAGCCGAATTTACCGTGACGCACGATTTTGACGAAAACGGCTTGTGCAAAGATTGCCGGAAAGGGCAGAGTTGTATCGGTTATACCGAAGACGGCGACAGGGCGTATATCTCAGATTACAGAGATTCGTGGAATCCTTCGGGCGAGATTTATCCTCTTTCCGTATATAACGGTAAGCCCGTAACTTATGTAAAAGCCGAACTTTTTTCCGGTAAGAATATTACGAAAGCAGTGCTTCCCGAAAGCGTGAAGAGTCTGAACGGCAGCGTATTTGCCAATTGCTCGAAACTTGAATTTGTTTCGATGACGGGCGTTGAAAACCTTGTGTATGACGGATCTTCTCTGGGATATGGCTCTGTCAGAGGAAACAATTTTATAAATTGTACCGCTTTGAAGTATGTTATTTTAAATGCGAATTTCACGACAAATTGCCAGCAGTTCTTCCTGAACGGAAGCACTCCCGAAAAAACGATACTCGATATTTATGTGAACGCTGCAAGCGGCACGCCCGATTTGGGAGGAAATGACGTTAATACGAACCTGTGGACGGGTAAAGTATTCTATAAAGGCGACGCGGCGAAATGCCTGCAATGGACTTTCAACGAAAACGGCGAAATTATTCACGGCGCGGGCGAACACAATTACGTTGATGGAAAATGTACGCGTTGCGGCGAGTATAATGCAATGGGCGTAACTTATAAGTACGACGAAAATTCCGGAACTTATTATGTTGCCGGCTATACGGGTACGAACGCAACGGTAAACGTATTAGGAACGTGGAATGACGGAACGAACGGCGAAAAGCAAGTTACTTTCATTAAATACCTCGCATTTGATGGGAATAAGATTATTAAAAGAGTTATTCTTCACGAGAATATAACCTCGTTGGATGGCGGCGTATTTGCGAACTGCCCGAATCTTGAATATGTGTCGATGATCGGCATAACTAATTTAAAGATAACTACTTTACAAGAACTGCCCCATAAGAGTATTTACGGTACAACGAACGATTATACCAACCACAACTTTATGAACTGCCCGAAACTTACGACGGTAGTGGTCGGAAAAAATTTCACTGTAGGCGATGCAATGTTTATGAGTACTCAGGGCGATACGGCACACGTTAATATTTATACGCTTGCGACGGGCGAATCTGACGGAACGATAACTTTAAATACCGACAAAAATGCTCTTCTTACCGGCAACATCTACTACTACAGCGAAACCAAGAAATCGGGTTGCTGGCATTATGAAAACGGCGTGGCTACGCTGTGGGCTTAAATCGTAACCTGTCGGCTACGATAAACGGAAATTAAACGATACGCTTTCCGCCGAAAAAGTGAAAGAACGTGCGGAAAGCGTATTCGTCTTTCGGCGGCAGGGAAACGAATTTTTTACTAAGAGGAGCAGGAATGAGAAGAACTTCGGGAAACGTTTTATTTTATGCGGCGTGTCTGGCGGCGGGAATATCCGTTTTTTCCTTTTTCGGCTGTGCCGGAACGGGAGAAAAAACGCAGGAAGTGAAAGTGACGTTTGTGCAGAATAACGAGAAGATAGCGGAAATAAGCGTTGCTTCCGGGGGGAAGATCGACGTTAAAAACGTAGAAGCGCCCGAGACGGAAAAGGAAGACTGCGTTACGGAATGGAATTTCGATTTCGATCTGCCCGTCACCGAAAATAAAACGGTGGGTACGATTTCCTATACGGCGGGGTTGAATTTTTCAAAATCGCTGAAAGAGGAAAGTTATCTGATCACGGGCTATACGGGCAACGCGGCGGACGTATTTATGCCGGACAACTATAAAGGCAGCCCCGTAACGGCGATCAGAGCCGATTCTTTTAAAGAGAACGAAGCGATTGTTTCGGTGCGCTTTCCGTCTGCGCTTGTTTCCGTGGGAGATTACGCGTTCAAAGGATGCCATAGCCTCAAAACGGCAAAGTTGCCCGAAACGGTGACGTCCCTGGGCGCTTCGGCTTTTGCGGAATGTGCTGCGCTTACGTCGTTTACGATTCCCGCAAAGGTGACGAAAATTCCCGCCCGATTGGCGCAGGGGCATACGTACGATTCGATCGTGGTGCCGGAAGGAGTGAGCGTGATCGAGCCTTATGCATTTGCAAGCAAGATCACGAAGATCGTTTTGCCCGTTACTCTGAAAAGGATCGAATATGTGGGTATCTGGGCGAATTTGCGGCAGATCTTTTATACGGGGGAAGAATATCGGTGGGAGACGGTGGAACTTTCCGATGAGCCGTATACGGGAACGGGCGGCGTAACGTTTTCGGCAAAATCGATCGCTTCCGAAATTGCCGTCGTATATTTTTATTCCGATAAGCAGCCGGAGAAGCCTGGCAATTACTGGCATTACGTTTCGGGAGAACCCGCGATATGGGAACAGGCGTAAAAAATAAAAAAATCGATTTATCGTGCATACGAAGCGACGGCTTTGCGTTATACAAAGACGGAAAAATCTGGACGGAAGCGTTTTGCCGTGCTCTGAACGAGTATGCGGAAATTTATATCCCTGCAGGGAAATACTATATCGATCGTTCGCTGATTGTGCCGTCCGATACGCGGATTTTAGCCGACGAACATGCCGAAATTATTCTGATCAAAGGCGCGAAAACGTTACTTTTAAGGAACGAGAACGTGATCGATGGCTCTTATCGCAGAATTCCCGCCGACGCGCCGTGCGATGAAAATATTTTGATCTGCGGCGGCGTATGGGGCGAAGAAAACGAAGAGAGGCTCGGGTACGGCGTTTCGGGATGTTTCGATGAAAACGATTCGTATCACGGCGTTTCCACGTGCTTTTTATTCAGCGGCGTGCGCGGACTGACCATGAAAAATATCGTGTTTCGTTCCGCTGCGGGCTTTGCCTGTCAGATAGGCAGAGTGAGTGATTTCGATATAGAGAATATCCGTTTTGAAAACTGTTTTGCCGACGGGTTGCACATAAACGGCGGCGTGAAAAACGGAACGATAAAAAATCTTTCGGGGCATACGGAGGACGATCTGATCGCACTGAACGCCTACGATTGGGATAATTCTTCGATCAATTTCGGTGCGATAGAAAATCTGACGATCGACGGCGTACGAAGCGAAAGCGGGCGGAACGTACACAAATCTTTCCGGATTCAGCCGGGCGTATATCCGTATAAAAACGGCGAAAAAGAAGATTGCCGTATTAAAAATCTTACGGTGAAGAACGTTTCCGACGTGACGACGTTTAAAATGTACCTGCAGACGCCCGCATATACCGATTTTCCCGAAAAAGAGATCGGCGTGGGCACAATCGAAAACGTTACGTTTGAAAATATCGTTGCCGATACTACTTCGCCCGTGGACAAACAACCGAATTATTTAAACGGAGACCTCGTTGCGGGAAATTTCTCGACGTTCGAGGTGGGCTCGAACGTAAAAAACATGCGGTTTATCGATGTGCGCGTCCGACTGGATAAATCGGCTTATCCGAATTCCTATTTTATGACGGTGGGGCCGAAATCGCAGTATATCGCGGACAAACATCTCGAATTGTTCGATCCGTACGTGAATTGCACGGCAGAGCAGATCGGATATAAAAACATATATATAAACGATTGCCTTGTACGCGATCTGAAGCCGTTTATCAAAGAAGTGAAATTTGATGAGTTATATCCTTCTTCGCTTCCGTTCGGGAAAGGCAAACTTGTTGCCGTGAGCGAAATACAAAAAGATTAAAACGCCGAAAAATAAAGAATTACAAAACAAAAAAATGGCTAAAATCACTGTAAAAACAGAAAATTGGGATGAGGGCGCGCCTCTCGGCAACGGTCGGACGGGAAGCATCGTATACGGCCGCGGCATCGTAAAAATCACCGCGGACAGGACGGATTTATGGGATTTACGCCCGAATGAAACCACGCTCGAAAAAGGCTTTACGTATGAGAATCTCGTCAGATTATCGAAAAGCGGAAAGGAAGAGGACTGGGCGGAGCGCGAACGGCTGTTTGAAGATATTTTTATGGGCAAGCCTTATCCTTCCAAAATCACCGCGGGGCGCTTGGAACTCGATTTCGGTAAAAATGCGGAGGATATATCCTGTACGCTCGATCCGAAGACGGCGACGGCGGAGATATACGGCGGCGAGAAGAAACTTGCTTCGGTATTCGTTTCGGGCGAAGCGAACGTCGGGGTGATCCGCACGTACGCGGAATATAATCTGCGCATTCATGTGCCCGCATACCTTTCGGGCATGCCGCAGAACGGCACGGGGCTGGAAGACAATTCGGCGAACATGTCGCTGAAATATCCCCCCGCAGCGATGAAAAGCGACGGAAAATTCACCTGGTACGAACAAAATACGCATACAAAGTATGCTTTCGGCATTATCGTTTACGAAGACGACGGCGTGATATATTACACGCTTGTTACCACCGACGATGATGAAGATTACATCGCTTACGGAAAAAAGATGCTGCTGAATGCGGCGCGGTGCGGAGGCGAACGCCTGTTTGCGCTGCATAAAAAGGAATGGGGAAAATATTGGCGGCAGTCGCGTGTAACTACGGGAGATCGACTGCTGGACGACACGTATAAGAAAAGTTGGTATCTTTTTAAATGCTGTTCGGGAAAAGGCGGCTATCCGATGCCGCTGCAGGGCGTATGGACGGCGGATAACGATTGCCTGCCGCCGTGGAAAGGGGATTATCACCACGACACGAATACGGAATTATCCTACCGGTCTTATCTGAAAGCGAACAGATTGGAAGAAGGCGAGGTGTTCGTAGATTATCTGTGGAAATTAAAGCCGGCATATGAAAAATTCGCAAAAAAATTTTTCGGGGTGAACGGTTTGCTGATTCCGTCGTGCTCGACCCTCGACGGAAAGGCGATGGGCGGCTGGGCGCAGTATTCTTTATCCCCCACGATGACGATCTGGGCGGCGCAGAGTTTCGACGAATATTATTTATACACGGGAGACGAGAAGTTTTTAAAAGAGCGCGCATACCCGTTTTTCAAAGAGACGGGAAGCGCGATCGGGGCATTGTTGACGGAAAAAAACGGGAAATTATATCTGCCGCTTTCGTCGTCGCCCGAAATATTCGACAATACGAGAAAGTCGTATTTGCGGGAAAACTCGAATTTCGATCTTGCGCTTTTGATTTATTTATTCGGAACGTTGAAGGGGTATGCGGAAAAACTCGGCGACGATTCTTCGGAATACGAAGAAATTTTAAACAAGTTGGACGATATAGCAATTTCGCCCGACGGCGTGGTGATGCTGGATAAAACGCAGAAATTGCCGGAAACGCACAGACATTTTTCGCATCTGATGTGCTTATATCCTCTGCATCTGATCGATTACGATACGGAAGAGCATAAGAAAATTTACGAGGCAAGCATAAAGGATCTCGAAATTCTCGGAACAGGGTATTGGGTAGGTTTTTCGTTTGTAATGTCTGCACAGATTTATGCGATGGCGAAAAACGGAAACGCGTCGTATGAAAGATTGCGGCAATTCTGCCGCGGGTTCGTGGGCGAAAACGGATTCCATCTGAACGGAGATTTCAGGCATTTCGGTTATACGCAATTTCATTATCGTCCGTTTACGCTGGAAGCGTTATTCGGTTTTTGCGATGCGTTGCATGAAATGCTGTTGCAGGATCATACGGGAAAAATTGAATTGTTCGCTGCGATTCCGCAGGAATGGAAAACGCGGACGATCGGATTTAAAAATCTACGTTCCCGAGGCGGTCTGATTATTTCGGCGAAACTGACAAACGGCGGCCTTACGGAACTTTCCGTCACCGCGCCGAAAATGTGCGATATAAATATAAACGGCGAAACATATCATCTTAAAAAAGGCATAAACAGGCTAATTCAAACGGGAAAACAAAAACGATAAAAAGAAGGGAAGTAAAGAAATGAAGAAAGGAAGATTTACAATACCGACGGACGAAAGTTTTGTGGAAGGGACGAAAGCAATCGCGGAGAAATGGGGGGCGGACGCGGTGCGGGATTGCGACGGAACGCGTCTGCCGAAGAACGCGGGACAATTCGGGAAAGTGTACAACACGTATTTCGTGGTGCGCGGGGATAACGAGTGGGCGCGGAAGCATCCGGAGGAAGCGCAGCGGATCTTCCTGCTTTCGGAGCGGAAACTTGCCGTAGGCGAGAGAACGGAAATAGAAATCATGAAGGGATTTCTTTCGGACGAATTCGCGCTGGACTATACGTATATCGGATTATGGCAGGTATACGATCGCACCACGGGAGAGGAAGTATCGCGCAGCGACTGGCGGGCAGACGAGAAAAGCGGAGTCGTAACGATAGAAAATTGCAAAGAATTTCACGAATACACGGTAACGTTTCTTGCGCGCGTAACGTGGCATCCGGTGCAGATATACAATTACATAACGAACGAATGGACGTGCGAGAAGCAACTGACGTACGATCCCGCGTTTCCGGCGACGAAGAAGTATATCGTGGAGCATATGAAGAAGTGGTGCGAAGAGAATCCTGAAACGAACGTGGTGCGATTCACGACGTTTTTGTATCAGTTCACGCTGATTTTCAACGACCTCGGAAAAGAGAAACAGGTGGAGTGGTTCGGGTATGCGCAGACGGCGAATCCCGTGCTGATGGCGGGTTTTGAAAAAGAAAGCGGAATAAAACTGGTAGCGGAAGATTTCGTGGACAGCGGGTATTATAACAACTGTTTCAGAACGCCCACGGAAAAGTTCAAAAAGTATATGGACTATGTGGAAATGTTCGTAAGCAAAACGATTAAAGAGCTTGTGGAAATCTGCCACGGATACGGAAAAGAAGCGATGATGTTCTTAGGAGACGACTGGATAGGCAGCGAGCCGTACGGAGAACATTTCAAAGATATGGGGCTGGACGCCGTGGTGGGCTCGGTAGGCGGCGGAGTAACGGTGAGAATGTTATCGGAAATTCCGCACGTAAAATACCACGAAGGGAGATTTCTGCCGTACTTCTTTCCCGATACGTTTTTTGAGGGAAACGAAAAGAACGCGGTGGAAGAATTGAACCGCAACTGGCGGACGGCAAGGCGTGCAATCATGCGGAAACCGATAGACCGCATGGGATTCGGCGGGTATCTTTCGCTGGCGGCGAAATTTCCGGCGTTTGTAGACCGTGTGGCGGAAGTGGCGGACGAATTCCGGACGATATACGCGGCGGTGGATAACAAAAAACCGTGGTGCAGGCTGAAAGCGGGGCTGCTGAACGCCTGGGGAAAGAAGAGAAGTTGGATGAGCCATATGGTGGCGCACGAACTCTGGTATCAGCAGATCTATTCGTATCAGGGGATACTGGAAGCGATTAGCGGATTGCCCGTAGATATCGAATTTTTGTCGTTTGACGAAGTGAAAGACGGAGTGCCGCAGGATATAGACGTCATCATAAACGCGGGAGACGCGTATACGTCGTATTCGGGCGGAAAAGAATGGCTGGACGAAAGATTGCAGGCGTCGATACGCAGATTCGTGTATAACGGAGGCGGATTCATCGGCGTAGGCGAGCCGACGGCGTGCGAAGGGAACGGAAGATACTTCCAACTGGCGGACGTGCTTGGTGTGGACGAAGAAATCGGCTATACGCTTTTAGTGGATAAATATAACATAACAAAGGTGCCGCACGAACTGACGGCGGGGCTTGAAAGTGTGGATTACGGAGAGGACAAGAAGAATATCTACGCGCTGGAAAAGACGAAAGTGCTGGATATTGCGTTCAGCGACAGATTTAAGAGAAACGTGAACGTAGGCGAAGTGAAGATGGCGGTGAACGAGTACGGCAGCGGCAGGAGTTTTTATATTACGGGGCTTCCGTACAGTTTCGAGAATTCGCGGCTGCTGTATAAGGCGATGTGTTGCGTGGCGAAGAAAGATTTAAACGTGTGCTATGCGACGAACGCCGCCGCGGAATGCAATTATTATCCCGCGGCGAAGAAGTATGCGGTAGTAAACAATTCTGATCAGCCGCAGACAACCGATTTTTACGATATCAACGGCAAGAAAACAAACCTTTCGCTTGCACCTATGGAAATCAGATGGATAAAGGAGTGAAACCATGCTGAAAAACGTACCAAAAATCATCTCGCCGGAACTTTTAAAAACACTTTGCGAAATGGGGCACGGCGACGAAATCGTGATTGCGGACGGAAATTTTCCCGCGGAAACGTTCGGCAAACGTGTAATCCGCGCGGACGGAATCGACGGCGCGGCGATGCTCGAAGCGGTACTTTCGTTGATTCCGCTCGATACGTATTCTAATCCGAATATGATTTTAATGCGGCTTATGGATTGCGACAAGGGTAAAATCAATCCCGTGATCTGGAAAGAATACGAAAAGATAGCCGAGAAGCACGATAAAAACGTACAAATCGGAAATATCGACCGCTTCGCGTTCTACGAGCGTGCGAAAACCGCGTTTGCCATAATCGCCACGGGCGAAGAAGCGGTATACGCGAATATCATTCTGAAAAAAGGCGTAATCAAATAAAAACAAGGAGCAAACAACAATGGCAGAATCAAGGTTAATCGGAAGTTATCCCGTTATCGGAATAAGACCTACAATCGACGGCAGACGGGGTAAAATAAAGGTGCGCGAATCGCTGGAAGATCAGACGATGAACATGGCGAAATCCGCGGCGAAACTCATCGAAGAAAACGTGTTTTATTCAAACGGCGAACACGCGAAAGTGATTATCGCGGATACCACAATCGGGCGCGTGGCGGAAGCGGCGGCATGCGAAGATAAATTCAAGAAAGCGGGCGTGGACATCACGCTCACGGTAACGCCGTGCTGGTGCTACGGCGCGGAAACAATGGATATGAACCCGCTCACAATCAAAGCGGTGTGGGGTTTCAACGGCACGGAACGTCCCGGCGCGGTGTATCTTGCAAGCGTTCTCGCAACGCACGCGCAGAAAGGCTTGCCCGCGTTCGGCATTTACGGACACGAAGTGCAGGAAGCGGACGATACCACGATTC
Organism: uncultured Christensenella sp.; assembly: GCA_905203015.1. Taxonomy (GTDB): domain Bacteria; phylum Bacillota; class Clostridia; order Christensenellales; family Borkfalkiaceae; genus Scatosoma. The sequence continues at coordinate 879 of CAJKUC010000018.1, read as the reverse complement.
CGCAAGACGTGCAGGAAAAGATTTTGCGCTTTGCCCGTGCGGCGGTAGCGGTGGCAACGATGCGCGGTAAGTCCTACCTTCAAATCGGTTCGGTAACGATGGGCATCGGCGGCTCGATTATTAGTCCCGAATTTTTCGAAGAGTATCTCGGTATGCGGGTGGAATCGGTAGACGAAGTGGAAATCATCCGCCGAATGGAAAAGGGAATTTACGACGAGAAAGAGTATGAAAAAGCCTTGAAATGGGTGAAAGAGAAGTGCAAGCCCGATTTCGATAAAAACCCGAAAGAAATGCAGAAGAGTGCCGCGGAAAAAGAGAAAGACTGGGAATTCACGGCGAAAATGGCGTGCATTATCAAGGACTTGTACAACGGCAATAAGAACCTGCCGCAGGGCTGTGAAGAAGAAGCCGTAGGGCATAACGCGATTGTCGGCGGTTTTCAGGGGCAACGGCAATGGACGGACTTCTACCCGAACTGCGATTTTCCCGAAAGTATTCTTAACTCGTCGTTCGACTGGGACGGCGCGAGAGAACCGTATATTTTAGGCACGGAAAACGATACCTTAAACGCAACGAGTATGTTGTTTATGAAACTTTTAACGGGCAGAGCGCAGATGTTCGCGGACGTGAGAACGTACTGGTCGGGCGAAGCTGTGAAGCGCGTAACGGGTTACGAGTTGGAAGGACACGCCAAAGAAGCGGACGGCTTTATTCACCTTATCAACTCGGGCGCGTGCTGCGTGGACGCCTGCGGCGAGGTTAAGGACGAAAACGGCAACGCCGTTATGAAAAAATGGTGGGAAGTTACCGATAAAGATATTGACACTATGATGAACGCCACCACGTGGCCGTATGCGGATTTAGGATATTTCCGCGGCG
>CAJKUC010000017.1 GCA_905203015.1 uncultured Christensenella sp. | reverse complement strand
CAGATCAAAAACAATTTTTTAATCTTCGGCTTCAAATTCACGATCGACATTTTAAATCCGTCCGTCTTCACCCGTTTCAGAATTTTAACGAACGTTCCGAGAGTGGTGCTGTCGATAAAATCAAGATCCGCGCAATCGAACAGGATATCCGACGGATCACCCGCGTACGCCTCGATCACGCCGTTATAGAAATCTTCCGCATTGCCGGAATCCACCTCTCCCGATAAAGCGATTTTCAGTTTTCCGTCCTCTCTTCCGAGGATTTTCATTTCTTCCGTCATCGTTGTTTATATCTCCTCTTTCCGTTATTTTTATCCGATTTTTTCACAGTCACGCGGCTATATCCGCATAATTACCACGCCCATACGGCGTTGATCAGGCTGCCTGCCGCCACGGAAACGGCGTAACAAATCAGAATCAGCATAAGATTCCGCTTCCATTCTTTCGTGTTTTTCAAAAGCACCACGAAGCCCAGCCCCGCATTGGCGCAAAGCCCCGCCACGCACGAGCCGAATAAAATGCCGCCTTTCAGAAAACATTGCGTGATCACCACGCTGGAAGCGCAATTCGGGATCAGACCGATCAGCGCCGCGATAAACGGCTGCGCCGCCGCGCCGCTTTGCATAAACGCCATGAATTTTTCTTCCGTCACGGCATGCACGATCGCGCCGAGCACGAAATTCACCGCGAATATAAACGCAGCCACCTGCAACGCATGCAACAAAGGATGCACAAAGTAAGTCAGCCACGGCTTCCCGTCGTCGTGCTCCCTGCCGCAGGAAGTACATTCGTCCTTTTCGTCGTTTTTAAAGAAAAAGCCGTGCACGTCTCCGGCGCAAGCCTGCGGATTGATCTTCGCGTTACCGTCGAGAAACGCACCCTCCGCAAAAAGCGGATCGGAGGTCTTTTTCCGTATCAAAAAGGAAATTCCGTCCGCAATATACCCCACGGATACGCCGATCGCCATTTTCACGATAATCAGCGGCAGAAGTTTTCCCGCCGCGCCCTCGGAAAGCAGAATCACGAACGCTTCGTCGCTGGTGGATAAAAAGATCGCAAGAAGCGTACCGATCGTGATATACTTCTGCTCGTACAGTTTCGCCGCCATCACGGAAAAACCGCATTGCGGAATCAGCCCCGTCGCACTGCCGATCAGAGGCCCTAAGCCGCCGCGAAGCCTGCCGTGTTCGCTGTTGATATTCGTCTTATGCTCGAGAAGTTCGATAATCACGTAGATCAATACGAGAAACGGCAAAAGTTTCAGCGTATCGAGCAGCGCGTCGAAAAATACATCAGCCATATCTGCTCCGTACCCGCCTCTGCGGGAAAATATCGCCGCCGCGTCTTCGCTTCCGGGCATTTACGCTTTTGCGCCATGCCGCGCGGCAATTCGTTTATTCGTTCCGATTCTTTCGGTTATTCTACCCGCTTTATACCCTCTTTTTTCCGCTTATAAACGCCGTTGCAAAAATTTGTGCGAAAATCGCGGTTATCCGCCTTTCCTTTGCGCCCGTTGTTTGTGAAACGCTCGCCTTAATCAGCCACTACGGAAAGCGGAATCGAGGCCTTCGCGTTCAGCGTAAGATCGGCAAATTCCCCGTGCCTGAAACGGATCAGCCCTTCCGAAGCGATCATCGCGGCGTTATCCGTGCAGTATCTCTTTTCGGGCAGTACAAGGCGCAAGCCGTTCTTTTTGCATGCCGCCGCCAACGTATTGCGCAGATAGCCGTTTGCGATCACGCCGCCGCCCGCCGTCACCACGCGCACACGCTTCTCTTTCGCCGCCGCAATGGTTTTTTTCACAAGCACGTCGACCGCCGCTTTCTGAAAAGAAGCCGCAACGTCCGCCTTATTGTACGCTTCGCCTTTCTGTTCCTTTCCGTGGCAATAATTGATCACCGCCGTTTTCAGCCCGCTGTACGAAAAATCGTACCCGCCCGCACCTTTGAACATCTGCGGCATGGGAATTTCCGCCTTGCCCTGTACGGCAAGCCGCTCAATATTCGGCCCGCCCGGATAGGGAAGCCCCAGCACCCGCGCCACTTTATCGAACGCTTCGCCCGCGGCGTCGTCTTTCGTGCCCCCGAGATAGGAAAATTCTGTTTCCGTTGCGGCATACAAAATAGCGGTGTGACCACCACTCGCAAGCAACGTGACGAACGGCGGCTGTAAATTTTCGTCCGCAAGATATGCCGCCGCAAGATGCCCGCGGATATGGTTGACCGCGATCAACGGCTTTCCGATCGAATAGGCGAACGCTTTCGCAAACGACACGCCCACCAAAAGCGCGCCGAGCAACCCCGCGCCGTACGTAACGGCAACGGCGTCGATCTCGTCGGCGGTGATTTCCGCGTTTTCTATCGCCGCCCGCACCACTTTATCCACTGCGTCGGCATGCGCGCGCGAAGCGATTTCGGGCACGACGCCGCCGTACAAAGCCTGCACGGAAGCGGACGAAGCGATTTCATCGGAAAGAATCTTTCTGCCTCTGATCACCGCCGCCGCCGTTTCGTCGCACGACGATTCGATCCCTAAAATCACGGGTTCTTTTTTTTCTGCCGTCTGTTCCATAACTCTTTTTTCTGCCTATACTTTCGGGGGCGCGTTTCCGCCGCCCCCGCACTGTCTGCCCGCAGGCAAACGTTTGAATTGTTTAAATCTTCTTCAGATAGTCGATGATAAAGCCCTGAATATCGCCGTCCATCACCGCCTGAATATCGCCTTTTTCATAACCCGTGCGGTGATCTTTCGCCATCGTATACGGGCAGAATACATACGAACGGATCTGCGAACCCCATTCGATCTTTTTCACGTCGCCCTTCATTGCGTCCGCTTCCGCCTGCCGCTCCTCGATCTTCTTTTCGAGCAGTTTTGACCGCAGCATGTTGAAGCACATCTCTTTGTTCTGAAGTTGCGATCTTTCGTTCTGGCACTGCACCACGATCCCCGTGGGAAAGTGCGTGATACGCACGGCGGAAGCCACTTTGTTTACGTTCTGCCCGCCTGCGCCGCCCGAGTGATAAATATCGATACGGATATCGTCGTCTTTGATTTCCACTTCGTTATCGTCTTCCACTTCGGGCATTACTTCCAACGAACAAAACGACGTGTGCCGCCTCTTATTCGCGTCGAACGGGGAAATACGCACCAGACGGTGCACGCCCATTTCCGCTTTCAGATAACCGTAAGCGTTTTCGCCTTCCACACGGAAATCCACGCTTTTTATGCCCGCTTCGTCGCCCGCTTCGCGATCGAGTTCGTACACTTTAAACCCCATCTTTTCGCAATAGCGATTATACATACGGTACAGCATCGAGCACCAGTCGCAAGCCTCCGTGCCGCCCGCGCCCGCATGCAACGTTAAAAGCGCGTTGTGCGAATCGTACGGTCCTTTCAGAATCGCGCGGATACGCATATCTTCTATATCTTTATCCGCCGTGGCAAGCATGCCGTCAAGTTCCGCAATCAGCGTTTCGTCGCCCGTTTCTTCGATCAGATCGATCACTTCTTCCGCATCGGACAAAGCCGTTTCGCTTTTATCGTACGCGGTGATCTTATTCTGAATATGCGCGATTTCTCTGCCGATTTTCGTAGAACGTTCGAGATCCTGCCACACTTCCGGCTTCTGCTGTTCTTCCTGTAATTCCGCTAATTTTTTCTTCTGATTATCCAGATCCAGCGCGTATCCCGCTTCCGCAAGCACGCCGCGCATTCCCTGAATTTTTAATCTGTAATCGTCCGCTTTAAACATACCACTCCGTATTCTTCGTTCTCTCCGTCGCTTTTCCTTAGAATCTATCTCTGTACGCCATACGCGCTTTTACACGCAATATGCCCGTGCTCTGCCCGCGTTTTTCAGGCGATTTCGCGGGGCGTCAGGCGTTCTCTCCGCCGTTTGCGTTGCCGCCGTTCCCGGTGTTCGCCGCCGCGCGCGCCTGCGCTTCTTTATAAGAGGACATATTCTGTATCGGCTCGGGCATCTGTCTTCTGAACGGACGTCTTGCCGCGCTGTTCGCCGCATTTCCGCCCGCCGAAGCACCGTTTGCGTTGCCGCCGCCCGCGTTGCCGGATGGCGCGTTGCCGCGGATTTCGATCTTCACTTTCAGCAATACGGAAATCGTGGTGCGCTGAATCCGTTCCACCATTTCGTCGAACATATCGAAGCCCTCTTTCTTGTACGAGATGATCGGATCCACCTGTCCGTACGCCCGAAGCCCGATACCTTTACGCAACTGATCCATCGCGTCGATGTGATCGATCCAGTTGCGGTCCACGGTCATCAACAGCACACGGCGTTCCACGTCGGAGAAATCCACGCCCATTTTCGAGATTTCTTCGATCTTCTTTTCGTATTCTTTCACCGTCTTATTCGTGATCTTCTGAATCGCCAACGCGTAATCCCATTTTTCAAGCCGTTCTCTCGTCACGTAATTCGTTCCCTCGGGAAGCAGTTTCGCTTCCAGCGCGGCGTTGAGTTCCGCTTCGTTCCAAAGTTCGGGAAGATCGTCGGCGTTCACCGCTCCGCGCACCACTTCTTCCACATAATCGGGAATATATTTCAACACCTGATCGTGTACGTTTTCGCCTTTAAGCACTTTCATGCGTTCCGCGTACATCACTTCGCGCTGTTTGTTCATTACGTCGTCGTACTGAAGTACGTTCTTACGGATGCCGAAGTTGCGCCCTTCGATCGCTTTCTGCGCGTTCGCGATCCCGTGCGAAAGCATCTTCGATTGCAGGCAGGTATCTTCGTCGATCTTGAAGAAATTGTACATCGCTTTCATTCTCTCGCCGCCGAATCTCTTCACGAGATCGTCTTCGAGGGAAAGGAAGAACACCGACATACCGATATCGCCCTGACGACCGGCACGCCCGCGCAACTGGTTGTCGATACGCCGCGATTCGTGGCGTTCCGTACCGATGATGCAAAGCCCGCCCGCGGCGATCACCTGCTCCTTTTCCTTATCCGTTTCCGCCTTATAATAAGCGTATAATTTTTCGTAGCGTTCGCGCACTTTCAGAATATCTTCGCTTACGTCGGTGAGATAGGTGCTTACGGCAAGTTCGATGTCCTCGTGCCCCACGCCTTCTTCGCGCAGACGTTTTTTCGCCAGATATTCGGGGTTGCCGCCGAGCAGAATATCCGTGCCGCGCCCCGCCATGTTGGTGGCGATGGTCACCGCGCCGAATCTGCCCGCCTGCGCCACGATTTCCGCTTCGCGTTCGTGGTTCTTCGCGTTTAAAATATTGTGTTTGATGCCGTTCTTTTTCAGAAGTCTCGCGATCTCTTCCGATTTATCCACGGAAGCCGTACCCACCAGCACGGGCTGACCGCTCTTATTGCGCTCGATAATCTCCTGCACCACTGCGCGCTTTTTGCCGTCGATCGTGGAATACACCATATCGGGAAGATCCACGCGCTTGATGGGTTTGTTCGTGGGAATTTCCACAACGTCGAGCGAATAAATCGTACGGAATTCCGCTTCTTCCGTCTTCGCCGTACCCGTCATGCCCGAAAGTTTGGAATACAGACGGAAGTAATTCTGGAAGGTAATCGTTGCGTACGTTTTGTTTTCGCTGCGCACTTCCACGCCTTCTTTCGCTTCGATCGCCTGATGCAAACCGTCGGAATATCGTCTGCCGATCATAAGACGGCCCGTAAATTCGTCTACGATGATCACTTCTCCGTCGTTCACGATATAATCTTCGTCGCGCTTGAAAAGTTTGTGCGCTTTCAAAGCCTGCTGAATGTGATGGTTTAAATCGGCGTGCGCGATTTCCGCGATATTATCGATACGGAAAAATCTTTCCGCTTTCTGCGCGCCGGAATCGGTGAGTTCCACCGTTTTATCCTTGCGGTTTACGATGTAATCCCAATCTTTGTTTTTCGCAAGGGCTTTCTTCCCTTCGGGCGCATTCTGCAAAGCCGCCCGTCTCTTTTCTTCCTGTTCCGCTTCGTAATTCGCCTGCTCTTCCAGCGTCATCTTCGTGTAATCGACGACTTCTTCTTCCTCGTCGTCTTTCGCCGCTTCTTCCGCCAGAGCCTTTTTATTCTTTTTTTTCGACGCTTTCGCTTCGCGTGCGGCGCGGTACGCTTCGTCTTCCTCTTCTTTCAGTTCGTCGTCGAAGCCGCCCGAAAGCGTACGCACGAATTTATCCACCTGCACGTACAGATCGGAAGATTTTTCACCCCTGCCCGAAATGATAAGCGGCGTTCTCGCTTCGTCGATTAAAATGGAGTCCACTTCGTCCACGATCGCGAAGGACAGATCGCGTTGCACCATCTTTTTAAGATCCGTTTTCAGATTATCGCGAAGATAATCGAAACCGAATTCGTTGTTCGTGCCGTAGACGATATCGCACTGATATGCGGCGCGCTTTTCATCGTCCTCCATGCCGGGAACGATAACGCCCACCGTAAGCCCCATGAACTTATGCACTTTTCCCATCCATTCCGCGTCGCGGCGGGCAAGGTAATCGTTCACGGTGACAACGTGCACGCTCTTTCCCGTAAGCGCGTTGAGGTAAGCGGGAAGCGTAGCCACAAGCGTTTTGCCTTCGCCCGTACGCATTTCCGCGATACGCCCCTGATGCAGACAGATACCGCCGATGATCTGCACGCGGAAGTGCTTCATTTTAAGCACGCGCCACGCCGCTTCGCGCAACGCCGCGAAAGCGTCGGGAAGAATATCGTCCGTGGTTTCGCCCGCCGCAAGGCGTTCCTTCAAAACGCCCGTCTGCGCTTTAAGCGTTTCGTCGTCCATTGCGGCATATTTGCCGTCCAATGCTTCCACGCTGTCGGCGATTTTGTTGAGTTTTCTCAAACTCCGTCTGCTGTCGCTGTTTAATAAGAATCCGAAAAGTCCCATCGCTAAAAAACTCCGCTGAAAAATTATCGAAAACGCGGCGGGCGCACGCAAAAAGCGCATGCGCAAACCGAAGCGCGAAAATACGCGCCATTTTCTCACCTATCTATTTTACAATATTTGCGCCGAAAATCAAAGCGTTTTTCGGTATGTTTATAAGATTTTTTCCTTACTTTCAAAATCGCGGGGAAAAACAGACGTTCTTTCCCGTAAATTTCGCCGTTTGCGCCATTTTTCGCGAAAAACCGCAGCCGCGGAAAAGTTTCACATAAAAACAGCGTGGCGCCAATAAGATGCCCGCGCTGCTTTTATGGAGCGGTTTATCCGATCCAAGATCTATCCGCCGAAAGAACGCTCGGATTCTTTTTTCAAACGGTCGCTTTTATTTTCCCTCTTTATTTCTCTTCGCCGTCGAATTTTGCCTCTTCCGATTCGCGTTTTCCCCGAAAAAACACTCCCGCGCGGGGCGGCGGCGTTTTGAAAATTCCCGTGATCACGATCGCCGCCACGATCAGCCCGAGAATCACGGTGAACGTCATAATCGGAAGCGTCGCCCAATCTCCGTAGCCGAAACGCTCGACGAACTGTCCGCAGAAATTGAAAACGGCGTGCACGATAATCGGGAAGACAATATTTCTCGTACAAAGCAACGTATACGCGCACATGCCGCCGAGCAAAAACGAATACCCCACCTGTAACAGCACCGCGGCGGGCGAAGAAGAAAACAAATTGAGAAGATGCACGAGAGCGAAAGCGAGAGAAGATTGCAGCACGGCAAGAAAGATCCGTTTGCCGTTTTCCCGCTTCGTTTCCAGCAGCGATAAAAAAATCGCGCCGCGGAACAGCATTTCCTCAAACGTCGCCACAAGTATGCACTCCGCGGCGAATACCGCCGTATAACCTGCCAACGTTTTTCCCGAATAATTCAACGCCGACGAGCCGCATACAAGGCTTAACATCGGAGGATTGCAAAGCGCGACGATCAGGCACGGCACCGCCGCGGCAAGCCCTTTCGCGCACGGTTTACGAAATACGTTATAGCCGAGATAATTCAGCAGTAAAACGGCGACGACCGCCCCGCAAAATCGCGTGATAATCATATCGACGCTCGACGAAACGGGTTGCGTTTTACACCAGCCCGCAAGAAAAAATTCATATACGAAGAGAAACGCCACAAGCGCGCCGATCACGGAAAAATAAACGATTTTTTTCGTTTTTCCGCGTTTCGATTTTTCCTTTTCTTCCGTCATTCTTTCGTTTCCTCGTTCTTTTCCGTTCCGCGCGCGCCGTTTTCCCGTTCGTCCGATTGCACGTTGCCTTGTAAAGCCGCTCCGCCGTACCTGTGTTCGATAAAAAACACGACGACAGCCGCGATCAGTAAAACCGCCGCGATCAGTTGCGACGGAGATAAAAACGATACGATCGTTTCGCCCCGATCGTCCGCACGGGCATATTCGATCAGAAATCTCCATACTCCGTACAAAGCGAGATATAACGGCAACCCGTACGTTTTTTTACGCAATACGCGCCACGTTAAAAATGCACAGAGCGCGAAAAGAAAGATCGCCTCGTACAGTTGCACGGGCACGGTGTATTCCGTTTTCAGCACCTCGCCCGACGTGGAAAGCGTGATAAGCGGCACGGTGAACGCGCGTTTTTCGGCATACACCTTTCCGTGACAGCACCCCGCCGTAAGGCAGCCGATTCTGCCGAGCGCATGCGCCGCGCACACGCAGCATACGGCAATATCCGCCACCACGAAAAAATGCGTAAGATAATATTTCGGATCGTCCGTCTTTTTAAACGCGATTTTTCCGCCGATAAAATACACGGCGAGAAACGCCGCCGCGCCGCCCACGAAGCCGCCGTAGAATGTCATGCCGTTCCACTCAAAAACGCCGGTTTCTATATAATTATACACGCTTTGGGTGAGCAAAGCGAAAAACCAGCCGAAAATCAACGCGGCAACGGTGCAGCCGAAAACAAGATTCTGCAATCGCCCTTTCAGTTTTCGTTTATCCGCCAACGCGGAAAACATAAAAATCGCCACGGCGATTCCCACGGCTATCAATATGTCGTATAAAGTCAGTCCGAACACTATTTCGTAAGGATACATTCCGGTTACTCCTTTTTTCGGGCACTGCGTTTACGGCTGCCGCCCCGCCCGCGGCTTATTTTTTTTCCGCTTTTACGTTCTCCGTATCGCCATGCCGCTCACAAAACCATCGCTTATGCGCCATGCACAAAATGGGCGTTAATAGGTAATCAGTTCGTTGAAACATTTCACGGCGTAACGATCCGTCATGCCCGCGATATAATCGAGCACCGCCTGCGCATACACCGTCCGATCGCCGATATTCGCATAGATCTTTTCGTTGCAGTAGCGTTCTTCTTTTTTTCTCTTGTCCTTACCCGTAACGGCAGAAAAATCCTCGTCGCAATATTTCGCCACATAATCGCAAAATTCCGTAATCAACGAGGGATACGTTTCCTTTTTCCGCGCAAGTCCGTTCGCTACGTCGCCGCCGTCGAAACAGGAATACAACGTATCGAAAATCTCGCCGATCACCAGTTCCGCATACTTGTTGAACGGCGCAAACCGCGCGTTTTTATAAATATACTCGCTGTTGAACTGTTTGATTTTATTGAGTTTATCGGACATTGCTTCCGAAAGACAGATACCCGTTTCGGGCGTGGAAACTTTGCACACGTCGAGAATCATATTACTCATGATCGTGCTGGTGTTCACCGCCTCGTCCCGTTTCAGCCCCACGATTTTTTGCAGGGCTATCAGGGAATCTTCGGATAAAAAACCGAGATTCAGCGCGTCTTCTATATCCCTGCCCACATAGGCGATTTTATCGGAAAGTTTTACAACGCAACCCTCGAACGTGGCGGGCTCGAACTGCCCCGGTTTTGTGAAATCGTTCAGATCGATCAGTTCTTTGCGCGGCATAATGCCGTTTTTATCCAGTTCGCCGCAATGCGAAATGATGCCGTCGCGCACGGCATACGTAAGATTCAGATTGCGATACACGTTCTCGTGATCGGGCAATAATTCCACCTTATCGGCAAAATACAAGCCGTTTCTTTCGTGCCAGAATTTTTTGCCAAGATATTCTTCGTATAATTTCCCGATGATCCGTTCGCCGTGATGCCCGAACGGCGCGTGCCCAAGATCGTGCGCCATGGCGATCGCGCGGGTGAGTTCGTCGTTTAAACGCAGCCGCTTCGCAATCGTATACGCGGCGGATTCCACGTGCAGCACATGCTCCATACGCGTGCAGATGTGATCGTTTTCGATATTGTAGAAAACCTGCGTTTTATGCTTTAATCTGCGATATGCCGTGGAGTGCAGTACACGTGTATAATCCCGCGCGAAAGGCGAACGAATTTCGCCTTTTTCGGAATACAGATTATCTCCGCGGCGGATAAATTCCGCATACAGCGGATTTTCCGGCGTGGCCGCCACGTGCGAAAAATCGTTTTTCATCATCTCTTTTCACTCCTTCTCTTCCGTTCTATTGTAGCATATTTTACGGCGAAATTCAATAAAAACGCATTGTTTTTTCGGTTTTTTCACATAAAAATATGCGCCTCGCACCGCATAAGCCGTACGAAGCGCATATCCATGCCGGGAGCATGTTTCTTTTATGTATCTTTTTATCGTCGTTTTCCCGACGGAGCGGCGCTTTCGCGCGCCCTTCTTTATCTTTTCCTTACGGACCTTTTACTTACGCGGCGGAAATAGACGCAATCAGATCTTTCTTCATCTGTTCCAGCGCGTCGTTCATCGCCTTGATATCGTCGGCGTGCGCTTTTTCAAACGCGTCGAAATACGCGTCTTTCGTCTTATTCAGATCGTCTTCCAGTTCCTGCGCCTTATCCGAAAGCGCGGAAGTGATATCGGAAGGAAGTTTATCGTATTGCGCCTGCAACGCCTGCTGTCCTTTCGTCATCGCGGAAATCAGCGAGGTAAGCGAATCGTTCGCCTGTTTTCCCGCGTTTTCCAACTGCGTATACAATGCGTCGTACGCTTTTTCCAGCGCGGAAAGATCCGCTTCCGCCGTCACCTTCGCGTCGCCTACGGAGATCGTCACTTCCACTTTCTTTTTGATGATTTCCATCTTTTTCTCACGCATCTGCGTAAGAAGTTTCTGATAACTCGATTCGGGATCGACAAGCAGGCTGTATCTCATATCGTCCAGCGACTGAATCGCCGTACCGTATGCCTGAATCGCCGCGCCGTATCCCGCATAAAGCATCGCATAGCCCTCATTCATCTGCTGAATTACTTTCCACGTAGCGTCGCTTTTCGCAAACGAGATCTTATGCGTTTTCGCCGCGAAATACGCTTCGCGCATATCGTTGGAAAGAAGTTGCGCCGTTTCCACTCTGCCGAGCGCGATCACTTTCAGCACCTGCTCGTCGTTCATTTCGGCGATCTCTTCTTTCGTATACGTGGAATTTTTCTCCGCAAGAGCCTTCAGCGCGTCGCTCGTAAGCGCGTCTACTTTTTCCACCGTGCCTGCGATGCCGCTGTCCTTAAAGAACTGATTCACCTTTTTTTCGGCGTCTTTCGCAAGATCTTTCGCCCATTTCGTATCGCCCGAAACGGAAATTTTCACCGTATTCTCGTCGGCGGATACTTCGCCTTTTACGATATAGCCCGTATCCGTCGCCAACGATACGATCGCTTTCACCGCGTCGTCCGATTCCTTGCCCACGATAGAAGCCTCGCCCTGTAAAATCACAGCCGCGTCGTCGTTGAGCGCGGTGACGGAAATAACCTTATTGTCTTTATCCACCATAAGTTCTACGGAAGGATTGATGTCCACCGTCATACGGGTGTTTTCGGCCGCTTTCGAGCAACTGCCGAAAGAACACACCGACGTAAGCATCGCGGCGGACGCACATAATGCCAGAATCTGTTTTTTCATTTTTGTTCCCTCTCCTGTTTTTTAGGTTTAGTATCTCTTTCCGAGATAACCGCCGGCAAACGCCCCACTTCTTTTTTCGTTTACCCGAACGCATGACACGCTGTCGGCATACATCGAAAGCGGCTTTTCCGCCGTCTTCGATGCGTATATTTTATCATATTATTTTCGGTTTGTCAATAACATTATTTAAACGAGTGTATAAATTTTTACACCGTTTAAAAACATGTGAATTTTTCCTTGCTTACACAAAAACGGCTCGCTTTTCCTTTATACTACGCGAGCCGTTTTTGTATATTTATATCGCATACTTTACAACCGAAACGTATCAGAAGAAGAAAAATTTCTTCTTCTTTTTTTCCGCTTCCTCTTCTTCGGAATATCCCGTCACTTTATAGCCGATCGCGGCAAGCGTTTCCGTCGCTTTCTTTTCGTCGATTCCGTTTTCCGAAAGAATTTCGGTACGCCCTTTCGAGTGAGAGGAAGTCACTTTTTTCACGTCGAAGGCGGCGCGGATCGCGTCGTTCACGTGCGATTCGCACATGCCGCACATCATACCGTCGATATTCAGCACAGTCTTTTTCATATCTTTTCACCTCGCTGTTTTTTTGTTCTATCCGAACATATCCGCATTTTTTATATACCCCGGAAAACGCAGCCGTAATCGCAAGTTTTGCATTCCGTCTTTATTTTCCGAAAAGAAGCGCACGGAAGATTTTTATCGAGTTTATTCCGATTTTTATTCCGCGCCTTTCAGCGCTTCCACCATATCGATCTTTTTATTTTTTCTCGCCACCATAAGGCTCACCAGCAAAGAAACGCCGAACGTCGTAAGGATGCTTACGATAAACGTTGCGGGGCCCATCACCACGCGCATTTCGTATTCGGAAGCCAGTTCTTTCACAAGATAGGTGAGCGTTCCCGCAGCCAGAGGCAAGCCGAGCACGATTCCCGCCACGGTAACCCACATATTCTGCCCGATCAGAAGTTTCGCGATTTTTTTGTCTTTGAAACCCACCACTTTCAACGTAGCCATTTCTCTGTAGCGTTCCGTATAACTCATCACGCCGAGATTATACAGCACCACCACGCCGAGCACGATCGCCGCCACGATCAGCACCGTCACCGACATGGCGAGAAGTTCCGTAAACGAATTGAACGAATCGATAATCGTTTGCTTTTCCTGTATCTCGAAATTTTTCGTAAGATCGTCGGCAAGCAAAACGTCTTTTTCTGCGGAAGTGTATATGCTGTCCGCTTTATACGTCACGCCGCACGCGTCGGCATAGGCTGGCGTAATCGAAATGTTTTTTGAAGCGGAATATACGATCCCCGCCACTTTGAATTCATACTTCTTATCCGAGCCGTAAGGGCTGACGGTAAACGTATCGCCCGTTTTCAATTTAAATTCTTCCGCGATGCGGCGGCAGATATACGCCCCGTCGTCGCCCAACGTAACGAAATTTCCTTTCGCGTCGGGGAAGCGCACTTTATCATGCGTAACGCCGTATACGTCGAGCGAAACGCCGCCGTCGCCCATTTCCACGCTGACGGAAGCGCTCCAGTCGCCCTCGTATTTTTCGGCGATCGCCCGCGTTTCTTCCGCGCTTGTGGTTTCCGTAACGTATATGCGGCTGGAATAATTCATCGCCTTATCGTAGTAATCGGAAAGGAAGGCGTTCATCGTATCGTTCATGCCCAGAGCGCCCGCCATCAGAATCATACAGCCTATAATTCCGATCAGACTCATCAGCGTTCTCGATTTATGCCGTATTATATCGCGGAGATTCCATTTCGTACCGAAAGAAAATTTATTCCACACGCGCGTTTTTTCGATCGCGAGTTTTTTCATTTTCTTCGGCACGTACGGGCGAAGCGCGTCCGCCGCGGTGCCGCGAAGCATGCTCTTTACGGAAAAGAAGCCGATCAGCGTGAGCAGCGCGACGATCAGGAGCAGAATCGCAACGCAGAACGCGGGAAGATGCAGTTTCCAATAGGGCAGATCCATATACGTGCCCATCATGCCCGAAGGATTCATGATCACATAACAGATCAGATAGCCGAGCCCTATGCCGAGCACCGCACCCACGATTCCGATCGCGAAAGCATAAGAAGAATAATGCCGCAAAATGCGCTTATCTTTATATCCCAACGCTTTCAGCGTGCCGATCTGCGTTTTTTCTTTCGCGGCGATACGGTGCATCGTAGTCACCATGGTAAGTACGGCGATCGCGAGAAACAAAACGGGAAGAATCGCGCCCATGGTCTGCCCTTCCTGCACTTCCCCGTGCGCCAGAGCATACGAAGAACTTTCGTCTTTTGAAAGCACCAGCGTCGTTTTATCGAGCGCCGCGTTCACCGCCGCGGAAAAATCTTTTTTCGTAAAACTATCGTAATCGTTTACGCGTACGTTGATTTGCGGATAGATCGCATACGGCAGCCCCGCCGCCTCGCCCGCTTTTTTATACGCCGCAGGCGAAATATAGGCAAAGCCGAACGTCGTATAATCGGGCATCAGTTGCGATTCGCCCTGTACGCAGATCATGTATTCGCCCGATTTCGCCAGCCCCGCCACGCGGAACGTAAGAGGCGAAGAAAAACCCTTGATCGACGAAAGCGTCACTAAATCGCCGATTTTTATATCGTTCGATTCGGCATACTTATCGGAAAGCCAGATTTTATCCGTTGCCGTTTCGTCGTATTCGTCGCCTCTTGTAACGTTGAAAAAGGAAACTTCCTTATTTTCCGTGACGGTGAGCGCGACGCGGGATGTCTTTTTCGTTTCCGCCGCGGTTTTCAACGTCTCGCCGTTCACCTGCGATACGTCGGCGTTCACCGATAAAAAGCGGCTCGCCGCTTTCACACCGTCGATGTTTTCGATCTTTTCCAGTTCTTCCGAAGAAAAACTTGCGGCAACAAGCGAAACGGACGAATCATCGGAAAGCGCGCTGCTGCTATAAATTTTATAATCGGCAAGTCCCGTTTCCTCAAAAAGACGATCGGTGTTTTTCTCGATCGTAGACCATTCCATATTAAAACCGATAAATACGCCGAAGCCCAGCGCGATCATCACGATCATCGAAATGAATTGCGCTTTATATTGCCCCATCGTACGGATCAATTTTTTGAATAACATTTTTTCTCTCTCCCGTATTTTACCCGTGCCGTACGGCGCAAAAACATGCTTTCGGCAAAATCCGCCCTTTCCGATCGCCGCCGCAGGCAACGCGAAACGATATCACCAATCCACTTCTTCTGCGGAAAGCGGATGTTCCTGTTCCTCGTAGTATTTGATCTTACCGTTTTTCACGCGCACCACAACGTCCGCCATTTTCGCGATATTCTGATTATGCGTAACGATAATGATCGTTTTATGGTATTCCCGCGCCATTTTCAGAAGCAATTTCAGAACGAGCACGCCCGTTTCGGAATCGAGCGCGCCCGTAGGCTCGTCGCAAAGGAGAATTTTCGGATTTTTCGCAAGAGCACGGGCAATGGATACGCGTTGCTGTTCGCCGCCGGAAAGTTCCGAAGGAAAATTTTTCTCGTGATCGGCAAGCCCCACCGCCGCGATCATTTCCGAAGGATCGAGCGCCGCAGGCGCAATCTCTTTCACCAGCGCCACGTTCTCGTAAACGGTGAGCGTGGGAATCAGATTATAAAACTGAAACACAAACCCCACTTTTGCCGCCCGATATTCGGCGAGTTCGTCGCTCGTAAGGCGCGATATATCTTTTCCGTCCACAACGATCGTACCCTCCGTGGGCGAATCCAATCCCCCCAAAAGATTCAATAATGTGCTCTTTCCCGCGCCGCTCGGGCCGAGAACGACGATAAATTTCCCCTCGTCGAGCGACAGATTCACTCCGTCGAGCGCACGCAATTCATGATCGCCGCTCGTATACACCCTGCTTACGTTTTTGAGTTCCACCAACGCCATTTCAATGCCTCTCCTTTTCTGTAATTTTCTATAATTTTTTAATATATAATAACTACGCTGTTTACCGCGCACGACAGTTTCGGAAAAACTAAGTTAGCATATGCTAACTTTTATGTACGATCCCGCGATTTTTTCTTTTTTGCCGTGATTTTACCCGTTGTTTTGCCCTTTATCCGTCCCGAGGTGTTGCGGAAACCGTCGGGACGGCACAGGCGGTTAGCAACCGCTAACCATAAGACAAAAAATAAACGGGTTTTCCCAACCCCGCTAAAAATTATAGCGCATAATTCAGTGCTTGTCAAACGTTTGCGGCGCGGTTTTCGCATTTTTTCATAATTTTTTTTGTTATGATTTCTGACAAAGAACGAAAAAAAAGAAAATTCTCCTTTTTTTAAAATCTTAAAAGGCTCAAAACAAAAATAATATTTCTTTCGCAGCCGCACCGCAATTTTTCCGCACGATTTATAAAAGCGCAAAAAAACGCCGATCGTCCTAAAATCGTAAATCGGAAGATCGGCGATTGCATTTTCAGCATTTCGTTTTGCCGCGCTTGAAAGCAAAGCGGCGGCTGTATTTCCGCTCGCATGCAGACGTTGTAATTTTCAGCCGCGCGAATAGCCGAGCGCGTTTTTCATTTCTGCTTTGTCCGCGTTTTTCCCGGCTTCTTCCGCGCCGGGAAGAGGCGTAACGTCGAGCGTGGGACGATACATCCATTTTCCGCGAGTGAAATCGGGAATCGCCTGCGGCATACCGCCGTGCGCGATCGACTGTTCGGAAAGAGGCGTAATCGCCATCCATGCCGCCATATCGTATACGTCGATAGGCATTTCCGTTCCTTCGAGCACCGCTTTGAAAAAGGCTTTGAATTCAAGATAATCCATGCCGCCGTGTCCGAGCGTTTTTTCTTCTTCCGTCATATCGCGCCAGATTTCAGGCAGATATTCCTTATATTCCTCGGCGCAATTCATGTGCTTTTCCACCGTTTTAATCGCCTCGTAATCGTCGTGCAGAAATTTATCCGTTTCCAGAAGCACCATATTCGTATCCTGTTCGCAAAGCCCTTTCGTGCCGCGCACCGTAAATTCGCGCGAATAGCAACGGGGCAACGACGTATCGAGGCGAAGCGTGATCACTTCTCCGCCCGCGCACGTGATCGTGGTGACGACGATATCGCCCTGCGCAAATTCCGTATCTTTCAACGACGGATCGGGCGAACGGTCGCTTTTCGCACACTCCGTCAGCCCCCAACTCTTCGTGGCGACGGATGTGAGCGACAACATTTTATTGCCGCGATTGATATTCAGCACTTTCGCGATCGGCCCGAGTTCGTGCGTGGGATAATTTTCGCAGTTTCTCAATTCGTAATTTTTCAGCCGATAATGACGATTGACGTTTCCGCCGAGCACTTCGCCGCGCAATTCGTGCGCGTATGCGCCGTGGCAATATACGATTTTCCCGAGTTTTCCCGAACGGACAAGCGATGTGGAAAGCAATTCAAAACGATCGAAACAACAATTTTCCAGCATCATGATCGGCGTTTTCGTCTCTTCGTATGTACGCACGAGTTGCCAGCAATCTTCCAGATCATAAGCCCCTGCAACTTCCACCGCCGTATATTTTCCCGCTTTCATCGAATACACCGCCATACGCGTGTGTTCATCCCACGAAGTGGCGATTACCACCGCTTCCACGTTTTTATCGTCGATCAGCGCGCGGTAATCTTCGTATATTTTCACGTCGACGCCCCGTTTTTCTTTCACGAATTTCGCGCCGTCGGCTCTCCGATCTTCATACACGTCGCACACCGCCACAACGTCCGCTTCGTCGCATGCGAGAATCGATCCCAAGAGCCCCATTCCGCGTTGCCCGAGCCCGATCATGCCCACTTTCACTTTTTTCATACCGAAAGTTTCCTCCGATTTTATATCGCAAAGCAGTAACGCATACGCTTCGCGCTTTTTCTTTACCTGATAACAAAAAAAGCCTTATCTCTCCGTTATCGCTATTATTATAAACTATCGGGAAACACAAGTCTATATGTTTCCCGATACAATTTCTTTGATTTTCGATATATTTTATTGTATGCGGCCATTACCCCGCGATTTTACGATTCAACTCCGCAAAGCATTTATAAGATATTTATAAATACTGCGAAACGGCATACGAAAGCCTGTCCAGCACGTCGTACAGATCCCCGCAGAGCATACAGCCCGCCGCGCGAACGTGCCCGCCGCCGCCGAACGTCGCGGCAAGTTTATTCATGTCGGCGTACGATTTCGAGCGAAGAGAAATCTTATACTGCCCTTTTTTCACTTCCATAACGGACGCGCTGATTTCCACGCTTTCCACGCGAAGCGGAAAATCCACGAAGCCTTCCGTCGCGCTTGCGTCCGCGCCCACGCGTTTCATCGCCTCCTGCGTGGTGACGATATAGGCGAAGCGATCGTCGAAATCGAATTTCATCCTGCTCATAACGTCGCCGAAAAGCAACGCGCGCGCTTTGGATTGACGGCGGAACAATTCGTATTGCAGTGCCGATACGTGCGCGCCGCAGGCGGTGAGATACGCCGCCGCCGCAAACGTCTCTTCCGTTACGTCGTCGTGCGCGAAATCGCCCGAATCGGTAAGCAGCCCCGTAAGCAGCAAATCCGCGATCGTTTCGTCGATTGTAACGCCCATCGTCAAAATCAATCCCAGCATGTTCATACAATTCGCCGAACATACGCGCACGAAATTTTCCTTTGCGAAACGAGTGTTCGATACGTGGTGATCGATATTCACCGTCAGCGCGTTCTTCGCCGCTTTCCGAAAGGATTCGTCAAGCGCGCCGAGCCGCGCGATGTCGGCGCAATCTGCCGCCACGTAAATTTCCGCGTCTTCGGGAAGAGTATTTTGTATCCACGCCGATTCTTTTATAAACGCGAGATTCGCGGGCACGCCCGATTCGTCGCACACCGCGCAATCTTTGCCGAGCGAACGAAGCGCGGCGGTGAGAGAAAGCGCGCTGCCGAAAGCGTCGCCGTCCGGGCGCATATGCGTGACGACGGCGATTTTTTTCGCCCGTAAAAAAGCGCGGGCGGTACGCTCGAAAAACGCCCGCTCATCACTCGTAAAAAAACGTAAAATATCCGTCATATCTATCCTTATTTTTCATTTCCGTTCTTTTCCGCGGCTTCGGATTGTTCACCCGTTCCGCCGTGCAAAGACGACGAAGAAGATTCGTTCTCGTGTATTTTTTTAAACAATTCGTCCATTTTAGAGCCGTATTCCATGCTCTCGTCCAGGCGGAAAGTAAGCACGGGAACGGTGCGCATCCGCATCACCTGCGAGAGTTCGTGACGGATAAAAGCCGCGTTCTCTTTCAGAATCTGAAAATCGAGTTTTTTTCTGTCCTCGGAAGGCGAAAAAATGCTCACGTAAATATTCGCCGTTTTCAGATCGGGCGCAACGTCCGCTTCCGTTATGGAAATCAGCCCCGTAAGGCGCGGATCGCGATTTTTCAGTTTGCCCGAAACGATCGCGCTGATTTCTTTCTGATATTCGCCGTTCAGACGCGAAGTTCTCGAAACTTTCATTCCGCTTTGATCTCCTCCGTAACGTAACATTCGATAATATCGCCGACGCGGATTTCGTTGAAGCCGTTGATCGCGCAGCCGCATTCATAGCCGTAATTCACTTCTTTCACGTCGTCTTTGAAACGTTTCAACTGCTTCACGCCGCCTTCGCAGATCATGATATCGTCGCGGTAAATACGCAGTTTTCCGCCGCGTACGATCTTGCCTTCCGTAACGTAGCAGCCCGCCACCGTGCCGACGCCGGTAATCTGGAACGTCTGACGTACTTCGCATTTTCCCGTAAGAACGTCCTGCGTTTTGGGCGTAAGCATGCCTTTAAGCGCGGCTTCTATATCGTCGATGAGTTCGTAAATAATACGGTACATACGCACGTCCACTTTCGACGATTCCGCCAGTTTTTTCGCCTTTGCGTCGGGGCGCACGTTGAAGCCGATCACGATCGCGTTTGCCGATTCCGCCAGCATGATATCGCTTTCGTTGATCGCGCCTGCCTGCGCGTGAATCACTTTCACGCGGACTTCTTCGTTCGACATTTTTTCCAAAGACTGCTTCACCGCTTCCACGCTGCCCTGCACGTCCGCCTTGATGATGAGGTTCAGATTCTTCAGTTTACCCTCTTCCACCTGCGCGAATACGTCGTCCAGCGTTACGCGGCTCTGCTCTTTGATCATGCTTTCGCGTTCTTTGTTCTTGCGTTCTTCCTGCACCTGTTTCATCAGGCTCTGATCCACAGCCACGATACTGTCGCCCGCATTCGGCACGTCTTCGAGGCCGAGCACGGATACCGCCATCGAAGGGCCCGCGGATTTCACGGGGCGGCCTTTATCGTCGAACATGGCGCGCACTCTGCCCATCGTCGTTCCCGAAAGGATGTTGTCGCCCGTATGCAACGTACCGTTCTGCACGATAATGCTCGCCACGGGGCCCTTTCCTTTATCGAGGCGCGCTTCGATGATCGTGCCTTTCGCTTCGCGATCGGGATTCGCTTTCAGTTCCTGCATTTCCGCCACGAGGTTGATTGCGTCGAGCAACGCGTCGATCCCCATACCCGTCTTAGCCGAAACGGGAACGATCATTACGTCGCCGCCCCATTCTTCGGGAACAAGGTTGTTTTCCACAAGCCCCTGTTTCACTTTGTCGGGATTCACGTCCGGTTTATCCATTTTATTCATCGCCACGATGATAGGCACGTTCGCCGCTTTCGCGTGATTGATCGCCTCCACCGTCTGCGGCATGATACCGTCATCCGCCGCCACTACAAGCACTACGATATCGGTGATTTTCGCACCGCGCGCACGCATCGCGGTGAACGCCGCATGCCCCGGGGTATCGATAAACGTAATCTGTTTGCCTTTTGCCGTCACCGTGTACGCGCCGATACTCTGCGTGATTCCGCCCGCTTCGCCTTCCGTCACAGACGTGGAGCGGATTTTATCGAGAAGCGACGTTTTGCCGTGATCGACGTGCCCCATCACCGTCACTACGGGCGCACGCGTCACCAATTTGGATTCGTCTTCGTCCTGCACCGTATCGAGCAACACTTCTTCCGCCGTCTTTTCCGGCTTGTATTCTAGGTCGATTCCGAGGTCCATGGCAATCATCAACGCGTTTTCGTAATCGATCGAATCGTTGATGCTCTTCATCACGCCCTCTTTGAACAGGCGTTTCGTGATCTCCACGGCGGAAATGCCGAGTTTTTCGGAAAGCACCTTGATGGGAATTTCCTGCGTGGTGACTACGGCATGATCGATTTTGATCGTAGGAATATCCGCTTTTTTCGCCTTTTTTGGCAGACGAAGTTTTCTGTAACCCGTCTTGTCTTCGTCGAAATCCTCCACCGTCATGCCCTGCTGTTTCTGCAGCGTATAACGGGAAACGGGGCGTTTTTCAACGTACGTTTTCTCGAATTTCTTCTTCGGCTGAGATTTCGTATTTTCTTTCGGCAGAATGGGAGCGGCGGAAATTCCCGCGCTCTGGCGGGGCTTGAACGGAGCGCTTCCCGCACCCGTACGGGGAGGGAACGGCTTGTCGCCGCGAGGCCTGCCCGCGCCGCCCGCGCCTGCGGGGCGATACGACGGACGATCGTTGTTTTCCGTGCCGGGTTTTGCCACGTACACGCCAACGGCCTGACCGTTCACAAAGCGCATGGGAGGACGTTTCGCGCCTGCGGGACGGGTGACGGGAGCGACGGGCGTTACGGGGCCGTCGGAAGCCTTACGCACAATATAAGAAGGCGTAGCGGGCTTTTTCGGTTCTTCCGCTTTTTCTTCCTTCTTTTCCGACGGTTTTTCCGCCTGCGGCTTTCCTTCCGCCTGTTCGGATTTCACCGTTTTTTCCGCTTCTTCCGCTGCTTTCGTTTCTTCCGGAGCGGCGGGCTTTTTCTCTTCCGCTTTTTCTTCGGCGGGCTTTATTTCCTTTTCTTCGGAAGCGACGTCCGCCTTCTTTCCGCCTTTTTCCGCTTTCGCTGCGGGAGCGGTCGTCTGTGCCTTTTCCTTTTCTTCCGCAGGCTTCGTTTCCTGCGCCTTTACGGGAGCGACGTCCGCCGACTTTTCTTCTTTTGCTTCCGCCTTTTCTTCGGACGGCTGCGGCTTCTTCTGCGCTGCGGCTTCTTCCGCCGCTTTTGCGGCGATCTTTTCCGCCTCGGCTTTTTCGCGCGCCTGCTCCGCTTCTTTTTCTGCGGCGGCCTTCGCCTCTTCCGCTTCTCTCCGAACTTGTTCTTCCGCTTCGGCTATCCGTTTTTCTTCCGCCTCTTTTTCTGCGGCTTCGGCCTCCGCGCGCGCTTTTTCTTCTTCCAGCGCGGTGAGTTTTTTAAGGATTTCCGAAAGTTCCTTTTCCGAGGAAAGCAAACGCTCCGACGCCGTTTTCAGTTTTCCCGCGCCGAGTAATTCCGTTATGTTTTCCAGGTTTTCGTATTTTTTTGCCATAAGTTCAGATTTCTCCTCCCGAATATAATTTCCACTGTTCGTTTGCGCGCACTGTTTTTTCAAGCGCGTCCGCCAGATTTTTATCTTTCAGCGCCGCCGCTTTCACGGCAGGGCGCGATATAAATTCGCCGATGTTGCCCCGATACAGATATAAAGGGCACTTCATTTCCGCCGCGCAGGCGATCAGCCTTTTTTTTGCCGTCGCGCCGATCGTTTCGTCCGCAATCAGAAGCCGCACTCCCTTTTTCAACGCCTCGATCCCGTCCGTTCCGAGTGTGAGCGTTTTATTTCTCAGCGAAAAACCGAGATAGGCGCGGATTTTGTTTTCGGAAGATCGGTCCGCCGTTTGCTTTGCCGTCTCTTCGTTCTGTCCGCTTTCAACGTTTTGCATTTTGTGATTGCACTTCCTCTTCGATCCGCCGATACACTTCGTCTGAAACGGGTGCGGAAAACGCCTTGTTTAACAGACGCTGTTTTTTCAGCCTTTTCACGCACTCGTCGTTATTGCAGATATACGCGCCTCTGCCCGCCGCCTTTCCAGAAAAATCCGCAAAAATTTCTCCCGCCGCGTTTTTCACCACGCGGAACATTTCCCGTTTTTCTTTCATCTCGCGGCATGCCACGCACATACGTTTCGGTTCGATTTTTCCCATTATTCTTCCGTTTTTTCTTCCTCTGCAGAAGGCTGTTCGTTCGTTTCCGCCGCGGCGTTATCTTCCGCAGTCGGATCCGTAGTCGCTTCCGGATTTTCCTGCTCCGCTTCCGTATTTTCGTTCGTCTCTTCGTCGTAGGCAAGAAGCCCCAACTTTTCCGCCGTGGAATAATCTTTCACGTCGATTTTCCAGCCCGTAAGGCGCGCCGCGAGGCGGGCGTTCTGCCCGTCTCTGCCGATTGCCAGCGACAATTTTTCGTCGGGCACCACCGCCACCGCCGATTTTTCGCCCGTCTGCGTAACGGAAATCACCGTCGCGGGGGAAAGCGCTTTCGCGATAAATTCAAGCGGATTTTCGCTCCAGGGGATAATATCGATTTTTTCTCCGCCGAGTTCTTCCACCACGGCGTTCACGCGGCTGCCTTTATTGCCCACGCACGCGCCCACGGCGTCCACCCTCGAATCGGAAGAATAAATCGCCATCTTCGTTCTGTGCCCCGCTTCGCGCGAAACAGATTTCACTTCCACCAGCCCCTGCGCGATTTCGGGCACCTGCTGTTCAAACAATTTTTTCACAAGCCCGGGCGCGGTGCGGGATACCAGCACCTGCGAATTTCTGCCGCCGTTTTTCACGCGGCGCACAAACACCTTGATCACGTCTTTCGGCGCATACGTTTCCGTAGGAGACTGATCCTGCGGCAACATCACGCCTTCGATCTTGCGATCGGCGAAATCCACGTACACGTTCTTATCGTCGATCTTGCGCACGGTGGCTTCCAGCAATTCGCCCTCTTTATCAGACATCGCGGAGAACGTATTGTCGCGTTCCTTTTCGCGAAGTTTCTGCAAAATCACCTGCTTTGCCGTCTGTGCGGCGATTCTGCCGAAATCCTGCGGCACAAACGTATGCACGATCTCGTCGCCTTCGCGGTATTCGGGATTGATCGCCTGCGCTTCTTCTACGGAAATCTCCTTGTCGCGATCCGTCACTTCCGCCACCACTTTCTGCACGGCGTTACACTCGAAGATGCCCTTTTCGGGATCGATATCCACAAACACTTCCGCGCCGCCGTCGTACTGTTTTTTATATGCGGAATTCAACGCGTTTTTCAGCGTTTCGATAAATTCCTCTTTACTGATTCCCTTTTCCTTGCAAAGATCGTCGAAAGCGGCAAAAAATTCTTTGTTATCCATTTTACTTTCACTCCTGATTATGATTTGCGTATCCCCTTTTCGCCGCCGTCACCGCCGCGCGGGGAAAATTTTTCCGATTTTTTTGATTTTTATCTTTTTTTATTTTATGTGTTTGCGAATCAGTCGAAATCGATCGCTTCGTTGATCCGCGCGATTTTCGCGCGTTCGATCTTCTCTTCGCCTTTTCCCGTATCCAGCGTAACGCAGGAATCGTCGAACCCCGTAAGCACAGCCTCGAAAAACTTCTTGCCTTTCATCGGCGCGTAAAGTTTCACCTCTACTTTTTTGCCGATCGCACGGGAAAAATCCTTATCCGTTTTAAACGGACGATCCACCCCGGGGCTGGAAACGTTGAGCGTATACGCTTCGCCGAACGTGGGATCGAGCAAATCGAGCGGCTCGTCGATCGCGCGGTGAAACGCTTCGCAGGCATTAAGATCCACGCCGCCCTCTTTATCGATAAAAATCGTCACCGAGGGATTTTTCCCGTTTTTCACTTCCACGTCGTAAATTTCCAGACCTTGTTCTTTCGCGAACGGTTCTAAAAACGCCTTGATTTCTTCCGTCGTTTTCGTCTTCAAAGAAGCGATCCTCCTCCACATAGCAAATATTGAGAGTGGCAAGACCACTCTCAATACTCATTACTGATTATTAAGTATCTTCATTATACCATACTTTTTAAAATTACGCAAGCATTTTTCAAAGCGTTTTACGGCGTTTTTTACAATTTTACGATGCTTTTCACCCGTTTTCGCTCCGCGCTGCTTTTATTCTTCTTTCGTCTCCGCCGTAACGATCTTTTTTGCGCCGAACGGCACGAAATTGTATGCGTCCGTATAATTATCGGGTATTCTTCCTTCCGCCCACTCGCCGCGAAACTCGAAATTATACGGGCTTACCCCCATCGGCTCGGGAATCGGCTTATAATGATGCGGTCCGAAAATGTTTCTCATGCTCGAACGAAGCGTAATCGTTATTTCGTTCTCGCCGTTTTTCAGAAGTTCCGTTATATCGCCTTTATTATCCAGCGTCAACAGTTTTTCTTTGCCGTTCGCCCGCACTTTCGCCGTCATGAATCTGCCGCCGATTTTCAGCGTCGTGCGCCCCGTTTTGTTTTTATTCACCTTGCCCGTCAGCGTGATTTCACCCTTAAAGAAAGGATAGCCGTGTTTATACAATTTGTCCGTTACGGGCGGCATTTTTGTGCGCGGAGAGAGCGAAAAGTCTTCGTTCACCACGAAATCGCCCTTCAAATAAGTGTTTTCAACCGAAGTATCGTAATACAGACAGTTTCTCAGGCTCTCCGTGGCGAGCGGATCGAACAGAGCGAAATGCACGCCCTCGTGCTGATAAAAATCTATCG
Source organism: uncultured Christensenella sp. (assembly GCA_905203015.1). Taxonomy (GTDB): domain Bacteria; phylum Bacillota; class Clostridia; order Christensenellales; family Borkfalkiaceae; genus Scatosoma. Next base: position 13,361 of record CAJKUC010000017.1, on the reverse strand, counting down.
AATACTCGAACACGTTTTCGCCCGCGCGCACCGCTTCCGTAATATCGCTTTCCACGAAATTCACGTCGTATCCGCCCCGTGCAAACGTTACGGGCTTGCCGTTCACCGTCGCCGAAAGCAAATTCGCCCGCTCCATAATAAGCCGCAACGGCATTTTTTCGCGCAGAACGAATTCCTGCCGTATCGTAATTTTGCCTTTATAATCTTCTCGTAATAAATCTTCAAAGACGCCGGGGATAGCGCGTTTTTTACCGAAAGAGCCTCCGCTTTTGCTCAGTTCCGCATAATCCAGCACAAAATAATTTTCGCCGACCGCCGTTACTTTAAAAGCGTTCGTAACGTCGGTTTCCGTTTCCGTCTTTTCCGCCCGTTTCGCGTTATCGCTTTTTATCAGAATCACGCTTTCGCTCGCAGGAATCGTCATCTCGTCGGTAACGTCGCTCTCTTCCAACGTTTCTAAATCAAGCGCGCGATATTCTTTTTCCGCGCCCGCGATTTTCACTTTGCTTTCTTCCGTATACGACGTGTTTTTGATAAATATAAATTCGCCTATACTTCCGCTCCGAGCCGTAAGCACGCTGTTGCCGTCCTCGCACGTGAATCGTATTCTTCTGCCCGCGATAATTTCTTCAAGCGTTACATTGCTTTCAAACGAAAGTTTTTCCCGCACGCCGTCGAGAAATACGGGCGTTTGCAATACGCACAGTTTCCCGCCGTATTGTTTCAGTATCTCATAGGTAGCGCCCGAAATATTGCGCATCTTCGGCACGATCACCGTATCGTAAACGCAGTTCCCGACGCGCAGATTTTTGCCCTCCGCCTTGCCGTGCCGCTCTAAAATCCGCTCGTCGATCAACTGATATTCCACGCCGTTTTTTCTCAGTACACGCAAAAATTCGTTGAAATCTTCTTCCGTCCGTTTCACGCTTTCGTAATCTTCGCTGCGGACGTAATCCAGCCAGATATCGCGCATGGGGTGTATCACGCCGATTTTCGCCTTTTCTTCCGTATTCGCGACGATATACGAAAGCCGCGCGAAATAATCGTTGAACGCTTTGAATCCTTCGTTCCAGTTGCCGTGCGGGCCGAACACGGGCGGATGATCGATTCTGCCTCTGCCCGCCACCGAATACGGATATAAATGCTGACACATCACGTTTACACCGCCGAAATACTGCATTTCCGCAACGCTTTTCAGTTCTTTCGGCGTTACGTCGTACCCAGAACAGCCGAACGTTTCCGTCAACACGCGCTTTTTTCCAAGTTGTTCCGCCGCGTTTGCTACTTGCTTTACAGGCAATTCCGTACAGCAGAATCTGCCGAGGCAATCCATCCCCGGAATATCCTCGTATTCGTAACTCGGCATCACCGCCGCTCCGCCCCACATCTGCGTGTACAGCGCCACTTCCTCCACGGAATGTCCCGTTAATTTGCAGTTGTGCGCGCCGCACCAATCGTAGATTTTTTTATAGAAATTTTCTACGTATAATTTATTCAGCGTTTTATAATATTTTTCGCGGAACCGATAGCCGCGCTCGTCGTGAACGAACAGCCAGATCAAGCCGTCACGGACGTCTTCCCCGTCTTTTTCAAATTCCGCTTCCGCCGCGGGCGTATACGGCGTTCCCCAGCGGTAATATTGCGGTTCATCCGTGAAAAAGCCCGCCAGTTCCTTGCCGAAATATTCTTTAAAACGCTCGTAATACTTTTCGTGCGTTTCTCTGATAAACGCGTCGGTTACGTCGGGATTCAAAATATCAGTATTCGCGGGGCTTACGCGAAGATACACGTTATGATATTCGCTGATTCCCGCCTGTTTTTCGGTAACGCGCACAAAGCCTTGCTTATCGTCTGTTATATACACGGCAAATGCCGATTCGTCGAACTCGCCCGCAGTATATTCCAGATACCGCGCGCGGAAAGATTCGTTTTCGAGCAACTTTCCGCCGACAAAGCCGCTCGGCCAGCCGTTCTCATCGTAAATCCACGCGTCCATACCCGTTTCGCGCGCTTTTTTCAAGCATGCCGCCACACACGAAAACCATTTTTCACCGAGATATTCGTCTTTCAGCCCCGTCCGCGCGTGCATGATAAATCCGCCGATCCCAGCTTCTTTCATTTCGTCGATCTGTTTCACAAGTTCCGCTTCGTCCAGCGAATTGTTCCACGACCAAAACGGTATGCTTCTGTATTCTTTTAATTCTCCGCCAAGCGCGGCTTTTAATTTCTTTGTCATAAAGTTTTCCCTTTGTTCAGATTTTTTCGTTTCCTGCGAAATAACGATATACCTCCGCCGTCGTGCACGGCGATACGTACGGGTGATTTATTTTTACGTCGCCCGCAAGTTCGCTTGCCGCATGAACCGTCTTTTCCCGGTGCTCTTTGATGTATTGCGTTACTTTATCCATATTTTTTAATCTTTCCCATTTGGAATCTATCGGTATTATAGCATAATTTTTTTCAAAGCACAAGCGCACGCTATCGTATTTTATTTGTTTTTTTCGTTCGCCGCATGCTTCCCGCTCGCGCAGAAAAGGCACGGCATAAAGCCGCGCCTCTTTCCCGTTTTATTCTTTGTTTTTCAATTTTTCCTCTCCGTCGCCCCGAGTTCCGCAATCGCATCGCATGAAAACGCGCAGAGATACGCCGACGGATAATACGTCCGTCCGCAAGGCGATTTCCGCTTTTCCTTGTTATTCTTCGGAAACGGCGTCGGCGGGGATTTCGATATTCGTCGTTCCCACGTTTGAAATCAGTTTCGTGGCATATCCGCTCCATTCATACTGCGATTCGTCGTAATAAGACGTATACGTAAACAGGTGCGTCGTCATGATATAATTCAAGCCGCTTTCTTTCACATTCAGAATCGTATCCACCGGCAAACTCAGTTTTATATCACCCGATCCAAGCACCTCGTAAGCGGCTCCGATTCCGCCGACGTAACTTTTCAATAAACTCGAATATATCAGCGACGAACCGAATACGTTCGCATTATCGAGTTCTATGTTTTTCCAGTATTCTTCGGCATACGCCTTCATCGAATCTTCCACCGTCTGCCCTTCCGCCATTTTGTACGCTTTTTTTCTCCACGTACCGAGATCGCAATTGTGCGTGTATTGCATATAGGTAGTTTCGTCGATTTTTTCAAATATTACGTGCTCTTCATAAAAATCGGAATAATTTTGCTTATATCTTATGTAATAACTCACGGCATCGTGCGTTACCCATGCGTCGAATTTATACACCAATTCTTTCGATTCGCTGTTATCGTAAAAACGCGCGTAAGAGTATGCTTCATAGCCGACTGTGTAATTTCTGCCCTGATAGAATTTTTTGTATTCCGCAAGCGTTTCGTTTTCATAATCATCCAGAATATCTTCGTCGAGGCGTACGCCGCTGTTTGCTTCTTTCGACGGACGATCCAATCCCGTCACTTCCATATCCGCGTCGAAAGCAAAATCGAAATGCAAGCCATAAGTTTCATCGTTATACTGATTTTCCGCCATCATAACATCGTACGATAACGACGATAATTTTTTGCCGTCCAGTTTAAATCGGATATTCTTGTACTTCAGAATTTCCGGTTCTTTGAAATCCCAACCGCCGTGATCGTTCCGCACGTAATACCGTAACGCCTGAGAATTTACGCGGGTGTCCATGTGAGTACAAGTCGAATTCCGCACCGCGTCCGCGAAGCCGAGCGACGTATAACCGATTTCGTACGGTAAAAGGAGATTTTTTTTGTCATCATCCGGCAGAATAAACATATCGGAATTCTCGTCGTACCAGGATGTCACCACATCGTGTACGCTCTTTTCTCCCCGGAACGCAATAAGATACGATATAATCGACCACGGGCCGCACAGAGAAATTTCCGGAAATGCCTGTTCCTTATATTTTTTAACAGTGTCTTTCATCGAAGTCAGCGAATCGTTTTCCATGACGGGCAATTTCGTCGACGTCCAGGAAGATCCTTTTTTGCCGTATTCGTACCCCGTTACATTCGTGCCGTCAACGGAAAATTCTACGCCGCACGATACGTTTTCCCCGTCGAGAACAACGTCGTTCGCATCCAGAATCACCGCGCTTTGATCCACAAGCAATCTGTACATCACGTTCGACGTATTCGTAATGTCGGAAAAATGATAAGTTTTTCCATGCACTTCGTCGTTCGTAATTTCGGCATTGAAATTTATTTCCGTTGCCGTCATCAGAAAATTGAAATTATCTCTTCTGCTATGATAATCGTTGCTTTCGGCGGTAAACACATCCACAACATCCTGCACTTCCGTAATCCACGAAAAGCGATCGTCCTTTTCGCCTGTTCCCGAATCTCCGCCGCCGTCTTTTTTTCCGCACGCCGCAAGCCCCGACGAGCAAAAGCAAAACAAGCCGAGCGCCGCGGCAAGTCTGCGGAAACGTTTTCTGTTCCTTTCCATTTCTCTTTCTCCTTTTGATATGAATTTTTTGTTCGCCTAATACGTTATTAGGCGAACAAGACCGCATAAAAATGCTCAGCCGATATTCGGCGAGTCGATAAATTTTACGAAAATTTTTTTACATCGCCTCTTTAATCGTTGACATTTGCGTAAGTCTTTTATATAATAGTATATATAAGCCGTCTAATAACGTATTAGGCGGCTTTTTTAACAGAAAAACAAAAAAACGGCAATTCGCACCTTCTTTGCGAAAAGCCGTTTTTTTTGCCGTAATCCGATGCCTCTACGGTTTTTGTAAACGCGAAGCAATCCGCGCGCATCGGAACGCGCCGTTTGATTCTTTACGTTATTTTTCCTTATTTCGTATATGCGATCAACGAACGGAATACTGCGTATCTTCGGGTAATTCGAGATACAGTTTCCCTTTTAAGGGAAGATTGCGGGAAGAGCCACCGACGAAGATCTCGAAAACGCCGCTCTCTGCGTACCATTTCCCGAGCGAAACGTTATAATAAGCAAACGCCGAAATATCGAGATGTACGCGCACCGTTTTCGTTTCGTGCGGCGCAATCAGATCTTTTGAAAAGCCTTTGAGTTCCTTTTCTGGGCGGCGCGCCGTCGCGAGCACGTCTTTTACGTACACCTGCGAAATTTCTTTTCCCGCCGCCTCGGAAACGTTCGTTACGTTATACACGATATCGTAATCGCTTTCGCCCGTTTTTTCGATACGCAGATCGCCGTACTCGAATTTCGCATACGAAAGCCCGAATCCGAACGGAAAAAGCACTTCTTTCTTCTCTTTGTCGTAATAGCGGTACCCGACGAAGATACCGTCGTCGTATAAATCCGTCATACCGTCGGAGGTTCTGCCGCCTTTATACGTATCATCGAGGGACAGCGGGAACGTTTCCGTAAGTTTTCCGCCGAAATTCGCCTTGCCGCACAAAAGATCGGAAAGGGCCTCGTTCACCCCCTCGCCCGCATAACCGGAAAACACCACGCCGTCCACCGCGCCGATCCAGCGACTCATATCCACCGCGCTGCCCGCATACACGATCACCACCGTTTTTTTCGCATATCCCGCCACGCGAAGAATCATATCTTCCTGTTCCGGCGTAAGGCGAAGCGAAGAGCGATCGTGCGCTTCCGATTCCACGGAACGATCGTGCCCGACGGGCAGAATCGTTACGTCCGCTTCGTATGCGTCGCCGTATATATCGCGCCAATTCGGCTCCCAACCGCAGAAATTGCGGTATTTCGTTTCCGCGCCCGTTTTTTCCGCAATATGTTCGTGCAGCGCTTTCTGAACGAACGCCGTCTGCACTTCGCCCGAGCCCCCACCCGAAATAAAAGGCTTTTCCGAAAGTTCGCCGAGCACGAAATATTTGTTTTGCCCGCCGTTTTCCGCATTGCCGCCGAGAGGTAATACGTTTCCTTCGTTTTTCAGAAGAACAATCCCCTCTTTCGCGATTTTCACAGCCGTTTCGTGGCGTTCTTCCGCCGTCGTGGTCACCTTGCGTTTTACCGCGGCCCGTTCCGCTTTTTCGGCGAGATCGATCACCTTCTGCGCCCGCTCGTCGATTTCCGTCTCGCCGATTTTCCCGCTTTTCACCGCTTCCGAAATCAGCCCCGCGGAATCGTTCCGATGCGGCATGCACAGATCCAGCGTAGCCTGCACGGCACGCACGGGATTGTGCACCGCGCCCCAATCGGACATAATCAACCCGTCGAAACCGAATTCTCCGCGCAACACGTCGTTTAAAAGTTTCCTGTTTTCCGAAGCGTATATGCCGTTGATCGGATTATACGAACACATTACCGTCCACGGTTTCGCTTTCATCGTCATTTCAAAAGGTTTCAGATAAATTTCGTGCAACGTCCGCTCGTCTACCTCGCTCGATTGATGGCACCGATCCGCCTCGCTGTTGTTCGCGCAATAGTGCTTCACGCATGCGCCGACGCCCTTGCTCTGCACGCCTTCCACATACGCCGCGCCGAATACGCCCGCAAGATACGGATCTTCGGAAAGATATTCAAAATTTCTGCCGCAAAGAGGCGTGCGCTTGATATTCACGCCGGGTCCGAGAATCACGTCCGCGCCGTGAATAATACATTCGTCCGCAATCGTCGCGCCGTATTCAAAGGCAAGATCGGTATCCCACGTATACGAAAGCACGTGGCAGGTGGGCAAAGCCGTCGCTTTGATCGTAGCGTAATTGTTTTTCAGATCGTGCATGCGAAGCCCCGAAGGCCCGTCGGATAAAAACACCTGTCGCACCTTTCCGTCCGCGCTTTCCGTCTGCCAGTTGTCCGCGCCCGTAAGCAAAGAAATCTTCTCTTCCAATGTCAGTTTTTTGACTTCCGTTTTCTTCATTTTCTTTTCCTCTTATTTTTTTCGCGACTGCCGTTTTGCCGCATTTTTTCATATACAATGCGTTTTTTTCGTGTTTTTGCCGCTTTTTTCACGATTTTAAAAGCAGTTTCCGCTTTCTTCATTTCAATTATAGCATAAGCGACATGTGTTTTCCTCTCAAAAACGGTTGGAAATATTCTCATTTTATGATATAATTTTTCTTATGAACATACTTTACGAAGAATTTCGCGACGGGATCGAAGCGTTGGACGTAAGACGAAACGAAAAATACGTCTACCCGCCGCATTTTCACAGAAATATAGAAATTCTCATTTCGCTCGAAGGAAGCAGATCCGTAGTGCATAACGGCGTGCCTTATCACGTCGGCAACGGCGACATATTTTTTTGCGGCAGTTACGATCTTCATTCTTACGGCGCGGATACGGAAGGGAAGAAAAACGATTGCCTCGTGATCGTTCCCGCCGCCCGTACGGCGCGCTTCAACGAACGTAACCGGGGCTTAAAGCCCGCCTCGCCTCTGATACACGACGAAACGCTTTGCGCGCGCCTTCTTGAAATCGCCGATCGTTTTATGGCGGATAAAAACCAATCGGAAAGCGTGCGCGGCGCGGCATGCGAACTGCTGCTTGCACTGATCGGAGAAAGGCTGGATTTCGTGCAGGGAAAAGAACGCGACGAAACGCAACTGATCCGCGCCGTTCTCTCTTATCTTTCCGAACACTTCAGAGAAGACGTATCTCTTCCCGTAATCGCGCGGAAATTCGGCTATGCGCAGGCGCACGTCTCCCGCGTTTTTCATCGCTATACGAATACGGGCTTGCCCCGCTATGTAAATCGTCTGCGCCTGAACTATATAGAGACAAGACGACGGAACGATCCGAGCGCGAACCTTACGGATCTTATTTTCGACGCCGGCTTTAAAAGCATCCCCACTTACTACCGCGCCAGATCTCAGGATCCGCCGATCGTCACCCGCTGAATCCGCTTATTCCGATTCCGCGTACGGTGTTTTTCCGCCGCGCTACGTCGCGGCACTGTTCACCGTAGTGCTCTATTAAAATATACGCGCAAAAAATTCTCCTCACGCAAAAGCGCCTCTCCGATAACACGGAGAGGTATTTTTTTATATATACATATATTTATAATAATCAAAAAAATTCTCTTTCTTCCTCTTTCCGAGGTCTTTCGCCAACATTTCCCGCCCTCGCCTCGACGCGCACAACGTATGCGCTCCCATCGTGGCACATAATTTTTGTATGTTTTTCATTTATTCCCGCATTTTTGTATATTATGCATAAATATTCATTAAAAATAAAATATTTATAAATTTCTTTTGATTTTTTGCATAAAAATACTTGACTTATGCAAAATTAAGTGTATAATTATGCACATAAATCAAAAACGAAGCCGCAACGCAGCAAACTGCAGATGCGACAAACTCAAAGGAGAAATATTATGAAAACGAAAAAAATCACCTCTATCCTGCTTGCCTCCGCTCTTTCCGTCGGCTGCGCGTTCGCGATGACCGCCTGCGATGATTCCTCGTCGGCGGGAAACGATTCGGCATTGCTCGACGAAATCGCGAAACTCGAACAGCAACTGAGCGACGTGCAGAAAGATTTAAGCGATCTTAAAAAAGCGAACGAAACGCCCGCCGAGGATACGGTGTGGAACTTCGGCGCGGAAAGTTACGAAAAACTGAAATATATCGATGCGGGGCTTTCCGATCGCGATTGCTTCGAGGGAAAACATTTCAAATATACGCAGAACTGGATTTCTTACACGCTGAAAAACGCGGGCTATACCAACGACGATATTTCTTATCAGGACGTAGCGATTTCCACCCGCAGCACTTACGCGCTGAAAGGCTTGAAACAATCGGCGCTCAATAAACTCTACCCCGCGGCGGCAAGCGTGCAATACTCAGACGACGGGAAATCTTACGAACAACAGGAAAATTCGTGGGGCGGCTACAAATACGTGGAAAGCGAAACGGGATCGTACGCAAAAGTGAACGTTATTTCGCAGAACATCGAAGTGACGAAACAAGGCAAATCGGATAAACAGATTATCGTAGGCATGCATTACGACGGCACGGGTACGGGCGATAACGGTTCGGGAATCGCGCTCGGGCTCACCACCGCCGAAAAATTCCACGACGTGGAAACGCAGTTCACCATCAAATTCGTCTTCTTCACCGCAGAAGAATACGGCTTATACGGCTCTTCGGCATACGCCGCGGGCATGACGGAAGAAGACAAGGCGAACACCCTTTATATGATCAATATCGATTCGATCGTCTGCGGCGATTACTGCTACCTGTACGGCGGCGTACAGAACGACGAAGCGAAAACCGTAACGAAAACGGAGGCATACGACAACGCTTCCGCCGTGGCGAAATCTCTCGGTCTCGAATTTAAGACCAACCCCTGGACGTGGGACAATCCTTCTCCCGACGACGAAGGCGGCGATCCTTCGTACGCTTCCCCCTCCACCGGCGATTGGAGCGATCACGCGCCGTTTGTGAATGCGGGCGTCACCTATCTGTATTTTGAAGCGACCAACTGGGAAATCCCCGATTATACGGGTTACGGCGAAAGTTCTATCGTAGGCATGCTGATGAACACCGAAAACGACTATCTCGAATTTATCGAAACCTACTATCCCGGCCGCTCTTTAAAGCACCTTACGCAGTTCTCCTCTCTCCTGAACGCTTTGCTTACGCAGACTTCCTGGAACTATTAAAGGATTACCGCGCAAAATAGAACCGATCGGCGTATTCGGCTCACTAAAAAAACATCGCTCCGTTTTCCCCATCACGGGAAAGCGGAGCGATTTATTACGCCGTATATGTATGTTATATGTAATTGTATATATATGCAAAGAACACGTAATTTTATGCGTTTTTCAACGGTTGTTTTCCACCCGTCGTGCCGTTTTCGTTGCCGATCGATCGGTTATCCCGGCGATGCTTCCGCCGAACCGCACGCCGATTACGGTGCCGCGAAAAAATCGAACAGCGTATCGAAATACACGAAAGCCACGTCGTCGGAAGAGCCGTATATTTCATGTTTCGCCCCGGAAAACACGCGGAATTCGCAATTTTTCAGGCGCTTTGAAAGCGCGACCTGCGGCTTTCGCAGCACAAGCGTATCGTTTTCCGCCGCCGCAATGAAAACGGGCGTTTTCACCTTTTCCGCCGCGCCTTTTTTCAAAATTTTTCCGCCTACGATAAGCGAATTGTACACCCACCCGTACGACGAGGAATAATTCTGATAATCTTCGTGCGTTCTCTTGAATTGATTATAATCCTCGAACCTTGTGCGGGAAGTACGCGCGGAATCCTCGAATTTTTCGTCGCCCGGGTACGCCGAAGAGATAAACGCGCGTTTCTCGGCCTTTCCCAACGCCACGGCGCACTTCATTAAAAACCGCGCGAGCCAAAGCGGCACTTTCCCGGGATTCGGCACGATCATCGGGGAAGACAAGAACGCCTTTCTGAAAAAATCCGGCTTTTCTTCCATATACAGCAAGCCGATCGCGCAGCCCATGGAATGGGCGAACAGATAAATCTCCCCTTCGTTTTCCTCGCGCACTTTTTCGGCAAAAATCCCGAAATCGTCGGTATATTCCGAAAAGCGATCGATATGCGTCAGCGTTTTATCCGCCGTCTTCCGATAAGAAAGCGCATGCCCGCGATGCTCGGGAATGTATACGTTATACCCTTCTTTCAAAAAATAATATGCCGTTTCGCGCCACTTTTCCGCCGATTCCGTAAACCCGTGCGAAATAATCACCGTCTTTTTAACGGCGCTTTTCGCCCGCTCGTCCGCACATTTGCCTGTATCCTGCGGCGCGGCTACATAACGCACGTAATGCAACGCGTTGCCGTCGTACCCGTTGAAATAGCCGTCGTATCTCCGCTCTTCCAGAAACGGCAGCACGGTGTCTTTCATCTCGCGTGCGTAAGTTTCTTCGGAAACGTAAAAATCCCTTTTTGCGGAAATTCCGCTTTTTTTCACGCCGTTTTCAACGCTTTTTTCGCTCATTTTTCCGCTTCCTCCGCCGATTGTTTTTCGCAGGAAACCGTATCTTTTTCAGCGGTTTCAGCGGCGCCTTCTTCAGCGGTTCCATCGGCGTTTTTTTCCGTTTCCGCGGCTTTGCCGATCGTATCCATCACAAGTTTTTCATTGTAAAACAAAAAGAGAATCGCGCCGATCAGACAGCATACCGTAGCGACGATCGCCGTCACGCGATAAGAAAATTCCGTTTGAGAAACGGTGATGGAAGTGAACGCCAGAAGCGCCAGCGCCTGCCCCATTTTCATAGCAAACGTACGCGCCGCAAAGAACATACCGTTCCGCTTTTCTCCCGTTTCCACAAAATCCGCTTCGGCGATATCCGCCACCACTGCCTGCGGCAAAATCCCTAAAATCGCCATCGGTACGCCAGCCATTACGGCGATAAGATACCCCCATATCATGCCCTCGCCGCAAAATACGGTGACGAGAAACACGGCGGCATAGGCGAAAAATCCCGTAACGACGATCTTCTTCTTTCCCAGTTTCGGCGCAAGTTTGTTCACCGCGGGATAGAGGCACAGGCTCACCACCGTCATGATCACGGTGAGCACGAACGAATTTCCTTCGTCCGCATGCATCAATCGCGTAATATAAAACGCCAGCCCCGTCTGAAACAGCGTAACGGCGAAAAAGTAGATGATATCCGAATATACGAAACGGCGGAACTGTTTATTTTTAAACGACTTGAAAAGGGACGAAAACGCCTTCGTTTTCACGGGCACGGAAGAGATGTATTCGCGTTCTTTGATTAAAAACGACGGCACCAGCATCGCGATTGCGGCGATCGCCGCCAGAATCGCTATCGCCAGTCGCACCGCATTCGCTTCGCTCATTCCCGTAAACAACCCCGCAAGATTCGGCAATAAATACGCCACGGAAAAGCCCGCGATATAGGTGAAAGAAATGTACGTGGAAACGTTGATTCTGTTCTTCTGCGTATCGCCGAGTTCGGCAATCAGGGCGTTGTACGGCGTGCAGTACACCGTCATAAACAGATAAAATAAGATCAGCGTAACGAATAATATCACGTCGTTCGCCGCCTCGTTCGACGTCTGCGGCAGAGCAAACACCCCCACCGTGATCGCGGCAAACGGCACGGCGATCGCTTTCATGAACGGAATCCGCCTGCCGCCCTTGAAATCGCTCGCGTCCGACCACCCCGCGATCAAAGGATCGGTGATCGCGTCGAAAACGCGCCCCACGGCTGTGATAATGCCGAAAAGAGTCAGCCCTAAAAACAATTGTTTCGTGGTGATATACGAAGAAAATACGGCGTTTTCGCCCGTATAATAATACACCATCCAACTGCTGATGATGCCCGAAAGCAGACTCCATCCGAATTGCCCCACAGCAAAAATCCACAGAATTTTATTCGTGATTTTTTTCATTTTTCTCCCCGTTCTTTCCCGCCCGCAAAACGCTTACTTCCCGCTTGGGGCAAGATATTTTTCACTGATAACGTAAGTATAGCATTTCCGTAAAAAATTGTCAATACGAATACAGAAATTTTCACAAGAAAAACATTTTTCTTTCGTTCCGCTTCCCCCGCGCACTCCGCGCTTTTCCTCTTTTTTCCGCGCCGATCCCTTATTTCCCTTACGAAGCGTATCCGCAAAAAATCGGAACGCCCGAAAGCGTTCCGACCTTCTTACTTATTTTTATATTTTAAGGTAATTGAAGCCGTATGATCTTTGAATCATTTTTTCTTTTGTGCGCAAAAAATTATTTATCCTGCATAGTGCATCGGATTCACCCCCTTATCTATTTTTATTCAACTTCTTTATATCACACTTTTTGTTGTTTGTCAATACTTTTTTTAAAAATTTTTTTCAGTTATTTCCTTCTTCTTTTTTCTCCCAGATCGTGTAATATGCCTTGTCCTTTATAAACACACTGACGGCTAGCCTCTGAAAATCTTCAGATTTTAAGTAATCGGTGTATCTGCCGTTCTCGGCTTTATTCGCCTTACGCTTTTCTTCAAATTCTTCGGCGGTAATATTCATTTCTACCGACCAGCCGATAAATTCATATCCTTTACGATACGGCATACGATCAAAGGAGCCGACTCCGCCAGGTCTTGTTGTATTTGCTTGACCGCCGTCCGTTTTGTCGTATGAATAAACAAACCGATGCACATAATCCGATCCGTTTTCTGCTTCAAAGCCGCATTCATAATAAATATTGCAAAGATACGACGCCCAATGATCGTCATCTTCCGGATACTTCATTTCCAATAGATCTACTGTTCTTTGATGCCAACCGAAAGGAACATCCGTCGAAGCGGACGTGTATATCGTTATCCCTGCGCCCCAGAATGCCCGAGGCCCGATAAACGTCACGCTTTTCGGAAGCGTTACGCTTACGTGCGCTTTTTCGCTATCTTCACAAAACGGTTCGTCATTTGCATACTTCATACGAAATGCTTTCTCTTCGATTTCGCTCACGCTTTCGGGAATAGATATATTC
>CAJKUC010000016.1 GCA_905203015.1 uncultured Christensenella sp. | reverse complement strand
GCAGGACTACCGCGCCTGCGCCGCCTACGGTCCGTTGTATAAAAATATAAGATAACGTATAATATAACAATAAAAAAACAGAGATATTTTCGTAACGGAAAGTATCTCTGTTTTTATGTATGGAGAAGAAGGCGCGGAATAGAGTGTCGGCAATAAGTAAAGAAGAAAAGTGTTGAACGAAAAATTGAAATAATATCGAATTATGATAGTACGATAGTGCGCTTCACACCGAAGAATCGTTTAAAAAAAACTTAAAAAGACATTGACGAATTTCGTGGTGAGAAAAGGTTGGCGATATATCGGCGTGTGGGAACGTTCACCCGAAAAGAAACGACTGCATTTTCACGGTATGTTGTACGTGCCGGGAGATACGATGCCGAGCGGATTTGTGATATAGGATAGTTACAGTTTTTCAAATAAACGGCGGCAGCAAACAAAGGAAAGCATGTATTTCCGCGAAAGATTCGGCAGAAACGATTTCGAAGATTTAAACACCGAACGCGCCCTTGGCGGCACGGTAACGTACATTTTAAAGTACATTGAAAAGTCGGGCGAAAAGATTGTATATTCGCGGGATCTGCCGCAGTTTATCATAGGCGATATTATGGAAAACGACATAGCAAGCCCGATAGGGATAGAGGAGCAGAAAATGCTGTTGTACGACGATTTCGACTGATACGACGACGGCTGTTATATCGGCAAGCCTACGCCCGAAAATATTAAACTTATGCCGAAATGCAATTAAAAAAAATTTGTTTATGGGCTATTGACAAATGTGATAAATTATGGTATAATAATACCATAAAAAGAATATGTTGCAAGTGGGAGGACTGATAAAAATGACACAACCTTTACCGAAAATTTTACCAGTAAACGAATTAAAAAATACGGCGAATATCATGAAAGCATGCAAAGAAAGCGACGTACCGATTGTGATTACGAAAAACGGGTATGGCGAAGCCGTGATGATGAGCCTGAAACTTTACGAAGAAATGTTTGCGAAAATGCAAGCAGCGGCACTTATCAATGCTGGGCTTGACGAAATCGAAAGCGGCGCAAGACCCGTAAGCGGAGAAGAATTTTTCAATAATATGAAGGCGAAATATTGGAAATAAATTAAAATTGCAAATTTTTCCCGCGGCGCAAGCCGATATGGAACAAATTTTTGAATATATAGCCTTTGAATTGAAGAATTCGTCGGCGGCAGTCGGGCAGATCGCCGATTTTCAAAACGCGTTAAAGAATGTTTGTGTTTTTCCGGAAAGTTGTCCGTGCACGGGAAACGAATATGTAAAAGAACGGTCTTTACGAAAATTGATTGTAAACAATTATATCGTATTTTATCGGGTGAAAGGCTATGAAATATAAGTAGTGCGAGTATTGTACGGAATGCGTGATTTCGCCTCGATTTTATAAAAAAGAAACATAGCCGAAACGATACGAACTATTTTTATTACGATTAAACAAATATAAAAAATGCAAAAATGCCGTTGAAATGAAGCAAAAATAGGCAAAACAACGTAAAAGAAAACCTAAGCCGAACACAAAAGTTCAACTTAGGTTTTGTTGTGGCGCAGAAGACGAGATTTGAACTCGTGCCACCATTACTGATGCTACTCCCTTAGCAGGGGAGCCCCTTGAGCCTCTTGGGTACTTCTGCAACGCCACCGGAAGCAAAAAACAAAAACCGAATAAATTACGGTTTTTTTCTTCTTCCTTAATCAACGCTATAATAATATAGCACATTTTTTTGCGAAAGTCAAAGATTTTTGCGAGGTGAAAAGCAAAAAAAGCGACAAAACGAAAAAATCTTACGGAAATGTCGTATCGTAACGAAAAACAACGCTCGTAAAATAAAAAATGTCCGTGCGGTCCGTTTATAGCCTTGCAAAATACAAAGAAAAATGATATAATACAAATCGGCAAAAACAGAGAACGAAAAAAAGAGTAAGAGTGAAGTAAACGAGAAAAGGAGAGGTAAATTCAAAAATGAACATCTGGCATGATATATCGGCGGAACGCATCACGGAAAAGACGTTTGAAGCCCTGATCGAAATTCCCAAGGGCTGCAAAGCGAAATACGAACTGGATAAAGAGACGGGGTTGCTTCGGCTCGATCGTGTGTTATATACGTCTACCGTTTATCCCGCAAACTACGGCTTTATTCCCCGCACTCTGGCGGAAGACGGCGATCCGCTCGACGTGCTTGTTCTGTGCGGCGAGAGTATTTATCCGATGACGCTCGTTACGTGCTACCCGATCGGTGTGATCAAGATGACCGACGGGGGAGATCTCGACGAAAAGATCATTGCGATTCCCGTAAAAGATCCCACGTATAATAATTATTACGATATACACGAACTTCCCGCGCATATATTCGACGAAATGATGCACTTTTTTGAGGTGTATAAATCGCTTGAACATAAACAGACTACGGTGAAAGAAATCTGCCATCGCGACGAAGCGGTGGAAATTATCCGCAAATGCGTGGATATTTATAATAAAACGTATAAAAACGGCAAAAAGAAGAAGTGAGCGTTCCCTGTCGGAACCGTCCCGCGTCGGAACATTTCGTCTGCATAAACGGCGCAAACGGCGCAAACCGCGTTACGAAGCGTTTTTATACAGGCGTACGGCAACCACGGTCATATCATCCTGCGCTTTCCCGTTTTCGCGGCGAAGCACTTCCGCCAATAGTTTATCGGCGATCTCCTGCGGATTGAAGCAGGGGATCTTTTTTAATTCGTCCAGCAGTTCTCCAGAAGAGGAAAAAGCGGAAGTAATGCCGTCGCTGACAAAAAGAAGAACGTCGTCGCTTTTCAGATAATACGTAGCGGCTGTGGGGCGCACCGCTTCCAGAATCCCGAGCGGCAGGGAATCTCCCTCTAAGATTTTCAGCGTGTTTTCCGATAAAATAAAGCCCATGGGCGAGCCTATTTTCACTACGTCTGCCTTTCCGCTGTCCAGATCCACCACGGCGACGTCCACGCAGGCAAACGTTTCTTCTTTGCTGAACGAGAGCAGTTTATTAACGGTGGAAAGCACGAGATCGGAAGGCATTTTTGCGCGGTAAAAACTTTCGAGCAACGAAATCGCCGTTTCCGATACTTTTTTCGCATATTCGCCGCTGCCCATGCCGTCGGAAAGAGCCACCATAAATTTTCTTTCGTCGATCCGTATAACGGAATGAGTGTCGCCGCTGGCGTTTTCCCCGTATTTTCTTTCGCTTGCCACGCCGAAAGCGGCGTCGAATGCGGGTCTTTTACGTAAAATGCAGCAAAATTTATCGTCGGATAAGGCGATGCGTTCCGAAATGATCATCGGCGTTTTCAATACGTCGGAAGCGATCGCCGAGATTTTTTTAACGTCCGCTTTGCCGTAAGAAACGAGTGATAAAACGGGGCTGTCGTCGTCGGAGAAAGTTTTGCAAAGCATCGTTTCGCTGCAAACGATTCCCGCTTTCTGCATCGCGGCCGAAAGGGCTTTTTCGCTTTCGCGATACACGTTGAAAGGCGTGCTCTGTTCCAACGCGAGCCCCTTTAAAATTTCGCCGATCGCTTCCGCCTGCCGCGAAAGAAGTTCACGCCCGCATGCGGCGTTTTCCGCCTCTATGGCGAATTTTCTGTAATCGGCGAGTTGTTTGTTTACGGCAAACAGAAGGCCGCTCTGATCTCTGCACGCCGAGGCGAGTTTTTCCGAAATATCGATCAGGCTCACTCTGCCTTTGATACAGCCGATTTCCACAAGTTTTTCGATCTGTGTTTTTATGTCGTTTTGCCTGTAACATTCGGAATACCCCGGGCATTTTCCGCATACGCCGTCGGATACGCATTTGCACATGAATTCTTTCGCTCCCGCCTTTGAATCGGAAGAGGAAAGCGCGGTGAACGCCGAGCGGATTTCGCGGAAGATCGAAGAAATTTCAAAAAGTTGTTCGCCGACGGCAGCGCGGTTCCGGTTGATCGCAATTCGCGAAAGATGCTTTTCACGATAAAAAACCAGTTTGTTTTCCGCCCGCCTAAGAAGCGACGGCGGAAGCAATAAAAAGACGAGCGACGGGAGAAGTACGCAAAGCACCCACGGTACAAGAGAAGCCGCAGAAGCCGCAAATACGTTTTCCGTAATGCCGAAAAGAAAATACGAGAGAATCAGGGCGAATACCGCAGGAAGTCTTCCGACGGGCGCAAACGCCGTCACCGCCGCGCCGAAAAGAAAATATTTTTCGTGCGGAACGCCGCATACGGCGGCGGGAACGGAAAGCACAAACGCCGCAAGAGTCGCCGACAGATCTTTCGTGACGTCTGCGTAAAACAACAGCAGAAAAAGCGAAACGCCTGCGTATACCTCCGGCGTAAAGGCTCGGCAGAGCGCGATTCCCGCCGCCCAGAACAAAAGCAGCGAAAACGCGATTTCTTCCGTTTTCAGTCTGCATTTCAAAAAGCGGTATAAAAGAGCGCGCAGCGCTACGGAAAATGCCGCAGACAGGAGATATATCAATCCCGCGATGGCGATTTTCTGTACGATTCCGTCGTTTAAGAACGAAAATACGGGCGGCAGAATATAGGGCGTAAACGGCGCGAAAAATACGAATACGGCAAGTGCGAGAAACAACGAGATAAAGGGCAGGCAAGCGGCTTTTTTTCCGATTTTCTTTTTTAAAACAAAGCCTGAGAAAAGAATCGTCGCTTCGATCAGGCACAGAAGGGAAACGTCCGCCCGCAACGCCACGGCGGAAGAGAGCGTATAACATCCGCACGCAATCGCGGGGGAAAGCCGTGCGCACATCGCCGCAAAAAGCAGTGCCATGGCAAACGGCTCGGCGGAATCGCCCAGAAAGAAGAATAAAGCGCAAAACGCGGTGAAAAAGAAATAGAGAACGAACGTTTTTCCGTCCCGATCGATACGGTTCATATCACTCCTCCGTGAACGAATTCATTATAACATTCTTTTTCGTGCGAAAGCAGGAAGATTATTCCTTTTTTTGCCGAAAATCGTCGGATGGCGAAATACGTAAAAAAACGCCGCGCGAAGAAATCGCGTGGCGTAAAATAAAGGGAAAAAAGAAAAATCAGCGGTTTTTCGCCTGTCCGTCCACGGGAAAACCGAGAGAAATCAGGATTGCTCGATTCACGCGCGACATTGCCTCCGGCGGAAGTTCTCCGATTCGCTCTTTCAGTCTGCGTTTGTCGAGCGTGCGTATCTGTTCCAGAAGAATCACGCTGTCTTTGGCAAGGCCGTAGGCGGAGGGCAATTCGATATGCGTCGGCAGTTTCGCTTTATTAATGCGGCTCGTTACGGCGGCGGCTATAACGGTGGGGGAGTATTTGTTTCCTACGTCGTTCTGCACCACGAGAACGGGGCGTATGCCGCCCTGTTCGCTGCCGACGACGGGGGAAAGATCGGCGTAATAAAGTTCACCGCGTTTTACGTTCATCGATACACCTCTTGCGTAAGAAAGACTCCCTACGATATCATATGTAGAAATTCCGTCTTTCCGTGCGCGGTAAGAATTATACCCGGTCCGTTGCCGTTTTATACGGTTTTCGTCAAAGAATCTGCGTCGGAAGCAGGAAAACGTAAAAAATTCCCGTCGGGAGGAATCCCCGACGGGAAAAATTCATCGTTGTATAATTTATTAAAACTTCGCCCGATTACGGCAGGCGGCGGAAATCAAACGATATATTCCGTTTTCTTTTCGGGAAGAGAATCCAGTTCTTTTTTCTTTTCCGCATAGCCCGCTTTTCCGAGAAGCGCGAACGTGGCTTTTTTACCTTCTTCCACGCCCGGCTGATTGAACGTATCGATATTGAACATCGCGCCCGCGTACGCCGTCTGCAATTCAAAGAGGAACAGCAGTTCGCCGAGGGTGAACGCGTTGAGTTCGGGAATGTAAAGGGTGTAATTCATTCTTCCCGCTTTCGTCAGCGCATACGCCGTGGCGGCGTTTTCCGCCTGAATCAATTCTTCCATCGTGTGCCCGCCGAGAAACGCTACGTCCGGAATATCTTCGCAGCCGTGGGGAATGGGGAATTCGCACGCGTATTTTTTCAGGGAAAGGAACGTCACCACTTTATCGTAGGGGCCTTCCGTGTAAAGTTGCACCTGCGAATGCTGATCGGTGACGCCGAGAGATTTAACGGGCGTCTGACCTACGTTGCAGGGCATGCCGTCGAGCGTTACGTTTTTGCCGAGCGATTCCGCCCAAAGTTGGCAATACCAGTCCGCAAGATATTTGAGATTATCGGAATAAGGCATCATCACGCCCACGTTTTTGCCTTCGTTCATCGCGGCTACCTGTAATACGGCGCAGGCAAGCGCGGGGTTTTTCGCGATCGAGGAAGAACGGCAGATCGAATCCATATACGCCGCGCCGGCAAGAAGCCCTTTGATGTCGATACCGAGAACGGCTGCGGGCAAAAGGCCTACGGGGCACAGTTCGGAAAATCTTCCGCCTACGCCGTCGGGAAGCACGTAGCATTTGATCTTCCCGTTGTATTCCGCGGCGATTTTATTCAGATTTCCTTTTTTCGCGTCGGTGGTGAAGATTACATTATCTTCCACGGGTACGCCCGCTTTTTTCAGAAGATCAAGAATTACAAGGTACTGCGTCATCGTTTCGCTCGTCGCACCCGATTTGGAAATCACGTTGAAGCAGGTTTCCGCGGGCTCGATCACGTCGAGAAGATCTCTCATTCTCACGGGGTCAACGTTGTCTTCCACGTAGAATTTAGGTCCTTTACGTTTTGCGCGGGGCAGATCGTTGTAATGCAGATGGCAGAGCGCGTTGAACGCCATAATGGGGCCGAGGGCGCTGCCGCCGATTCCCAGAACTACGAAATATTTGAATTTACGACGAACGCTTTTCGCCGTTTCCAGAATATCCGCCACGATTTCTTTCTGATTGTAGGGAAGTTCGGTCCAGCCCATATATAATTCGTCTTTGCCGCGGTTTTCTTTTACGTAAGAAAACGCTTTCGTCGCGGCGGTGCGATAGGAAGCGAGTTTTTTATCGGAAAAACCTTTGTCTCCGAGGAAGGTTTCCGTCATATTGTTGTAATCCAGCGTCACTCTCATGGAATCGCGCCATTCTTTGGTCTTGTAACTCATTGTTTTTTTCAAAACTCCTTTAATTTTTCGATACGCAGATATTGTAAAACAAAACGCGCGTTCTGTCAAGAAAAGAAGAGAAGAAAAACCTTGATTTTTTCAAAAAAGTTTTCTTTTTAAGGTTTTTATGGGAAAAATACCGAAAATCAGCCACAGAACGACATTGAAAAGCAGAGTAAGTATACCGGCGGAAAGCAGAGCGGGCACAACGGAAAGCACTCGTGATAAAGGCGCGTAGATCAGTTTTCCGCACGCCGCCACGGGAATCATGAGAAAAAAAGCCGTGAGGCATTTGCAAAGCAGTCGTTTTGAAAGCGGGTATAAATCGATAAGAAAGAACGTATTGCAGCAGGCGGCGCACGTGAAAGAAAGAGTCATCCCCACGGGATAAGCGTACGCCCCGATGACGGCGGGCAGAAAAAATACGCAAAGCAGCATCGCCGCCGCGCCGATAAAATAGAAGCGCAGCGTCTGTTTTTCGTAGTTCATCGAATTGAGTATGCCCGTAGTGATCATCGCAACGCTCATCGGCAGCAATAAAAACGCGCAGCGGGAAATCATTTCGCCCGCACTCTCGTCGGAATACAAAAGCCTGCCTACGGGCAGCCCGAACGCGAAGAAAGAGGGCATAAACAGGCAGGAAAAGGCAAAGGAAACGAAAATTCCCTTTTCGATGTCTGCGGTGAGTTTTTCCGTGCGCTTCCGATAAAAGTTTTCCGAAAATTCGGGGGTGAGCACCAAAGATACCGAGCCGATGAACGTAGAGGGAATGGAAAGCACGGGCATCGCCATTCCCGCCGCCGAGCCGAACGTACGCAACGCTTCGGTTGCCGTCATGCCGGATTTTATCAGCATGGCGGGCAGAATCACGGCTACGGCGGAACCGATCAGCGTGGAACAGGCGCGTACCGCCGTGATCGGCGCGGCGGAAGAAAAGAGCGGCTTTAATTGTTTTTTCGGCGAGCGGATTTTTCCGCCGTTTAAAAAGAAAAGCAGTACGGATACGGAAAACGAAGCGAAATAAGAAATCGTTACGGCTACGCAGGCAAGGCGCGCGCCGCGCGTGATTTCTTCCGCGCCGTTTGCCGAAAATCCGCGAAGCAGAAGTATTCCCGCAATCACCATCACGGTCTCTTCAAACAATTCGATCAGCGACGGCTGAAAAAATTTTTTATCGCCCCAGAAACTTCCCCGTATATCGGCGTATACGCAGGTGAACGGCAAGCCGATCAGCAGAATGTTAAACAGCGTGTTGCAGCGGGAATCGGAAAAAAGAAAATCCGCGCGTTTTCCGAAAAGGAAGAAAAATACGCATACGGGCACGGTGGTGAGGAGCGATATGATTACGCCCGCGCTCAGCGCTTCGTCTCCCGATTGCGGGCGTTTTTCCGCATATCCTTTCGTTTTCAGCCGCGAAATCGTAACGGGAATGCCGCCCGTGCCGATCGTTAAAAACACGGCGAACAGCGAAAGCGCCACCTGGTACAAGCCCAATCCCTCCGCCCCGATAAATCTCGCGAGGGCAATGCGGTATAAAAATCCCAGTGTCCTTTCGATTGCCGAAAGGGCGGTGATTACGAATGTTGTTCTGTATACGTTGCGTCGCATACAATATTTTACGGGGACAATCGTCGTTTTATGAAAAAATCAAGGATAAAAACGCGGGCGGAAGCATAGAATAAACCGATGCTTACGATAGTGATCCCGAAATTTTATAAAGTGCGGAAAGGGCAGACGCTCGGCATGATCGCCGAGGCGTTTTCCGTGCCCGAAACGCGTATCGTTTACGATAATTCTCTGAAAGGCGAAGTATCTGAAGGGCAGATTTTACGCCTTCCCGCCGAAAGACACAATCTTTACGTCGTGCGCGCGGGCGATACGAAAACGCTTCTTTGCGGCAACGCGGAAAATTACAGGAAATTGAACGGCACGAACGCTTTTTATCCCGGCATGAAAATCTGGATCTGACGTTTTGTAAAAAGCCCCCACGGATTTGCTTTTTGAAGCGCGGAACGAAAACGACGCGTATTGCATAAAATACAATAAGCAATATACAGCGAAAGCCCCGGGCGGAAAAGCGGACGGAAAGAACAGACGTTTGCGCGTTTCGGGGCAGTAACAGACAGGAGGTCAAACATGTCGTTTTATTCCAATTTTCAATCGGATAAATGTCCCGGGCCGATCACGGGAAATCCGCTGAGCGGACTGACGGAAAAAGTGTGTATTCAGGCGGAAAAGATCTTCGACGCTTGTATCAAACAATTACAACTCGAAAATTACACGCTGACGCTTTCCGGCTTTACGCCCGCAAATCCTACATATCCGCTGACGTTCGTCAGCGCGCGCACTGTGTCTTCCGACGCGGTGGTGAGCAATCTTTCCGTGGATCGTCAGGCGGATCGGCAATGCGCGCGCGTGCAGGCAACGGTGAACGTACCGGTGGAAGTGTTGTACGTAGACGCGGCGGGCGTGGAAGGCAAGGCTACGTCGCTGGTAACGGTGTCGGAAGACGTACTGTTATCCGTGCCTGCGCCGTCGGTGATGCCGTTTATCGTACGCGCCGCTTGCAGCGCGGTGTCGCCCGAGGGAACGTTCAACGCCGCGAATAACACGTTTACGGTGAATATGTGCTGCACGGTGATTCTGAAAGTGGCGATGCAGGTGGAACTGCTCGTGCCGTCGTACGGCTACAGCGTAATTCCACCCGCGCAGGATTATTCGCAGGAAGTGTGCTCGGGATTTTTCGAGTTGCCGCTTTATCCCAAGATGAATCCCTGCCCCTGCAAGAACGGATGAGCGTTGCGCGGCGGCAAGATCGCTTCGTGCGGCACGTCTGTCGGGAATATGCAAAACCTCCTTTTCCTTTTTCGGGGAGAGGAGGTTTTTTGTGCGTCGTTTTGCCGCGCCGTTTGCGCTTTACGGGCGGCGGATGATTTTTACTGAATTTATATTTTTACGGAATTTATAACGGTTTCACGCGGGAAGGGGGGATCCCTTTGTGCTTTTTGAAGCATGCGGAAAAATAATTCTGATTGAAAAATCCCACGGAAAAAGCGGCTTCTTTCACGCTTGCGCCCGCAAGCAGAAGTTCTTCCGCCTTTTTCAGGCGCAGCGAATTATAATAATTCATCACGCCGCACCCCGCGAATTTCGCCACCGTTTTATTCAGCGCGGGTATGCTCAGATTACAAAGATCCGCGATTCCGGCGGCGGAAAGGTCTTCGGAAAGATGCTCTTCCAGAACGGATACGATACGCGCGTAATTTTCGGCGGCTCGCCCCGTTGCGCCGAGTCGCACTTCTTTTGTTTCGTCGAAAAGGGAAAGAAGAAACAGTTCCAGCCGTTTCACCACCGCCGCGGCTTCCGAACGCTTGCCTTCTGCCACCGCTTTCACCTGAAATCCGTCGAAAACGAATGCTTTTTCCGCCGCGGCAAAAGTGCTTAAAAGTTCGCTCGTCTGTGCGGCGGAAAGTGTGAAAAGCGATCTTTCGGGCAGAGGAAAAGCGTCTGCGGAAAAAGAAAATACCACGATTTCCGGCTCTGCGCCGTAACTGGACCAGAGCGAGTGAAACTCTCCGCCTTTATGAAAAATCGCCTGCCCGGCAGGCAGAAGATATACGTTTTTATCGGCCGTTACGCCCAGTTCTCCGCCGATCACGCAAAGCACTTCGTGAAAATCGTGGCTTTCGCCCTTGAAATTGTAGTCTTTCGGAAGTTTCCGATGAAAAAACGTATACAGCGAACGGATCGAAAGAACGTTTTCCACGGGACATTCCGTGTAATAATTATTGCTCACGGCGTTTTTCTCCTTAAAAATATCCGAAAATATCGAAAATTATAGAAAATGTACATAAAAAAGTATAGAATAATATTTTCCGATATGTTATAATTATACCGTCATACGGCGGAAAAGTCAACGCCGCGAAGACGATTTTTCCGAAAAAAGCGTACGCTTGCGGAAAAAATTTATGTAAAGAGGTGTGTTTACGATGAAGAAGACTACGCTTGTAGTGATGGCGGCGGGCATGGGCAGCCGTTTCGGAGGGCTTAAACAAGCCGAGCCCGTAACCGCGGACGGAAAGGGGATTCTCGATTTTTCGGTGTACGACGCGAAAGCGGCGGGGTTCGACAAAGCGGTGTTTATCGTCCGCGAAGATATGGAAGAAGATTTCAAGGAATTGATCGGGAATCGTATCGCAAAGACGATCGACGTGGAATATGTATTGCAGGATATGTTCGCTTTGCCCGAGGGAAGAAAAAAGCCGTTCGGCACTGGTCACGCGATTTATTGCTGCAAAGACGTGGTGAAAGAGCCGTTCGCGATCATCAATGCCGACGATTATTACGGGCATAACGCTTTCTTTGAAATTCACGATCATCTGGCGAACGCGAAAAACGGCGAATACGCGATGACGGCGTATCATCTCGCGAATACGCTCAGCCCCAACGGTACGGTGTCGCGCGGGATCTGCGAAACGGAAAACGGGTACTTGAAAAAGGTGACCGAAGTGACGAAAATCAATCCCGACGGCTCGTTTGAACAGGACGGAAAACTTGTGAAACTGCCTGCGGATACGCCCGTTTCCATGAATTTATGGGGCTTGACTCCCGATATATTCGACGTACTGGAAGAAGAATACAAAAAATTCCTCGCCACGGCGAATCTGATGAAAGACGAATTCTTTATTCCTTCCGTGATTTCCAAGGCGCTGGAAGAGGGCAAGGCAACGGTGCGCGTATTCAAAAACGCGGATAAATGGTACGGAATCACTTACCGCGAAGATTTACAGGAAGTGAAAGACGCAATCGGAGGATATATCAATGACGGACTTTACAAAGGAATATAAGGCGATTGCGGAGCAATTCGATCTGTGCGGCGAAGTGACGGACATCCGCCCGTACGGAGAGGGGCACATCAACGTAACGACTCTTGTCACCACGGATAAAAAGCGCTATATCATGCAGAAGATCAATACGCGCGTGTTCCCCGATACCGACGGATTGATGCGCAATATCTGCTACGTTACGGAATTTCTCGCGAAGCAGGGGATCGAAACGCTGAACGTGATTAAAACGAAGGACGGGAAGCCCTATCTGAAAGGCAAAGATTGCTATCGCGTATACGATTTTATCGAAAACACGGTGACGTATCAGACGGTGACGGACGAAAACGTGTTCAGAAATTCGGGCAAGGCGTTCGGGGAATTTCAGAATTATCTCGCGGCATTCGACGCGTCGCTCTTGACGGAGACGATCGCAAGATTCCACGATACGCCGAAGCGTTTCGCCGATTTCAAAGCCGCGCTGGCGGCGGACGAGAAGGGCAGGGCGAAAGAATGTAAAGCGGAAATCGATTTCATCCTTTCCCGTGAAAATACTTATTCCGCCGTGGTGCAGGGGCTTAAAGACGGATCTTTGCCTCTTCGCGTAACGCATAACGATACGAAACTGAATAATATTCTGATGGACGAAAAAACGCATGAAGCGCGTGCCGTGATCGATCTCGATACGATTATGCCCGGCTCTATGCTTTACGATTTCGGCGATTCAATCCGCTTCGGCGCGTCTACGGCGGCGGAAGACGAAAAAGATCTGAATAAAGTGCATTTCAGCGTAGATTATTTCAAAGCGTATGCGGAAGGCTACGTGGGCGCGGTGAAAAATTCGATCACGCCGAAAGAAGCGGAACTTCTGCCTTACGGCGCTTATCTTATGACGATGGAATGCGGCATGCGCTTCCTTGCCGATTATCTTTCCGGAGATACGTATTTTGCAACGAAATACCCCGGGCATAATCTGGTGCGGTGCCGTACGCAACTGAAACTCGCTTCCGAGATGGAAGGGAAATTCGACGAAACGAAGAAAATCGTTTCGGATATTCTCGGAAGATAACATACGACTACACTTTATATTACCATACTTCTCCAAATGCGAGCGGTCGGCTTCCCGATGTAAAGGAATGCCGACCGTTCTGCTTTTTCCGGATGAACGATAATTATTTCCGGGGAACGTTTATAAAGCAGACGTAAACGAGCCTGCGGATTACTGACAAAACCCCGCTTTTCTCTCTGCGCGAAAAAGCAAAAGAGCAAGGCGGGGCGATTCATAAAAACGGTTCGGCGCAATCGTATCGTGCCTGTTTTTGTCAGTCTTCGTTTTATGGCGGTTATTCTATAACGATTCCGTCGTCGTCCATCGAAAAGGAGGAGGCGAAGAACGCTTTTAATCCGAGTGTCATTGCCGAATAATCGCGCAGGGCGAAACTTTCGCAGGCGGAATGCATGGCAAATTGCGCGATGCCGATGTCCGCGCTTAAAACGCTGACTTTTGAAAGAGAAATCGAGCCGAGCGTGCTGCCGCTTCTTACGTCGGAACGATTATAGAATTTCTGGCAGGGAACGTCCGCGGTTTCAAATACGGAAAGAACCGCCGCCGCGGAAAACGCGTCGGTGGTGTACGCTTTATCCGCGTGATATTTGATTACGACGCCGCCGCCGGCAACGGGGCGGTTCGTAGGGTCGCATTTTTCGGGGTGATTCGGATGCAACGCGTGCGCGTTGTCTACGGAAAGAAGGAAAGACGAATGTAACGCCTTATAATATTCGTCGTCGTCGAATTTCAGGGCAAACGTCAATCGGCGAAGGGTGCGTTCGAGAAAATCGCCGCCCGCGCCTTCGAGTGTGCGGCTGCCAACTTCTTCGTTGTCGAACACCGCCGCCACGCAGATTCCGTCCGGCGCGCATACGCCGCAAAGTGCTTCCAGAGAAGCGAAAACGCTCGTTAAATTATCGATTCTCGGCGAGGCTAAAAATTCGCCGTTTCTGCCGAATACGTACGGATCCTGCCCGTTTACGAGAAACAGATCGTAAGAAAGCACGGGAGAAGGCGAGAGGGAAGATAAGAGGTCTCCGCCCTGTTCCGCCAAAGAATACAGGGGGCAAAGATCCGTTTGCGCATTTATCTGAAATCCGTCGTTTACGCCGCGGTTCTGATGCACGGCAACGGAGGGAATCGTAACGAAATAATCGGAAGTTACTGTTTTTGCGCGGATTTTGCCGTTTTCTTCCGCGGCGATTCGCCCCGCGATTTTTAAAGGACGATCGAAAAAGGAATACCATATTCCGCCGCCGTAGCCTTCCACGTTCAGTTTTTCGTAAGATTCCGTTTTGAATATCGCGTTGTCTTTCAGTTTCAGAGCGGGGGAATCCGCGTGGGAAGCGGCGATTTTGAAAGATAATCCGCCGTCGAGCGCGCCCACGGTGAAAGCAATCAGACTGCTTCCGCCTCGCGATACGAAATACTTTCCTCCTTCTTCCACATACCAGTCTCCGCCTTCGCTCAATTTAACGAAGCCTTCGGAAAGAAGCATTTCTTCCGCGTTTTTCACCGCATGATAGGCGGTGTAAGATTCTTTGAGAAAATCGATCAGTTGCATGTGCGTATCCTCGTTGTTTTTTCTGTTTTTTTATCGTTTGCGCCCGAAACGATCGCAAATCGTATCGTAAACGCTGAAATTATACCATAAAAAGAAGCGTTTGGCAAGCCTTTCGCGCGGGCACATGAATAAAGCAGGAAAAACAAAGCCCGAAAAAATCGCGCATCGCACGTAAAAATGCCCGTTCCCCGAAAAAGTAAGCGGTTTCGCCGCGTTTTCCCGTTACGATTAAAGAAAGAAACAAAAAATGAAAAAATGGTGAAAACCTATAAAATCGCTTTCTTTTTGTTGACAAATTCAATTGATTGAATATAATAAAGGCAGATACGTGCGAAAGGCAAGAATTTAAGCGCACGAAAAACAGGAGGTATTTACTATGACCGGTGAAGCGTATTTAGGCAAAATCCAGGCAATGACCCGTAAATTGCAGAACGTAGTATTCGTCAAAGGGAAGAAGTCTTTTAATAATTCCGAACTGAGAATGCTCGAGGAAATCGTGGCAGCGGATAAAAAAGGAGAAAGGCTTATTTCCACGCAACTCGCCGATAAGGTAGGCGTCACCCGTTCCGCGATTTCGCAGATGGTGAATCGTCTTTCCGAAAAAGGGCTGGTACAGCGTGTACCCGACGACGTGGATCGTAAGATCGCCTACATCGAACTGACGGGAAACGCAAAAGAACTTTATAACGCACAGAGAAAGCGTATGGGCGAAGTGGTGGCAAAAGTGGTTGCCGATTTCGGCGCGGATAAAGCGAATCAGATGCTGAAACTTGTCGACGAATTCTGCGATTCCGTTTACAAGATCGTAAGATAAACGGGAAAAAGAGAAAAAAGGCGATTCGCGGCGGTTGCCGCGCGGCGTTTTTGAAGGCGGGGGAAAGATCTCTTCGCCCTCTTTTTCTTATCGGGGCGGGGAAATAACCCGAAGGCGCGGAAAGCAAGGAAAAGGAAAGAAATATGCTGCAACTTAAAAACATAAAAAAGGATTACGAGAGCGCGGGCAATATAGTGCACGCGCTGAAAGGCGTATCTCTCGATTTCAGAGAACACGAATTCGTTTCCGTGCTCGGCGCGTCGGGTTGCGGGAAAACAACGCTTTTAAATATCATCGGCGGCTTGGATAAATACACTTCCGGAGATCTTTTCATAAACGGCGTGTCCACGAAAAATTACACCGACGGCGATTGGGACGTATATAGAAATCACAGGATCGGCTTCGTATTTCAATCGTATAATCTGATCCCGCACCAGAGCGTGCTGGAAAACGTGGAAATCGCGCTTACGATCGCGGGACTTTCCAAATCGGAAAGAAAAAAACGGGCGGCGGAAGCGCTGGCGCGCGTGGGGCTCGGCAAAGAATTGAACAAGAAGCCGAATCAACTTTCGGGCGGGCAGATGCAACGTGTGGCGATCGCCCGGGCGTTGGTGAACAGCCCCGAAATTCTGCTGGCGGACGAACCGACGGGCGCTCTGGATACGACGACGAGCGTGCAGATCATGGATCTGATCAAAGAGATCGCCGGCGAGCGGCTCGTGATCATGGTGACGCACAACCCCGAACTTGCCGAGCGTTATTCGAGCCGTATCGTACGGCTTTCCGACGGCACGGTGGTTTCCGATTCCGATCCGTTCGACGCGGAAGAGGAGCGGCGCGCGCTGATAGAAAAAGTGAAGGCGAAGGGCTATACGAAAGAGCAGATCGTCGCATGGAAGAAGGCGCGAGCGGAAAAAAAGAAACAAAACCGTAAAAAAGCGGAAAAGGCTTCGATGTCGTTCGGTACGTCGCTCGGGCTTTCGGCACGGAATTTAAAGACGAAAAAGGGTAGAACAACGCTTACGTCGATCGCGGGAAGCATAGGCATCATCAGCGTTTGCCTCGTGCTTGCGCTTTCGGGCGGCTTCAATTCCTATATCAGAAAAACGGAAGAAAACATGCTTTCGTATTACCCGTTGCAGGTGACGGAATCTTCCGTGGATTTCACTGCGGTGATGACGGGCATGAGTTCCCGCGCGGAAGATCTGCCCGATCTTTCAAAAATCGGAGATAAAGTGTATGTGGATTCGTTCGTGACGAAAATCGCGGGCGGCATGACGGTGAAAAATGATATTTCCGAAGAATACTTAGCCTATGTGAACGCCATGGACGCCTCGTATTGCCATGCGATTTCCTATAATTACGGCGAGACTTTTTCCGATAATATTTTCACCGACATCAAGGCGGGAAGAACGGAAGAAACACTGGAAACGCAGTATCGTTCGCTCTCTTCGATCAAACAGTTTTATACCGACGAACTTACGGAGACCGCTCCCGAATACAAAGATCTTGCGGGCATGGTTTCCATGCTCGGAGCGGTGGTATCGAAAATGCCCGGAACAGCCGACGTTTCCGACGAAACATTCGGGCAATACGTGTTGTCGCAATACGACGTGGCGTACGGCAGATTTCCCGAATCGGCGGACGAAGCCGTGATCGTGATCGGGAAAGACAACACCGCGATCGATCTTCTGATGGCGCAACTCGGTTTTATCGAAGAAACGAAATTCATGACGTATTTCGATAAGAGCGATTCTGGCGAAAACGGCGGCGATCCCGAAGAATCGAAACTGATTTCTTACGAAGATCTGCTTGGGAAAACGTATACGATGTATTATAACGACGCCGTGTACGAAAAAGACGAACAGTACGGCACTTCCGGGCATGCGTATCCTTATCGTTACGTCGGCGAGCGCACGGGCGAAAACGCCGATCTCGAAGTGACGGGCGGAAACGGCGTGAAAATAAAAGTGACGGGAGTGCTGCGGCTGAAACAGGACCTCGATTACGGCTGTCTGCAAAAAGGGCTGAATCTCACGGAAGATCTCGTGGAAAAATTTATCGGGGCGAACAGACAATCGGCGATCGTGAAATGGATCAACGAAGAAAGCAACGTGAAAGATAAGATCAACGCTTTTCTTCCCGCCGATCAGAAAATAAAAACGGATATTTATTTATCGCCTGCGGAGCATCTTAATAAATATTACGTTGCGCCGTCGAATCTCGCCAATTATTTCCCCGGGTTCGATCCTTCCGCGCTTGCCGCGCTGACGGGCGGCGCGTACCTCAACGTTTCCGTGGATAATGCGATCAAAGCCCTGAGCGCGAACGATAAAGTAACGACGATTTCTTTTTATCCGCTCGATTTCGACGCAAAAGCAAAGGTGATTTCTTATCTCGACGCCTGGAACAACGCGCACGAACAGGGGCAGAAAGTGACGTATACAGATACGGTGGGTACGATGATGAGTATGGTGCAGACGATGCTCGACGCGGTGACATACGTATTGGTGGCGTTCACGGCAATTTCGTTGGTGGTATCTTCCGTGATGATCGGAATCATTACGTACGTATCCGTGGTGGAGCGCACGAAAGAAATCGGCGTGCTGCGTTCTCTCGGCGCAAGAAAGAAAGATATACGCCATTTATTCAACGCGGAAACATTCCTGATCGGGCTTTTCGCGGGCGTATTCGGCGTAGCCGTTACGTATTTGCTGTCCGTGCCGATCAATCTGCTGCTCAAACATTTTACGGGAATCGCTTCGCTTGCGGCGTTGCCGTTCTGGCAGGGACTGGTGATGATTGCGGTGAGCGTAACGCTTACGTTGATCAGCGGCTTGATTCCCGCATCTTCCGCCGCGAAAAAAGATCCCGTGATCGCGCTTCGTACGGAATAATCCGAAAGACAAAAAAACGATATAAAACGAATCAAAAAAGAGGAAAAGCGGATATTTTTCCGAAAAGGAAGAACGTCCGCTTTTTTTCGTTTTTTTTTGCGCGGGAAAACGAAAAATAAGGCGAAATACGAAAATCGGG
Organism: uncultured Christensenella sp.; assembly: GCA_905203015.1. Lineage (GTDB taxonomy): Bacteria > Bacillota > Clostridia > Christensenellales > Borkfalkiaceae > Scatosoma. The sequence goes on along the minus strand of CAJKUC010000016.1, from coordinate 26,637 downwards.
CGGCGGCAAAGTTGACAAGACGACAAAAGAAGCGTATAATTAAAGAAGAACGTACAATGATCTGCCCGGCGAAAAGCAAAAACAGGGGCGGACGGAGAGAAAATATGAGACTTTCTGACGGAATCAAAGAATCTTTATATGCGGCGGGGCTGGTGCCCGTGATCAAGCCTGCGGCGGGCGTGGACGGCGGATTGCTTGCCGACGCGCTGTATGAAGGCGGCATATATGCCGCGGAAGTAACTTTTCGCGCGGCGGGGGCGGCGGAAACGATTGCCGCGATACGGAAAACGCGCCCCGGAATGATCGTAGGGGCGGGTACGGTGCTCACTACGGCGCAGGCAGACGAAGCGATTGCCGCGGGGGCGCAATTCTGCGTTGCCCCGGGCTTCAACGAAAAGGTGGCGGCGTATTGCATCGGCAAAGGCGTGCCGTTTGTTCCGGGCGTATCGTCCGCCTCGCAGATCGAAGCGGCGATGGAAGCGGATCTCGATTTCGTGAAATTTTTCCCCGCCGAGCAATCTGGCGGATTGCCTGCGATCAAAGCGCTGGCGGCGCCGTATCAGGGCATTTCGTTTATGCCTACGGGCGGAATCAACGAAGACAATCTGAATACTTATCTCGCGTTCGATAAAATCGTCTGCTGCGGAGGCAGTTGGATCGTGCCGGACGCGCTGTATAAAAACGGAGAATTCGCGAAAATTACGGCATTATGTAAAAAAGCGACGGAAAAAATGCTCGGCTATTCGCTCGCGCACGTGGGAATCAATTGCGACGGCGGCGCGGCGGCGGAAGCGGGCGCGAAAATTCTTGCGAAAGCGTTCGGGTTCGATACGCGGGAAACGCCGATCAGCGTATTTTCGGGCGAGATTACGGAATTTATGAAAAACGGCGGACGCGGCAAAAACGGACACATTGCGATCGGAACAACGAACGTTACGCGCGCCATGGCGAGATTGAAAAACGCGGGATTCACATTCGACGAAAGCACGTTCAAAGCCGATGCGCATGGCAGAATCACCTTCGCGTATATGAACGAAGAAGTGTGCGGCTTTGCGTTGCACCTCATCGAGAAAAAATAAAATCGTAAAAAAAGAGGCAGAAGAGGATGAAAGTAGTAGGATTCGGGGAAATCATGATGCGCCTCACCGCGCAGGGGCACGATCGTTTGGGCAGAACGCCGCTTTACGAAGCGACGTACGGCGGCGCGGAATCGAACGTTTTATGTTCGCTTGCGCAATTGGGCATGCAGACGGAATTTGTAACGAAATTGCCCGATAATCCGATTGCGGACGGGGCTGTCGCCGTGCTGAAAAGTTTCGGCGTGGGAACGGAATACATCGTGCGCGGAGGAAAGCGCATGGGCGTATATTATGTGGAACGCGGGGCTTCCGTACGCGCCTCGAAAGTGGTGTACGATCGTGCGGATTCGGCGATCGCCGAGGCTGCGGAATCGGATTTCGACTGGGATAAAATTTTCGACGGGGCGGATTGGTTTCATTTTACGGGAATCACGGCGGGAATTTCTCCATCGGCTGCGAAGATATGCGAAATTGCTGCGAAAAAGGCGAAAGAAAAGGGGCTGATCGTCTCGTTTGATCCGAATTATCGCGCGAAACTCTGGACGAAAGACGAAGCGAGAAAGGCGATGGAAAAGATTACGCCGTATGTAGACGTTTGTATTTCCAACGCGCCGCAGACGCTGGATGTATACGGAATAGAGGAAAAAACGGAAGAAGAGACGATGCGCGCTCTCGCCGTGAAATATCATCTTTCCGCCGTGCTTTTCACCGATCGTATTTCCCGTTCCGCCGACGACAACGGCTATTCCGCTTCGTTGTATACGGGCGGAAAATATTATCTCTCGAAACGCTACGATCTGCATATCGTGGACCGCGTTGGCGGCGGAGACGCTTTTGCCGCAGGATATATTTTTGCCGCGAATAAATACGACGATCCGGAAAAAGCGCTGGAGTTCGCCGTTGCCGCGGCGGCGTTCAAACACACCGTAGACGGCGACGTGAATATCGCAGGCGAGGCGGAGATTCTCGCGCTTGCGGCGGGTGACGGATCGGGCAGGGTGCAACGCTGAAAGCGGTATTCGATTCGCGTCGCCGCAAGGCGTAAAGCGATCGGACATAAAATAATAAAAACATGAAACAACGCTCTCTTTTTCGTATCGAAGAGAGCGTTGTTTTGTAGTACTACGGGATTTATTTGATTTCCGCGGGCGTTATCGCACGTGTTTTTTTGCGGCGGCAGGTAGCGGAAAAGCGTCTGAAAACGCAGCGGCGCAAGCGCGCTTAATTTCCTCTGCCTTTCAGACAGAATTTTTCGATCGCGGCGACGACGGCGTACATACCTGCCGCCAGCACGCACAGCACGAAAACGGAAGCCATCACGAGATCGAGTTTGAACACCTGCCCGCCGTATACGATGAGGTAGCCGATTCCCGCTTTCGACACGATATATTCGCCCATGATCGATCCGATCCACGCCATGCCCACGCTGATTTTCAGCATGGAGATGAATGCGGGCAACGAGGAGGGAACTACCAATTTCGTTAAAATCTGCAACTTATTCGCGCCCAGCGATTTCAAAAGCAGCAGTTTGTTTTCGTCGGTGGACATGAAGCCGTTCAGCATGTTCATCGTGGCTACGATGATGCCCACAAGTACGGTCATGCATACGATCGCTTCGCCGCCCGTGCCGAACCAGATGATCACAAGCGGGCCGAGCGCGATTTTCGGCAGGGCGTTGATCACCACGAGATAGGGCTCTAACGTTCTGCGAACGCTTTCGCTCCACCATAAAAGCAAGGCGATCAGATAGCCGCCGATCACGGCGATGAAAAAGCCCGCCAGCGTTTCCGAAAGCGTTACGCGGATATGATAGAAAAGCGTTCCGGCAAGATAGAGGTCTTTTAACGTTTTGCCTATCCGCGAGGGCGAAGAGGTGACGAACGGATTCACCCATTCGAGGCGCGCCGCCAGTTCCCATATGCCGAGGAGAAGGGCGAGAATGAAAAAACGCGCGAAGATCACGCCGATATTTTTTCGCCGAAGCGCGGATAAGTATAAAAGATGTTCTTTCGTGTAAATTTCGTTTTTCATACGTTCAGATCCTTCCAGAGTTTTTCAAACCATACGGAAAAAGCGGGGTTTTCGCGGCGCTTCAGCGGCGTTTCGTTGCCGAAAGGCAGAGAATATCTCGAAACGAGCGTAGCGGGGCGCGCGGATAATACGATCGCTTCGTCCGCCACGGAGACGGCTTCGGAAATATCGTGCGTGATTAAAATCGCCGTCTTTTTTTCGCTTCGGATAATGCGGTATACGTCGTCGCATACGTTGAGGCGCGTCTGATAATCCAGCGCGGAAAACGGCTCGTCGAGAAGCAGTACGTCGGGATTGGATGCAAGCGTGCGGATGAGTGCGGCGCGCTGCCGCATGCCGCCCGAAAGTTCTGCGGGATAACTTTTCAGAAAATCTTTCAAGCCGTATTTTTCCGCAAGCGCGATCACTTTCGCTCGGTTTTCCGCATTGTCGATTTTTTTGATCTCCAAAGGCAAAAAGGCGTTCTTTTCGATCGTGCGCCAAGGGAAAAGTTCGTCTTTCTGCAACATATATCCGAACGTTACGCCGCTTGAAATCACTTTTCCCGAAGACGGCTTCAAAAGCCCCGCCGCAAGCGATAGAAGAGTGGTTTTTCCGCACCCCGACGGACCTACGACGGCGAGAAATTCTCCTTCGCTTACGGAAAAAGAGAGGTCTTTCACCGCCACCGTTTCGCTGGTTTTCGTGTGATAGCGCATTTCCACGCGTTCAAATCTTAATACTTCTTTCATCTGTGTTTCCTTACGTTGCGAATCTGTTCGCGGCGCGCATTAAAAACGCGCGCCGCGTGTTTTTTCACTTTCCGTTCCTTTGCGAAATCCCGTCTTTTTGCGAAATCACGCGCCGAACACTTCCCGATAAACGCTTTCGGCGTAGTCGTTTTTCGTAAGTTCGCCGAGCGTTACGCGGCGGGGCAATTCTCCCGCTGCCGAGATGATGTCCTGCAGGCGGTTTAACGCGTCCGTCGTCATCGCGGGATTTTTCACCCAGGCGTCGATTTTTTTATAACTTTTCACCGAGGCGGCAAGCGCGGCTTCGCTTGTGCCGTCGAAATATTTTTTCAGATATGCCGCGATCGTTTTCTCGTCGGTTTCCAGCGTGTATTTCACGGCTTTCGTTACGGCGCGCAGCAAGCCTTTCGCCGTGGTTTCGTTGTTTTTCAGCCACGATTCTTTTGCCGCGAAACAGGTGTAGGGCACTTCGCCCGAAGCCTCGCCCACGGAGGCGACGATATAGCCTTTTCCCGCCGCCTGATATTCCGAAGCCGTCGGCTCGAACATCGTGCAATAATCCGCCGTACCCGCCTCGAACGCGCCCGTCATAAGATTGAAAGCCACGTCGTAATTCAAGGTGACGTCGGTGCCGTCGGCAAGGCCCGCGTTTTTAAGTACGTATTCAAACGTCATCGCGGGCACGCCGCCTTTCCGCCCCGCCAGGATCTCTTTGCCTTTTAAATCCGTCCATTTGAAATCCGGTTCGTTTCTGCGCGAAACGAGGAACGAGCCGTCGCGTTTCGTAAGTTGCCCGAACACTTTCGGCGCGTCGGTGGATCCGCCTGCAAGCACGTACAAAGCCGCTTCGGGGCCGCAGAATCCCACGTCCGCAGAGCCGGAAAGCACGGCGGACATCACGTTGTCCGCTCCGCCGCCGTTGGTGAGATCGATTTCGATGTTTTCTTCCCCGAAATAGCCGAGCGCGTCGGCGAGGTATAAAGGCGCGTAGAATACGGAATGAGTCACTTCGCTGATTTTCACCGTCGTTTTCCCGTCGTCGTCTTTGGCGCAGGAAGAAAAAGGCAGTGTGGAAAAGAGCAGCGTCATAAACAATATCGTAAGTTTTTTCACGATAACAAGGTTCTCCTTGAAAAAAATTTTTGGAATAATATATTATATGTGCTTGCATTAATAATTGACAGCAAAGAAAAAAAGCGGTATAATAATTTAGTATCGGCTTAAAACGGCGAAGCGGCGTAAAAATGAGCGTATGGGGGGAAATCGCGCAGCGCAAACCGAAGAGAAAAGAGGACGGGAGGTCACGCAGACGGTTATGGATATGCAAAAGACGTATGATCCGAAAAATTTCGAGGACAGAATTTACGAGTATTGGGAAAAATCGGGCTTTTTCCGTGCGGAAATCGACGAAAACAAAGTTCCTTTTACGATTATGATGCCGCCTCCGAATATTACGGGGCAACTTCACATGGGGCACGCAATGGACGCCACCATGCAGGATACGCTGATCCGTTTTAAAAGGATGCAGGGGTATGCCGCGCTCTGGCTGCCCGGCTGCGATCACGCTTCGATTGCCACGGAAGTGAAAATCGTGGAAAAAATGCGCAAGGAAGAGGGGCTCACAAAAGCGGACGTGGGCAGAGAAGGATTCCTGAAACGCGCGTGGGCATGGAAAGAACAATACGGCAACAGAATCATGCAGCAGCAACGCAAGATGGGAACGTCGTGCGATTGGTCGCGGCAGGCGTTCACGATGGACGAACGTTGCTCGAAAGCCGTGCGCGAAGTGTTCGTAAACCTCTATAATAAAGGGCTGATCTATCAGGGAAACCGTATTATTAACTGGTGCCCTTGCTGCAAAACGGCGCTTTCCGACGCCGAAGTGGAATACGCGGAAGAGGCGGGGCATTTCTGGCAGATCCGCTATCCTTCGGCGGACGGCGGAACGGACGTGGTGGTGGCTACCACCCGCCCCGAAACGATGCTCGGCGATACGGCGGTGGCGGTGCACCCTTCCGACGAAAGATATGCGTCGCTTGTAGGAAAAACGCTGAAACTCCCGCTTACCGACCGGGAAATTCCAGTGGTTGCGGACGAATACGTCGATCCCGAATTCGGCACGGGCTGCGTGAAAATCACGCCCGCGCACGATCCGAACGACTTCGAGGTGGGCAAGCGCCATAATCTCGAAGTGATCCGCGTGATGAACGACGACGGAACGATGAACGAAAAAGCGGGCGTTTATAACGGTATGGATCGCTATGAAGCGCGTAAAAAGATCGTGGCGGACCTTGAAAAAGGCGGCTATCTTGTGGGAATCGTGCCGCACGCGCACAACGTGGGGCATTGCTATCGTTGCCACAGCGTCGTGGAGCCGATCGTATCGAAACAGTGGTTTGTGAAAATGGAGCCGCTGGCAAAGCCCGCGATCGACGCCGTGATGAAAAACCGCGTGCGCTTCGTGCCCGAACGTTTCTCGAAAATTTATTACAACTGGATGGAAAACGTACGCGACTGGTGCATTTCCCGTCAACTGTGGTGGGGGCATCGTATTCCCGTATGGTATTGCAAAGATTGCGGAAAAGTGATCTGCGTAAAAGAAGATCCCGAAAAATGCCCCGATTGCGGCAGTAAAAATATCGTACAGGACGAGGACGTGCTGGATACCTGGTTCTCTTCCGCTCTGTGGCCTTTTTCTACGCTCGGCTATCCCGAACAGACGGACGATTTCAAATATTTCTATCCCACCGACGCGCTTGTTACGGGATACGATATTATTTTCTTCTGGGTGGCGCGCATGATTTTCTCGGGGATCGAACACACGGGAAAGGCGCCTTTCCGCGATGTGCTGATTCACGGGCTGGTGCGCGACGAGCAGGGCAGAAAGATGAGCAAATCGCTCGGCAACGGAATCGATCCGCTGGAAGTGATCGATAAATACGGCGCGGATTCTTTGCGTCTCGCTCTTTTAACGGGCGTTGCGCCCGGAAACGACACGCGGTATTCGGATACGAAAGTGGAAGCGGCGCGGAATTTCATAAACAAACTTTGGAACGCTTCACGTTTCGTATTTATGAACGCCGAAGGAAAAACGATTCCTTCGATTGACGCCGTAAAACTTGCGCCCGCGGATAAATGGATTATTTCTAAATTGCAGAATTGCATCCGCGAAGTGACGGCGAATCTCACCAAATACGAACTCGGCGTGGCGAGCGATCTCGCAACGGGATTCGTATGGGATGATTTCTGCGATTGGTACATCGAACTTACGAAGCCCGCATTGTACGGCGAGGACGAAGAAAAGAAGAAGAACGCGCTTTCCGTGCTGTGTTTCGTTCTGGAAAACGCCCTGAAACTGCTTCATCCGTTCATTCCGTTCGTGACGGAAGAAATCTGGTCGAATCTTCCCGCGGTCGGCGGGATCGACGCGGCAAAACGCGGCAGCATCATGACTTCCGATTTCCCGCGCTACAATTCGCGCATGGCGTACAAGAAGGAAGCGCGCACGTTCGAGGGCGTAATGGGCGTGATCAAAGCCGTACGCAACATGAAGACCACTACGGATTGCCCGCCGTCGAGAAAAGTGGAACTTTATCTCGTGACGGAGAGCAAACGGCTTCTGAAAATCAACGAAGATTGTATTCTGCGCCTTGCGGGCGCGTCGGCGTTGCATTTTGTGGACGGCGCGGAAGCGATCGGAGAAAAAACGGTGTCGCAGGTGACGGAAATCGCGCAGATTTACGTGCCGCTCGGCGAACTGGTGGATCTCGATAAAGAGAAAACGCGTTTAACCGCCGAAATCGAGCGTATAAAGGGCGAAATCGCCCGGGCCGAAGGGAAACTCGCCAATGCGAATTTCGTGAACAAAGCCCCCGCCAAACTCGTTGAGGACGAACGGGAAAAAGTGAAAAAATACGAAAGCATGCTGAAAAAATGCGAAACGCAGTTGGCAGATCTTCTGGCGTAAAACTATTTTCGGCGTAAAAACGACGATAAAAAAACGCTTCCTACGGAAATTTTTTCACGGAAGCGTTTTATTCTATGAGAAAGAGGTTATAAAACAAATATACAAAAAACGACGTGAAGCACCGTTTTCTCGGAAATACAAACCGAAAAAAGGAGAAGAATCATGAATGAAATCAAAAAGGTCTTCAAAAAACTGAAATGGGAAAAACTGGTGACGGCAATCATCGCGATCGTGCTCGGCATCGTATTCGTTGCAAATCCCGGCGGATCGGGCGATTTCGTATGTAAGGCGGCGGGCGTGGCGATGATCGTCGTAGGCGCGGCATTGATGGCGAAATATTTTGCTTCCGCAATGCTGTTCCCCGAAAATCTGCTGCTTTCGGCGGTGGCGCTGCTGCTCGGTATATTCTTCCTTGCAAGAACGGGCGTTGTGATGACGTTGATCGGGCTTTTCTTCGGTCTGTTCCTCGTGGCGGACGGCGTGGGAAAAATCCATGACGGAATCGATTGCGCCAAAGCGAAAATGCCCGGCTGGTGGGTGCTGTTCGCGCTTGCCGCATTGTCGATCGTGCTGGGAATCCTCGTGATGTTCGGCGATTCGATTATGACGTTGCTCGGAATTTCGCTGATCGTGGACGGCGTGTGTGATATCGTGACGACGGCATGGCTCGGCGCGGGCGTGCGTAAAGTGAGAAAAGAAATCAACGAGGCCGTGAAAGACGATAAAGACCTCGGCGAAATGGACGAAGTGAAATAAAACGCGGGCGCGTTTACGTCGGGTAAAGTATTTTTTCGCATGTAAGCGCGGCTCGTTTCACAATAAAACGACGGGAACGCGTTTCCCGCCGTTTTCGCATATTTATGAAAATACATCACAGTACCCGGAAGTGTCCGCGCAAATTTTCTGCGCGGAACTGCGGCGGACGGAACAAAAACCATTGTCTGAATCATACGGCCGATAACAGGCGGGCAAAGGCGGAAAGAGAGGATAAAATATGACGATACATCACGACAAACTTATGTACGGCAAACTGGAAGCGTTGCAAAGCGAAATCGGCGAGGACGAACTGATGAAAATCGCCGGAAAACTAAATGACGAAAGCGAAGAAAATGCAGATAAGGGCACAAAGCCGAAAAAGGTGAAATCTTCGGTGAAAGCGGCAAAAAAATCGCAAAAAAACGGGGAAAATTCTTGATTTTGAGCGAAAGGGTATGGTATAATAAAGGCAGAAAAACGCGAGCGTGCGCCCCCCATGGCAAAACGCATGGCGTTTATCGCGGAAAATAAAAAAAGGCGCGATCGGAAAGGAAAAGCGTCGCGGGAGGAAAAGATGAAAAAAGAACGGATCGCATTGCTTGCGGCGGTACTTGCCCTCGGCATGATTTTTGCGGGGTGCGGAAAAAAAGATAACCGGGACGTTACGCAATATTGCACCGTAACTTTCATAATGCCCGACGGCACGAAAGAGACGAGGCGTGTGAAAAAAGGCGAAAGCCTTACGGATTATCCCGAACTGAAAATCGAGGGCTACACCGCCACCTGGGACGGGGAATTTTCAAATATAGACGACGATCGGGTGATCTCGAAATACACGAAGACGGCAAATAAATATACGGTGACATATGTCACAGACGACGGCGTTTCGTTGCCCGAAGGCGTTAAGGAAACGCTTACAGTCACTTACGACGCTTCTTATACGCTTGCCGTACCGAACGTTCCCGACGGAAAGTATTTTTGGTATTGGCATTACGGCGAAGAAAAAACGCCTGTCAATCCGCAGGGGACGTGGAAATTCGCGAAAAACGTATCTCTTTCCGCGCGCTGTGAAGATCGCATGCAAAATAAATTCATGGTGAAATTTATCGGCGCAAACGGTACGGAACCTATTGTCAGATGGGTGAACGCAGGCGAGGATTATACGGAAGATTTGCCCGCTTTGCCCGAAATCGAGGGGTACGACGTCGCCTGGAGCAAGGGAAAAGACGAATTGAAAAACATTACGGCGGATATCGAAGTGACGCTGGTTACTACGCCGAAAACGTATACGGTAACGCTGGACATATCCACGCTGAAAGGCGCAACGCTTGACGGCGGAACATCGCTTACGGCCACATACGGAAAGGCTTTGACGTTGCCCGTGCCTTCTGCGCCGAAAAACAGCGATTACGAATTCGTCGGCTGGAAGATTAAGGATAAGGATCTTATTTTTACGAGCGGAACGGCGTACGGATATACGGAAGATATAATGCTTGTGGCGCAATGGAAAGAAACGGACGGATCCTGGACGGATTTTTATTGATACGGCACGAAAACAAAACAACGAACGGAAAACGCACGCAGGCGAAAATGTGCCTTGCGTGCGTTTTTCGTTCGTTTTCGATTTTTGTTACCGAGGAAATATTTATTGTTCCTCTTCGGGCTTATCGCGGAAAGTGAAGCCGTAATCGATCGACGGATTGCCTTTCAGCATGGCGCGCACGAGGTCTTCGCGCTTATCCGGCGCGGTGACGATCACAAGTTGTCCTTCGGCGGAAGAAAGCGTGAGAAAGATTTTATTCGTTTCCGCGTCGGAAGTGGCGGAGGTGATTTCGGAAAGCGGCAGCCTGCTTTTTATGAAGCCGTAGCAGGAAATCAGTTCTTTTTCGCTCACGCGGTATTCGCTGTGCATCAGAAGCGCCGTCACTACGACGATCGCAAAAACGCAGACGAGGATAAGAAAAGGGTTTTTCAGCCAATCGTAAAACGAATCCACGCCGTTTTTATAAATACGTATCGAAGAGAGAATTATCCCCGCGACGGAAAGCACGAGGGCGGCGACGGAAAGCCATGTGACGGACGCCGTTTTTTTCAGCGGGAATACTTCAAAAGTTTCTTTTTTGTTCTTTTTTTCAGCCATGTTTTATCCTTTCTTTTTCCGCTTTCCGATGCGTTTTCGTCAGGTGTATCGTATGGGTGTAATGCAAATAAACGGATCGACGTACGAACACGAAACGCGGTATGCGGATAAAGTATCTTTATTATAGCATTGCGCAAAGAAAAAAGCAAACGAAAATATGCGCGGCAGGCGTATCAAATTGACAAGAGTGAAAAAATACGTTAAAATAACGGTGTATGAAAAGCGTGAAGAAGAAAACGGAGCGGATACAACGTAATTTTTTCGCCGAAAAACGCGACGGCGGGAAGCCTGCGAAAGAAAAACAGGCGCACTCGAAAACGGCTGACGAAAAACAGGCGACGGAAAAAACAAAGACGGGCGCAAAGGCGGGAGAACGACAAACGTTGCGGGCGGAAGAAAAAATTTACCGCGCGATCGTGATCGGCGGAGGCGCGGCGGGGCTGTTTTTTGCTTCTAAATACGGAAACAAAGACGTGCTGGTGCTGGAAAAGGGAGAACGCGCGGGAAGAAAACTTTCCGCGACGGGCGGAGGCTGGGGCAACGTGACAAACGTAAACGCGGGCGCAGAAAACGGCGACGAAGGGTATTTTTCTTGTTTCCCCGAGGGGAAAGGTAAAATCCGTGAGGCACTGAAAGAGTTTTCGTCGGCGGATTTAAGGCACTTTTTACTTTCGTTAGGGTGTATCACGTTTTCCGACGAACGCGGGCGCGTTTATCCCGCTTCGAGGCAGGCTTCTTCTCTCACCGATTGCCTGCGGGCGGAAGCGGCGCGGCGAGGCGCAAATATTCTTACGGGAGAAAACGTTGAAAACATCGGGCTTTTATCGGAAAAAGAAGCGACAAACGGAGCGAAAATCACCGTGCAAACGCAAAACGCCGTATATTTTTCCGAAAACGTATTGATTAGTACGGGCGGAAAAGCGGCGAAAAATTTCGGATCGGACGGCGCCGGGTATGCGTTCGCTCGCTTGCTGGGGCATACGATTACGCCGCTTTTTCCCGTACTCGTGCAATTGAAATGCGCGGAAAAGGAAAACCGAACGCTGAAAGGAATACGCGTTTTCGACGTGGGTATTGCGCTTTTCGATCGCGAACGCGAAATCGTGCGCCTGCGCGGCGATATTTTGTTCACGGAATTCGGCGTTTCGGGCGACGGCGCGTTCTGTATTTCGTCGTACATTCCGTATAAACAGGCGGCGGGCGGCTCGGAAGAGGACGTGTTTGCGCACGGAAGGCTGAGTCTGTCGGTGAATTTTCTGCCCGACGTTTCCGCCGAAGAATTAAAGAAAGTATTGGCGGAAAAACGGCGGAAATATAAGGATATGCCCGTAGAAGAATTGCTGTTCGGAATCGTGAACAATCAGGCGGGGCGGAGAATTGCGGTAAAAGCGGCGGAAAAATACGGGGATTTATCGCAGAAAGAGGCGGAAGAAGTTGCCGCAGCATTGGCGGAAACGGCAAAAGATTACCGCATGACGATCACGGGAACGCTCGGCTTCGATAACGCGCAGGCCACGCGCGGCGGCGTGCCTTTAAGCGAAACAAACGGAGATTTTTCGTCGGTTTTCGCGCCGAACGTATATTTTGCCGGAGAGATACTCGATTGCGACGGCGCGTGCGGCGGATATAATCTGCAATGGGCTTATTCTTCCGCGTGCACGGCGGGAAAAAGTATGTTCGGAAACGACGGTGAAAAGCAATGAAAATCGAAAAATTATCCAATATAAAACTGAAAATCGGAGAGAGTGAAAGCGTTTTGTACGATCGTGCGCGGCGCGCTTTGAAATGCGAACCCGCTTATTTCAGAATTCTGAAAAAATCATTGGACGCGCGCGATAAAAACAATATCTGTTATGTGTATTCGATCGAATTTTCCGCAAAAAAACAAACGGAACGATGCGAAGCGGAACCCGAGCGGCTGCCGCGAGAAAAAACGCCGCCAGAAGATAAGCCCGTAATCGTGGCGGGCAGCGGGCCCGCGGGGCTGTTTTGTGCGTTGCGGCTTTTAAAACACGGCATTATCCCTGTGGTGATCGAACGCGGCGAACGCGTGGAAGAGCGGGAAAAGACGTTGCTTCGTTTTCATGAAACGGGCGATCTGAATGCGGAAAGCAACGTGTCGTTCGGCGAGGGAGGTGCGGGAACTTTTTCCGACGGAAAACTGAATACGGGTACGCACGTGAAGGAAAACGACGAAGTTCTTTCGGAATTCGTGAAATTCGGCGCGCCGGAAGAAATTCTCTATCTGAACAAGCCGCATATCGGCAGCGATAAATTGAAGTCCGTGGTGAAAAACATGCGCGAATATCTGCTTGCACACGGCGCAAAAGTACTTTTCGGCGCGAAACTTACGGATATAGAAATCAAAGGCGGCGCACTTTACGCCGTGGAAATCGAAACGAAAGGAAGCGACGGGAAATCGATTAAAAAAGAAAAAATCGAGGCGACGGCGCTGGTGGCGGCTGTGGGGCACAGCGCGCGAGATACGTTTGAAATGTTCCGCTTGCGCGGCATTGAAATGACGAAAAAGGATTTCGCCGTGGGCGTGCGGATCGAACATTTGCAGGATGCGATTTCGTTTTCGCAATACGGGGAAAAATATCCGTTGCTGCCGCCTGCCGATTATAAATGCGTATTTCACGGGGAACGCGCGGCGTTCACTTTCTGTATGTGCCCGGGCGGCTACGTGATGGCTGCGGCAAGCGAGGAGGGCGGCGTTACCACGAACGGTATGAGCAACTACGCACGGAACGGGAAAAATGCGAATTCCGCGTTGATCGTGCAGGTGACTTCCGCCGATTATCCCGAGGATAATCCTCTTGCGGGCGTGGAATTTCAGCGGAAGATAGAGCGAGCCGCGTTCGCCGCGGGCGGAGGAAAATTCGTTGCGCCCGTACAGCGCGTGGGGGATTTTCTGGCGGGTAAAGAAAGCGCGCGTTTCGGAGAAGTGCTACCCACTTATCCCCGAGGCACGGCGTTTGCCGATCTTGCGGCGGTGCTTCCCGAGGCCGTTACGGCGGAATTGAAGCGTGCGATTACGGGAATGGAGATACGGCTGAAAGGCTTCGCGAATCCCGACGCGCTTCTCACCGCGGCGGAAACGCGTACCAGTTCGCCCGTGCGTATCGTGCGCGGCGAAAACATGCAGTCGGTATCGTGCGGCATGCTTTTCCCGTGCGGGGAAGGCGCGGGGTATGCGGGCGGAATCACATCTTCCGCCGCCGACGGCATACGTGTGGCAGACGCCGTATATGCGGCGTTGCTTTGTTGATGTAACGAAAAATAAAAATTTTCGTTTCGCCCGTTCTATTTTTTCTTTCTTCGCGGTATTTTATATAGTATGAATCAAGGTGAGAATCCGGGGAAAAGAGAGAATAACGGAACGCGGAAACGCTCGTTTTCGTGTGTGAAAACGACGTGTACGTTCGTCGGCTCGGTGGCGGGCGCGGGATTTCTTTCTGGAAGAGAATTGCTTGTGTTTTTCGGCGGCTTCCGCATTTTTCCGCTTTTTGCGGGGGGAGTCGCTTTCTTTTTCGGCCTTTATCTGTTTTTGCGGCTCGGGGCGGAATACGGGGGATTCGACGGCGTGATCGCGGCGATTTTCGGAAGGAAAATTTCAAAAGCCGTGCGCGCTTCTTCGTTGTATTGTTCGTTTTGCGTAGGCACGGCGATGCTTGCCGCCGCAAACGCTTCGTATCCGCGGTTCAAGCCTTTTTTCGTCGCTCTTCTGATTGTGTTCGCCGTATTTTTCACGCGGAAAGGGGTGGCTTCGCTGGGGGCATTCAACGCCGTTTTTACGCCCGTATTGATTTTTTTCGTCGTAGGCTGTCTGTGCGGAAACGGAGCATTTTCCGCACCCGAACATACGGGCGTTTTGCGCGGCGTTTCGGATATGTTTTCGGCACTGGTTTATGCGGGTATGAACGTATTTTCCGTGATGCCGTCGGCATGCGATTTCGGTGCGACCGGCGCGGAGTGCGGCGCGGAAAATCCGGAACATTTTGAAAATCGGGCGGAAAATACGCGGACAAAAACACGGATAACGGGGCTGAGCGGAATAGAAAACGGCGAACAACAGCGGCGGAACGGAATATTTCTTTTGGTCGCTTCATTGTCCGCCGCATTGCTCTGCGCGCTGTCGGCGTTGATTTTATCCGTTCTCGGCAGCGATAAAAGCAGTTATTCCTATCCGCTTCCGCTTGAAAAAATTCTCGGCGGAAACGGAATCGTTTCCGCCCTTTCAGCCGTTGGTACGGCGGTGACGTTCGTCTGCGCGTTTTATCCCATTTCAAAAGCGGCGAAAAAAAGGGGAACGGGCGCGGAAACATTCTCGGCGCTCGCCTTTTGCCTCTGTTCGTTTCTGCCGTTTGAAAAGATTGTAAAAATATTTTACCCCGTCGCGGGAGTGCTCGGCGGCGGAGTGATTGCGTATTGCGCTGTTTTTTCGTTGCGGAAAAAAGATTCCGCGTTTAAAAAGAAAGAAAAAATCGAAGAGGAAGATTTTTTGCGAAAAGGACGAAATTTCCGCGGGATCGGCACTCGCGCATTATCGCGGACTATTCCACGGTGACGCTTTTCGCAAGGTTTCTCGGTTTATCCGGATTGAGCCCCTTGCTTACGGAAAGATAGTAGGCGATCAGTTGCCAGGGAAGAATATTTTCGGCAAACTGTAAATCGTTGCCGAGCGAGGGAACGCGCAGAACGCGGTAAAATTTGTCTTCGTTGCCGCAGAGATTTTCCGCCGTAGTGAAAAGTATGATTTTTGCGCCGCGTGCCTGCGCTTCCGCCGCGTTTGCAAGCGTTTTTGAAAGCAATTTTTCGTTGGTGGCGAATACGATCACGTAAGAATTCTGATCGACAAGCGCGAGAAAGCCGTGTTTTAATTCGCCGGCATAATATACGTCGGCATTGACGTACGACGTTTCTTTAATTTTCAGGCTTGCTTCGAGGGCGGTGTAATAATCGCCGCCTCTGCCGATCATAAAAAGTTGTTTTCCTTCGCCGAGCGTGGCGGCAATTTCTTTCAATTCGCGTTCGTTGCCGAAAGAGAGAAGCGAAAGAAACGTGTCGATTGCCGAAAGATCCGGGTATGCGGCGTTCTTTTCCGCCGCTTCCAGCAATTTTGCCAAAGCGTATAACGCCGTCAATTGGCAGGTGTATGCCTTTGTGGAAGCAACGGCGATTTCCGCACCCGCTTTTACGGGCAGAATCATATCGGCGTTTTTAGCCAGCGTGCTGTGTTCGGCATTGACGACGGCAAGCGTTTTCGCGCCCTTTTCCTTTGCTTCTTCCAAAGCGGCGAGTGTATCCGCCGTCTCTCCGCTCTGGCTTACGAGAACGACGAGCGTATGTTCGTTCATTTTCGGAGCGGCATAACGAAATTCGCTGCCGACGAAAACGGCGCAGTCGAGATTCGTGGCGTTTTCTATCATTCTCGCGCCCGCAAGCGCGGCGTGGTATGCCGTGCCGCACCCCACCAGTTTCACGGCGGAAAAAGCATTGCTGGAAAGCGGGGGATAGTTTTCGGGGAGAAGTGATTTTTTATAAAATTTTGCGGCGCGGGCGATCGCGTCTTTCGTTTCGTAAATTTCTTTCAGCATGTAATGCGGATAGGCGTTTTCCGCGGAAAATTCCACGGCGGAAACGCGTTCCGGCGTAATTTCTGTCTCGCCGTTTTTATCGTAAAAACGTACGCCGTATTCCGTTGCGAAGCCGTACGTGCCGTCGGGCAGAGCATAATATTCGTCTGCAAAATCACGGAAACAAATCGTGTCGCTGGCGATCATGCAATGCTTTTCTGTGCGGGGCAGGGTATTTCCCGCCTTCACGGCGGCGTGTGAGGAAGCAGCGGCGAGATAAAGGGGACTTTTGTTTTTTGCGAAAAAAATTCCGTCGTCGCCTTCGTGCAAAATCGCGAGAGCAAAACTGCCCGTCAGCCTTTCACACGTCCGTTTTACGGCTTCGGGAGAGGAAAAGCCCTGTGCTTCGTAATATTCCAGCAGTTTGGCGATCGTTTCCGTGTCCGTTTCGCCGTAGAACGCGTAGCCTTTGGCAATCAGTTCGTTTTTTAAAGAAAGATAGTTTTCGATGATTCCGTTGTGCACCACGGCCCATTTCCCGTCTGAAGAAACATGCGGATGCGCGTTGGTTTCGTCCGGCTTTCCGTGCGTTGCCCAGCGCGTATGCCCGATACCGAAACGTGCGTCCGGCGTTGCACCCGATGTTTGCACGGCTTCTTTCAGCACGCGAAGATCGCCCGCCCGCTTCGTAACGGCGATAGTATCCCGCTTGTTTGCGGCGGCTTTGCCTTTTACGGCGATTCCCGCCGAATCGTAGCCGCGATATTCCAGAAGAGTCAGTTTATAAAGAAGAGTAGTTTCGGGATTTTCACCGATATAGCCCGTAATGCCGCACATAAAAATTATTCCTCCCGATTGATTTTTTCGATTGTGGAAACGATTGCGCTTACGATCGAACGATTGAGTTCTTTATCGAGGCTTTCCGCCATCACGCGTATTTTCGGTTCCGTTCCCGAAGCGCGGATCATCAGCCTGCCTTTCCCTTCCAGAAGGGCGGCGCATTTTGCCGTCTGCCTGCCGAGTTCTTCGCTGTTGATTACGCGGAATTTATCTGTTACGGGTACGCCGACGTTTTTCTGCGGATATAATTCTATTTTCAATCCCCGGGAAGCCGTAATGTTTTCGGAAAGCAGCATATTCATCACGGCGATCGCCGTCAGGATGCCGTCGCCCGTCGTTGCGAAATCGTTCAGTATCACGTGCCCGCTCTGTTCGCCGCCGAGCGACAGACCTTTTTCAAGGAGTTTAGCAAGCACGTATTTATCGCCGATATCCGTGCGGAGCATTTCGATGCCGTGCGCTTTCAGGTGCGCTTCCGCCGCCATGTTCGTGTGGCTCGTACCCACGACGGCGTTGCCGCGCAATCGCCCCGTTTTCTTGAAATATACGGCAAGCGCGCAGAGGATCATATCTCCGTCGATCACCTCGCCTTTTTCGTCTACGGCAATCAGGCGATCGGCGTCGCCGTCGAAAGCAAAGCCGATATCCGCTTTATAACGGAGCACTTTTTTTACGAGATTTTGCGGCGATACGGCGCCGCAGTTTTTATTGATCGAAAGTCCGTCGTTTACGCAGTTTGCCGCCACGACGCTCGCTCCCGCTTTACGGAAAATCTCGGGCGCGATTCTGTGCGCCGCCCCGAACGCGCAATCGAGCACGATCGTTTTTCCATGAAAGGGCCGTTCGACGAATGAAAGCAGAAAATCGCGGTATTTTTTAATCAGAGTGAAATCCTGCGCATATGTGCCGATGAAAGGGAAATCGTTCGTTTTTTCGTGAATAAAACAGCGTTCTATGCGCTCTTCTTCCTTATCGCCGAGTTTGTATCCCGCGCCGCCGAATACCTTGATTCCGTTGTATTCGCCGCTGTTGTGCGACGCGCTGATCACCACTCCGTAGTCTGCGCCGATTGTCCGCGTTAAATACGCGATTCCCGCAGTAGGGATCACGCCCGCGTCGATAACGTTTGCGCCGCCGCTCATCGCGCCGCCCGCCACACCCGCCGTAAGGTACGAGCGGGAAATTCTTGTGTCGCCGCCGATTAAAACGGTGGGGCGGTCTTTCAGAGAAGAAAGAGCATTACCCGCTTTATACGCTACGTCGAAAGTAAGGTCTTCGTTTACTTTGCCGCGTAAGCCGTCCGTGCCGAAAAATAAGCCCATAATCCGCCATCCTTTTTTCTTTCGGTTTCTTCTGCTTTATACTATGCGAAAGATTTTTGAAATTTTGCGAAATATATTGAAAATTATAAAATATATCCGCCGATATTGCAAGTTTTTATATTTTAGGGTATTTTTCTGCGTTTGTCAAATCATTTTATGGCGTTGTTTTTATGAAAAGTGCCTGTTTTTGCGTAAAAACAGGCACTTTTTTGCATATTTTTTCAACTCACGTTTTTAAAAATAAGGGGTAAATCCAGGCTATAAACAGACTTTTTTCGGCTTTTTACCCGTAAAAACCGAAATCGTGCGGCGTAAGATTTTGAAAGATTTTTGCAACGAAAAAAATTTTTGTATCGGCGTAAAAAATGGAAAAAGGGGAAAAAGGACAGAAAAAAATCCCGACCTCTGAAGAGATCGGGATTTTTTGAACGTAAACCGAATCAGTTAAACATTTCTTTGTACGCTTTGCCGAATTTCAGCACGGGTTTCTTGGAAGCGGCGATTTCCACCGTTTCTTTCGTCTGAGGATTGATGCCCGTTTTAGCGGGTACGTCTTTCACTTCAAACGTACCGAAGCCGACGAGTTGTACTTTTTCGCCGTTCTTCAAGGCTTCCGTGATGGTGTCTACCAATGCGTCGTACGCAATCTGCGCGTCCTTATTGGTAAAACCGGCTTTCGTTGCCATTGCTTTAATGAGTTCGCCTTTGTTCATGAGATAAAGTTCCCCTTTTGGATTTATTCCCCGAACGGTTTGGGATTTTCCGTAATTTTCCGACGACTTTTTAGCCGCAGAGCCTACGAATGTCTGTTCGAGTAGTTTGATTATAGCGTATTTTTCTATGCTTGTCAAGCGTTGATTCACAAAAAGTCGTTAAAATAAAGAAAAAAACGGCAGTGCGCCGTTTTTTATACGCTTAAAAAAGCGTTTGTTTGCCGTATTTTGTCAGTTGTCTCCTTCGTAGAAGCCGTATCCGAGCACCTGCGACACCTTGGACATCACTACGAAAGAGGCGGGATCAACTTCTTTCACCAGCCGCTTGAAAGCGTTCACTTGCCTGCGGGATACTACGCAAAGAAGAAGGGCGTGTTCCGCATGGGTGTACATGCCTTTCACGGTGATCGAAGTTACGCCGCGTTCGAGGTTGGCAAAGAGGACTTTCGCCATTTCTTCGGGCTTATCCGTCACTACGCGGAATTCGATTGCCGATTGCATGCCGTTGATCAGCATATCCGTCACTTTGCTTTCCACGTATTGTTCGCTGATTGCCATAACGATAGGCAGTATTTTTCCGCCCGCAGTGTCGGCAAGGTCTTTATAGACGAAAAACGAAGAGGAAATTACCGCGCAATTCAGTACGAAGAGGATCCAGGCGATGGAAGATGCGGAAATTTTCTTTTGCACGATCACCGCTATAATATCCATGCCGCCCGACGAGCCTCCCGTTTTTAACGCCAGGGCGATTGCCGTGCCCATAAAAATCCCCGCGAAAATCGCCGCGAAAATTTTTTCGTCGAATACGAGCGGCGGAAATTCCGCTTTTTCCATTATAAAGAGCCACAATGTCTGCGAACCGACGTTACAAAGCGTTAAAAACGCGAAACGCTTTTTCACCGCGAAAAACGAGATGATAATCAGCGGCGCGTTAATACAGAGCACCGTACGGCTTTGCGGAATTCCGAATGCCTTTTCGAGGATAACGGCAATGCCCGTCGCTCCGCCCGTGGCGAAATTATTCGGCGAAAGCAGACAATGCGCCGAAAAAGCCACGAGGAAAGCGGAAGCGATCATAATCGCCGCCGTTTTCAGCCAGTATAAAAAGCCTGCCTTTTTCGGGTCGCCGCCCGATTGTTTTGCTCCTGCGGGGGAAGAAGAGGCTGTGTTTGAGGCAGGAGAATCTGCTGCGGCGGGATTTACGTCGGAAGGGGCGGAAATCGGCGGTTTGCCGCTTTCGTCGGTGACGGTTTCTTGTTCTGTGGGAAAATTTTTCATATGTATAGTGTGCTCCGTCGGCTGAAAAACAACCATGTCAAAATGACGTTTTTCCGCGTTGTTCTTTATAAATTCGCATGTTCATGCGAGGAAAAACAGGGAAAATGCGGTTAATCGTGAAAAATCCGTGCGGGTACGCACGGAAAAAACGTGCTTTTCGCGATACGCCGCTTATAAGGCACGTTTTACTTTTCTGTATGATAGGGGAAGAGCGGATTATTCCGCCACAACGTGTACTTTTACGGAAACAGAAACGTTTTCCATCAGTCTGATTTCCGCCGTATACGATCCAATGGTTTTTGCCGCGTCCATTTTAACACATTTTTTCTCGATATCGAAGCCTTTCTGCGCAAGTGCAGCCACTACCTGCGCGCTGGTTACGCTGCCGAACGTTTTGCCGTTTTCGCCCACTTTGATGGGAACGGAAACTTCCGTGCCTTTCATCTTCGCCGCAAGATCTTTCATTGCTTTGATTTCTTCCGCTTTGTGGAACGCATCGGCGGCTTTTTTCTGATTGGCTTCGTTTACGCCGGAAGCGGTGGCTTCTTTGGCAAGTCCTTTTTTAATCAGGAAATTGCGCGCGTAGCCGTCGGAAACTTCCACGACGTCGCCTTTTTTGCCGCTTCCTTTTACGTCTGCTGTTAAAATTACTTTCATGCTTTTAATCCTACCTTTTTGCTGAATTGTTTTAAATTAAGAGCCCGTAAGCATATAAGCCGTAAAGCCTACGATAGCGGGGCGAATACGATTTCCGAAAATAACGAATGTAAAAAACGGGAAAAATTTCCGCACGAAAAATTTCCGATGCAGATAAATATTATTTTTTTCTTCGCTCATACTGTTCTTGTCAAGGAGGTATGACAAACATGGAAGAAAAAAACGTAAACACTTGTATCGGCTGCGGAGTAACCGAATGTAAGTACAACCATACGGGCGATTATTGCACGTTGCCCGAAATTCACGTAGGCAACACGTGTTCCTGCGATGAAGAGGCTTGCACTTGCTGCGACAGTTTCTCCCGCAAATAAAGAAAACGGGAAACGCCCGCCGCCGCTTTTTCCGGCAGGGGGCTTTCTTGTAAAGTTCGCAATGCGCGCGTTCCGCCGAAAGTTTTCAGCGGGGCGCGTACGCTTTTTTTACGGTGTTTTTCAAATCTTCCGTTTCAATTCTTTGATCGCGTTGTTCAGGAAAAATTCCGCCGTTGTGCCTTTTCTGATGAGCGCGGCGGCTTCGTCGAAAGTGCACCAGCGAACTTCCGAGATTTCTTCGGCGTTCACTTTAAGAGGCGCATCTTCCACCACCACGATGAAATTCAGCATCAGAACGTCGCGTTGCGAATGATAACGCGAGGACATATAGCGGCTTTTCACCACGTTTACGCCCAATTCTTCCTTTATTTCGCGGGGCACGGTTTTTTCCGCGTTTTCGCCCTTTTTTACATAGCCCGCGAAGAGAATGAAATCGTCGTCTTCCACGTGTTTGGCAAGCAAAATTTTATTTTGTTCGCGATTCGTCACCACCATGGAAACAGCCACCGCAAACTGCGGGAACACGTACTTTTCGCACGTGTCGCAATAGGGGATAAGCCCCTCGTTTTCGCAAAAGCGGAGCGTTAATTTTTGTCCGCAATTTCTGCAATACATCTTTTTTCTCCTTATTTTGCGGCAGTCGCGATTTTGCGATCGCGAGACGCCTGCCGCCCCGATATAACTTCGTCCGAATATGTTATAACCTGTTTTTATTATCATAAACCATTTTTGAAATTTTGTCAACGGTCTTTTTGTAAAATTTCCGTAAAAATCGTTGCAGAACAGCATTTTTTTCGCGCCGGGAAGGTATTTCCGGGCGAATAAAATCATAATATAGCGAAAGAACCTCGAAAGGAAGAGCGAAAGGCATGCCGCCGCGCTTTCTTCCGATCCGAAGCAACGTGCCGAAGAAAAAGGCGAAAAAGATCAAAAAACGCCGTAAATACGATCGCCCGCCACTTGACAAAGAATAAAAAAAGAAGTATAATGTAACGGTTGGAAAAGGCGC
Source organism: uncultured Christensenella sp. (assembly GCA_905203015.1). Classification (GTDB taxonomy): domain Bacteria; phylum Bacillota; class Clostridia; order Christensenellales; family Borkfalkiaceae; genus Scatosoma. The sequence goes on along the minus strand of CAJKUC010000016.1, from coordinate 4,164 downwards.
GCGCAATCGCTTCTGCCCGTACTTATCGGGGTACGGCGCGGAAAACGTCGCCGCTTTCGTGAAGATTCACGGAACAGCGGCGAAAAACGGAATGCGAAAAAATCACGGCGCGGCGCTACTTAAGGAGAAAATTATGCTTACTTCCATTTGCGGCATCAACTGGGGCGACGAAGGCAAGGGCAGAATGGTGGACCTGCTTTCGGAAGATTACGACATCGTATGTCGTTATCAGGGCGGAAACAACGCGGGGCACACCGTGGTGAACGATCTCGGCAAATTCGCGCTTAATCTGCTTCCTTCCGGAATTCTGAGAAAAAAAGTGGTGAACGTACTCGGCAACGGTATGGTTATCGATCTCAAACATCTTTGCGGCGAAATGGATAAACTTCGTCAGGCGGGCGTGGAAATTACGCCCGACAACCTGAAAATCAGCGATCGCGCGGTGATCACGATGCCCTATAACGTGTTGCAGGATTGCCTCGAAGAAGATCGCCTTGCGGGCAAGAAATTCGGATCTACCCGCCGCGGTATCGCACCCGTGTATGCGGATAAGTATTACAAGAAAGCGTTCAGAATGGGCGAACTTCTCGATAAAGAGCATTTGTATGCGCGCGTGGCGGATATCGTCGAATGGAAGAATTTAACGATCGTGGGCGGCTATAAAGCGGAAGCCGTAAAGACGGAAGACGTAATCGCGTATTTCGAGGAATACGGCACGAAATTGCTTCCTTATATCTGCGACGTCGGCTCGTATCTGAATCACGCGGCGGCGAAGGGCAAGAATATTATGTTCGAGGCGCAACTCGGCGCGCTCCGCGATATCGATTTCGGTATTTATCCTTATACTTCTTCGTCTTCCACGATCGCGGCGTATGCTCCCATCGGCGCGGGCGTACCCAATCTGAAACTGGATAATTCCATCGGTATCATGAAAGCGTATTCTACCTGCGTAGGCGAAGGACCTTTCGTTGCAGAATATTTCGGCGATAAGGGAGAACGCTTGCGTAAACTCGGCGCGGAATACGGCGCGGCGACGGGACGGCCCAGAAGAGTAGGTCCGTTCGACGTGGTGGCTTCCCGTTACGGGATCCGTTGCCAGGGTGCGAACGAAATCGCGCTTACGAAACTGGACGTTTTATCCGATTACGAAGAAATCGAAATCTGCACGGCGTACACCCGCGATTGCAAAAAGATCGAGGAATTCCCCACTACGGCGATTCTCGGCGAATGCAAGCCCGTGCTCGAAACGGTGAAAGGCTGGCATTGCGATATTTCCAAATGCCGCAAGAAGAAAGATCTGCCCAAAGAAGCGCTTGATTATATCGCGTATATCGAAAAGGCGTGCGGCTGCAAAATCAAGTATGTTTCCGTCGGCCCCGAAAGAGAAGCGTACGTCAAACTGTAAGGAACATGCGCGTAAAAACGCGGCGGTTTGAAAAATTTACATAAGAAATCACATTTTTCACGAAAGACAAAACGGGAAGAGCGAAAGATAAAAACGCTCTTCCCGTCGTTTTTTCGTTGCGTTTTTAGGATTTGTCACGATATTTTTGCGGGGTGATTTTCCGCGTGCGGGATCGAGAAAACGGCGGGAAAGAAACGCGGTGGAAAAAAAGGAGAAAATTCGTGAAAAAAGTAAGGCGTTTTTATAAAATGCATGCGCTCGGCAACGATTACATATTTTTCGATTGTTTTTCGGAAGCCATTGCCTGCCCCGAAGAAGCGGCGATCCGTTTTTCCGACAGACGGCGAAGTATCGGCGGAGACGGCGTTATTCTGCTGGAACGAAGCGAGAAAGCCGACGCGAAAATGCGTATTTTCAATGCGGACGGTAGCGAAGCGGAAATCTGCGGCAACGGACTTCGTTGCGCGGGAAAATGGTTGCACGATCTGAAAGGCGTTAAAAAAACGCGTTTGAAAATAGAGACGGGCGCGGGGGTGAAAACGCTTCGCTTGTATCAGAACGATGAGGGCGTGACGGAAAATGTCTGCGCGGATATGGGAACGCCCGTTTTCGCGCCCGAAAAAATTCCCGTATTGCTTCCTGCCGGCGCCGACGGAAAAATCGTTCGTCGCCCTGTGGCAATTTCGGGAGAGAAATTTGAAATCACCTGCGTTTCCGTAGGGAATCCGCATTGCGTAACGTTTTCGGAAAATGCGTTTGAAAAGTTCGGCGTATTAGGCGAAAAAACGGAAAACGCTTCGATTTTTCCCAAGCGAATCAATGCGGAATTTGTAAAAATACGAGGGAAAAACGATTTTGAAGTACGTGTGTACGAACGGGGCAGCGGCGAAACGTATGCCTGCGGCTCGGGGGCGTGCGCGACGGTTGCCGCGGCGATCGAAAACGGATTTGCGGAAAAAAACGCAGACGTTACGGTGCGATTGAAAGGCGGCTCGCTCACCGTGCGGGAAGAAGCGAAAAACGGCACGGCAAAATTATATCTTACCGGAGAAGCGAAATTTGTTTTCGCGGGAGAAATCGAACTGTGACCGGCAGACGGCGAAATGTAAAAAAGCAAAGAACGAAATAACGGAGGCATAAATTGTATCCAAATAAAAATTATCTGAAATTATCGAAAAATTACCTGTTTTCTGAAATAGGAAAAAGAATCGCGGAATATGAACGCGCTACGGGAAAAAAGGCGTTGCGGCTTTCGATCGGCGACGTTACTTTGCCGCTGGCGCCGATCGTGATCGAAGCGATGAAAAAAGCGGTGGAAGAAATGGGGCGTGCGGAAACGTTTCGCGGCTACGGGGAAGAACAGGGATACTTATTTTTGCGGGAAGCGATCGCGAAAAATTACGAAAGATACGGCGTAACGGTGAATGCGGAGGACGTTTTCGTTTCCGACGGGGCGAAATCGGATTGCGGCAATCTCGGCGACCTTTTTGCGCCGAAAAATAAAGTGCTTCTTCCGGACCCCGTTTATCCCGCGTATTGCGACGCGAATATAATCGCGGGGCGGAAAATATTGTATATGCAAGCCGACGAAAAAAACGAATTTTTGCCTATGCCCGATTGCAACGTGAACGCGGATATAATTTATCTTTGTTCGCCGAATAATCCCACGGGCGCGGCGTACAGCGTACGGCAACTGGAAAAATGGACGGAATATGCGCTAAAAAAGAATGCCGTGATTTTATACGACGCGGCGTATGCCTGTTTCATCCCCGAAGAAGATGCGAAGAATGGTATCGCGAGAAGCGTTTACGAGGCGGCGGGGGCACAGCAATGCGCGATAGAAATCCGCTCTTTCTCGAAGTCGGCGGGTTTCACCGGGGTGCGTTGCGGATATTGCGTTGTGCCGTCGGTGCTGAAAAGAAAGGGCGTTTCTCTGAAAGAGATCTGGAAACGCAGGCAAGGCGCGAAATTCAACGGCGTTTCGTATATCGTTCAGCGCGGTGCGGAAGCGGCGTTATCGGAGGAAGGAATCAGGCAGAACGGCGAAAAAATCGGATACTATATGCGTAACGCGCAGATGATTGCGCAACGGCTGAGAAATTGCGGCGTTTTTTGTACGGGCGGAAAATATGCGCCGTATGTGTGGATGAAACGCCCGTACGGCAAAACGGACGAAGAGTTTTTCGCCGCATTACTTTCCCGCACGGGAATTGCGGTCACCCCGGGAAACGGCTTCGGGCGCGGCGGGGAAGGATATATGCGGCTCAGCGCGTTCTGTTCTGCGGAGACGGCGGAAGAGGCCTGCGCAAGATTGGAAAACTTTCTGAAACAAACGTAAGAGAAAGATATACGGCAGACAATAAAAAACGGCAGACAATAAAAAACCTGAAACTTACTTCCGTGCAGAAGTCGTTTCAGGTTTGATGTTTTTATTTGTCAATGACGAACAAAAGGGAGCGTTTTTTTAAGCCGAAAACAGGGTAGGCGTCCACGGGGGCGATACAACGAAGCGACAAATCGGAAATTGTATCTATTTGGACATATAAACTGTTGACAAAAAAACTCCTATATAGTATAATTTTAATAAACTACTATATAGGAGTTTTTGTATGGAAATAAATGGAGGGTTTCTTGTCACCAAAATAAAACAACTTGGAGACCGAATCTTTGAGAAGATTCTCAACGAAAAGAATGTTGATGCGTTCAATGGAGCCCAGGGGCGTATTCTTTATGTGCTGTGGCAGGAGGATGGTATCTCA
>CAJKUC010000015.1 GCA_905203015.1 uncultured Christensenella sp. | reverse complement strand
CCTGCACTTCGTGTCCGTAAATGCCGAACGCGGGCAAGCCTTTCTGCGCGTGCGTTGCAAGTACAGAGGCGAGATACACCGCGCCCGGGCGTTCCGTGCCGTTGAAACCCCATACCGCTTTGATTGTGAGCGGATTCATATCCATTGTTTCCGCGCCGTAACACCAGCACGGCGTTACCGTCAGCGTGATATCCACGCCCGCTTTCTTGAATTTATCTTCGCAAGCCGCCGCTTCCGCTACGCGCCCGATCGTGGTATCCGCGATGATCACTTTCGCATGTTCGCCGTTGCTGTAAAACACATTCTCTTCGATCAGTTTCGCCGCGGACTTCGCCATATTCATCGTCTGATCTTCCAGACTTTCGCGCACTTTGATTTTGCCGCGTCTGCCGTCGATTGTGGGGCGGATGCCGATCACGGGATACCCGCCGATTAACCTTGATTCTGCCATTGTTTTTTCTCCTCGCTTATTTCTCCATTTTTCATTTAAGTGTTATTTGATTACGCCTTTTTTCAAAATGATATTCGCGTACACCGCTTCTTCGCCCGTAGCAATTACTGCGTATGCGGTTTTCGCTCGCTCGTAAAACGCAAAACGGTCGATATTTCCGATTTTCACGTTTTTATCGTGCTTTTCGGCTATCTTTTCGTATTCTTGCCAGATCACGGGATTGATTTTGCCTTGATCGCATTCCATAAGCTGCATCAAAATCATATTCGGATTCGAATACGTATCGAGCGGAATTAAAGAAAGCACCGCTTCGAGCATTGCCGCGCCGCCGATTCCGTCCGCGCGGATCACGCGTTTGCCGAACGTTTCCGCGGGAAAATTCCCGTCCGCAATCACGATTTCGTCGCCGTGCCCCATTTCGCAAAGTGTTTTTAAAAGTTCCGGCGAGATGATTTTTGGTACGTTTTTCAGCATGGTTTCACTCCTTTATCCATCTGATTTCCATAGGTGCAAGCGAAAGGTTTGTTTTCTTGCCGTTGATATCGTAAAAATCGGTTGTCTGCGGCTGATCAGAATTGTTTACTACCGCATACTTCTTCGCCGCGGGATAATAATTGCATTCCGCGGCGGCGTTCGTCGCATAGCACACGTTTAAATCTTTCTTCGCCACGCAACACATCGCCTTATACAGCAGCCGCGAATTCTCGAAACTGTACGGAAGCCCCGTAATATAAAAACTCCTGCCGCTGCCGTACTCGTTCACCGCCATCTTCACTTCGCCTACGTTCACGTTTCTCTTAAATCTGTCGCTGAACGCAATATCCAGCACTTTCGTCTTTTCCAGCGCGTAGATATTCTTCTTGTCCTCTCCGTAATCCACACTTTCAAGCCCCGCCGTCAGTTCGTGCGGCACCTTTGTTATGTTATATTTATCCACTAAAAGCGTATAGCCGATTTCTTCGTCCACACCAAGCACGTCCGCCAGTTGGAAGTATCTTCCGTTCCCTTCGCACGCCGTCGGCTCGCCTACGCCGATGAATCCGCCTCCGTTATACACGAATCTGCGTATCGACGCCTGCAATCTTTCGTCCAGCCATTCTTTTCCGCCCGAATACGACGTATACGCGTCTCCCGCGTTTATGATGACGTCTATATCCTGCGGCACTCCGTCTTTCACTTCGTCAAACGACAAAAATTCGATATCTACGGGCAATCCGCTAATCGCTTCCAGTATCCCCTGATACGAATAGATCTGCTGATACCAGAGTTCGTGCGCCACCATATGGCTCATCCAACTTCTCTTCTTTCCCCAGGCGTTCAGCAGCCCCGCTTTCAGCCTGCACCACGGTTTTTTGTTATCCACCGCCGCGTATATCGTCCGGAATTCGTCCGCCACTTCCGCCACACGGTCTACAAACGCCGGAAATTTCGCCGCCAGCGAAAGATACCCGCCGAATCCCATGCGGTCTATCGGTTTCCGCATGATTGCACGCCTTGCCGTCCGCCAGTTGCGGTTCAATTCTTCCACCGCGTTCTTTTCGTTTCCCTCAAAAAACGTATCGGGAAAGAAGTACGGCAGAAATCTCCCTTCGTGGTATTTTACGTGCGGAATTTCCGATAACATTCTCACCGTTACTCCGCCGCCTACCGAGCCCACCACGGCGTCCAGCCCCATATCTTTGAAATGTTCTCCGTACGGCTCGCTGCCTATCCAGTCGTCTCCTAAGAACATCATCGCTTCTTTTCCGTATCCGTGGCAGATTTCCACAAGCTCTTTAATCGTTTTGCTTACGAACATTTCCACATAGTCCATATACTTTTTGAACTTTTCCGTGGGCGTTCTGAAACAGTTGTTATAATACCCGCTGTCCACGAAATCTTCCGCTACCAGTTTTATTCCGCTTTCTTTTTCAAAACCCGCCATCAGCACGGGATTCGCCGTCTGCGCATACCCGAACCACTCCACCTGTTTCTCTTTTCCGAGGTCGTTGAAAATCAGCGTGAACTGATACAAAAACGTCGTGAATCGCACCACGTTCGTTTCAGGATTCTCTTCGCACCACTTCTTCATATGCTCCACGATATACTTCTTCGTCGCCGGAAACGCGGGATCGTACGTCAGTTGCTTCTCGCACGTCCATTCGTTCGTTATGTAATTGTATATCTGCACCGGATGCCACGTTACGCGCGCAAGAAACGTTACCGTGTATTCGTGGAATTCTTTGCAATTTTCTATCGTTACGACTCCGCTTTTCTCGTCTGCCTGCCAGTCGTTGCGCGGTACTTCTTCCCCCGTGGTGCGATCGTATACCTGCCATAATCCGATATACGTATAGTCCGGCGAAAATTCGTCAGCGAGAAATCCCTTCATGATTTCTATTTCCGTTGTCTTGCCTACGGCAAGTTTCCGCTCTGAAAGCAGAAATATCCGCTGCGCTTCCTCCGGATGCGTCCGCGCCCAGTCGTTATCTCCGCGCACCACGAAATACGTGTTGTACACCTTCCCGAATTGTCCCGCGTTCTTCGGCAGACGCGTTCCGTCGCAATCACGCACCGCGTCCGCTCCCCATTTCTCCGCGATCGCTTTCGTCCCTTCCACAAAACTTTCGTCCGTCGGTATTGTAAATCTTCCTTTCTTCATTTCTTTACTTCCCTTCTTTTTATCGTTTTTGTTTTTCTGGATCTATCAGCCTCATTTCTCCTGCAGCCAACCAAAAACTTTCTTCTTTCCCATTTGCATATTTTAAAGTGATTCTATTGGCATGGCGCTGATGTGCATTCACAACCGAAATCCATTTCTTTTTCGTAATATATTCTTTATAATAAGTAATAATTGTAGGATATGAAAATTTTCCGTTTATATCTGACAACATATCATCGGCACAGAACCGTTTCTGCGGATCATAAATATGCCCGGTATGATATACCGCCGTCATTTCCATCTTCTCAAATTGCGGCCTGTAATAAGCATTAAATATTGCCTGCTGCCTTAAAATCGCATCGTACAGAGGTGTTTTCAGAACATCGTTTCCACACAGAACAAACGGATTGCCCACATAACTGGTTCCGGCATCGTAACCATATAAATGAAACCATAATATCCCCCGCGCGCCATGAGCCAATGCTGTATAAATTTGCCAACGGATATCTTCTTCCGTCGGAGTTCGGAAACTCCAGTGTCCACAAGAAAGAAGCGTTACATAAAAAGGTATTCCGTATTTTTTTGTAAGTTTATGATATTGATCCAGCACGTAAAAATAACTGTTAATCCCACATTCTGTATTATAATTATCGTCTAAACACTGTGTATACTGATCATATCCGATCAAAGGTATTTTAGTTTCTTTCAGTATTTTTTCAACAATTTCCGTATGCTCGCGTTCACTTGCCCCGACAAGCATATCGAAATCCGAACCGCCACCCCAATAAGGTACAAGATTAGCAAACGGCGTTAATCCTGGCATTTCTTCAATAACAATTTTTACCGCTTCGATAAAAATCTCCGTTTCATTCGGTGCGGGCTCATCCCCCACAAAAAAGCCGAATGCCGCACCGTGCGTCCCGAAATCGGTATAAGCCTGCTTTACGCCTGCTATAAATTTATCGCGGTCTTCCAGCAAAAGTGTTCTGAAATGCGTACGTTGATCGCATATTATCAGTTTCAGTCCATATTTTTCACACTCATCGAGCAATGCAAGCATATCGCGTTTATCATGTTTTCGCTCGTCAAACGTGAAACTCATCGGAAGATCGAAGTGCATTTTTTTCCATTCAGCCACCTCTTCTTTCTTTAAAACACCGCTTTCCACATAATTCCAAAAGCCGAATCTGATTGTATTATCCATTTATCGCTCCTTAAACAAACCCGCACCGATTATCATCCATTGTTCCGGTAAATTCAGATCAAAACTCCCACCATTTCTCAGTATAGCCGTCTTTTACAGTATCTGTTTCATCATTCATAACACCAAGCGAAGTGCGTACAATATCCGTTTCGCCGATTTCGGTTACCGTTATTTTTAAAGTTTCGTAATATTTCTTCATTTTTTATTGCCTCCGTTATTTCACATCGGTAAGCGGTATGATAAACGCGCCGTTTCCAGCAGTCAGAGAGAGTGTAAACGAGCCAGCCGAAAGATTAACCACCGTACGCGTACCGTTCAGATACACAATCGCACGTGTTGCATTATTAAACGTTATTGTTACGTCGCTCGCCGATAACTCTTTTGCAGGATCGGCATAATTCATTACCATAAAGCCATCGGCTGCGTCATAATCATACAAATTGTCTTTATCTTTAAAATTCCCAATCAAAATATTGCCAGAAGAAGAAATCGTTGCCATCCTCTCGGATTTTTTTGCCGTGCCCTGAATATTGGAAAATTGCGAACAAGTTCCCATTGTATAAAAACTATCCCACTCAAAATTCAGATAAGCCTTCTCAAACGAGTGAATTTCGTTATTTGCCTGTTTTGCAAACGCATATACGGCAGATTCCGCTCCCGTTTTGGAATTGATCAGCCCCGTTGTACTATCTTCAGTATCGGTATTGCAGGAATACATAAAATAAGAAATCTGTTTTGCGCCGAAACACAACGCGCTGTTTAATTGAAAACGAAGGTCGTCTACGGAAGTAACCGCTCGGTGTTTTTCACTATCTTTCGCAAGAGCCCATACAAATGTACGCAATTCAATATCGTTTTCTTTTGCCATGCTTGCAATATATTCAAGGTTCTGCAAATGATATGCCCCGATTGAGTCCGTTAGAAACGCATAATGGTCAAAACTGATATATCCGGCTTTTTTCCCGATGTTTTTCACATATTCGGATATATAGGTCTGATAATTTTTCCATCCTTTGTTCCATAACGCACCGATTCCGCTTTCACCCTCATAGGGCAACAAATTGATAAACGCTTCTTTGCCTCCCGCCGCCTTATAGGCGTTATAGGCTTCAGTCAAAGCGGAAAGTTCATCTGCCGTAGGTTCATCGGCAAGAAAATTTCCCGCATAAGCCATACTTTCGGTATACGGTGCATTTTCAAGTAATATTTTTACATAGTCCGCCGCAGAAATATTCGTATATCTTTCAATATTATACAGAAGTTCATTAAAAACGTAATACTCTATATTATATTTTTCCGCAAGCGACAACGCTTTTTCCGCATCTTTATTCACCTGAGCATATAAATCGTTTAATTTTCCCCGAATTTCTTCCTCAGTCATATTTTCCGAAAGTCCTACTCTCCCTTCAAGAAGACCCAGCGCCTTGGTAAATCCCGCCGAGGAAAGTTTTTCAAACTGCTCGTCGTTCATAAGCGATGCCGGCACGGAAGAATATGCCACAATATTGATATGTTCCTCCGATTGATATGTCGGTTCTTTCACCTTGGAATAAGTCTTAATTGAAATTTCATTGAATTTAACAAAGCCCGTACCGCCGAATCCTACGATTTTAATACCGCTTACGGTTGCCACCATACCCATATAAACGTAATTGCCGTCCGTATCTGTTTTCACAAATACTCTGCCTCCCGCGGTAACCGCAAGGTACAAAGTCTGTACGGCATTCACGTAAATTTCGTTGTCCTTTTGCTCTCCGTTATACAACGCGAGTACGGAATTATTTGCATATAAATATCCTGCCATAGCCGAGCCGTAAGAAAGAGCAACGGCAAATTCTTTCTCGCCCGAAATTTCATAAGAAATTTTGCCTTCAAGAATAAGCGTTGTTGCGGGTAGATCGCCAACGTTCACAGAATTTACCGAAGTGAAATATGAATATCCTCCGCTGTTTATCACTTCGCTTATCTTTCCCTCGCAAAGTAACGAATTAAAGGCATAATTTACGCTGCCGTCGCTTACCCCTTCACAATGCACGAGTCCGTCGGTTGTAGTGGCTTCTTCAAACAAGCCTGCCGTTGCGCCCAAAGAAAAATCATCTGTATAAATTGTGTCATCTTTCGTTTTAATGCAGAAATTATCTACAGAAAGCACCGTAGACGGTACATTGACCCCGCTGCCCGGACAAATCTGTAAATAGATATAATAAGCGTTTGAAACATTGAATCCTGAAACGTTGTTCTCTTTTATCTGCGTATATTCATTATCCCCGGATGTTTTTCTGAATACTTTCACATAATCATTATACACTCCGGGATGAAACAGATATTTATAAGACACCCACTCATTCGCCGTTTTATCGAGTTCGGCACTTGCAAACGGAGTGTAATAATTATATGTTCCTTTCGCAGACGTTAATCCCAATCCCCACCGATCCGCACCGAAATCGGCAGACGCCTTGGCGTCGAACGTAATTTCAGAAATCGAAGAATACGGAACTTTCGTAACAACCGCTATCTTTTCGTTGCCGCCGATTGCATTTCCGATAATGCCCAAAGCAGAAGGTTTGTCTGCGGGAATCCCTTCTCTTCGCACCGCTGCTTTATCACCCGTCAGCAGTCCCGTGCCGAGCGGTTCTTCCACTCCGTCGCGCAATGTTGTACCATCTGGCAACTCTATAGTAAAATCATCGATATACAGTTTTCCGCTCTTACCCGCTTCGCTGACGATATGATAATACATATTATCTTCCGATACGGTCTGAGTAAACGTATGCCATACGCCTTTTTCTGAATTAAGCAGAGAAAAATCCCCCGCGTATATATCGGAAGAATGAACGTTTATACGTGAAAATCTCGCCCACGTCATCGTTGCGTCTTCGGAAATAAAATAACGGAAACTCACTTGCGTACCCGCGGGATAACTTTGCCCCGTATACAACCGTGAGACTTCTCCTTGTTTTGCAACATCAAGCATTACGCAATAATCCGAACCATTTTCGGAAGGAATCGCAAAAACGTTACCGTTATTTGCAAGAGATATGTTTTCATCAACGTTAAACAGCCCTCCGGAAAGCGATTGAAATGCGTCTACTTCACCAGCCATGGAAAAATTATCTAAATGCAATTTCTTTCCATTCCATTCGCCTTTTGCTCCTACAAAATACACATAATACTCTTTTTCGTCTTCGGGAAGTGTAGCAGTGCAATGCGTCCATGTTTCATCCGTAACAGAAAACGTTTTTCCATTACCTGTCGTCCACTTATATAAGTCCACATCAGAAGAATCTGTTGTCCAACAAATACCCCACCATGTTCCTTCTTTTGTTCCGCTTTCTTTATAAGCGTCAAACGAAATCGTTGTGCCTCCGGGATATGATTTTTTCGTAATCATACTCATCGGCGCACTTTCGCTTAATTTATCGATATCGATCGCCGCAACGTAATCGGTATAAGAATAGTTCGTTCCCACCAATTCTTCTATGGCATTGCCCATATATTCGCTCTTATCGATTCCCGCACCAGGATTTGCGTAAGTGTCCAAATTTTTTCTTTGCTCACCGGTAAGATTTGTTTCGTATTCAAGAGCAAGTTGTGCCACCATTGATACGCTGCGAGAATTGTTCCAACGATCTATTTCCGCATAACTATACCCTTCGTCTTTCAGTTCGTATGCAATCCCCGTAAAACTTTGCGTATAATTTTGCGGCAAAATATTTACGAGAGAAAGAGAAATGCGCCACGAAGTCTCTCCAGTTGAATACGGATGGCAAATTTGATTGATATACTTTCCCGCCGCATTTTTGTCGGCATCAAGTACGGAAATATAATCGTTGTTAAACGTATATTTATCCATTACCTCTTCGGGAAGGATCAGCATACCGTACTGCGCTTCAGCATCATAATCTTCAATATTTGCCGAAAATTTCAAACCAGGCATTTCCCCGTCTTTTCGCACACTTGCTCCCGACAGCATTGTAACTGCAGGTTTTTTGTCTTCGGCAAAAGCCCTATGCGATATACTTGTCAGACATCCGGCTGCTGTAAAGAATAACCCGGCAAGCCCCAGCGAAAGCATTAAATGTTGTTTGTGTTTCATTATTTTCCTCCTGATTGATTTTTTATCCGATACGCGACATCCTTATGCGCTTTTTCGCCTCGAAGCGCTTGCAGAAGTCGCAATTTCGTTTTTCCTTTTTTTAACCTGAAAACGAGAAAATCGTTTTCAAGCAGATAATTTACGTTCTTTCCGCGGTATATCGTTTCTATCTCTCCAACGAAAGTATTTTTCAACTTAATTTCTATTTCTTTTTTCGCCGAAATCGTCACCTCCGTAAGAATTCCTTTTGCTGCCGTAGCATCAATAAGGACTCCACCGGAACATCTCAATCGCCTGAATGAAACATTTTTCTTTTTTTCTGCCGCCGAAAGAGCCGGAAACACGTGTATGTAGCCCTGATGATCTTGTAACAATGTTTCTTGTAGCGCATCACAAAAACCAAATAATGCTTCCAGCGTAAACGGACGATAATGAAAAGACGAATAGCCCTTATTTTTAAAATCGCCGTTTAAATGAAAGCCGTTTTTCGCCACAAATCCATCGCAAAATCGGCGTAATTTCAAATACGCTCCGTCGCCGTCCAGCGCCATAGCGTAAATCTGTGCACACATCGGAAAAGAAAAACCCACCCACATATCCGTACCGAGAGATTCTTCTTCCGCAAGCGCGGATTTATACAATTTTTTGTGTTCTTCTGTATCGTAATCGATTAAATGCAAAGGGTATAAGCACATTAAATGTGAAAAATGCCGATGTGATTCGTTCAAACGGCGTTTAGAATCCAAGGCGATATACCCGTCGATCACCGCGATTTCATCAAGTTTCGATAACGCACTTTCATAACGGCTTTGCTCTTCGCCTAAAATTCGACAATAACCAATCAAAGTCTTGAAAAGATACCTTAAAAGAGAGAGGTCGAAGTTTGAATTCGGCTCTAAATATGCTTTTTCCGTATCATCGAAAATTTCGGGAGATGTAGAAAGAGGTAAATACAATTTCCCGTTTCGCTCCTGTAAAATTCCGAGGAAAGCCTCACCTATTTCTTTGAAAAACGGATATGCGCGCTGTTTTAAAAACGTTTCGTCACACGTATATAAATAATATTCATCAAAACTCTGCGCCACCCAAATCGACATTGTCGGCGATAAGGAATATTGTGCCCAGCCACCCATCGGTTTTCCGTCGATTGTGGACACACCGGGAATGAGCAACCCTTGCGTTCCGTAAAATTCTTTTGCGAATTTTTCAAATTGCGGCTTTAATTTCCACAAATAATCGATAAAAGCCTCTCCTTCTTCCAAGCGGTTGGCTTTTAAATATGCGCTATAAGAAAGTTGCGTATTTGTATCGTGATGATAATCGCCTCGCCACGGAGGCAATTTATCGTTATCTGCCGTCCAGACCCCTTGCAAGGGCATCGGATAAAAACCCTTGCGACTGCACGATCCGAAAAGATACCACGAGCGATAATAACATTTTTCAAGCGCGCTGTCGCCGAGTGAAATTTCGGATTTATTCCAAAATCGCTTCCACCACGCGCAATGCTCTTTCTTCAACGCTTCGTATTCTTCCGCGGCAACCGCCGAAAGTTCGGCTTCCGCTTCCGAAATAAAATCTTTTTCCGCATTGCCGCCGTTATGCGTTACCGTGAAATACAAATAGGTATAGCATTCTTTTTTCACAGACAACACAACGATTCCGTATGAAAAATCCGTTTTTGTGTTCTGAACGTAATAAGTAAAGCCTTCGGTGTGAACGATTTCTGCTTTCGGATAGGCTAAACCGCCGTTTGATTCACCCTCGGAAATATAGACGGGCACTCGTAAATTCAGCGTAAAATCTCCCGTTATTTTCATCACGCCGATGAAACGAGTTGCGTGCATAAACGCTTGCGCCCGCCATTTCTCACCGCGAATTTCAGCGATTCCCGTACCGATTCTTAAACGGGAACGCACGTTTCCGCTCCCGAAACCGAGTTCTATCCTGCCCGCGGTGATCTTTGACGGATACGGCTTTTCATCATAAATTCTTTCGAAAAGCCGCGTCCGCTCGGCTTGCTCTTTCTCGTTTTCGCTTAGCGAAAGACGAATTAAATTTTCATAATTAAAAGCCTTTTCAAGCGTAGCGGGATTCGGACGAGCGTCCCATAAATCTCCGCGATCCAGTGAAAGCCGTAACGGATTGTTGCCGTAAATCAGACAACCGAGTTTACCGTTACCGAGCGGCAAACCTTCGTCCCACGAAGTTATAGTTTTTTCGCTTTTAATATCAAATCGCCGTAAATCCATAGCGTTTTCCCATTTTATTGGCAATTTCACGCGTTGCTATGCGTTTGCCTCATACGTCTGCTTCACGGTATTGTATAATTCTTTGATCACGTCCGACGGATTTCCTCCACCGATTACCGTAAGGAACGGATAACCGCCGTTGCCCCAGTAATCTACTTTGCCTTCGATGGCAAGTTGATTCGTTACGTTCGGCACGTACAAATAATGCGTGCTCGCCATCGTAAGAATACTTTTTCCGAACGCGCTCATATCCGAATACACATCGGCAGCGGGGTCGGTTTCGTATTCAAACGGACGGTAGCCGTTCGTGTACTTCGTATAAATCACATTCGCTTCCGGTTCGCTCAGCCACGTAAGAAAGGCTTTTGCGTCTGCCACGTTCGCCGCGGCTTTCGGAATGAAATAATACGCGCCGTAGCCCGATTCGATCACGCGCTTATTTCCTTCGGTGGTATACCCCGTATATCTCAGCGGCGTGCCGCTTGTGTCGGACATCTGCGGCACGGCAAACATACCGAATTCTTCGCCCGGGAGGTCGGCAAGAACGTCTTTCATCTCGTTTTCAAACCACGAGCCGTTCAGCATCATCGCAGCTCGCCCGAGTACAAGGTTCGTTTGCGCTTCGATATAGTCTTTACTCTGACTGCGCTCCATTACGTATTTCGAATCGCTGCCGTAGAATTTTTGAAGATTTTGCAATGCCAGCAATTTACCCTGCGAGTTTTCGGGAGAAAACACTTCTGCGTTTTCGTATGTATAAAAACTGTCTAATTTCGAAATGCCGCTATACTGAAAATCCCAGTTGTTCGTAGCGTAGTACAAATACCCGTCTGCCGAATGGCAATACACGATGGGCGCAACCTGATTATTTGTATCGGCTAAAATCTTTTTACAAAGCGTTTCGAGTTCTGCGGTGGTTTCGGGAATTTTCCAACCATATCTGTCGAATAAAGTTTTATTGTATACATACCCTTCCATCGCCATATATTCCGGTACGGCATAACGATTTCCGTTGTACGTGCATACCGTTTCCGCTTTTCCCGTCATCGTTTCCGATACGGTTTTTCCCGTGGAAAGCGTTGCAGAATACACGTCGTTGATATCTGCCACCCAGTCTTTCACTGTCCAACGCTTGATTGCTTCGATACTGCGTACGGAAAAAATATCCGCAAGATTTTTACTGTTCTGCAACCGCGAAGATACGTCGGAATTGATTTCCGGATTTGCTACGATTTTAATGTAAACGTCGGGATTCTTCGCCATATAAGCTTTGGCAAGTTCTTTATAAGCGGTTTGATCAATACCGCCTTCCAAAACTTCTAATTTCAAAACTCTTTTGTCGCCGATGTCCTCGTCTTCATCGTTTTTCCCGCCGCACGAAGCCATACAAGCCCCGACGGTTACGCACGCGAGCGCAACGCTCAATGTTTTCAAAAATTTTTTATTCATCGCTTTTCTCCTTTGATATTTGATTTACGAAAGCGGAATTACAAACCTACCTTCGCCCGGATATAATTTAAACGTATACGTACCGTCTTTCGAAAGAGGCACTACTATCTTCTGCCCCAAACGATACATCAAAAGACTTTTCGCGCCGTTGAATTTCAGCGTTACCTCGTCGTCTTTATCCGTCGAGGGATCGGCGGAATTCACTATCATAAATGCATTTTTATTTGCGCTCGACTCGTCTTTTGCTATAAACGTCCCCACAAGGGTATCTTGCGAGCAAGACTCTATGCTGATTTTTTCGTGCGATTCAAGCGGAGAATCAAGGTTTGCGAACAGCTGATTTTCATACATTTCGTCGGCATTTTTATACATTACGCCTTCCCATTCGTACGCCGCGTAAGCCGATTCCATCGCGTGTACTTCGTTGTTCACCGTTTTAGCCGCGTCATAAAGCCAGGTATATTTTCCAGTGTTAAAATCGTACAACGAGTAGCCGTCTTCCGATGTATAGTTGGTTTCGCTTACCCCGGAAGAATAGGTATAGTAAGTAAACTCACGACAACCGAACGCCATTCCGGAATAAATCTGAAAGCGCAGATCGCCCACGCCCGACAAATTACGCGTACCGGTAAAATCTCCCTTTGCCTGTACAAACGCACGCAATTCATATCCGCCCTTTTTACAACGCTCCGCCATCATTTCGTAATTGTAATAATAGGTATTACGCACGTATTTTTTTCCGTTGCCGGTTACTTTAAGCGGGTAATAATCGTAGCTTACGTATCCCAGAAGCGGCGCGATGTTTTCGAAATAATAGTCTACATATTCCGTGTACGTAGTTTGCTTATCGGGATCGAGCGCCGCCGAATTATCGGCCACGTATGCAGGCAAAAGATTTACGAACAACTCGCCGCCGTTGCCGTTTTGCGCCACGTATTTATTGTACAATTCCGCCTGCCATTTGATTGTTTCCATCTCTTTGATATCAGGCTCGTCGAACCCGAAATTACCGCCGTAAGCAGAGTGTTTGATATACGCGTTGTTTTCGTCAAACATTTTCGAAATCACTTTTTCGAATTGCTCTTTGGTTGTAATGTCTTTGAAATTTTTGCCCAGCCCGTAAAACGACCAATCGCGAACATAGTATTTAACGCCGTACTTTTCGGCAAGATTCAGCGCGGCAAGGGCGTCTGCCTGCGCCTTTTCGCTACGCTTCGCAATCGTTTCGTACGTATCGCTTCCGCGCGCAGTCGACGCGCCCTCGTACAACGCCACCGCCTTATTAAAGCCCGCCTCGGATAATTTTTTATAATGTTCTTCCGTCAGCCCGTCCACCTTTCTTTCCACGGTGGGGGCGGCATACGCCGTAAAATTCACGCCTCCCGCACCAGAAAATTCGGGAACGGAAACTTCTTTGTTTTTACAACACGAAAGAGCAGGTAAAAACATTGAAGCAAGCGCAACGGCGGCTAACTTTTTCGCTTTCATTTTTTGCCCCCTTTACGTTTATTTTCCGCAACGACCGCCGCGCATACCGCAGCCACGATTCCGCTCAACCCCACCGACGCAGAAAGTACGCCGCCGCACCCCGAAGACTGTTTGTTTAAATCAAGTTCTTCGTTCCAGTTTACATCCACGTTTCCGCGATCGTAAATCACTTCCGTTTCTTTCTGCCCGGAGCCGTCGGGAACGGGCGTATCGGGTAATTCATAAATTTCGGAAGTGTTCGTTACGGAAAAATCATCGATCGAACAGAAAGCATAGCCTGTGCATACAAGCGCGACGTAACCGTCGGCATCGATATTTTCCACCGTGCCGTACAATGTATACGTCCCCTCACTCGCTTTTTTCATATACAGTGAAATTTTGCCTTCTTTATACGAAATCCGCACGCATAACGCGTCGTCTGCCTTAATTTCTTCACGCAAAACGTTTACGCCATCGTAAGAAATATCTTTGAAATACGATGCAGGCACGGTTTTTTCTTGTTTGTACGAAGTAGCACTTGCCGAACTGCCCTCCTTTTTGTACCAACCGATATCCGCAGTATCCCAACTTTCGGGAAGATCCCACGCTTCTCCGTCGCTCGGATCGGAATAATCTTTCGTATGTGGCGTAATCGCCATCGTCAACGTTGCCACCGAACCGTAATCCGTACGGTTTTTAGTACTTCTGCCGAAATCGACGCCGATCCAACGATTAGGCACCGTTCCGAGACGTTCTTCTTTACCGTCGAGGCTCGTTTTCACGCTTGTCAGTTTAAAATCCATTACGAACGAATCGTATTGATAAGCCGAACCGAAATATGAGCCGTCGGATAAACAATCCCAAACCATTTCACCGTTTTCGTATTTCATCGAGCCGACTTCGGAATGGCTCACAAAATCTTCGTTGCCTTCTTCGCCGAAATAGGTTGTGGAAAAATTCGTTTGTACCGACTTCGTACGGTAACACGTGTACGTAGTGTTCGAAACGAATACGTCGTCGAGATATACCGTAGAAGAAATCTCCGAAGCCGCTGCAAATCCCGCATAGCCCGCGTATTTATCCACGCCGTCAAAGGTAAGTACGTTTTCGCCGTTTTCAGCCACCGTGAACGTACCCTTTTTCGTGAGCGAAAGCGTAATTTTTGCGCCGTTTTCGGCAAGAGAAGAAAAGTCGTTTTCATTATTTTCCAACGAAACGCTTTCCCCGCTTTCGTTATATTTTACGATTTTACCGCCGTTTTTTCCCATTTCGTATGCCCAGCAATCCTCGAACGGATTACCCGAAACGGCAGAAAGCCCGAAGATATAAGCAATCGTTTCCGATTCCGTAACGTTGTGAGAAAAAGTCAGTTCGAACGACGCAGAAAACACCTCTTGCGTGTTGCCGATGTATTTATCTTCTTTTTCGATTTTCGTTTTTCCCATCAAACGGTCGCCCTTTTGAGCGTTTTCGAACGCCAGTTTGTTTACGCCCGCTTCGTACGGATAAGAAAGAAGCAACTTTTTGGCAGGATCCCGCAAAACGACTTCGAAATATTTCATTTCTGGCTTCGTTTCGGCTGATTCGTCATAATCTTTAAACTGTTCGAAATCTTCCGTATAACAATTCTCTCCGTCGGTAATCGAAATATTATCCAAAGTATAATCCGCGTGCCCGCTGCCGCTGTTGTAATTCGCAAACGCAACATAACAATCCGAGAACGAGAATCCGTTGCCGAGCGTTTTTTCCTTTCCTTCTGCGGGGAACGCATCGCCGCGTTTTGCGATATATACGTCTGCCGCCGTAGCCGATTTCGGTACGATTTTCACGCTGAGCCACAGATTCGTCGCATCGTCGATACCCCAGTCCCCCCAACTTCCGACAAAAGGCGAACCAACGGAAATCATCCAGGAATTATAGCATTGCGGATCTCCCTTGCCCCAATCCGCCACGTACTTCTCTTTTTCGCCGCCCCAAAAACCGAGCGCAAACCAATCGCCGCTTGCAGGCATCTTCAAATCAAACGTAAGCTGTTTTAAATCTGAAATTTTGTCTTTTGTCGTAAGAGCGACTTCCTCGCCGTTTGCGCTGCCGATTCCCGTCATTTTGCAAGCGGTAGAAGCGGCTTTCAACGCCTCTACTTTTACGGACGTATTTTCACCGCCGTTTGCGGAATACGCGCTCCAAAGCGAACGATCGTAATCGCCCACTTGTTCCATATTATTGAAATCGTCTCCATACTTCGTAGTCTTTGCCGAAGCGAACGCGTTCACCGTGGGCAACGCGCCGCCTGCGATACAAGCGAACGCGGCTAACAACGCAGTGTTTTTCAATAATTTTTTCTTCATTTTCAGTCCTCCCATAAATAATTTAATTTGCACGTTAAAAACCGAATTTTTCCGACGTTTTATCCAAAAGTTTTCTTGCGACTACAATAAACGGCGTTGCAATCACAGTGAAACAAATCCCCATACACGCGCCCCATTCAAGATTCGCGTTGGAACTCTTTATCAGTCCGTTGATCAGATACGCGATTGTTTGCGAAGATTGATCCGGACCGCCTTCCGTAAGCAGGTCCACTTGAATAAACATAGTAAACACCGTAGTGATACAGCCGAGAAAAGACACCGCAAGTGTAGGCCAAATCATAGGAATTACGATTTGAAACAACTCTCTGAGCATTCCCACGCCTTCGATTTTTGAATATTCCATTACCTCTTCCGGCAGATTTTCTATCGCACCGCCTAAAATAAGAACGTTATATCCTGTACCTACCCAAAGGCAGTAAATCAGCACCAGTCGAAACGCCCAATGTTTATCTCCGAACCACAGCGGAATATCGCTTAATCGCATACCGGCTTTTTGCAGTAGCGAATTGATCGGTCCGCCGTTTGCAAACATATATTTGTACGCCATCGTATACACTACGATCGAAATGATCGAAGGCAGGAAAAACACGATTCTGAAAAATCCTCTGCCCGGCACCTTTTTATAAAAGATATAGGCAAGCATTACGGAAATCATCGCAAGAAGCGCGTCGTTCAATCCCGCAAACACCGAATTTTTAATCGCGTTTCTCATCTGAGGCAACAGTTTGAATTCTCTCCCGAATCGAGCGTAGTTGTCTATCGTCCACACCACTTTACCGGAAGCGTAGTCGATTTGCTGAAACGACATCGCTATGGAATCGAGATTGACGTACACGAAAAAGACCAGCCATTGCAATAACGGCAACGCGAGCATCCCCCAGATAAAACAAAGTCGCTTACGTTTCATTGTCCAAAATTTTTTCTTTTCTTTGTTTTCCGCTATCGCCGCGCTCATTCTTTCAACCCTCCGCCGATTGTATTTCCCATCAGCTGTTTTTGAAATGCCGTGTAGAAAATCAACACGGGCACTACAGAAATAATCATTGCCGCAAACAACACGGGATCGTTTCTATTTGCCACTTTCGCAGAGATTTGTGAAAGCCCTACCGCCACGGTAGGATGTTCCGAGTAAAATAATGACGGCAACCAATAATCATTCCAGAATCCTAAAAAACGAATAATTGAAAAAGTCAGAATACTTTTTCTCGCAAGCGGAATCATAATCGTAAAAAACACGCGAAGTTCGCTTGCTCCATCCAGCATCGCACTTTCCGCATACGACCATGGTATTCCTTTAAAATATGCGTGCAGATACATAAACGAGCCGCCGAACGCCCCACATTGCAACAAAATCATTCCTACATACGAATCCATCAAACCGGTATCGCTCATCAGTTTGTATGTAGCGGGTAATGCCGCCACCGTAGGAATCATCGAAGCCACGATGACAGCGGTATAGACGAATTCGTTGCCTTTAAAACGATATTTCGACAAAACATACGCAGCCATACACGAGAGCAACATCGATACAATTGTGTTACCGAAAGTGAGCGTAATCGAATTGAAAAACATCTCCCCCATATTGTAGTTATCGAAAATCAGTTTATAATTTTTCGTATTCCAGTTTTCGGGCATACCCAACGGGTTCTTTCTGAACTCAAGAGCTCCCTTAAACGACCCGAAAAACAAATATATAAACGGATACAAAAGTGAAGCCGCGTACAATGCCAAAAGGATAAAAACCACCCATAAAACAATTGTTTCTCCTGTCGACCGAATCGTTTTCGGTTTCTGCCACAACCTGTTTACGATTGTCTGCCGCTCCATTTTTTACTTTCCTCCTGCCATAAAACTTTCATATACAATCTTACCGACAATCGATCCGAACCCGTGATTGCAACTTGCATTTTCAGCAAAAAGTTCCCAGATTGTTCCCGTACGTTTCGCCATCGGTAAAAATTTTTCTTTACACTCATCTAAAACACGGTTGTGTTCGCCCTCTCTCTGTAAAATCAGCAACCTGATCACATATCCGGTGAACATATTTGATTCACAAATATTATTTTGTTCCTTTCCTATCTCGAATCTATTCAAAAAGCGTTCGTAAAAATCTTTATCGTTTCTATCGGCTATTCCGAAATATAAGGCATAATCCTGACAAACTTCACTCACATTATCGGTTATTACGAGATGTCCGTCTTTCCGCACAGCGTTATCATGAAAAATACCATCCTTAAATGAAATTTTTCGTATCGTCCGTTTCAAATATTCCGCTTTTTCCATCAAATCTTTATTTCCGAGCATGTTTCCCGCTTCTTCCAACGCTGCCGCATATAAAATATTTGACGGAAAATTAACGCCTTCTATAAAATCGCTCGCTTTGCTCCATTCGATAAATACCCAACTTTCTAAATTTTCGAGAAAACCGTATTCGTTTTCATATTTTTTAAAAAATTTCAGAATATCACGCAGCCTCTTTGTATGTTTTTCGATAAACTCCTTATCACCCGTCCTTTTCAAATAATCTCCAAGTTCAAGCACATACCATAAAATCCAATTCGGAATATATATACCGTTACCGGAAGAATCAGAAGGATAACACATCGGCATAATACCGGGATCGGAAAAATCTTTCCCGTTATATAAAAGATAATTTTCAAGAAAATTTTTTTCAACGAGGTTGCTTCCCGTAAAAAATTTTTCCGCTTTTGCGGTGAAATATCCATCGCAAAGGTAACCCGCCCTTTCTCTCGTAGGACAATCCATAAGAAGATCATAAGCATTTTGCTTGAATGTATTTTCCGCCGCTTTTACGATCAATTGTAATTCTTCGTCGCTTATATCTTCCGAACGCACCATCGTTTGAGCATTTTCTATCCGAACCATCGAAACCGAACAAATTTCGATATCGTTATCTGAAATCAAAGCGATAAACTTCGCCGAATATACTTCCTGGGAATATAAATCGTATTCTCCCGTTGCAAGTTCCCACTTCAAACCGTGAATAATCTGTTCCCGGTTAAAGTTAATATATCCGTCAATTAAAATATCGTCGTATGTCAGCCAAATTGTTACCGGTCGGTCACATTTTACTTTGATTCTGAATTTTCCGCAATGTACACTCTCGAACCGATATAATTTATATTTGTGCAATAATTCTTTCTTCTCACGATGAAATGTAAAAGAAAGCAATTCTTCACTGATAATTTCTTCACATTCTTTACGCGTATACGAAAATAGATTCTTCCCCTGATCCAGCATTTCAGTGAATCCGTTTTCCCATATGCGAGGTTTTCCGATCGATACGCCCCCCTCTTCCATTAAGATCGCCGTCGTTTCAATATTTGTTGCATACGGCACCCCACGCAATAATTCGTTCGGCATATCAACCGCTATCGTTTGTTTACTCCCCCACGCGAAAGGATCAAACGGCTCGCGTTGTTTTTGCATTTTATAAATTTCCGTATAGCCACGCTGACACGACATCCTTTCTGTTTTCTGCAATTTGTCGCTCATAAGGAAACATATAAAATCCGCGGAGTCTTTTACAATTTTTCCTTCGCTGAAAATTTCCGCCGCAAACAGAGGCTTTTCCCACGCGAAGCATAAAGTTTTTGTATTATTGGACTGTACATACACAGAAACAGTGTTTTCTTCACGATCGCAAAATTTAGTTAAATCGAATATATCCGCACGAACGTAACCTTTTGCAGCTCTCGCGGGACCGTACGCAACAAAATTGCCATTGATATATAAATTGTAAACATCTTTTGCTACAATCTTTAATGAAGCGTTCTCATAACGACCTATTTTTATATAAAAACACAATTCTGTGTTTTGCTGAAAACTATCCTTTGCCCAAATCGCCCGCATCGTTTTACCAATACTACCCTTTCGTTAAAATCATTCCAGCAAGAATAGCCTTGCCTTACCGACTTAACTATATTTTATAATTGTTGCATTTTCTTTTCAAGTCATATCTTGCTATATTTTTTTAATATATTGCTATTTGTTTGATTTTCTCAAAAAAATATGTTATAATAACAACATGAGACAATTTTTTATTCTTCCCAATACGTTTGAACCTGCGGCCTTTCATATACGTTCATATGAAAGATTTCACTACGATAAAAATTTCCAAACGAAAAATGAGCACACACACAATTTTGCCGAGATTTTTTTCATTACGGAAGGTCGCGGATTTTTTCGTACGGCTGATAAAGACATTCCGATTCGGCGCGGCATGGTGATTATTAATAATCCTTACATTCGGCATACCGAACTTTCACATCCTTACGAAGAATTGGAATACGCCGTATTGTGCGTAACTAATATTTCCTTTAAATCATTACAAAAAGGTGATTATCGCGACACGTTTTTTATTGATTTTTCTTCGGAATACGAAAAATTTTTCGATTTTATCAAAAAAATCGAATGGGAGTGGAATATCAGAGAACTGTTTTGGCAATATGCGCTACAATCATATTTTAATGATTATATCGTAACTATCGCACGGGAAGCAAAATTATTCACTTTGCCTTTTACTCCGGAAGACACGTCGAACACAACTCTTTCTCAAGTATACTTATATCTAACTTCCAAATATCAGGAAGATATTACCTTGGATAAATTATCGGAAATGTTTTCGATTAATAAATTTTATTTATCTCATGCCTTTAAAAAACTGTACGGCGAAACCGTCATAAACACATTAAACAAAATACGTTGCCAAGAAGCAGAAAACACATTAAAAGGTTCCGATTATTCTGTCTCTGAAACCGCTGCATTGGTAGGTTTTAATTCAATCTCACATTTTTCTAAAGTTTATACAAAAATTATCGGAGAATCGCCCAAGCAAACAAAAAAGAACGTAAACAGCAAAAAGTAAGAATTTTGAAGTAGCCATAATATTTAAAACTTCCCTTTTTGTCTTTTTTATATCAGAAAAAGGCTCTGCCGTCAAGGGAAGAAAATATTGCTTAAAAAATTCACGCCGCGCTTTTCGTTGAAAAGCGCGGCTTTTTTACCGCCCGCAACGCAATTTTTTCGTTGCGGCTTTTTTATTATCAATTTTTCCGTTTTTACGCCGCCCTTGACTGCTTCGCCTTTTTCCGATGATGTTTTGGGCGTAGGTTATAAAGTTCAGCCGTAGTTCGGCTGAGTTTTGTTTCGTTTTGCCTGCGTGCGGATAACGCTCGGTTCTTCTTCGTTTTTCTTGGAATCGGGTTGATTACATTTTTCAACGAAAAGCGGTATATTGTTGTCGTAACCGAAAGTTACGTGCAATTTATACGAAAAATTCGGCAAGAAAATAAACGCGTTTACGTCGCCCGACGGGGCGGCTGACCAAAATTTTTCAAAAGGAGATCAATGAATGAACAACTTTTAGAACCCGCTTTAAAAATGTCCGCAAAATACATAAAAAGTCTTACGGCGTTCCCCGACGCCGATGACCGCATTTCTCTCTACTTACAAAGTCTTTTATCGAGCTTTCGCCCGGCAAAAGATTCTTTTTCCGCGCAATCAGACGATACAAAACCTTCAACCGAACCCGCTTACCTTACAACCATACATTATTTTACCGTCAAGGAGATTGCAAAAATGGACAAAACATTTAAAAAAGTCTTTATTGCCAACGGGTTAGCCGCGCACATAATGCGCATTAAACGCTATAAAACCACCATATCGTACTGCATACGATACAGAAGATGCGGTTACAGCATCTGCGTCAGCGCATCAACCATCGAGAAAGTCAAAGCGAAATTCTTAGAAGCCACTCGTCCCGAAAATATCGAAAATTACAAGAAAAAGCATATCAAATCGCCGAATAACACCGTGCGTTCCGTTGCTACGGAATGGCTGAAAACAAAAGAGAAAAATATCGATCCGCGCACGCTTCGCGATTACCAAATGAATTGCAATCTGCGTATTTTCCCGAAAATCGGCGATCTCAGAATTTCGCGCGTTCGCACAAGCGATATCACCGAAATCATCGACGCCGAAAAAGGCAGAGTTACGGAAACGCTGTTTACGATTTTCAAAGGAATTATGTTGTATGCAATGGCGAACGGCGATATTACTTACAACCCTATGCTTGCCGTCAAATTCAAAAAAGCGGCGAGAACAAACCGCCGCGCGCTTTCACCGCAGGAAGAGCAAACGTTTTTCGAACGTATCGACCTGCCCGAATTCGAACACTACAAACCTTTCTTTTTACTGCAATATTATTTCGGATTGCGCCCGTGGGAACTGACGGATTTTCATTTCGAAAACGACTTCATCGTCGCACTGAACGCCAAGCACGAACATAACGGCGAAAAAGTTTACAAGAAAATTCCCGTTCCCTCTCAACTGAAAGCAAGGCTCGATCTTTCGCAATCGATTGAGTACAATCATAAAACCGACGTATTAAACCGCGTTTTTAAACGTCTGATGAACGACAATACCGTTACGCAATACTTTTTACGACACACATTTTCCACGATATGTCAGCAATACGTCCGTCCGGACATCGTGAAAATATGGATGGGTGATTCGCCCGAATCGCTCGTCGGGCGCGTGTATACGCATTTTCCCGACGATTTTATGCGCAAACAAATGGATTTAGTGAAATTCTTTGCTTAAAACGTATAACTTTAAATAGAAAAGCGCCGCATTTCTGCCGAATCCATTAGAAACGCGCTGCTTTTTTATATTCAACTTATACCGATTGCTAATTTTCTCTTGCCACTTCAAAGATTTTTTTTTGCCTTACAGTAATCCTGCACTATTCACCTTCGTTTTCTGCATATATTATGCTAGAAAATATGCAAAAATCAACTTAAAACAAACAATTATCTGCATATTATTTTAAAGTTTTATTGTTATACAAATTCTTCGGATAAATTATAACTCTTTTTTTCAAATTTACAAGCATAATCGGCACAATTTCAAGTTTTTCCGTATTATTTCTCGACTTCGCAATCAATCTTTTAAAAACCAATCGATTGCGCTCTGTACTTCTATCCCCTCATAATTTCCGAGCGTAAACTTATCCAAAGTTAATATAGTTTTCGGATAGTTATCTTTTATTGCGCGAAGCGAAAACATTTCTCTGTCAAAAGTTTTTTCATCCGTCAAAGATGCGGAAACCTGTATATATTGCGTTATCTCGTTTTTTCGTGCAACAAAATCAACTTCCGTCGTTCCGACTTTTCCTACCGTTACATTATACCCTCTGCGAATAAGTTCAAGATATACGAGATTTTCCAACGAATACCCCAAATCGTACTCGCGTTTCGGTAATAAATATCTTCGTAGCCCTAAATCTACTACATAATACTTTACGTTTTGCTTTAATATCTGTTTTCCGCTTATATCATAACGTTCGACGGGATAATATATAAACGCTTCCGTCAAAGCTTCTATATAATCATCGACCGTGTTTTGCGATACTTTCCGCCCCGCTGAAACGATGTAATCCGTTATATTCTTGACCGATACGGGACTTCCGATTACGCTCGCCAAATACTTTGCTATATTTTTTAACAACGCTATATCGGTTATTTTTCTTTTTGCGGGATCTTTTTCTTTGCGATTCTGACGTTCTTCTATATCTTTTACAATAACCGTGTTGTATATGCCTTCTATATATGAATCTATTTTTTCTTCACCGTCTCTCATTGTTGCAACATACGGGAAAGAGCCTTGTCTCATATACTCGGCGAACAATTTATCTTTATCCGCACTCTGCTTTACTTCCGCATATTCTTTGAAAGAAAACGGCAACATTTTTATTTCAATATACCTTCCCGAAAGCAACGTTGCAAGTTCGCTCGACAGCAAATACGAATTTGAACCCGTGATATATACGTCTACCCCCTTTTTAACATACAGACTGTCAACAACTTTTTCAAAACCGCTCACCTTTTGTATTTCGTCCAAAAAGATATAAGTCGTATCGTTTTTATCAAGTTTTTTTACGAGATAATCATATAACGCTTTATAATCAAGCAGCCATTCGTTTTCAAGTTCCTCAAAATTGACCGTTACTATACGATTTTCCGAAACGCCGTTATTGCGCAAATAGTTCTTATATAATTCTAACAATGTAGATTTTCCGCAACGCCGTATCCCCGTAACAACTTTTATAACTTGTTCGTCTTTCCACGCTATGAGTTTTTGTAAATATTCCTTGCGCTCAACCATATCAAATCTCCTTATTGATTTTGTATCTATTATAGCAAACATTTTTTGATTTGTCAATAAATTTTCCGAAACGGGAAAACTTTTTATTGTTTTTATAAAAATTTTCCGAAAAATATTAAATTCTATAAGCCTTATAACCCAGACTGCCCAACTTGACTATAAAAATGCCGCATTTCTGCCAAAAACAGCAGAAACGCGTTTTTTTTCTATATTCAACTTATACCGATTGCAAATTTTGTCCCACAATCACATGCATTTTTGCCCCGCGAAATATAAATAGCAGAGAAAATTTGCGACCCTTTCTGCTAATCTTTTGGTTTTTTTATAGAGTTTATTGACTTTTCAATAGAAATTTGACTGTATTTCATTGACTTTTCAATAAAACATATGCATTTTTTGTGTTTTTACATAAAATCGGTATATGATTTTCACACTTTTTGCATAAAATCGGTACATAAAACATTTTCGATAAAACGCAATTTTTCAAATTTTAAATGCTTTTTTTACTTTTTCAGCGCCTCGATTTTCTCAAAATTTGACGTTATATTTTGTTTTTCAAACGTCAAAAAACTTGCAGATAAAAAATCGGTGAATTTACGGCAGCACAATCCTTTTATATGAAACGCGCAACAAATTGACGGTGATTTGGAAAGCGCATAAAGAAATTCCTTGAAAGCAAAAAGAATGCAAGAAACACTAAAAAATGTTCAATTCCTGTCGATCGCACCACAGGGACACACGCAAAAGGAGCGTATAAAACTCCGCCGCGTGTGTCTTTTTCTATGCAAAACGCCGTAGGGATTTGTTCTTCTCTGGCTTAAAAAAAATCGCAACCCCTTAACGATTGCACAAAAAGGATTTTTGCACGATAAGGAGCGTATGATTTCTTCTGTCTTAATCAACGAAAAAATGACCGACCGCACTCTTATGAACGCAGTCGGTCGTTTGCTTATAAAGTTTCCCTTACCGGTATTCCGTACTCGAAATACTTTTTAATGGTATTGAACTTTTATTTACCCACCTTCAAATAAACGTTTTTAATTCCTTCAAGTCCTGCTTTTTCGCCGTTCTCTACCGCTTTGCCGTACATTTCAATTGCTTTCTTATAATCTTTTCTCACACCAAATCCGTTTTCATAACAGATTCCGAGATTGTGATACGCAACGCCCGAACTGTACTTTTCGGCAGCAGTCCTAAAACACTTAACCGCTTCTTTTTTGTCTTCTTTCACGCCGTTGCCTTGAAGATAGCAAAGTCCGATATTGATAATCGCCTCGTTCTCGCCGAGATTGTATGCGTCGGTAAATAATTCAAAGGCTTTTTTATAAGCCGCTTTGGTTTTGACGGTGTAGTAGTAATAAAGCCCCACTTGCAGGCACGCCGACGGATTTTCGCCTTTAACGCTTTGTTTCAGCCAATGAAGTGCCTTATCTTTATCGGGTGTCACGCCGTAGTATCCGCAAGCGTACGCCATACCGAGATTATACTGCGCGGCGGCGTTGCCGAGTTTTGCGGCTCGTTTGAAAAGTTTCAGGGCGGTTTTCTCGTCCTTTTCAAGTCCGAGTTCGTCGCCGAGATACGCTTCCGCCATTCTCTCGATAGCGTCCGGATAATCATCTTCCATTGCCATACGATAATAGAAAAGCGCGTTTTTGTAATCTTTCTTTTTTGCCTCATAAATTGTCGCCATTGCCCAATATAATCCGACAACGTTCAAATCTGATGAGGCAAAGCAATCGAGCGCATCGTCGTATCTGCCTTTATCATAATAGTAATACCCTAAATCGAGAAGAGCGTCGTCTTGTCCGAGTGCTGCCGCTTTTTTAAGATAATAAATATATGCCTTTTTGTCGGGTTCTACCTTATACATACCCGTTTCGCGAACTCTTGCGTACATATAAAGGCTTTCGGGATCGTTGTGGTGAACGCCGTCCAAAAGATATTTCAAACCTTTTTCATAGTCGTGCGGAACAAACCTGTCATTGAGATAGACGTAAGCCAAATCGAAATTAAGCGAGTATTCGCCGAGGCTCAATCCTTTTTCGTACCACTCTATGGCTTTGGGAACATCTTTCAGTTCCTCGTTGTTTAAGTAGATAAAGCCTATCTTTTTTGCAACCTCTATATCTCCGAGGTAAAAAGCACGCTCGTAGCATTTCAGCGCGTTTTTGACGTATGCGATCTCGGAATTTTCAATCGGCGTATTGAAATAATACAAATCGCCGAGAGATCTTGCCGCTGTCGCGACACCCAAATCGGAGGCTTTGACGTAATACTCGATTGCTTTTTGAATATCGATTTTTACATAACCGGTTTCATAGCAAAATCCGAGACGGGCAAAACACTCCGCTTCGCCTTTGTTTGCGCCCTCCGTATAAGCGTCGAACGCTTTTTTGTATTGAGAGCGGTAGCCCCAAGTATCGCCAAGAACAGTATATGCCAAAACGCCGTTGTCGACGGCTTTTTGATAGTACGTCGTTGCGGTTTTGAAAGCGCCCTCTTCGATATAAATATTACCGATAGAAACATAATACTTCGGCTTTTTTACCGCCAGTTTCTTATACTTTTGAATTTTCTCGTAAACTTTTTCCATAGTTTCACCTTTATTGTTTTTGACACCAGACTTCGTTTTTCGTCTGTCTGTATTCAAGCGAATTTATGTTAAAATATCCTTCTTCTTCGCCCAAAACCGGACAAATTCCCGTCGGAACAAAGTTTATGCAATAATATCCGACCGTGTCTTTTAAGGAATAATCATACTTTTCATAAAGAATCTTATTTCCGTCCACTCTGTATTCTTCGGTGACTTTACCATTTTCAAAATTCGTCACGAGAATCGGATATCCGACGGCTTTGCTCTTATCCTCAAAAAAAGGGAAAAGATAGCGTCGTTCACCGTCGTATTGCGCGACGTATATTACGTCCAAATCGTTATGCCCGCCTACGAAACACTCGACTTTTATCACTTTTTCGCCCGACCTATAAAACTTATTGTAATTTTTGGAGTTCGGGCTGATTTTCAATGATTCTTTCGTATTATGCGCTTTCATTTCTGCAAGCCCGCGAAGCCCTTTTGTCATCCCCGTCAGGTTTCTCTTTTGTGTGTTCACATATGCTATTTTTGCGTTTGGAATATCCGCAAAACAATATGAAAACTCATCGAATTTTTTTCGTGCGTTTGATATCAGTTCCTGTAAATATTCTTCGGTCGGTTTTTCCATATTATACTCCTACGTCTATAACGTTGCGAACGGTTTTGGACGATATAAGTTTGTAATCGTCGTCGTGCGTGTAAAACTGTATTATCTCTTTATTGAATTATTTATGCTGTATTTAATAGGTTCAGGGTGCTTATTTTGTAATCTACCTATAAAATCGCAAATAATATCGTAAAGGTTGTCTTTTGTATACGCAAGTTTTTCAGGAAGAACATCGTTATCAGAAATTTTACCATCGTTGAATCTTTGAGCGTATACTCCGCATTCTTTGAGATAATTCATTATGACACATATTTTTTCTTTTTCGGGTTCAGAAAAAATCGGTTGTTCAATCAATGATTGCTTTATAAATTCACAAAAATAAGTAAGATCGTCGTCCCAATTAACATTTCCGTTATCTTGTGCCTCACAACGAATATTCTCGATTTCTCGCAACAATTCTCCTTGCAAATTTCGGGCTTGTCCACTTTTGGGAACAAAGTTTTGCCATATAAATTTGCACTCTTCAAAATATTGTTGCTCATATTCTTGTTCTATCAGTTCATCTATTGAAATAGTGTTTGACATATTACGCCCTCGCGCTCCATTGAGTTTTATAACGTTGCAAACGGTTTGGACGATATAAGTTTGTAATCGTCATCGTGCGTGTAAAACTGCTCCATAAGCCAATAAATACCGTTGGCTTTCTTCCTGAGTTTCTTTGTAAGCAACTCTCGCGTTATCGGCATTACTTGAAATATACTGATGTATTTATGCTCGGAAACGTAGCACTTAACTGTACTCGGCGTTTTGAATACTTCGGGTAATAAGAGTACCGTGCCGCAATATTTCCCGTCGATTCCCATATCTATCGTGTCCGAAACGGTTATGTTATCTTTTTCGTTGAATGCGTATTCCGCAGTTGCCCAAAGAAGCGAGTTTAACGATAGCCAGTCCGTCGGCGCGTCTTCGTCGTCCGAAGGATTACGAATATCGACGTCGGGCGAAATAAGCATCATATACTCGTTGCGTCGGTTGGCTTTTCTCCCAAAGCCTATATCTCGCTCGGGCATCAGATAATCACTTGCGCCGATTGTACACAGTTTCCAAAACGGCATTTCGTCCGTCGGTTTGAAAACAAGCGTCGTTATCGGCTTCATATCTGTCGGCAGAACGTTCTTTTTCAGTTTCAAACTGAAAATCGGTTCTTCGCCGAAAACAGTTTTATAATGCTCGTATAATTTTTGATGTCGTTTACTTTCCATAAACCAATACCCGTTGTTTGTTTTTTATTATTATACCATATTCCTCCACTTTTTTCAATAGTTCTCCGCCGCCCATTCCAGTGTTTTATATGTTTGTGGTTCAAATCCCCGTGGATGCCTACACTGTTTTCGGCTTAAAAAGACGCTCCTTTTTGTTCGTCATTGACAAGTCAATATAATCCGAACCAAATACTTGTAACAAGCGAGTGGTTCGGATTTACTTTTATGTTATCATAAATTTTTTTATCTTTTTTTAACCAGGCGGCGGAAATTCCACACTGATTTTTTTAGGCAGTTTTCCTTCCGTTCGCCCGCCGCGAAACTCGAAATTATACGGGCTTATCCCCATCGGCTCGGGAATCGGCTTGAAATGATATTAAGACTTCCGACTTAAATATCTTTGTCATGCTTTTTCACCGCTCCGTGTTAAAGATTTTAAATAGTCGTTGAGTTTCTTTTCCGCTTTCTTAAAATCGTTGTGCATGGTCATATAACGGCATTTCTCCGTTTTTTCTTTTTTAAACTTTGTAATTCCGTTTCCGGAAACATCGACTTTTCCGTATTCGGAATAAGTGTATTCGTCTGCACCAATCGCCGCCATGCAAGTGAGCGGATCCCAACTCGGTCGGGTTCTTTCGGGGTTTTCCTCGTATTTTATTCCGTTTCGTCTGTCTCCGGTCTTAAAAAAGACTTCCATCGCCTTTCTCGTAAGCCCTTTCGTAGTTTCTGCAATCGTCGCTACCCGCGCCCCGGCTTCGGACGGAACAACCACTATTTCGCTCGGAAATTTATCAAACGTTTTCTTTGCAGACGGTACATCCTGCTCCACGTTCCATTCGGCAAACGGCTTTTCGCCTTCTTTAAACACGAACGCACCGCCCATTATATACAATCTGCCGACTTTTTCTTTGATGAGTTCCATGCCGTTCTTATCCGAATACTCGTCGGCCAAATTATCCATCAGCCCCGCGATATTACACGACGGACCTACGCAGATAATATCGATCTTATCGTTTTCGGAAAGTGTTTTCCGCATAAGTTTTACGGCGTTTCCGGCACTATAATTTTTGCCGTCTGCCAAGACTTCGGCATAATTGTCTATCGCGTCGCAAGGCAACGGCTCGCCTTTATATTCGCTTAAACCGCTGTTCCGAAGGACAGCAACGCAAGATTTTAGACGCGATTCTGGTGGTAAAAACCGAAAAGCAGACAAAATACGATAAATTGCTTGCCAAAGCGGAAGGCGAAACGTTCGGTTTACCTCTTGCGGAAGGCGTTGAGTTTTCGCGGCTTAACGTTACGATTTCCGATTCTTCCGTGATTTCGATCGATAAAAGCGGAACAATCACCGCATTGAAAAAAGGAATCGCACAGAACGACGTATCGTTCGGCGAAAAAACGGAATCGCCGGTAGTGCAGGTGAAAGCGGCGCAACAAAACGCGCCCGCCGAAGAAAAGAGCGGCTGCAAAGGCAATGCGGGAACTATCGCCGTTCTACCCGTAATAATCTGCCTGATTCTACTTTGCGCGAAACAAAAACAGGATAACTGAATTTGTTTTCAGATCGTATTTATAAAATTTCCGGGAGCATAAATGCTCCCGGAAATTTTTTTCAAAACGAACGTTTCCGTTCTTTCCTTTCATTGTTTTTTACGTACCGGAACCGTCGGAACGAATTAAACGTTTAGCGGCGGCGACGATAAAATAAGCGATTACGGCGGCAGCGCTTCCAGCGATAAAGCCTCCCAGGATATCCGAAGCATAATGCACGACGAAATATATGCGGGTAAAGCCCATCACCGCGGGAATCGCCAAAAACAACCACGCGCAACGTTTTTTTGTATGTAGGAACAAAGAAACGCCGAACGCCGTTGCCGCCGTAGTGTGCCCCGAAGGGAAAGAATAGCCGCTTTCGTTCAATGCACCCGCCGCTTTCCAGTATGTATAAAATTTCGACGAAACGTTCTCAAACGGGCGTTCCCGCGCGATTACGTGCTTTAAAATAACGTTGGTAAATAAAAAACCGAGCGCAATCGCGATCAGAGCGGCAACGCCGAATCTTCTCGTTTTTTTGAAAAATAACATGACAAAAGCGGAAACAACGAAAATCATCCCCATGTTTCCGCTTAACGTTATCGCTTTCATCACGGGGGTTAAAAATCTCCCGCACGAAAAGCGCAACTTATCCGCCGCCCCCGCGACGGATAAATCGAAAGGCAATATAAAATCAAACATAACGCCGCTCCGTTTGCCCGTATGCACAGAATCTCCCCGTGCAAGAAAACCGGATAAATCCGCGATACCTCCGGATAATTTTTTCTTCCGCGTTTTTATTCCCAATCCACCAAAGTCACCGCGCCCGAGCGGGAATCGATTTCGATCTCTATCTTATAGCCGCCGAGCCTTCCCACTGCAAGCGTATATTTATAATACGAATTTTTCAGTTTTTTCGTAAACTCGAGATCTTTTTCAAAATCTTTCACATAGGCTTCGCCCGTCGCTTCCGACGAACTGCAATTCGCCGAATAATATTCCAGCGCAATCGTTTTTGCCTGCGTTTCCGTGATTTTCGCGTTCTTTTTCGCCGAGCCGATCGCCGTTCCGAAAATCGTGCCTGCCACCGCACACGCCACCAACGCCGCCGATAAAAGCGAAATACAAAGCGTAAGCACAGAGGAACGCAGACGATGTTTTTTCCGCGCTTTTTTCACCTGTTCCGCGTCGGCGTCGGCAAAAATTCCGTTTGCGGCGGATTTTTCGTTTTCTTTTTCGCACGGAAGAATCGCCCCTTTCCCATTTTCGGAGGATTCTAGAATTTCGCCGAGTTTTCTCGCCTTGGCGATCTCCTCTTCCACATAGACGATTTCCTCTTCGCTCGCCGTGCCGTTCCTGTATTTTTCGTATAATTTTTCAAAACTCATCGTCTCGTCTCCAGAATACTTTTCATGTTTTCGCGCGCCCTGTATAAAAGCACTTTCACGCAGTCCTCCGTTTTTCCCGTAACGCTCGCGATTTCCCTGATGCGCAGTTCTTCAAAATAAAACAGCAACACCGCCTCTCGCTGCGTTTCGGGAAGTAATTCTATCGCCCGATAAAGCGATTTATACCTTTCGTCTCTGATAATTTTATCAACGGCGTTTTCGCTCTCGTCCGCTTTACTTTCGTCCAGCGCGGCATATCGTTTTCTGTGTTTCAGCATATCGAAACACACGTTACGGCACACCTTCATCAGCCACGGCTTAAAATTTTTTATTTCGTCGTCGCCGCCGCGCAACGCTTTGAAAAACGCCGTCGACACCGCGTCTTCCGCCAGAGCCTTGTTTCTCGATAACGACAGGACGTAGAGCAGCGCGTCGTTATAATATTTTATAAACAACTCCTCCACTACGTCGTTTTTCATGTTCAGTCGTTCGTCTCCTTTTCTGCGGAAAGTATTTTTCCCGTTTTTGCGTCGATCACATATTCGTATTCGTATGCGCGCGTTTCAAATTCCACTTCGTACACATATACGCCCTTTTTTATCTTCAGTTTCGCTTCCTTTTTACGCATATCGTTTTCCGCCACGCCCGAATGAGCAGAAGCGATTTGAAGCGCCGCACCTGCGCCGATATATTCCGCGCTGTCGGCGGGGAAACGCTTTTCCCCGTCTATTTCGCTTTCGATCACCGCGCCGCTTACGGCATTGATCTCGTATTCGTATTCCGAGCCGCCCGCGACAAATTCGATTTCATAGATATGCTCGCCGTTGTCTTTATCGAATTTCACTTTTTTAAACGTTGCGTTTTCGGCCTGAACGCCGCCGTCTTCAAGCGCGATTTCCTTAGCCCGATCTGCGGAAATATAAGTAACGGAAGAATCCGCAGGCGTGGGAACAATCACCGAGAAATCGTCGATTTCAAGCGAATATATTTCCCCCGTAGAGGCAATCAGTTCGTATTCGTAATCGCTCTTCCCGTACGTAAATTCCACTTCGTATAAATACATGCCGTCGTCGAAATCGAAATCCGTTTCAAGTTCCGTCACGTCCGTTTCCGCATACCCCGCATGATGCAACGCGATTTCTTTCGCGCGTGCTTCGCCGATATAATTCGCTTCGGGGCTCGCAGGCGCGGCGGGCAGATCGTTTTTATCCACAGGCTGCCCGTTCACCGCAAGTTTTACGATGTCACCCGTATCGCCGTTGATACGATAGGTATACGTCACGTTGCCGCACACAAATTCCACGCGATAATAATTGCCGTCCGCTTCCTTTTCCGGCGTAATATTCTGCGCCGTTACGCTTTTTCCGGATACGCCGGAATGTAACAGCGCGATCGATTCCGCCTGCGCTTTCGTAATGTTAAAATTAC
Source organism: uncultured Christensenella sp. (assembly GCA_905203015.1). GTDB lineage: Bacteria > Bacillota > Clostridia > Christensenellales > Borkfalkiaceae > Scatosoma. The sequence goes on along the minus strand of CAJKUC010000015.1, from coordinate 13,353 downwards.
CGTCGCCTTTATTCGTTTCGCACGCCGCAAATCCGCAGAGGAATAACGCGCCCGCAAATGCGCCTGCCGTAAGTTTCTTCAGATTGGTCTTCATGTTTTTCATAGTTTTTGTACTCCTTGTTTTCGTCGATTTTTTCGCCTCGCGATTTCAGGTCCCTGCACTTATAAGACGATCGGAAACGAAATAGGTTACAAAAATTCCGAAAAAATTTTTTGCGCCGCTGCCGCGCCATGCTTTTTTTCTCTGCCCTTGCCGTATATCGATTATATCCGATTTCCGCGAAATTGTCAATAAAACGCGCTTTTTTCCGCTATGCAATATCTCTCGAAGAGAGCAAAAAACACATTTCGCAATCGTTTTTGCGGAATGTGTTTTTGTCTTGTTTGCGCCGAAAAAATCGGCTTCCTTATCCTTACGGCAATTTTACGTATGCGCCGTGCAGACGGTAAGTGAAAATATTTTCGTTTGCGCCGTCGTTTCTGCCCGTGCTTACCACCACGCCCATCTTTTTGGAATCGGGCAGTTCGCCGTATGCGTTACGTACGATTCCGGGGTTGTGATTTCTCGCCGAACCCGTCACGTCGGGCCCTACATATCCCGCCATTTTCCAGGTGTAGCCGCCGGATTTCATTAACTGCGCCAGTTGTTCCGTGTTTTCCACGCCGTCGATATACGCCACGAAACTATGCGAACTTACCAGTGTTTTCGTTACGTCGGCAGGGTTCTTTTCCCCCGTTACGCCGCACACATAGAAACGCTTTGCCGCGGGATCGTAGGCGAAATCGGGAATACCGATATTGCACTTTCTTCCCTGCGAATTGACGATTCCGTTATGCGAAATGGAAGACACGAACGTGCGCTTCGGGTTATTCAGATCGGAAAAATCCCATTGCTGAATCCCCGTACCGCGCAGAGTAGACTGATAAAACATCAGCACCTGCCCCTTCTTGTCGAGGCTCACCAGCGCGGGCATACCCGTACCCCAATAGATCGAAGTCGTCCCCTGCATGCTTTCGTATTTCTTCTGTTCCTCTTCCTCCTTGCCGTCGTCGTACCAGGGCACGATCGGATTTAACGTGCTCACTTTCACCCACGGGCCTTCGGGTGCGTTCGCCACGGCAAGCCCCGTTTCGTTTTTCTGATAATCTTCCGTAGTGCAGCCGAGATACGCCATCAGATAAGCGTATTTCGTGCCGTTGTACGAAAATTCGCCTTTCACCACCGCGGGATCGCAGGTGTGGCGGGCATCCCACGTATCGGGCGTAGGCGCAAGCACGATCTGCTGTTCGGAAAACTTCCATTTTCCGTCCGATTGCTTCACGCCTTTCCGATAGGCGATATGATCCATGATCACCCCGTCGTCTTTATTGGAGCAATACCATATATTCATGATCTCCTGACCGTCGACGGTTTCCGTAAGAATCGCGGGGCAGTAATTGAAAAATTTCGTATCTTCTATCGACGTGCCGAACAGAATACTTTCAAAATCCACCGCCGTTTCTTCGTTTTCCCGCGTTTTTTTGCCGAGCGTCACGCGGATCGGATCGCCGCCGTCGGAATAATCCGTAATCAGGGTGTCTCCGCTCATCGAATAAGTGAACGTTTCGCCTTTATACGTTTCCGTCACCGTTTCGCCGTCGCACGAATACGCGGAATTGCGCGTTTCCAGCGCCCCGAGATAATCGATCACCACGCGCACGGATCCGTCGGCGGAAAACGTTGCGCTGTAAGCGCGGAAACGGGAAGTGTAATCCGTATTCTCGAATACGGCGGAAACAAGCGAATATTCCCCTTCCAGCGATACGCTTTCTTTCTGTTTTTCGCACGCGGCAAACGCGGCGCACGATAAAATCGCGCCCAACCCGCAACAAACCGCTTTTTTCAGATTTTCTTTCATACAACACCTCATATTATGCCGTTATGCCGTCGTTCCTCCGCAAGCGGCGGAACGATACGACGAAAAATGCCGTTATCTGATATCGAAAAATGCGCCGTGAATACGATAAGTATGGAGCGACGGCCACTGCCCGCCGAGAGCCCAATCGGGATAACTTTCGGCAAGATCCGCGGCGGTGTACAAAACGGGAATCCGATAGGCGTTCGTAAGATACCCCGACGCACTTTTCACGATGCAGGCGTTATGATTGCGCGGCGACGACGTAAGATCTTTCGTCAGTGTGTCCACCTTTTCCCATTGATACGTTTCGCCCGAGAACAGCAGATCGAAATTATCGCCCACGTTCAAAGCCAGAATCGTATTGCTTCCCGCGATCCAGTTCACGCCGCCGTCCGTCGGATAAGGTCCGTCCTCTTTGATGCAGTATAATTTCCCGCGTACGGGATCATACGCGAAATCGGCGTTATTGATGCAATCCTGAGAACCACTCGCGTTCACTACGCCGCGTTCTTTCAATTCCGCTCTGTGCAGGCGTACGGGATTATTCAGATCGGAAAAATCCCATTCCTCCGCGATCGTGCACGTTTTCGCCGCACCCATCGAATAGAACAAAATCACTTTTCCTTTGCCGTTTTCGGCGATCAGCGACGGCTGACCGTACCCCCAGCGATTTTCGCCGTAATCGGCTGACGTATAGAAATTCGCGATCGGCTGATCGCCTACTTTCACCCACTCGCCGTCAGGCGTTTTCGCCACGGCAAGCCCCACTTCGTTACGCGTATTGTCGCTGGTTTTACAGCCGAGATATGCCATCAGATAGGCATATTTTTCGCCGTTATACGAAAATTCGCCCTTTACCACGGAAGGATCGCATGTATGGCGCGAATCCCATTTTCCGCTGTTTTTTTCCGAGGGAGAAAGCACCAGTTTCTTTTCGGAAAATTCCCATTTTCCCGCCGCGTTCAGTTTTCCCTGCCGATAAGCGATGAAATCGGTGACGTTACCGCTTTTTTCGTTGCTGCAATACCATACGTGCATCGTATCGCCTTCGATCAGCGCCGTAGGGCAGTAGTTATAAAAATTTTCTTCTTTGCTTTCGCCGAAAAGTTCTTCCGTAAACGCCGCGCCGCCTTCCGCAGAAGGCAAAACGTAATTTTCCGTGTAAGTATAACTCATATTCACGTTCATTCTATTGATCTTTCCGCCGAACGTAAGCGTGCCTTTTTCATAATCGAAACGGTACGAACGGATACCGATTTCCACCGTCACCTCTTCGTTCGTCGCCGTATATGTTCCGCTCTTTTCGCTTCTGCCCGTCAGATCCGTTTCGTACCAGATCGCTTCCCCGCCCGAAAGATATAAGCAGTTGAATAAATAATCGCCCGTGACGTCGGCATTTTCCACCTTTTTTTCGCGCAGCGAATAATACCCCTCGCGGAACACTTCCGTATCGGCGGGCTTATCGGGATTATCCGGCGTAACGTCGGCGGGAGTTTTCCCGCATCCCGCGAAAATCACAGCGGCGGATAATGCCGCGCATGCGGCGGCAAAAATTTTCTTATTCCTCATGTTCTCCTCCATAACATCGTTTTCGCCGCACGATTTATACGGTGCGGTGAAAAGATATCGGGCATTCCGCGCCCTTTTTTAAGATACGCGGAACGCCCCGTTTTGCTTCGATCAGTTTGCGGAATACAGGAAAGAGATGGGCTTCTGCGTAAACAGATAATCCTCGCTTTCCGATTTTTCAAGGCACACGTGGCAGATGATCTCGTACCCGTTCGCTCCGTTCACATGGCCGTACGCGTCGGAAACCACGCTGCCGCCATAGAGGCGTTCGTACATCGTGTCGCCGTTCATCGTATCGGTGTTATCCCACGTTCTCAGCCCCAGCCAGCCCTCGCCGATATCCGTGGTGAGAAGTTCTTCTTCGTCGATCGAAAGAAGTTGGATCTTCGTTGCAAATTTCGGATCGGTGGCGGCGGAAGGAGAATAGTCTTTCACAGCCACGAATTTACCTGCCGTTTCATCGTACGCGAAATCGGCGTTGGGAAACATCACCGCGTCGTCGCCGCCCGCTACGCTGCCGTTCGTAGGCACCATCGCTTCGCCCGAAATTTCGATATCAGTAAGATCGGAAGCGTCGAAATCCACAAACTTCGCAAAATGCCCGTACGCATCCGCGTAGGTATAGAAGAGACGGATACCGCTTGCTTTATCGTAGTTTACGATCGAAGGTGCATAGCAGCCTACGGAACTTGTGCCGTACACTTCGGAATCGAACGATACGATCTGCCCGATCTTTTCCCATTCGCCGTCGGGCGAAGCGGCAGCCGCAAGACCGATGGAATACTGCGTGTCGTTCGCGGCGGACGTAGCGCAATACGCCATCAGCCACGAATAATTCTTATCTTCTTTCGCGAACGTACCTTTTACGATGGAAGCGGAGCCGATATATTCGTCCCATTTGCCTTCTTCTCCGCGAAGAACGATTTTCTGTTCGCCGTACGCCCAGCCTTTGCCTTCGCCCGCTTCGTATTTCGCCTTATACACGGCGATAACGTTATCTTCTTCCGCCTGCGTTTCATTGGTGGTACACACCAGATAGCGGATGTCGCCGTCATCTAAAACGTCGCTGTTGGAAATGTATCTGCCCGTGCCGCCCTCGGGCAGACCGTACACGACGGAAGGCGAAGGATCGGGTTCGGGAATCGGATCGGGATCCGGATCGGGAATCACCACGCCTTTTCTGCAAGCCCCGAACGTACCGAACGTAGCGCATAACAATAAAGCAGCCGCAATATATTGAATTCTCTTTTTCATTTTTTTGCCCTCTTATTTAGTTTAATTCCATCAATTCGGCAATGCTCTTGCCGTTCGACGATACAAACGCGGAAGAAAATCTGGGAGTCGTCTGATAGCCGCCGAAATTATTCACGGTGAACGATTTGTTCTTGTAGTTTTCCGAATGCACGGTGATCGCAAGATAACCCACCATCGAGCCTTCGCTCATAAACTGATCTTTCGTAACGCCGTTCGTGCTCCAATCCGCACGCGCAAACGCCGTGAACGGAATTCTCACCCAGCCTTCAAAACCTGCGGGAAGAGTTGCCGTCGGGCGGGTCATGTAAATGCTCGTTTTGCCCGTGTTCACGTCGTACAGCCAGAAACGGTTGCCCTGTTTGATATTGAAACGATCGGAAAGTCCGCTCGAAAGTTTGCAGTCCACTTCGATATTGAACGCGATCTCGGTGTCGCTGTCGTTTCTCGCCCAGAAACTTACGCCCTTCATGCCTGCCCAACTGAATCCGCCTGCGGCAGCCAGATCGAACGCGGTGTACGCGTCGCCCGCGGGGTTAGCGCCGAGCGTGGTGAATTTCACCGCGGGCTTGCCGTAAGAATCGGTAGCCGCTTCGCGTCTGCCGAAACTGCCGCCGTTCCAGATACCCGCCACAGAGCCGGAGGTTTCGTTGAATTCGACGTTCGTAACGCCCTTGCCTGTGTAATCGATCGTAGCGTCGCCCATCATATCGCGTTTGCCGCGTTTGAATTCCACGCTGCCGCGATTTTCTTCCAAAGCGCTCGTGACGGAGAATTTATCGTCCTGCCGCGAAGAAAGATCCAGCACTTTGGTGAACGCATCGTCTTCCGAATAATATCCGATTTCGCCTACGATCAGATTGAAATTGCCGTTGTATTTCGCGTTGGTGGTGACGATAAGCGAATCCACGGCGGAAAGGTCGCCCACAGTCGATTCCCACGCCATAGAATCCATAGGAATCACCAGCGCGCCCATTTTCCCTACGACGGTGCTAGTCACGTGCGCATTGGTGATATCGCATGCTTTTACGCTTGCGGCGGAACCCTCTTGCTGGAAGTATACGGGTTTGCCTTCTTTGCCCGCTACGGAATAATAGTTGTTTCCCGCTTTCAGTTTATACTGAAGCCCGGGACCCCCCGCGCAGAAATACTGCACCACAAGGTATTCCGCGGAAGAGAAATCCGCCGTACCGAGATCTACGCTGAGCGTCTGCTGATTATCTTTGGAGTTATCGGGAGTAAATCCGCCCCACACCGCTACGTTCTTATACGCGTCGTCGCCCGTACGCAAAGGATAGGAGGCAAATTCGGGAGCCGCCACGGGTACGTCGGAAGGCATCGTCAGACTCATGCCGTCGGCAACGTAATATTTGTTTTTGGCACGTTCGCCGCCCGAAAGATCCACCAATTTCGTCATCGCCGTCGTATCGGGCTCGCCCGCATACATGCCGATCTCGCCCACAGTGACGGAGTAATTGTAATTCCACAGCGTGTTCGCCGTCATGAAGAAAGCGGAGATCTTCGTGAAATCGATCGTGCCGCCGAACTGCGAACTCAAAATATTCGTAGGGATAAACAGCGTGCCGCTTAAATTCGGAGTAAAAGAAACCGCACCGTTCTGAATTTTAAGTTCTGTGATCGTTCCGTCCTCTTTCTGGAAATACACTTTCGATTCGCCGCTCTGCGGAATCGACCAGCGATTACCGCCCTGAAGGAAGCCCACGGTGAGCCCGGGCGCGCCCGAAAGCGACATCTGCACGCCTACGTATTTCGCGTTCGTCATATCCGCCGTAGCGCTGTCGAAAGAGACCTGCGCGAACGCCCATGCGCCGCCGCCCGTGCCCTTTTCGGAAGGAGCGGTGAACGTCGCCGCGTTTTTAAACGCTTTCTTTCCCGTAGAAAACGGATACGTAACGGCTGTGGCAGTATCCATCGCGTTCGCGAGAAGAGCGTTTCTCGTGCCGAAGTACGTTGCCGTCGTCAGTCCGCTCAATGCGAAGCCGGCGCCGAGAATGAGAGCCGCGGCTCTCTGCTTTGTGTTTTTCATAAAATACCTCCGTATCATTTTCGGGCTTCCGCCCTTTTTTACAATAATTTTTCGCGAATCAGGCGATAAAATGCCGAGGGATTCACGTCTTCCGCCACGTATACAGGCGAAGTTCCGCCATTTTGCGATTCGTGCGCTTCTACGGCGCCGCGATTCGTATCGCTCGTTTTCACGTAGCGTTTTTCAAAACGGCATATATCGGCAAAAGCGCTCGCCACGGCAAGCGGATCGTGCATCACGCTCTTTTCAAAGCCGAAAAATTCTTTCCAGCGATCGAGCCAGCAGATCAGAAGGCGATTCGTAGCCTTTTTTGAATCGCGGAACGCCTGCAACAGATCTGCTTCCAGCGTGCAGCGAAGCGTTACGTCAAGCCCGCAGGCATACACGGGAATCCCCGAAGAATACACGATCTGCGCGGCTTCCGGATCGCACAGAATATTCCATTCCGCCTGATCCTTTGAAAAATATCCGCCCATCGTATAAATCGCGCCGATATGTTTCACCGCTTCTTCCTTTTCGATCGCCCGCGCGAGATTCGTTAAAGGGCCTACGGCAAACAGCACCAGATCCTTTCCGTATTTCTTCGCGCTTTCCGCGATGAAATTCACCGCGTCGTCTTCGTATTTTGCGGCGGCGTATTCCTCCGTCCACTGGCAGGGCGCGCTCTCTTCGGGCTTTGCGTTTTCCGCGTCTTTGCCGAACAGATGAAACGGCTCTTTGTAAGGGAAACTTTCCCCCGCATACACGGGCACGTTTTCAAAGCCCGCCGCGGCAAGCAGCGTTTTCGCAAGTTGCGCGCGTTTTTTCGTATTGCGGAACACCGTGGTGACTCCCGCGATTTCTTTGCCCGCAAGCGAGCAAAGAAGCGAAAGAGCGAACGCGTCGTCGATATCGTCGCCGATATCCGTATCGAATATATATTTTTTCATATCTGAATTTATTTTCTCCTTCGCGCTTAATATCCGCGGTACAGGGAAGTGTCGCCGTTGGGCTTCGTTCTGTCGAGCGGGCTTACATAGCCTTCCTGCCAAGCGGGCCACGCCACGCTTACGCCGAGTTTTTGTTTCGTTTTCGCGTATGCTTCCGAATTCATCGTTTTCACGAGATCGAGTTTGTACGCCGATTTACCGATGATTTCCAGCGTCTGTTTATACAGCCGTTCCGCTTCCGCCTTATTCGCCGCCTGCAGAATCTTGGGAATCTGTTGCCCGATCGTGGCGTTGATTTTGGTGAGAGCCGTGTTATACGTCTGGAAGCGGCTGTCGGTGGCGTCCACAACGAAATGCGTGGCGTTATAATCGTACGCGTAAATCGAAAGCGGGCGCTTCATATCCGTGCGGAAGATTTCGTTTTCCGTCTTGCCGTTATTCGTTTTCGGCTGCATCGTATCGTAATACTGATAATTGATCAGAAGATCCATCGTCAGAAGCCCGTAAGAAGCGGTGCTCTGCGATTTATCGCCTTTCGCCTGCAAAAACGTATCGGTGTATGCAATCGTCGTTTTGGCGTCGTCCGCCCATTGCCAACTGCTGCCCTCCACGCCGAAAGCCACAAGGCGCTGCCCTTCGTCGCTCGTGAGATAATCAAACAGTTTGATCACGAGATCGGGGCGTTTGCAATTCGTGGTGATCATGTTCATCAGATAGCCGTAGCCGCGGATATCCGCCAGAACGGGGGCGTCGCCTTCCGAATTGGTGATATACATGCTGATATATTTATACCCGCCGTCTTTCGCCGTGGCAAAATGCATCTGATAATCCTGCGGGGTGACGAGCGTGGCAAACGTGGAACCGCCCGCGATCACGCTGCCCACACCGTCGTAGGTCTGCGAGAAGTTCGCCGTGGAAATCAACGGATTGCCGTTCACTTTCGTGGTGTACAGATCGTTGAGATAATACATCATATCCGCATACGCGTCCTGCTCGAACTGGAATACGTATTCGCCCGATTCCGTTTCAAAAGGAATCGCGAAGAACTGCGAAAGCCAGGTGAGCGATACGTTGCCCTGATTATTGAACTGACCGAGTTGCAACGCCGTGGTGATCTGCCCTTTATTCGTGCCGTAATAATTCTCCACAGCCCACTCCGCCGCTTCTTTGAAGCCTTCGGGCGTAGTGATGTAACCCTGCCATTCCACGCTCTTCTGCGTGCCGTCGATGGCGGTGTACGTAATCTTTCCGTCCGATCCCGCTTTCTTTTCGGCGATCTCCTGCCACTTATTAAACAGATCCTCGCGCACCATCATGCCGCCGTTCGGCTGAAGTTGTTCTCCTTCGGGAATATCTTCGTAACTATAATAATGGTTCGGGATACCGTAGATTTTATTATTGCCGTATGCCCACCAGTCGTGTACGTCCTCGGGCAGGTGATCTTTCAGCGAGGGCGCCCATTTTTCCTGCAACGTATCGATGTCGTACACATATCCCTGCTGTGCAAGAGAAGCCAGCGTCTGCGTTTTCGAGGTGGGCACGGAAATCACGTCCGGAAGATCCCCTCCCGCGATCATCGTGGAAAGTTTCTGTCCGTCGTCCTGCACGGGCGTAACGAAGCGAATGGAAATTCCCGTCTTTTCTTTGATCTTTTTCAGCACGGCGTTCTCCGTGGGGATCGCCCAACTGGAAACGTCCACATACCATTCAATCGTCTGATCAGTATCCTCGGGAATATATTCCCAACTATCCTTATCCGCGGGCGTTTCCGCAAAATCGGGATAAGTAAGTTTTGCCATGTTGTTGCCGTCCACTTCCCCGCCGCCGTCTTTCGAGCATGCCGCGCCGGATAAAATCATCAGACCGGCAATCGCCGTAGCACAAAAATTTCTGAAAAGTTTTTTCATTGTTTTCCTCCCGAAATATTTTTTATCGGTATTTTTTCTATGCGTGTTTACGCCGCCGCGTATCAGCGCACATTTCGTTTTTTATCAGCCCTTCAGCGAGCCCACCATAATGCCCGAAGCGAAATTCTTCCGCACCAGCGGGAAGAAGCAGAACACGGGAATAATGGAAAGAATAATCGCCGCAAGAGAAAGCGTCTGCGGGGAAAGCCGTTCCATCATTTCGGGCGGCATGCCTTCCGTCATCGACGACGTCTGAATCGCTTTCAGAAGATAATATTGCAACGTCTGCAATTCGTCGCTGTTCGTATAGATCATCGTATCGAAATAACTGTTCCAATGTCCTACGGCGTTCCACAGTATAATAGTGGCAAGCACGGGCTTTGAAAGCGGCATATAAATCTGCAGATAAATGCGGAATTCTCCGGCCCCGTCGATCATCGCCGCGTCGTGAATATCCGCGCTGATCGAACGGAAGCCGCTCTGAATCACGATCATGTTGTAGACGGAATACAGCGCGGGAATGATATACACCCAGAAAGTATCGTACAATCCCACCGTTTTAATGATCAGGAAGTACGGCACAAGCCCGCCGCCGAAAAACATCGTAAACAGATTGATCCAGTAAAACGTTCTGCGGAATTTCAGATTCGGGCGGCTCATCGCGTACGCCACGATCGAGGTGAACACCAGCGAAGCGAACGTGCCGATCACTGTGCGCGCGATCGTCACCATATAACTATGCCAGAACGCCGAATTCTGCACCACTACCCGATAGTTTTCAAACGTAAACAACCGCGGAGCAAGCCACACGCCGCCGATCGCATAATCCGCGCCCTGATTGAAACTTCCGATCAGCACGTAGAAGATGGGATAAATGCAAAGCAGGCAGAAAAGCCCGATGGCGATCGTTAAAATAATATCGAACGCGTTGATATGCTTATTGAGTTTACTTTCGTTGAAACGGGAAAGGTATACCTGTTTTCTCTTTCTTGCTACGACGATCAGAAACACCGCGCCCGCCACGGCAACGGGAAGCAACGCGCAGAATACGTAAAAGACGATATCCAGCGTACGGTACATTTCCGCCGTGCCCTCGTCGATCGATACGTTGGAAAGATAGGCAAACAGCAACACACCCACCACGATCAGAGTGATTCCCGAAGTAATCCAGCGTTTCACCCGATCGTAAAAATCACTGTATAAATCCGTCAGTTTATCCATCATCATATCAATAAATCCCCTTTCCGCTGATCTTCTTGCACACCCAGTTGCCCGAAACAAGCAACAACAGCGAAATTATGGATTTCAGAAGCCCTATCGCCGTGGCGTAACTGTAACGGAAGTTCGGAATACCGTATTTATAGATGTACGTATCCAGCACTTCGCTGCGTTCGAGGTTACTCGTATTCTGGAACACGAGCAGATGCTCGATTCCGTTATTTAAAAGTCCGCTGATCGAAAGAATAAAGAAGAGCGTGATCGTAGGCGCGATGGAAGGGATCGTTATGTAGAAAATCTTATGGAAACGATTCGCTCCGTCCATTTTCGCCGCCTCGTACAATTCGGTGGGAATCGCCGCGATCGCAGCCACGTAAATCACAGACCCCCAGCCCATACCCTTTAAAAGCGACGTGCCGATGATGATCCCCCAGAAATACGAAGGATCGCCGAGAATATTCGGCTTTTCGCTGACGAGCCCGGCCTTTTGCAGCAACGCGGGCAAGCCCGTATCCAGCGCGAACAGACTGAGGAATATGCCGCCGTACACCGCCCAGGAAATAAAATGCGGGAAAAACGTCACCGTCTGTACGAATTTCTTGAATTTATCGCTGATCAGTTCCGCCGTAAGCACGGCAAAGATGATGGGGCAGGGAAAATTGATCATCAGTTGCAGGATATTCAGCCCCAGCGTATTCCACAAAATCCCCCAGAAATCGGGATCTTCAAAAAACGCCTTGAAATTATCCAGGCCGTTCCACGGCGCAACGGAAATCGCTTTTGAAATATTCAGCCAGCCGTCGCCCTCTTTGAACGCAAGCGCCAGCCCGTATAAAGGCGCGTACGCGAACACCGCGAGAAACACAACGCTGAGCGAAGCCATCGCAAAAAGCACGATATCGTTGGAATCCCAACGACGGCGTTTCTTTTGTTTGTTTTCTTCGCCCTCGGGCAACGCGGCGTCCGCCGTTTTTGCGTTTTCCCCTGCGAATTTATTTTCAGAAATCATGGATTCTCCTTCAACGAAAACAACTGTCTTTTCCGAAAAAACGAATCGTTCCGCACGATCGTTTTTCTTTTATTTTTCTTTCACGGCAACGCTTTTTCTTTCTACGATCTCGGCGGGAAGTTTTACGCTTCTTTGCGTTTTCTTCCCTTCGATCAGATCGAGAATCACCCTGCACGCCTCTTCCGCAAGAGTTTTTACGGGCTGGCGCATCGTTGTAAGCGGCGTTTCCAGCAGCGAAGAATAAAACGTATCGTCGAAGCCGAATACGGAAAGATCTTCGGGAATTTTCACGCCGAGTTCTTTCGCGCTTTCGTACACCCCGTACGCCTGCATATCGGAAAAGGCGAAAATCGCGCTCGCCCCTTCTTTGATAAGTTTTTTCCCGCCCGTTCTGCCCGTTTCGTAATCGTATTTTCCCGTAACGATCATATTATCTGGCAACGATTCTCCCGCTTCAGCCAGGGCTCTTCTTAAGCCTTCCAGGCGGTTTCTGCTGCTGTTTAACGTAAGCGGACCTGCGATTGCGCCGATTTTTCTGTGCCCCGCTTCGATCAGGTAACGCGCCGCGCGATAACTGCTCTCTTCGTTGTCCACCACCACGTACGGCTCTTTTTCGCTGTAAAAACGATCGAAAAATACGTGCGGCAATTTCAGCGGCTGTAAAAGCGATTTGATTTTTGCGATGTTTTCTTCCGTCAGAGATTCCGCGCTAGGCGAATAAATCAGCCCGTCCACGTTTCTTCCCGCCAGAAGTTTTATGTATCTGAAATCGTTTTCGGCAAGTTCTTCGCTGTTACAAAGAATAATATCATATCCGCGTTCGGCGCATGCCACCTGTATGCAATGCAGCGCCTCGGCGAAAAACATATTTGAAATATCGGGTACGATCACGCCGATGATATTCGTTTTCCCCATCACCATCGCCCGCGCGTTGAAATCGGTGTAATAATGCAATTCTTCCGCCGCTTTTTTCACCCGTGCCCGCGTTTCTTCGGGCAATGCAACGGGCTTGCCGTTCATCACCATCGATACGGTGGTGGGAGATACTCCCGCCCGCGAAGCAACGTCTTTTATCGTCGTTCTTTTCGCCGTCGTATCCATTCGCACTCTTTCTCCTTTATCCCCGATCGTTTTTTCATCCTCGTTTCTGCGTTACGAAATGCCGAAATTTATCTGTAAAACGGCGATTTTTGCAATTAAAACGATTTATTAAAACGATTTAACGATGTAAGTATACACCATGGGAACAGATTTGTCAATACTTTTTTAAAAAATTTTTCAAATAATTTTTCCGCTTCGTTCACACGCCTTTCTTATAGTGCCGGAAATGCGGGAATCTACTCTTCCTAAAAGCGATTTTTTCTGCTTTGCACGCCGATTTTCTTATTAAAAAATCGGCGCGACGGGTAAAATCCGTCGTACCGATTTCATTGTTATAAATAATAATTTATGGAAGCATCCAAAAACCGCTCATCGTTTTACGCCGATTACGTCGCCGATACGAAAAATGACGCCGGGTTGCGTA
>CAJKUC010000014.1 GCA_905203015.1 uncultured Christensenella sp. | reverse complement strand
CGCCGTTTGCAAGCGTTTTTAAGCGTTGCAACGCGGAAACACTCCACACTTCGCCCACGGGGACGTCGTACACCGCCGTTACCACGCCCGTCATGCCCTGTATTTGTTTGATATATTCAAGGGGAATACAATCTTTTTCCCCGTACCATCTGAACGTTAATTTCATAAGTTTACGCTCCTTTATTTCGAATTTGGCTCATCAGTTATTCAAATTTCTGTCAAACACAGACAAAAATTTTTTCCAATCATCGCGAGAGAGAAAATGCTTTCCGCTACGCACATAATAAGTGGTTTTATCGCCGTAAATCTTGTTCGTTTCGGGATGTTCCACGTATTCAAGCGTTTTTTCGCCAAACAAAGCGCCTATTTCGGAAGCTTTCGCCGCCGAGTAAAATTCTGCCGGCGGATTTGCCCATAAATCCTCTATTGCAGAGCCGATACTGAGTGTCCTCGGCTCAATCAAAGACATAAGCATATATTGCTCGAACGGCATTTCCGTTTCCTTATCCGCGTACTTCGAAAAATCAGCGCTGAACCAATGCGGAAATACTGCCGTCTACGGGGATAACCGTTCCCGTCACGAAACCGCTCGCTTTATCGTCGGAAAGCCACAACTCGCCTATATCAGAAAACGTTTTATCGTTTTTAATCGCCTTGTCGTCAAGATGACAATGATAATCGATTATAGGCAGATCTTTAATTGCAGAATATATCTTTTTGGCGCTTTCGTTTGCCAAAAGATAGTCTTCACCGAAAAAATCTTTCATATTACTTTCTCCGTTATTGATTATCCCAAACATTAAGTATACTCTTTACTACGCTGTCCGTAAGAATATCTACCCCTTCTTCATTGAAATGCGTACCGTCAATACTTCGACCGCTTGCATCTATTGTTTTGCTGACGGAATAGAGATCATCAATCGGAAAACCGAACTCTTCCGAGAGTTCGTCGATAGCGGCATTGCGTTCGGATACCCTTTTGCCCCACGCCTTATCGGGAATAACATTACCCTCTTCAAAAACGAACGTGGTACTTGCCAAAATAACTTTACAATCGTTCGGAAACGCCTTAAGTAACTTTTTAAGTCGAGATTTATAGGTTCTTTTGCCGACGTGAAAGCCATGCAACCCGTTATTGAAATGTATGACGGAGTACTTTGAATCTCCAATAAACGCCTTTATAAGCGTTCGGTAAAGAGGCGAATCTGCCGCATAAGACGACGAAAAATAGTCAACGTAACACTTCCCGCGAAGCAGTTCTCTTACGCGATCCTGATACTGCCGCGTTATGCTGTCGCCTATAAGAAGCACGCGAGGCAAATCATCGCTTAAGGCTTCGTCGCACCAACTTTGTACCCATTCAAATCTTTCTTTCATTTTTCTATGAATTTTATGATAGGTTCGACATTCTCAAGCGAATGAGGATGATGATCGCAATCGGGTTTTAAGATAACCGTTATAGGTAAGCCGTTCGCCGCGTAATAGTCAGCCAGGATTTTGCCGTTTTCGTTATACGGCACGGTTGAATCTTTAAGTCCTGCAACCAAAAGAATTTTGTGCCCGCCTCGGGAAAATTCGGACAATTTATCAATCGGACTGAAATTGCCCGTTTTGAACGTGTTTTCGTCCAAAAGATATTCGTTTAATAACTGAATATGCTCCGCACTACCCTTCGGCGGCCACGATTTTAGATTGAGAACGGGCGCGTCGAGATAGAGTTTGTCCACATATTCGGGGTAATAAAGCGCGTAGTTAAAGGCATAAAGTCCGCCTCTTGAAAAACCGAAAAGACAAGGTTTTACGGTAAAGCCAAATTTTTCGGTTAAATGCAAATGGAATTTATGCATAAGCCGCACCGCGCGATCGCTGCCGTACATATCGCTTATCTGATAATACACGCGGGCATAGCCCATATCGAAAAGAGTTTGCTCCGCTTTATCGAAAGCATAGAAAAACTCGGTTTTCCAAAGCCATTTACCGTTAAAATTATCAGGTATAAGAACTGTCGCGTTGTACCCGTTGAACGTAAATTCGTGTTTTTTCATCGTTTAAATCAACCTTTACACTCCGCTGTATGCCGAGAAACCACCGTCCACGGGGATAACCGTTCCCGTTACGAAACCGCTCGCTTTATCGTCGGAAAGCCACAATAAACAACCTATAAGGTCACTTATCTCGCCGAACTTCTTCATCGGAGTCGCCGCTAAGATCTTGCCCGTTCTTGCCGTCGGCGTGCCGTCCTCGTTATATAAAAGCGCGCGGTTCTGGTTTGTCACGAAGAACCCCGGGGCGATTGCGTTGCAACGGATTCCGCAGGGCGCAAAGTGAACGGCAAGCCATTCGGTAAAGTTTGACACGCCCGCCTTTGCCGCAGAATACGCGGGGATTTTCGTCAGCGGACGAAATGCGTTCATACTCGAAATGTTTATGATATTGCCGCCCGTTTTTACCATCCCTTCGGCAAACACCTGCGTTACCAGAAATGCGGACGTGATATTGAGGTCGAACACGAATTTAAGCCCGTTTTCATCGAGTGCGAAAAAGTCTTTTACCCCTTCTGTTCCGAGCATTTCGGGCGACATGGTTTCGTTGTCGCAAGTGGCTTTCGGGTTGTTCCCGCCCGCGCCGTTTATAAGGATATCCACCTTACCGAATGCTTCGATAACGGTACTATAGGCGGACTTTATGCTTTCTTTATCCAAACAGTTGCAACGAATCGCAATAGCGTTTTCGCCTATTTCGGTAGCGACTTTTTCGGCTGCGTCATAGTTGATATCAAGCAAAGCAACCTGCGCGCCGCAAGCCGCAAGAGCCTTTGCGAACTCGCCGCAGATGATTCCGCCCGCGCCCGTTATAGCCACGATTTTGTTGCTTAAATCAATTTTAAATGGTAAATCGTACATAATAATTCCTTTCGTTATTTTTTTAAATCTTTTTGCACTGCCTCGAAAACGCCGTTTAAATACGCCGCGCCCCTTATTCCGTCCGCGCGGATTACGCGTTTTCCGAACGTTTCCGCAGGAAAATTTCCGTCGGCTATAACAATTTCATCGCCGTGCCCCATTTCGCAAAGTGTTTTAACGAGTTCGGGCGATGCTATTTTTGAAATTCCTTTTAACATGATTTAACTTCTCCAATCATTCTGCCTTTATACGGTTTTAGCGGTTTGATAAACACTCAATATAAAACGCCCAGTCCTCGCGGCTGAAAAAGTGTACGCCGTCGCGGACAAAAAACGCGATTTCGCCGCCTGTATTCTTCTCGCCGACTTTAAGCGGCTTGTCCGTATGCTTTAAGCCCGTTAACCCTTGTTCCTTATACGCTTCGCTCGCCGCTTCCGCGCATAAATACTGAGCGTCGGTATCAGCCCAGTCGTCCTCGCTCGCCGCAACGACAAAAACCTTTCTCGGCAAAACCGAAGCCATTAAATAATGCTGATCAAAAGGCATTTCGTACTCTTTTCCTGCGTATTTTTTGAAGTTTGGAGTAAACCAATACGGAAAAACGTCCGTGATTACCTTGATTGTTTCGCCGTGCTTATCACGGGAAATCGCCGCGCCCGAGCACCCCGAGCAGTTTACCATACAGCCTGCAAAAATATCGTACTTCGCCGCGGCTAAAAGCGCGGTTTTACCAAGCCTTGAATGTCCGGCAACGTACAATTTTTCTTTAATTGTATATCCTTCGTTTATAAGATAATCGCCGACAATTTTCGCGGCATATGCCCAAAGCGACAGTTTTCCTGCGCAGTGCTTATCCAAACGGTCGCAGAAAAGCGGCGCGATTCCCGTAGAAAAGTCGCCGTCGTCAGTAGATATTTCCTTATAATAAAGATGTGCGACGGCAATCCCTCCGTCCATAAGTTCCTCGACGGGACAATATTTCGTCGGAAGATACTTCATAAAATCGACGTGAACGACAAAATTATACGACCTTATTTTCGTCGGAACGAACACGTCCGCCACAAAAACAGCGGTTTTACCGCCCTTTTCAAGCGCAAACTCCAAAGCGGTATGCTTCGCTTTATTGCAGAAAAAATAGCCATAGTCGCCGTCGAACTTCTCGTCCGTAACGTCTTTTACGCTTATTTTAACGCCTTTTTCGTCGATTTCGCCGTATTCTTCCCGAACGATTTCGCTTAAAGTTTTTTCACGGGAAAACTTCCCGTTTTCTCTTAAATAATCGGGCAGATAAAACCCTTTCGGATATCTGTTTCCGATCAAAACGGAATTAAATTCTAAATTTTTCATATTAACCTATTTTATCGAAATACAACTTTACCCTGTTCGGTATTTTCGCAAGCGAAACGTCGTCAAGATGCTTTATTCCGCTGCTTTCGCCGAGTTCGGCAAAAGTCGTGTCGCACTTTGCGATATTCTGCTCGTTTATAACTTTTCCGCCTGTTTTTTGAACGCCGCAAACGGAATATTTCACGCCGCCGAAAAGCAGCCTTACGTTGGAAACAAAAATCGAATCTTCGCCGAAACTTTCCAAAATAACGTATTCGACGGGCTTGTTTTTCATAGCGAAACGAATTGTAGCAACACCGCCCAAGTCAAACGTGACCGCTTCGGGTTTAACGCTTCCGAAATACAATTCGCTTTCGTCGTTTTCGCCCGCATATTTAACGATAATCTTCATTTTCGGCGAACCGAATCCGTCGGGCGTTACCGTATCGAGATACAAAACTCCGCAACCTCTGTTTGCCTCTATCGACTGTTTTATGTTTGAAACAAGCGTTTTTCTGCGCTCCTTTTCCGCTTCCGTAAGTCCGCCCGAACTCTTTATCCCGTCGCGGTACTTTTTCCAAAGATAATCGACGTTTTCATTGATTTCTTCAAAACTCTTTTCCGCTTCGTCGAGCGTGGCGAAAACCTCCGAAAAATCGGCGATTCCGTTTCCAAAGTTTTCCTTTTCGTATTTATCGAAAACTTTATAACCCAGAGAATTTATCTTATAAGTGAGATATTTTTCGAGCGAAAAATCGTAAATATCGAGCAGCATATCCCTTTGCTCCCCGCATATGCGATTTTCATCCGCAAGAACGTCCCGCAATTTATCCGTAAAATCTTTCAAAGCGTTTTTGTAAAGCTGTTTTACGAAAGAATCGTCCTCGGCTTTAACGCCTATATTCGTGCCGATAAGGCATGAGGTAAGAACCTGCGTTTTCAAAAGAAGTCCGGCAATTTCCTTGTCGCCCGTCACATCTTCGTAAATTTTTACCCTGTCGCCGAAACCTCCGATTTGCCCGTTCCAGAGTTTTCCGCAAAGAGCCATAAGGGGGTAAATTCCGTTATAGAAACTCGCCGCCCTCTCCCATATCGTAAGGATTGCGCCTATCGGCTTATGTTTCAAAGCATACTCGGTCAGCGTATCGACGTTATAAGTCGAAGAAGCGTTGCTTCCGTACGCGCAGAAGATATACTCGAATCCTAAGCGGTCGTAAATGGAAAGCCAGTCTTTTCTCACTCTGTTCGTCCAGTGACCTTTGGTCTCTGAACCGATAAATCCGTAATTCCAATGGCACAGGATTATATCTCTCGGAAGGTCGGCTACTATGTCGTAATACTCGAAAAAGTCATCCCACATAAGCATGGTTTTACCCATGCTTTTCGCAAGTTCGTAATCGTGCATGACCTGCGAAAAGAATATATCCTTTTTCGTCGCGCCCGCTTTAAGGCGAGCCTTGCATCTTAAACACTCGGCAAACTCGAACACTTCGTCAAGCCCCATGTGGACGTATCCGCCCGAAAACGCCGAACACACTTCCGTAATATACGCGTCGAAAAATTTGTTGAAATCGGGGTTTGACGTACAGCCGACCGAACCGCGTTTAAACCGCTCGGGCGACCAGCCTCTGCCTTCCGTCCTCTCGTCTTTAAATTCGGAAAGACTCGCAGTTTCCTTGTATTGCAATAGTTTTTCGATGTGATAAAAGTTCTCGAACGCGGGAATTGCGAGAAGCCCTTTATCTTCTATATAGCCCGCAATCTCCTTGATTTCGGCCATCGAATAAGTGTCGTCCTCGTCGAAAAAAGGCGTGACTTTTGTTCTTATTGAACACTCTAAATACAGAATAATCGTGTTATATCCCCACTTTTGGGCATTATCCACAAAACTTTTTATAAACTCGATTTTCTCTTTTTGTCTTCCGAGATCTAATTGTATGGCAACGATTTTCATTGTTTTCCCTTATCCGATTTCGTTCCAGACAGCCATATTACATTTTTCGCTGTCGTAATTCTTACCTGCGGACGAATAATCGCAAAGGGTTATTTCGCCGTCTTTCGTTTTTACTTTTACCGTTTCGTTCGTGTAAAACTTATCGTTTTTAACGAGTTTGGAAATCGCTCCGCCCGATTTTTTTGATACTGCGACGGGGTTTTTCAGATCTTCGCCGAACCTCTCGTCTCTCGCGAGCGCGACGGGGCCTCTTTCAAACCCGACCTTTCCGTTTAAAACGATTCTTTCGGTTCTCATCGGCATCGAAACGACTATTTTGTCGCCGTTTTTAACCTTAACGACGGCATAGCCCTTTTCTTCGGTAAACGTTGTTTCTTTACCGCCTGCCGACACCGAGAATTTTTCCGTCCATTTCGGAATACGCAGGAAAAGCGTCGTTTCGCCGCTTATTTTCACCGAGATTTTCGCCTCGCCCTTTTTATAGAGGTTGGCTCTTACCGAAATTTTCGTCCCGCTCTCCTTTTCCGAATACGTTCCGTCGTTATAGAGGTTGACGTAATAGCCGTTTCCGCCTTTCGCTATGGCGACAAGCCCGAAAAGAGCGGTTCCAGCACCGCCGATAGCCGCGCAGCAGCCGTAAGATCTGCCGTTTTCCATAACTCTGAACCCGCCGATTTTTTTCGCTCTTTGCCCTAAACAAAGGGGGCTGTAACTGTCGAACGGGAACGCTTCGTGCGGAACAGGCACTGCCTCTTTGCCTTTCCACACTATCCCCAAAGCGCGTTTCATAGTCTGATTTTCGCTATTTACCGCGCCGAAAAGAGCGTTATAACCCGACCTTTCGATTACGGCGGCGTATTTTGAATCGCCCGTTATCCTAAGAAGTCTCGCGCAAAGCTTCATAAGCGTTACGGTAACGCAGGTCTCCTGCATAACGCCATCGGAATAATTCGTCTGCTTAACCGAGGAATTATCGAAAAGTTCGTGCGTGCAGCCCGAGCAACCTATTATCGTGTAATCGCTCTCTAAAACCATATCGACAAAATTGACTACCGCTTTTAAATCCTCTTCGTCGCCTTTTACATTGTAATATTCCAGAAGCCCTTCGAAACAACTCATCATTTCGTAGGCTTTGGTATGATTGAATTCGAACGGGCGTTTTTCCTTGGTTTTGCAAAGACTTATTATGTCCTGATCTTTAGAAAAACCCGTGCTTATGATATACTCCGAAAAATCGAGATATCTTTGTTCGCCCGTAAGTTCGTAAAGTTTCACGAACGGCTCTAAAATCGAACAGGAATTCATACCGCCGTAAATGTTGGTCGTGTCGTAAATTTCGACTTTACCTCTGCCTCTGCCGACCTTTTTTATAATATAGTCGGCGTGCTTTTTAAGAGCCTTGGTTATCCTTTTTGCAAGCGACTTGTTTTTGCAAATATCTATATAATAAAGAAAACCGAGCATGGCGTATTTTCTCGACCACATATCCCACCCGTTGAACTCGTATTTCAGATCGTAAGTGGAAAATCTGCCGCTTTTATCTTCGGTCGAAAGCATATCCTTTACGCTTTCGGTTAATTCCTCGTATAGTTTCGCGTTGTTCGTAGCTTTATACGTAAGGCACGCCGCCCGCATGAGTTTACCCCAGAATTCGCCCCGCCAACCGCCGTCATCGCCGTCCGGTTTCGTCCGGAACTGATTGACGGTGAGTTTCCATAAGTCATTATCCGAAAACTGCTTATCTATGGTATATTTAATCATTTCGCCGGGATATCCCTTGGTTACCGTTTGCCCCGCCGCGGGGAATTTCATCGTCTCTTTCATAATCGTCACTTTTTCGTATTGATATTTATGTTGTTTACTTTAAATCTATAAGCGTATCTCTCTTTTTCGAGTTCGCTTGCGGGATTTAAAACCGCGGTCGCGCCGTTTCCTCTGCCGCGTTTATCGCTTCCCGATAATAGAAGTTTATAAGTAAGCCTCGCCTTTTTGTTTTCCGAAAAATCGCCGTCGGTAAACTCGCAGCTTTTCGATTTTCCTATAAACGTATACTGCGTCTCGCTTTCCGTCGCTCTGAAAACGTCGTATTCGTTTCCGTCGTTTTTCCATTCGAGTTTAACGCCGTTCTTTTGCCATTTAGCGGTAAAATCCCCCGCTATAAGTCGATTAACCCGCTTTTTAAAGCCTGATAAGCAATATTTTTCACCTGCCGTCGTACAAAACGAAATTTTACCGTCCGCGCGTTTTACGGGTATCTCCGCGCCGTTGCCGCAAACGGCTATTTTATCGGTATCTCCGCCGTAATAAAGAGTTATCGGCTCGCCGTTATAGGAGATTATCTCACAATTTTCTATGATTCCGTCTTTATAATCGAGCGAGATTTCAAAGTTTCCCCTCGCTTTAAGTCCCTTGAATTTCAAATTTTTCCATTCCTTCGGTATTGAAGGAAGAAGGGAAATATATCCGCCGTGACTTTGCAAAAGCATTTCCGTAATTCCTGCCGTCGCCCCGAAATTGCCGTCTATCTGAAAAGGCGGATGAACGTCCCACAAATTCGGGTGCGTTCGCGTTTTCAGGAGGTTTTGCAAGAGAATATACGCGTGGTCTCCTTCACCCGTTCTCGCCCTTGAACATAATCTGTGCGCGAGCGCCCAACCCGTCGATTCGTCTCCGCGATAGTTTAGCGTTATTTTCGCCGCGTCTAAGGTTGCAGGCGTGTCGCTCGTTATCTGCTCGCCCGGCATGAGCGCGACAAGCTGAGATAAATGCCTATGCTTCGCCTCGCCTATTTCGCCGTAAAAATGCTCTTCGTCATACTCTTTTATTTGCCCGCTATATCCTACCCTTACAGGATCAAGAGCGTTTATATTTTCTCTTTCGTAGCGGGTTACTTCGTCAGAAATTCCGAGAACCTCGGACAATTTCAGGTCGTCCTCGAAAATCTCCTTCACCATTTGCTGGTCGAAGGAACAGCCGACCGTGTGATAATACTGCTGATACTCATGCTCGTTCACCCATTCGCCCGATAAAATCTGCTCGGGAGAAGCCGAAAACGAACAGAGTTTTCTGCCGTCGTAATCTCTTAAAGTCTTTTTCAAAAACTTCGCCATGCCGTGTATCGCGGGATAAGCGTAATTTTTCAAAAACTCCTTGTCGCGGGTGAAGTCGTAGGCGTCGTAAAACATTTTGGCGGTAAGCCCGCCCGTTCCCGGGCCCGAATGACTGTTCGGGTTTTTACCCTCGACTTCGTAGCAAAACGCTCCCGTCCCTATTATCCAGCCGCAGTCGCCGTCCGCGTTTTCGGGGTTGGTTTCCGCAATCCACGCCTTTGCGTTTTTCTCCGCTTCGGGAAGATACGCTTTGAAGAAATCCGCGTAAGCGGCGAACGCTTCGGCAATGTTTGCCGAAAAAGCGTGCCAATAGTTCATTTGAATATTGATATTATGCCAGAATCCGCTTCCCCACGGCGATTTGTCGTGAACCGTCCATACGCCCTGAAGCGACGCGGGCGGAGTTCCTTTTCTCGACGAGGATATAAGCAGATATCTGCCGTACTGATAGTATATTTCTTCTAAATAGGGTTCGGTATTTCCCTCTCGGTAAGACTGCAGAAGTTCGTCGGTCGCCCGTCCGTCGTCTTTACCTTTAAGGTCGAATTCCACTCTGTTCATAAGAGACGAAAAATCCGCAACGTGCCTTTCAAGCAACCTCTCATAACTGAGTTTCAAGGCTTTTTCAAGCCTTGCGATAACCCTTTCCGTCGGATCGTCGTCCACCGCTTTATGCGTTGAAAACGCTTCGGAACAAAGTTTGTACGACGTATCAAACACAACGTAAATATCTGCGTATAAGGCGTTTATTATGGATATTTCTCCGTTTTCGCATCTCTTTTCGCCGTCGGTTACAACTGCGACTTTCGCAAAATATTTAAGGTCTCTCGAAGGTAGCGTTCCTAAAATTTCAATTTCTTCGCCGCGCGTTTTCACTTCGCCCGTTCTTCCGCCCTCGTCGAGCGATCTGTCGCCGAGATAGGGTATCTCGGCTCTTACCCGCAGCAAATCCTTCGGCTTTGCAAATTCCGCGCGGTAGACGAAAACGTTGTCGGGATAACAGAAAAAGGCTTTTCTCTCGGTTTTCCCGAAATCGGAAAGATATTCGGAATAAGCGATGCCTGTCTTTAAATCGAGACCGCGTTCGTAATCTCTCGCCTTGTCGTTAAAATCGACGTGAAGTTCGAGAAAATTCGACGCGCCGCCCAGCCGAAAAGGATTAGCGAAAGCGTTCGTCGTAAACTGAACGCGTTCCACGTCCGTTCCGCCGAAAACGCTCGCGCCGCTATAGCCGTTACCTATCGGCAAAGAATATTTTTCCCACCCCTCGTTTGTTCTTTCGGCGGGAGTTTTATACCTTAGTTTTAATTCTTTCAAAGTCTGTTCTCTTGTTTCGGATATTTTATCCGTTTTTCTCGTTTTAATCGACAAGTTCGAAATCGGCTTTTAAACAATCGCGGGAATTTCCGCCGACAAACAATTCGAATTTACCCGTTTCGGCAGCAAACTCGCCGCCGTCGGTGTAAAATTTCAGCGTTTCTTCCGTAATTTCAAAAGTTATAATCTTTTCTTCCCCTGCTTTCAGGAAAACCTTTTCATACCCTTTCAATTCTTTTACGGGGCGGACGACGGAAGCGAACAAATCGCGCAGATACCACTGAACCGTTTCAAAGCCGTCTTTTTTGCCGACGTTTTTAAGTTTCACGCTCGCCGTAATTTTTCCGCCGCGATTAAGTTTCGCTGCCGACAACTCAAATTCCGAATACCCGAATTCCGTGTACGAAAGCCCGTAACCAAAGGGATAAAGCGGCGAATTATATTCGTCGTCGTAACCCGAGCGGAATCTCTCGTCGCTGTAAAACGACGGGATATCTTTATGTTTCGGTCTTGCCGTCGAAAAATTATTATAGTAAATCGGACATTGCCCCACGGAGCGCGGAAAACTCATAACCGTTTTTCCGCAAGGATTTGCTTTTCCGTATATGAGGTTTGCAATCGCGTTGCCGCCTTCCGTTCCCGGCTGCCAGACGTACAATATAGCGTCGACAAACTCCGCAACGTCGCTAAGAGCAAGCGGTCTGCCGCCGAATACGACAAGCGCGAGCGGCTTACCCGGTTCATAAAGTCGCGCGATAAGTTTACGTTGAATTTCGGGAATACGGATATCCGCGCGCGAGTGCGCCTCGCCCGAATTTAACATATACTCCCCGACGCACGCAACGATAAAGTCCGCGTCTTTGCACACTTTTTCCGCTTCTTCAAATCCGCTTTCGTCCGTATCGAACAACTTCCGCGAGCAACCGCTTGCGCTCGGTACGACGCGTTTCAAAAGCCTTTCGACGCCCTCTTTTATACATACGGCGTCTTCGATATGCGCTTTTTTCGACCAGTTGCCTATAATTTCGCGTTCCTCGACGAAAGGACCTACAAACGCAACCTTCGCATTTTCCTTTAAAGGAAGCATTCCGTTGTTTTTCAACAAAACGCAACTCTCTTCCGCGGCTTTACGCGCCAGATTTCTCGCGCTTTCGGAAAGCGTTACTTCGTCTCGTTTCCGAATATCGGTATACCTGTCGGGATTTTCGTACATACCGAGTTTGTTTTTCAGTTCCAGAACGCGTAAAACCGACTCGTCGAGCGTTTCTTCCGATATAACGCCCTCCCGAACGAGTTTCGGCAAGAACCCCGCGTATACCGACGAACCCATTTCGATATCGAGTCCGCTTTCTATCGAAACGCGGGCGCATTCCTCGCCGCTTTGGCAATAGCCGTGTTCGTACAGTTCCTCAACCGAACTGTAATCGGAAATAACCACGCCGTCGAAACCCCATTCTTTTCTGAGCATATCGACCATGATTTCTTTATGCCCCAAAATCGGTTTACCGTTTAAAAGGTTAAACGAACTCATAAACATTTCGGGGTTTTCTTTAAGGCATTCCCTGTACGGGCGCAAATAGTATTCGCGCAGATTCCGATCGGAAATATCCGTCGTATTGTATTCTTTTCCCGCCTCGGCGGCTCCGTAACCCGCAAAATGCTTCACGCAACAGGCAATTCCGCCTTTATGATAACCGCGGATCGTCGCTTTGCCCACTTCGCCGCCCCAATACGGGTCTTCGCCCCCGCCTTCCATAACCCTGCCCCAACGCGCGTCGCGGGTAAGGTCTACCATAGGCGAAAAAGTGACGTCTATACCGTCGTATTTCGCTTCGGTTGCAGCAAGTTCGGCGCAATCCTCGATAAGAGAGGTATCGAAACTGCAAGAAAGAGCGACAGGCACGGGATAAATCGTTCTATAACCGTGAATTACGTCCAACATTATCGGAAGGGGATCGTCAATACCCTTTTCCTTACGCGTTTTGCGGAGCGATTGCGCCGCTTTAGCGTCAGGCGCGTTTAAAACCGTACCGAGCCGCCATAACGATTCGCGTTCTACACTGCCTAAGCGGCTGAAACCCGTCACGATTTTGTCCGGATTGTCGTCCAACTCATACGAGGGAAATTGCGTTAATTGCAACGCTTTTTCCTCCAAACTCATTTCCGATATTATTTTTTTCAGTTCTTTTCGGCTTTTACTCATAATTTTTAAATATTTTACCGTGGTTTATTTAAGATATTCTTTCGCCGCGCGCCAGAATTCGGGGCTTTCCACGGGCGCGTCGTCGAGTTCCCAGAACTGCGTCATAGTGCGTTCCCTTACGGGTTCTTTCGCACAGTTTGCCATATAAGACTTCAACTCTTCGGGCGATATTTCGTTTTCGGGGTTGAAATCCTCGCTATTTATATACTTTTTAATAAATCCCGACATAGCAACCACCGACGGCTCGTTTTCGTCAAGCCCCGTAAGGTTTAGCCCGCACACAAGCAGACTGCCGCCGCCGACTTTTATTTCGAAAAGATATGCATAGTCTCTGAGCGTTCTGTCGGGCATGAGTTCGGGGAGATTGTAAGCGTCTTTATACGCGTCGAAACGATCTCTCGAACTCTTGTCTATCCCCGAAATAAGATTTTTCGCCTTGACGGGGAAGTCGTCGAGAATAATCTTGTCGCAATCTTCGCTCAACCTGCCGTAATTGAAATCGTAATAATCTTCGCACGGAAAACCGTATTTACCGAGCAGATTTTTGTCGTTTATGCCGCCGAAATTAGTCCCTCTGTCCCAGATAACGGGTTTAAAGCGGTTCCAACTCGCCTTAAAAGCGTATTCCGGATTTTTCATATCGGGGTTTAAGCGATGTCTCGTCCAGCCTGACCGATATACGAGACAGACCTTTTTGCCTTTTCCAAGCAAATCGAACGCCTTTCCGATATCGTCCGTTATTGCCGCGAGTCCGTTATCGTAAGAAACGAACTCCCTGTAAGTCTCTTTTTTCGCGGAGCGTTCGTATACCCATAAAGTCCATTCGTTTTCGGAATAAACTCCGTTTTTTGTCGTAAGTTTTATATTTAAAACGTAAACGCCCGCCTCTTTCGGCAAGGTAAGTTTCGTTTTGCACAATCCGTACGAACCTTTCCTCGAAACGTCAACGTTTTTCATAGAGCAGTCAACGTATTTTTTGCCGTCTTTTTCCACCGAAACGTTAAGATTCGCTCTTTTCTCCGTATCTTCTCCGAGATTGGAAAAATATACGGGTACGGTTATTTCGTCCGCGCAGAAATAATTCCTTGTTTTTAAGTCCGCAACCAACACCCTGTCACCGTTGAATTTAAGAAAATCCTCGGGCTTTACGCAGGTTTCGTCGTCGAAACAATCGACGATCCCGTTAGAGTTCTCGTACGCGTCGGTGTCGGCGAATTGCAGGAAGTGGAAACCGCCGAGCAAACTGCTTTTGCGCATTTCTTCGTAAGCCGTTTTCCAGCAGATATACTGAAAATGCTTGCTCGCCTTAAACATCTCGCCGAAAGCTTCTTTATAGCCCTTTTTGTCTATGAGTTTAATCTCTTCGTCAACCCACCACGGCATCGGCGCGCCGCATTCCGTAAATTTTTCTTTAAGCGAATAAAAATCTCTCAAAGCAGTATAATGACACACCTCGTGCGCGATAAGCGGAACGTTGAAATATAAGTCTCTTACGATTTCGCAATTTTCCGTTTCCGCTTTCATCGGCTCGTTTTCGTCAACGTTTGCCGCAAGAAGGTTCTCGGTGTCGTCGTACATGCCCGCATGCCTGCCGTAAGGGAAATAATAACTCAAATGCTGAACGTCTATATCCACGTTCGGGCGGTTATTTTTACCCCAGGCGCAGGTGTCGAGAAAAAGCCGCGTTCCGTCAAACTCGTCTATTTTTTCTTTTATTTTGCGTATATCGTCCGCGCTCGCCTTTTTAATTTCGTTGCCGACGCAATAAACGGCAAAAGACGGGTGATTAAAACACTTGTCAACCACCTCTTCAAGGAACTCTTCGGGAACGATCGCGTTTCCCGTCGTAACCATTTCCTCTAAATTATTGTAAATATCGTGCGGAGGGCGGAGTTCGACGTGAACGAGCATACCGACTTCGTCCGCTGCCTCGAAAAGCTCCTCTTCGGGAACGACGGAGTGAAATCTTACATAGTTAAATCCGAATTTTTTCGCCTGTCTGAGATTTTTAAGATAAAAATCTTTAAGCGGAAGTCCGAGAAGATTTGCGTGATCGTGCGCTTTCGCGCCGCGGATATAACCGCGGATATAAACGGGTTTGCCGTTTATCGTGATGTTTTTGCCGTTCTCGCCTATTTCGCGGAAGCCGAATCTGCCGCAAACACTTTCCTTTTCTCCGTCGGTATAAGCGATTTCAACCCGATATTCGTACAATACGGGCTCGGAAAGCGACCATAAAACTGGGTTTTCTATAAAAAACTCGCCGTAAAAATCGCCGCACTTATCCCACTCGTAACCGAATTTGTCGCAACGATTTGTTTTGTCTATAATTTCCAGCCCGACCGACCGGATTTTTTTATAAGATTCGATGAATACCTTTCCGTATCCGTCGGTATTCGTCGAATCTATTTTAACTGTCGTAAATTGTTTCTTTTCGTTCATCTTTGCCGTATTTTGTATTTAGCCGACGTTCCAGGAACCTATTTTATCCGTCTTTTTGGAAAGTTCGTAAACGCTGTCGTATCTTTCGATTCCTCCGTCCTTGATATCCTCTTTCGCTTTGAATATCCAGGCGTACTTCTTACCCTCGTTCGCGCCTCTGCTGTAACTTATCGTTCCGAAATACTTATCTTTATTCGGGTTGTCGTCCGCAGCGATTACATGGCAGTAAGTGTAAATATGGCTGTATCCCGTCGCCTTGAAATCGCCAAGATAACTCTCGTCGTTCTTCGCGTAGGAAACGTACCTATAACTTCCGTAACGCCAATAACAACATGCTATAGGCATAAACTTGCCCGTCACGACGAATATATTTCTGAATCTGCCTTTAAATTTGCCGTCGTTGGAAGCCATGGTAGACGTAAGGTCGTAATGGAACAACGCCGCCATTTCGGATTCGACGCCCACGCTCGCATAATCGGGTAAACTTTCCGTACCGTTAATGTTTACGTATATATCGTACATCTCGAGGTTGAAATTGCAATAACCGAGAAGCGCGTAAGAATTTTTGAAATAGTTGACCGTTTCGACATTGAGGTTGCTTAAGACAACCGATCCGCCCGAAAGATTGAACGTTCCGTTGTTACCCGCCAGCCCGCACGATTCGGTTTTATCCGAAAATTCAAGCACGAACTTGGTGTTCTTTATCGTAGTTCCGTCGTAAAATCCGCCGAAAATTCCCTGCTCCGCGACTTTCGCCTTAAGTGTATGACCTCTTCCGTCAAACGTTCCGCTAAAATAGGTGTTGTTTTGCGGGTTATTTGCGTTATACACGCTTTTAGCCTGCGAAGTGAAATCGATCGTTTCGGTTATATCCGAATTGAGAATATAATATCCGTTTTTGATGAGATCACCTTTGCCGAGTTGCAATACGTCGAAAATATTATCCTTCGTAAGCTCCGCGTCGTATGCGAACACGTCTTCAAAAACAAATCCGCCGACGCTTGTAAGAATAGTCATTGACTCGGTATCTTCGCCCGCGATTTTAACCCCTTCTATATAGTTGAACTCGGTTTTCAGTTCTTTTCCGCCTTGCGAAGCGGAAAGAATTTTCGCGTATTGCGTTCCGAAAATCGCGGCAACATCAACGGCTTCGTTCGGGCAGAAATCGAACTGCGCCTGATAAACTTCCGTCGGACAATAAACCTCGACGGGTATTTTCGTTTCGTAAACCTTTCCGTCCGTATGAACGTATTTAGCGTTAAGAATCGCGTTCCCTATGCCTTTTGCAGTTATGCGGACTTTGCCATCCGCCAATTTTTCGATGTCAAAAAGATCTTCGTTTTCCGCCGTGAATTCGCACGGATACGCCGTTCCTTCAACGGTTACGAAAGAGGAAATTTCGGCTTCGTTCGGGTAATCTTTACCCTGCCATGCGGGCGTAATGGATAATTCCGCCGCGGCGGAAGAAATCTCCTTGCCGCCTATCACGATGGAATTATTATATTCCGCGTTCTTTTTGACGGTGATTCTGATTTCTTTGTTGAGCCTGTCCGTCGAGAAATCAAGCCAGCTTCCCGTAAAGGTTGCCGTAACTACCCCTTCCGCTTTCGCCGTTATCTTGCCGTCCGAATACTCGACGACGCCGCTTGCGGAAGAAGAAAAACCTATTTCGCAATCATAGTAAACTTTATTGAAAAGCACTTTTATTTCGGGTTCGAACTCGTCTCCCACTCTCATGGAAAGCTCGTCGCCCGAAAGATGGAGAACTTTAAGCTCGGGGAGATAATTTCCCATAGCGACGTTGATTTTACATGAAGCAGAAGAATCTCCCGCTTTAGCGGTGATAACGCAGTTGCCTACGCCCACCGTAGAAACCGCGCCGTCCTCGTCGACAACCGCAACAGTTTCGTCAGACGAACTCCACACAACGGCGTTTTCCCCGCCGTAAAAACATATGATGTCGAACTTATCGCCGAATATCATATCTTTGGAAACGACCGACAAGGAGATTTTTTCGCCTGACGAGGCAGAGTCTTTCACGCTCCCTTTTCCGTCCCCGCCGCCCGAAGAGGAATCGCCTCCGCAACTTGCGAAAAGCGACAGAGATAAAACGGACAGCGCAATCGTTATTAAAAGAATTATTTTCTTTATCTTCATTTTTTCCCTCATTATTAAAGACTATTGATAAAAGGTTCTATACTCGTGAACTCTTTGATATATTGAATACCCAAAGTTCTTACGTAAGTTTTGAAATTCGTCTTTATTTCCGCAATCTGACTTTCGGTGAACAAACCCGTATCGTTCGAAACGACAACCTTCGCCGGGAAAAGCCATTCCATATCTATGTGCGATTTTAAACTCGAGTATTTTGCGGGGTCTTTTTTGTACATTTCGATTTTCGCATACGCATCGTCTAAATGTCTGAACATCGTAACGATATCACCTTGTTTAACAAACTCCATCGAACCAGAAATACTTCCGTTCATGTTTGCCGACCAGCCCCAGTTGTTATCCGTAAGGCATCTTGCGAACCACAATCTCAGATCGTCGAACATCTCTTTCATCGGCTCGGCAGCTTCTGCGTACATCGCTTTGAAATATTCGTCAAAAATGTTCTCCACGCTAAGTTCGCTGTTCCAGGCAAGTTTCGAATACATATAAATCGCAAGCACGTTGAAGCCCGTATCCGCGCCCGTCTGACAGCTCTTTATCTGCGGGAAGGTCAAACTATAATTGTTAGCCTTTAAATACTTATAGTAACCGGGGTAAAAGCTGTATAAATCCCAGAAGGTAAAGAAGTCGTTATAGAATCCGCCGTAAGACCATGCCCACGTTCCCGGGAACGCCTTGCCCCAGAGCCTGATATATTCTTTCTGCTCGATATTCGCGTTATCGTCAAACGAAACGCCCGTGTGCAGGTGGCTCTGAGCGAAAAACGGAGCAACGTTTACGCCGTCGTTAAACTTTAAATCCGCCGCAATATCTATATTGCCGTTCGCGTCTTCTCCGAAAGGAGGTCTCGACGTGTCAAGGTACGCAAAGAACATATATTTTAAGTCTTCTCTGCGGTATGCCGCATTTTCTTCGAGTTCCATCCATGCGTCGACTTTCTTACCGACGTCATGCATAAATTTCATGAGCGCAGCGGAGTTTGCGTCGTTGTGCTCACTCTTCATTCTCATACATTCCGTACATTTACACATCGGAACGTTATCCATTTGTCCTAAAAGAACTGCTTTATACTGCGGATATTCCGCGGCGGGATACCACACAAGCGACTGCTCGATTTTCTCCGCGCATATCGTCGTCATCATGTCGTAAGTATCTTTTCCGTGCGCCGTATAGCAAAGCTGTCCCGTGCCCGAATAAAACTCAGGATATGTCCCGCCGTATTTTTGCTCGGGCAAGAAATATAAACTGTTGTGGTTATTCTTGATTTCAGTCGTTTTCGTATCGCCTGTGTGAATGGGCAAAAGAAGATCGCCGTAACTGTCGCGGAGCCTTAAACGATAAGAAATCATCTTGCCGTCCGTCGTGTCTGAAGAACCTGCCATATAACCTATACTCTGACGATATTCTATATCGGAAATATCGGTTACGTCGTAATCCAAAAGTTTAAGGTCGGTTACGTTTGTTCTTAAAGTGTAGCCGTCGGTGAAGAAATATTCGAAGCCGAAGTTTATTTTAAGAAAGTCGTAAACGCCGTTTAAAACACCCGTTTCCTTTCCGCCGATGATATACACGGTTTTATCTTTCGTGAAGATTTTCGTTCCGTCCTTTTTAAGCGCGGTTATATCGTCGTTTCTGTTAAGGCTTTTATAAAGCGAAGTATCGCCGAGCGAAATATAACGGTTCGTGTCGTTATGGGTAAGCCCCGTATCTTTAATGAATTTGAGATCTATGCCCGTCGCTTCCTTGAAAAATCTCGAAAGCTCGCTTTTTGCGTATGACACGGCCTCCGTTTCAACTTCCGGAACTACTACCTTATAAGAAGTTTTGCCGTTTTTGACTATATACGTTCCCGTGGCTTTATACGAGAATACGTGGTTTTCGTTGAAGGTTTTATCAAACTGCTTAAGCGCAGCGGTGTTTACGGCAAGTTCACCCGAATATTCAACGATTTTGTCATTATTGTCCGAATCGGGTTCAGTTGAATTCCCTCCTTTTTTACAAGATGCGAACACCGTCAGAAGAGACATAATTAAACATAGAAATATAACTATTTTTTTCATAATTCCTCCTTATCCGACATTAACGTAATAACTCTTGCTTACGCCGTTATATGCCTCGTCAACGACGTATACGATAACGGTATATCTGCCCGCTTTTGTAATCGTTATATCGGAAGTGGTGACCGTAACGAAATTTTCGTTGGAATCTTTAACGATATAATATACAAGAAGATCTTCGTCCGCGGTGAAGTTATCCGTAGCAGTAAACTTCGGTTTGAAAGTTTCCCCGACTTTTACGTTCACCGTCTTGCCCTCGTTTTCGAGATTAAGTACGGGAGATTCGATATCGACAACCGTAACGATTCGGTACAATAAGCTCGTACCTCTTCCGTTGCCTCTGCCGTCCATATAATTATAAATTATTGTGTATTCGCCGTAATCATCGAGAACAAGCCTGATTTCGCCTTCAAAATCTGTAATTCCGCTGAGTTCTCTTCCGTTTACGTCCTTTGCGGGAGCGTCGCCGTAAGCACCGCTCTTCAGAACGGTTACGGAGAGTTTTTCATAAGACGAAGGCGATAAAACGTCGGCGGCGTAAGGTTTGCCTATTATTATTTCTTGTCCGAGCGAACCTACTTCGTCAGGTAATTTAGCATATACGTAAGGAGCGGCAACGTCGCTGACCTTAGTCGAAGTCGCGCTTACGGTTGTAAGCGACTGATTGCAAATTTCGTTTACCTTAACTTTAAAGCCGCTCGAAACTCCGCCGAATTTCACCGACATAAAGCACAAATCGCCTGCGAATTTGTTTACGGCTTCGATATTCCTCGTCCCGATAAGAAGTGTCCCGCCGCTTATCTTTATCGGCACTTTTACGCCGTTCCAATCGCTGTCAAGCGAATAACTTTCTCCGCCTATAGTCGCCGCATATCTTCCGTTTCTGCCGCTTACTTCTATTTCGTATTTATTATCCGCGTCGAAATAGTCGGTTAAAGTTATCGTTACGGAAGTCGCGCTTTGCTTTCTTCCATCCGAAGTCAACGGAATTTCAAAACCGAGACCAAACTGAGAGAAAACTAATGGATTTATAAACTCAAAATACGCATCGGAAGAGGATGCCTCCAATAGCGGAACCCTATCTTCAATCTTGGCAGACATATTCCCATCGAAATATCTTGCGATTTCGACCGCATTGTCGTCATTATACCCGACGTCGACGATTTTTCTTAAATCGCTTTCGATATATACGTTTTTGTTATTTACGCAAACCGTCTTGAATTTAATCGTTGAATTACCTGCAACCACAAATCCTTTCGGGTTTATTTCGGCGTATTCTCCGCCGTCATAAGAAACGTAAGTTTTAGTATTGACAACTTCGCTTCCGCTTACCGTATAATTCCACGCTTTGACGTTTAAAAGAGAATACTCCGCGTTTTTAATATAATATCTGTTAGTGTATAACTTGTCGCTTTCGAATTTCGGAAGAACGTTCGGCACGACGTTCACGTCCGCCGCGATTTCTCCGCCGTAAAACATGTCGGAATAAGCATATTTAATCGAATACGTCCCCACCTCGTCGAATACGTAAAGTTGCGAGGAGCTTTCTGCTTCGATCGTTTCGCCTTTCGGCGTTTCAATCGACACGGCGACGTCGAGAATATTTTCGTTGAGCGAAGCGATTTCCGCTATATCAGAAAGTTTGTATCTCTCGCCCGCCGAAACGTCTTCGGTGAGTTTAACGGTCGCCGTAATGCCGTTTTCCGCTTCAACGGCGTAAAGACCTACAGAAAGCTCGCTTCTGTTGCCGTAAACGTCGTAAGCAAAATAATCTATCGTATACGCGCCCTTTTTATTCGGAACGAATTTCCCGTTTTTAACGCTTACGCTGCTTGCGCCCGCGGTATTTTTTTCGTAAGTGACGGCGTAGTCCGCAAGTCCTCTTATTCCGTAATCGTCCTTAACGTTGACTTCGGGAACGATAACTTCCTTTCCTACCGCTATTTTATATTCTTTCTCAAAATCGTCCGGAAGGAAAATCGGGCTTAAATCGTCCTTATAATACTCGGTAGTCAAAAAGCCTTTGCCCGAAAGCCCGCCGAATTTCGCGATTTCTATCGGAGCTTCGCTCACACCTACGAGCGACTGAACGCTAAGAGACAAAAAAACGTTTCCGTCGGTGAACCCTTTAAACGAATACTGATAAGCCTTGTCGTTATTAAGTTCCGAAACGAGAGCGTTCGACGTTCCGTCGCCTACGCGGACGTAAATTTTGATTTTGTTTTTATCCGTCGTATCAAGATAATAGCTGAGATTGGAATAGTTGCCGTTGTCGGGATTGTTGCCGTATACGGTAGTTCCCTCCTTGCCTATCTCGAAAGACTTGCCGCCGACTTTGACGTTGCCCTGTTCGTTCTGAACAAGCCCTACCGTTTTGCCGCCGCAAGTTCCCGCAACGATGTTCGTGGAATAATATCTCTCGCCGCGTTTATAGGTTATGTCGAGATATACCGACGGGTCGTAACAGTCGGTAAGTCTTAACGTAATGAAATTGCAAAGCACGGGTTCGGTCTGCATGCAGTTGAACGAAATGAGATCTTTAAGATTGTTTTCGTAAATGTTAAACGGCTTATTGAGAGCGAAAACGTCGCCTTCCGCCAGTCCGATTTTAAGCCCTTCGGGATTTCCCACCGCAACGAACTGATTGTTGAGCGTTCCGTATTCCATGCTTTCGCTGCCCGAAGTCAGCTCGAAAACCTTTTTCTTTACGGAAAAAGTCTTAGCCGCGCTATAACGTTTGCCGTCAACCGTTTTTTCGTAAACGATCGAATAATTTCCGCAAACGTCCAACGTAAGCTTCGACGACAAAACGCGGTTGCCGTCCGGCAGTACGACGTAATACGAATCGGATTCGTAACTTTCCCCGTCGATTGTCACGGTTGCCGTTTTTGGGACGTTCACCGTGTCTTTATATAAGTATTCGGTTCTTATTCCGTCAACCGAAACTTCGGCGGCGTAAACGCCGTCGGAACTTTTAAGTCCCGATAAAAGCATTATCGCGAGCGACGCGATAACGCCGACAATCAGAACCGATAAAATTTTCGTCTTTTTAGGCTTCACTGTTTTTCTCCTTATTCTTTGATACCGCCGAGCGATATGCTGCCCATGAGTTTGTCTTTGAAAATAATGAACAATATGAGAACCGGAAGGGCAAGAAACATGCACGCCGCCGTTTTCATATGCAACTCCTGAAACGTCGTGTTGTCCGTCGCTTCGATTACTTTATAGTATACCATATAAGCAAACGTGGGATAAGACGGAAGATACAGATATAACGTCTGATAGTCGTTCCACAGGTTTACGAATTGAATGAGGAATACCGTGAGAATCATTTTCTGCGCGAGCGGAAAATAAATTCTGAACGCTATCGTCCACTCGGACGCGCCGTCTATAGAAGCGGCATCCCTGTAGACGTTGGAACGTCCTTTAAAGAACGCGTAGTACACGAGGTAGTACGTTCCCGAACCCGTCATTTTCTGCACATAATTGCCGAGCATATTGTCGTATAAACCACTGTTTCTCAAAAACGTGAGTTCGGTGGGATATCTCCCGACTACCGGTATGCACATTATAACGATGTTTATCAAGTGTAATGCTTTACACCATGCATAATCGTATTTTGCCGTTATGTAAGCAGTAAGCGCGGGCATGAAGCACATTATTGCCGCGCCGCCGAACGTATAAAGAATAGTGTTTATCAGTATGTCGATAAACGAAGCGTAATTCGCACCGCTTGCCGCGCCGCCGAACCACACCTTCTGATAATGCGTAGTAGCACCCGAACTGCCGCTTATGTAAAAAGAAGTCGTCTTTTTATAGGTAAAGAGTTCTATTACCTGTTTGTAATTGAACAACTGAAAGAACTCTCTGCGGCTGTGATAAATATATTCTTCGCCCGTTTCCGGATCTATCCACACGTGGCTTGCGTCGAGATCGGGAAAGCCGAGAATGTTCTTTTTCGTGTAAAAGTTGAATCCACCGTTAATATCTTCAAGACTTTTGAGCGAGGTCGTCACTCCCCATAAAAGAGTGATGATAACGGACAGCGAATAGATAATGAGAACCGCGAAAACTATCGCGAATATAACGGTCGTAACCGTATTTCTTTCAACTCTTTTTTTCATATCAATCCTCCCTCGGTCCGTATTTGTTTAAAAGATGTCTCGTTATAAGCGTTACGGGGATTACGACGAAAGAAAGCAAAAGCCCCATCGCCGACAACGAGCCGTAAGTGTTGTTCGTGGTACTCTGTCCTCCGCCCGAAATTTTTCCTACTCTGCTTGCTTCCATATAAAGGAAATGTCCGATATTCTCAAGCGAACCGACTTCGTTATATTTATACAGAGAAAACATTCTGAACTGATCGGTGAACAGCGCCGCCAGAGCGACGGTGAAAAGAGTTACTATCGTCGGAAAAATGGTGGGTATCGTGACGTATATAAATTCCTGAGCAACGTTCGCCCCGTCGAGCTGCGCCGCTTCGGACATCGAAATATTGACGTCTTCCATAGAACTCGAATAAATAAGGCTGTTTATGCCGAACCACATAATTATGTTGAAAATTATCGCCGCGCCCCTTTTCGTCGATTCTTCGGTGAGAAGCTGAAATTTCGTCGCGTCGGCAACGTGGAACCAATTGCTCATTATTTCCGGCATTACGTTGTTCGTCATGCATCTGTAGAGCGTTGCCACGATTATTTCCGAAAGGATATACGGCATGAACAGCATAACCTTAAAAAATTTGCTCATGCAACCCTTTTTGTAGATATAAAAAGAGAAAACAAGCGTGAGCGGCGTAACGAAAAACAGATTTATCGCCTCGAAAATAAGCGAATTTTTAATCATGAGCCAACCGTTCGCGCTGAACAGTTGACCGAGCGCGTTTTTGAAGTTATCCAACTTCGCGAATTTTGTCACCATTCCCACGCCGCTGATGATTTCATATTCTTTGAACGCCAATGCGAACGAACTTAAATTTATATACAGGTAAAAAACCAGGAAATGCGCGATGGGGATAGCAAGCATCAGAAGGGAAAAACCCGCTCTGCGCTTGTTTTCGATGATAATTCTTTTACCCGTTTTTCCGAATGTCATAGAAAAAATACCTCTGTTATTGCTCCGCCGACGGCGGTTGCGGTTTTAAACTTTGCAACAAAACCACCGTCGGTCGGAATCGGCAGGGAATCGCGTTCCCACCGACAACTTTTTATCTTGTTACTTCGTTGCGTTCTCGAGCAAAGTTTTCCAGGCAGCTTCAGAGAGAGTAGAACCCGTGTAAATGTCCTTTGCCGTTCTTCCGCTTCTGTACGCCTGAAGATAACCTTCCATCATAACCTGCCCGTTATAAGTGTAATAGTTGAGCGTGCCGCCAAAACCGAGAATGAAATTCGAAAGGTTTTTATACTGAACGGGGTTATCGGAAGCTGTGGTTATAATGTCTGCTTTGCTTCTTAATTCCTTGAAACTCGTGTAGTAATAATCGCCGAGTTTTTTCTCGTCGTAATCGTAATTTATAGGAATGTTCATTCCGAGGTATTCGGTGAACGCCGCAAGTTCTTCCTGCGTATAGAGGAACTTAAGGAAGTCGACAACGGCTTTCTTCTTGTCTGCGTTTTCGGATACTCTATTGTTTACGAACATAAAGGACGAACCGACGTTAAGCATCGTGTTCTTTTTGCCTGCGCCTTCCGCAACCGAACCGTTAAACTGAGTGGGCAGGCACATATAGCTGAGTTTACGCTCTTTTCCGCCGCTCGTTCTCTTCCACTGAGTGAACGCCGAACCTTTATTGTAAAGTTTTGCTTCGTGATACCAATAAGTTCCGTCGATATACATAGCCGCTCTTTCGTTGGCGTTTGTTGCGATGAAAGTCGTCTGCACTTTGTCCGCGCTCGTGTCCGATTTGGTTTCGGAATGGAACCAGTCGTTATCGTTTGCGAGCTGCATAAACGCAAGCGCATAGTATCTCGACGCCATGTCGTACATCTTATACCCGTTTTTGTCGCTTAAAACAACCTTTTCGGTAATCGGCATAGGAATGTTTTTATCTCCGAAGAAATATTCGCCGTCTTTAAAGCCCGTTACGACTTCGA
Source organism: uncultured Christensenella sp. (assembly GCA_905203015.1). GTDB lineage: Bacteria > Bacillota > Clostridia > Christensenellales > Borkfalkiaceae > Scatosoma. The sequence goes on along the minus strand of CAJKUC010000014.1, from coordinate 21,803 downwards.
CGGGAGTTTCGGAATATTCCGCCTTAATGCTTTTCATCGTCTCCGCGCCTTCGAGAGCCGCCCAGATTGCCTGCACCATATGGAATGAATAAACCGAACCGCCCGCTCCGCCGGGGATTATGAACGGCGAACCGCCCTTGGATTTGATATAATCGCAAAGCTGAGCGAATTCTTCGAGTGAAGATGGCAACCCGTCGTCGGGCGTGCCGTATGCACCGTCGGGTCCGCAGGATTTCTGCATGTCCGCGGGATCGACGAACTTAACGGTGCCGTATTTGCCTTCGTAAGTAACCGATTTGGTTGCGTCGGGTTTTGCGAAATAAAGACCCGCGTCTTCGAAATAGTTTACGTCGTAAGTCAAGCTGTTGCTCCACTCGTATTGCGGAAGTCCGTAATAATGGCGTTGTCCGTCCGCGCTTTCGTAGCCGAGCATTCTCTTTTTAGCGTCCGCGTCGATTGTAAGCTTCTGATCGTTTTCGATATAGCTTACGATTTCGTCGAGCTGCATAAGCTCGTTAGACGCAGAGTAAGTGTACATATCCGCTTTTGCTTCGTCGAGATAAATATCGTTACCGTCCGAGCTGAGGCTGTCGTAAGGGATAAGCTTATTGTCTTGAATAGTTATGTTTACGCCCTTCTTTCCGCTTTCGTAAGATTCGTCTTTCTTAAGTTCGGTGAATCTTGCCGCCGCGTCCTGAATCCATTTAATAGCGCCGTTTCTGGTTGCCGTACCCGTGAAGATAAGAACGTTGATGTTGGTTGCCGCCGTATCTCCGCCGTTTCCGCCGTTTCCGCCGTTGTTTCCGCTGCCGCCGCACGAACTAAGCGCGGCGGTCATGCAAAGCGCCATTGCTCCGCATAATGCTCTTTTAATAAATTTGCCTTTCATTATTTGCTCCTCGTAGTTTTGTTGGATTTTTATTAAATTACCGAAAAGTTCAGATATGTTTTCTTGTCGGTCGATTTTCCTTTTTTATTCGGGCGGACGGGTTTCCGTCCGCCCGAATTCATTACAGTTTTTACTGTGGAATGGTAAGCCCGTCGATTCCTGCAGCCGAAATGACCTCGTTTGAATGAACAAGCCCCGCTAAAGATTTAGCGTTAACCACGCAATTTTCAAACGTATTCGCTTTTTCTGTTTTGTAATTGCCGTAACTCTTGCCAAACAATGTATCAAGATCTTTACCTTCGGCGTTTATAGTTACGTCCTTGTAATGCGTCGTATGGCTCATAAGTCCCGTTATTACGCCGCCTTCAGCCGTTGCATCTAATGTTCCGTGTACGCTCTTAATGTTTATGGTTATATTTTCTATCGTCGCGCCGGTTATGCTGCGTGCTAACGTCTGTCTTCCGTTCTGATAATAGTAAACGTTGAACGTTATGTTCTTAACGACCGCGCCGTTACCTATTATTCCGAACAGTCCGTGCGTTGCAAATTGTCCGTCAACAGCAAAACCCGCTCCGTCTAAAGTGCCGCGGAAGCCAACGCTTCCGTCGGGATTCATCCAGTTTCCGTTGTTCTGAACGTTTATCCACGCTTCGCTTGAGCCTACGTTCTGAGTTAATTTGTAATATCCGTAAACAACGTTATCCGTTCCTGCCGTCGTTACCGCGGTAAGTTCGTCTATAGTGGAAATCGTTTTGGTTACTACAAGAACGTTTGTCGTTACATTGTAATACGTTCCGTCTTTCTGAACTATTACGCTGAGAGTCTGATTTCCGTGTTTCTGCGTGTTCGCCTTAAACTCGTCGGTAACAGTCAGCGTTCCGCCGGAGTAAGTTACGGTTTCACCGCCTAAGGTCGCCGCAAGTACGGTGGCGTTCGTATAGTCGCCAAGGTCTACCGAGAAGTTGTTACCGCTTGATAACACGATTTCTCTGTTTCCCTCGATCGCTACGGGAGTAGCGACAAATTCAATGGTAACGTTAAGATTGAAATTCATAACGTATCCCTTTTCGTTTTTAGCCGTAACAACAAAAGTTTTAGAACCCGTATCGGAAGGACCGAACGCGTCGGCGTTTATAGTAAGCATACCGTCGGCGAAAGTATACGCCGTGAAATCGCTATTCCCAAGTTTAATTGCCGTAATCTCCGCAATGTCTGCAAACGAATATCCATACGCTTGACCTACGATTATCTTATCGGTTGCGGTTTCATCGACTCTCGGGATATTTACCGCAAGACCGTTTACGCCTACCGCCGTCGTAACAGTTTTGTTTGCGATGCTTGTACAGGCGAGACCTATAAGCGATTTTACGTTTACAGTACAATTTTCATAGGTATCTGTCGCATAACCCTCCGGATATGTAAACCAACAACCTGTTCCGAATAGAGTATCTATATCTAATCCAACGGCGTTTATTGCTACGTTTTTCAAAGTATTGCCATAGCCGCCCAAACTAGTCAATAAACCGCCTGAAGTATCTTTGTCAGGCAATGTATTGTTGCCGCCTTTAAGTATGTTGACCGTTACGTTATCCACAGTTGCTCCCATCATAGAATAACCGAATAAAACGTTGCGGTTTCCCTTGTTTCCATCGTACTCTTTATTATTTATCGTAAGATTTTTTATCACCGCGCCGTTACCGACAACTCCGAACAAGCCGCCTCTGTAAAACCACGAAGAAATCGTCTTGCCGTTACCGTCAAATGTACCGCGAAAACCGAGTTCGGGGTTACTCCTCAAATTCTCATTCCACACATTGGAATCATCGGCATATTCCGACGTAAACCAATCGCTGCTTTGTATGTTTTCCGTAAGTCTGTAATATCCAAACTTCGCTCTGTTCGCTTCACACGATATGACCGATTTAAGTTCGTTAAACGACGATATTTCTTTCGTTACGATAAGTACTTCTTTGTTGTAGTTAGTATATTGCCCGTCTTTTTCAACAGTCACCGTAAGAGTTTGCTCGCCGTGCTTTATAAGTCTGTTTTTGAAGTCGAAATCAAGCGTTACTTTTCCGTCCGCATATGAAACCGCTTTCCCGCCTATGGTCGCCTTGACTACGTTGCCGTCCAAAGTTCCCATATCTACCGCGTAAGAAGTTTCGCTTCCGAGTACTATTTCAGCCTTATTTCCGCCAACTGCTTGTTCGGTGACGGTTTTAACGTTTCCGGAAATTTCCGAAGGAATATTTACCGAAGAATCCGCCAATACAACCTTTCCCGAGAAGTCCGCTCCCGAATTTTTCAGTACTTCGGCTTGCTCGGTCGTCGATATTTCTATCGGGTAATTGCCCGCTCCGTACCAACCGAACTCGCTGTTTCCGAGTATATCTTTCGCAAGTACCGCGTCGGAAAGAGCGGTGGTATTGACTACATTATAGAGGTTTCCTCTGACTTTTTCAACGTCGGTTGCCGCAAATCTGTTTACGAGCGACCCATTACCGTCGGAATAAGTAATATAAGCGACTACGCTCATATCAAGCGTTCTGTTCGCTTCGCCCGTATTGATTACGAGACTTGCCCAAGAATAATCGCCTTCCTCGTATATTTTGGCTTTGTCTGCAACTTGTATACGGGCGGGAGCGCTCGTTCCGGTTGCCGCTTTCGCTGCGGAGAGAAGCGTTTCATAGTTGTAATTCACCTTATCGAACGCCGCGCGGGGAGCGATAAGGAAACTAAGAGTTATGTTCTCGGTTTTAATTCTATCCGCGAGACCCTTTTCCATTTTAACTTTGAAACGAGGTCCGACCTGATTGTTCGTTCTGAGCGTAAGACCAGTATCATCCATAACGAAAGTCTCGGAGCCTAACGACACGGCGGCGGCGCGTTTTACGTTCGTTGCTACAAGCGTGCAGGACATCGAAACAAAAACAACCGCTAAAACCGCTATTAAACACAATTTTACTCTTTTAATAGTTTTCATCATTCTTCCCCCCCCCTTAATTTCCGTTCGCGAGATTTCCAAGATCCCATTCTCCGTCGTTGAATATGTTATCGTTAATTTGCGACGCCGTTACAATGTCGGCTTCGTTTCCGATTTTTAAGATTTCCATATTCGGTTTTGCATAATTTTTCATATAAATTCCTCCTATATTCTTAATCGATCGGCAAAACACCTATGGCGGTGTTTTTGTTCCACATTGCGACAAGTTTCATGTTTTCCGCGACGATATTATCGAAATTCCATTTCGTATCGCCGAAATACCAACCGACGAATTCATACTCGTAAGCCGAGGTTTTAACGAATTTTTTTATATTCGGCTCAACGACCTTACCGTTTACGGGGTCGTAAGTTATCGTCTGTTTTTCCGCCTTTTCGCCTACTTCACTGACGAAAGTCACCGTATAAACTTCGGGCGCCCATTTTGCGACGAGCGTTATATCCGAAACGACTTTATCGGCTTTAAAGTCCCACTTTTCGCCGCCCTTATACCAACCGCTTAAAAAGTAATGGTTTTTTGTCGGAGATTCGGGTTGTTCCGTCGTGTCGCCGCTTTTAACCTTCGTTTCGTAAATAATTTCGCCGTCCGTTTCAAAATAAACTGTGTATTGCGCGGCGGAAGTTGCCGAATCGTCCGGTATTTTTTCCGAAGCACTTGCCTTCGGGTTTTCGCTTTTGCTTTGGTCTCCCGCGTCGCCGTTATCGAAACATGCGGACAGAACGAAAACCAAAAAAAGCAAAATTACAGTAATTATCGGATATTTTTTCATCGGAATACTTTTTATGCTCCGAGCGTTACGGTAAGTCCGCTAACGTTCTCATAAGGCGTTACGACTTTATTCGCATTGTCCGTACATGCAAGCCCGACAAGCGATTTTGCCGTTATAAAGCAATTTTCGAACGTATTCGGCGCGTAATCTTTCGGATAAGTGAACCAGCAGCCCGTTCCGAATAACGTATCTATCGCGAGACCTTTGGCGTTTATCGTTACGTTTTTCAATGTGTTGCCGTATCCGCCAAGGCAGGTCAACAAGCCGCCCGCCGCGTTTGTGGCGATATCCGCTTTGCCGCCTTTGAGAATGTTGATCGTAACTTTATCCATGGTTGCTCCCATCATGGAATAACCGAACAAAGTATTGAAATTCCCGTTGCCGCCCTGATACTGTTTATTGTTAATCGTAAGATTTTTTATCACCGCGCCGTTGCCGACAACTCCGAACAAGCCGTCTCCGTAAAACCACGAAGAAATCGTCTTGCCGTTACCGTCAAACGTTCCTCTGAAGCCTAAATCGGCGTTGCTTCTTTGCACTGCCGACCATTTCTCGGCATAACCGACCGAGTACCAGCCGTTAGACGACAAATCTTTCGACAATCTGTAATATCCGTAAACTACGCTGCTGCCTTCGATCGGCGTCAACGCGGCAGTTAATGAATCTATATCGGAAATCTCCTGCGTTACGACGAGGACGCTTGCGATCACGTTGTAATATTTACCGTCTTTTTGGACGGTCACTTTCAACGTCTGCATTCCGTGCTTCTTCACGTCGGCTTTAAACTCGTCCGTAACGGTCAGTTTTCCGTTTGAATAAGTCGCGTTTTCTCCGCCAAGCGTTACCGAAAGTACTGTTGCGGAAGTATAATCTCCGAGGTCTAAAGCAAATTCCGTTCCGTTCGACAATACGATTTCTCTTTCGCCGCCGAGCGCAACTTCCTCTGCCCTGAATTCGGCTGTTACCGTTACCGTCTGTTTAACGGTGTATCCGTCCGCGTTTTTGCCCGTTATCTCAAAGGTTTTTACGCCCGCTTCCGAAACGCCGAACGCTCCCGCGTTTATCGTAAACGTTCCGTCCGCAAACGAATATGCCGTAAACTCGTTATTTCCGAGCATTACGCTCGTTATTTCCGTCAACCCTACACCCGGAACGGCGAATTCTTTGCCGATTTCGAGCGTTCCTTCCGCCGTTATTGCGTCGAGGATAAGAGTTACCGTAAGCCCCTCGATTCCGCCGTAAGGCGTTACGATTTTATTCGCGTTGTCCGTACATGCAAGCCCGACAAGCGATTTTGCCGTTATAAAGCAATTTTCGAACGTATTCGGCGCGTAATCTTTCGGATAAGTGAACCAGCAGCCCGTTCCGAATAACGTATCTATCGCGAGACCTTTGGCGTTTATCGTTACGTTTTTCAATGTGTTGCCGTATCCGCCAAGGCAGGTCAACAAGCCGCCCGCCGCGTTTGTGGCGATATCCGCTTTGCCGCCTTTGAGAATGTTGATCGTAACTTTATCCATGGTTGCTCCCATCATGGAATAACCGAACAAAGTATTGAAATTCCCGTTGCCGCCCTGATACTGTTTATTGTTAATCGTAAGATTTTTTATCACCGCGCCGTTGCCGACAACTCCGAACAAGCCGTCTCCGTAAAACCACGAAGAAATCGTCTTGCCGTTACCGTCAAACGTTCCTCTGAAGCCTAAATCGGCGTTGCTTCTTTGCACTGCCGACCATTTCTCGGCATAACCGACCGAGTACCAGCCGTTAGACGACAAATCTTTCGACAATCTGTAATATCCGTAAACTACGCTGCTGCCTTCGATCGGCGTCAACGCGGCAGTTAATGAATCTATATCGGAAATCTCCTGCGTTACGACGAGGACGCTTGCGATCACGTTGTAATATTTACCGTCTTTTTGGACGGTCACTTTCAACGTCTGCATTCCGTGCTTCTTCACGTCGGCTTTAAACTCGTCCGTAACGGTCAGTTTTCCGTTTGAATAAGTCGCGTTTTCTCCGCCAAGCGTTACCGAAAGTACTGTTGCGGAAGTATAATCTCCGAGGTCTAAAGCAAATTCCGTTCCGTTCGACAATACGATTTCTCTTTCGCCGTCGAGCGCAACTTCCTCCGCAGGGACTTCGACAGTTACGCCGAGGTAAACGGTAACCGCCTTAATTCCGGCTTTCCCTTTTAAGACAAGCGTTTTCGCGCCCATGTCGGAAGCGGTGAATCCATCTGTTATGGTAAGGACTCCGTTTTCGAACGAGAAGTCCGCAATTTCTCTGCCGTCAAGCGATACGGAAGCGATTTCGGTTACGTCGGCGTTTTCCGCTCCGATCGCAAGCTCTGCCGCACTTCCGACGATTGCCGTATTATTCGCATCGCTGTAAGAACGGACGTAAGCGACTGTTATTCCTTCCACGCCGTCTATCGTGTAAAGAGATTCGGCAATGTTTGCTCTGAGGCAAAGAAGTCCGCCGACGGATTTAACGGTTACTTTAACGTTTTCGAAGGCGTTTGCCTTTCTCGCGTCGTAGTTCCAGTAGCTGCAACCGAACAGCGTATCCGTTTTTCCGTCCGAATTGATTTCGACGTTTCTGTAAATCGTCGAATGACTCATAAGCGCGGTTATTATTCCGCCCTCGGTAAGATAGGAGTCAGATTCTCCGCTCTTGATGTTTATCTTAACGTTTTCCACTACGGCGTCTCTTATAGTGCGGGCGAGAACCGTTCTACCGTTAGCGTAGCCGTATGCGTTTACGGTGAGATTCTTTATAACCGCGCCTTTGCCGACAAGTCCGAATAAACCTCTCGCGAGAACAGTGCCGGTTATAGAATGTCCTGCCCCGTCTAAAGTGCCTCTGAAACCGTAAATGCCGTCCACGTTCTGCCAGTTTTTGTCGTTTCCGTTGTTGAATTCCGATTTGGAGTTGCCGATATCTGCCGTCAATTTATAATATCCGTAAATCGCGTATTCCGCGCTGTCGGATTTCATAAGTTCGTTGAACCGAACAACGTCGCCTATTTCATCGGTTATAAGCGTAACCGGAATTTGCAACGTATAGAATTTATCGTTTTTACCGACAAGCGCGGTAAGCGTATTGTTTCCGTGAATGGTCTTGTTCGTTCTGAATTCTTCGCTTATAAGAAGCGACGAAACGTCGTTTCCGAAATAGTATCCGTTGCAGAATAACGAATACACGGTCGCGTCGGCGTATTCGCCGAGGTTTATCGCGTTAGTCGCTCTGTTTAAGAATATTTCGCGGGCTCCGTCCAAAATCACCTCTTCGGAGTCGCTGAACACGACCGCTCCGATTTTCGCTCTGACCGAAATACCGTTTACGGCTCTGAACGTTATGTTTATAATCGTTTTGCCGAAGTTTGCGCCGAAAATATCGCGATCGTTGAAAAGGCTGAGAACGCCGTTTTCAAATTTAAATTCGTTTATACGATATCCGTTGCATTCTATTTCTTCGATTTCCGCATTCAAAAAACGCTCGTCGACGTTTAACCTGATATTCGAGTCGCTCACGTTGATGATATCCGCGACGGTAGTTTCGACAACACCGCCGATTTCGCCGCCGAAACCGAGCGTATCTTCAAGATATACCGAAACGTTACTTCCGTTTGCGTAATATCTCGCAAGTTCTTTTACGTATTTTGCTTTGATGGTGCAAGTTTCGAATTTATTCCCGTCGAACGCGTATTTATCGCTGCTGCCGAACAAAGAATCAAGCTCTGCGTTTTCCGCGTTCACGGTAAGTTTTCCGGTCGAATTGCCCTTATAAGAGATCGACGTGACAAGCCCTATTCCGTCCGTTCCGATTCCCGACGTTCCTTCCAAAACCTTTATCGACACGTTTTCGATAAACGAATTATGAACGTAATCGCCGATAACCGATTTCCCCGCTTCGTTCACGCCGCCGCTTACGACGAAATTAACGTTCCTTATCGTCGCTCCGCCGCTTACGTAACCGAACAATCCGTGATTGCCGAGCGCTGCCGTAAGGGTGTGTCCGTTACCTTCGAAAATTCCGCAGAATCCGTTTTTACCGCTGAACGCGACCTTCGCTTCGTTGGAAAAATCGCTTAAAGCTATATCTTTTTTAAGTTCGTAATATCCGTAATTTCTCGCCGAAGTTATTTTTAACGCGGCGTTTAAGTCTTCCGCGGTATATATATATTTCGTTACGATGAGTATCGGTACTTTAACCGTTTTTTTACCGCTTTCAGTATTTACGGTTACGGTCAACTCCTTTTCGCCGTAATAGTTCGCGAAATCGCTTCCTTTCAACGCGGAAAGCGAGCCGTCGATTCTGACGTTATCGAGATATATGCTTTCTACCGAAGCGTAAACGACGTCGCCGAGAGTTACGGAGTTATCCGATTTAGAAACTTCTATAACCTGCCTCTCTCCGTCAACGTATTCTATTTCGTCGGGCGTATAATCCGAAAGCATGATTCTCTTTATGCTCTCGATTTGTTCGTGAGACACGCCTATATAGCCGGTAAGGAAATTTTCGATCGCATATGAAAGCGATTTGCCTTCCGTGCCGTAGTTGCCCTTTATCGCCTCGATAAGCGCACCGAATGCAACGAAATTGTCATAGTCGTTCTGCATTACTCCGATTTCGGTGAAATTTCCGTCTTTTATTTCGCTTCTGTATCTTAAACCCGACACTTTCGAAAAACTCGTAAGCTCGAAATCTCTGATAAGATCGGCTTCGCTTACACCGAGAAGACCGTTAATCAAAAACGCCACGGTACCCGTTCTGTCCGCGCCCGCGTTACAATGTATATAAACGGGGTAATTGCTTTTGTTCGCAAGGACCTCGAACACAGTTTTCAACGAACGTTTCATAGCGTTTTCGTTGCGTATCGCGTTACCCGTAGCATACGAAAGACGACGAGCGTCGTTTTTGTTCTCCACGGTGTCGCTTTTTGTATTTCCGTCATTCGGCAAAGCGTTCCACACCAAGGCTTCGAAAATGTCCGTATACTGACCGATAGTACATTTATAATACGGGAACGTCGCGTCGACGTAGTTCGTCGTCTGATTCGCGTCGTCTTTATTCTGAGTTCTGAGATCTATTTCCGTTCTGATTTTCAAATCGTCCTTAAAGGTTTTAAGCCCCTCTTCGGTCAATTTGTTATCGCCCCAGTTTCCGTAACCGTTAAGCTGGTTTCCGCGATAAATTTTCCCATAATTGACAGATGAGCCGTCCGCATTCCAACCTCCGAGATCTCTTATGTTCGAAGTTCCCTCGGCATAAATCAAACGAACGGAAAGATCTTCCGTCTTAAAAACGGAAGTATCTGACATGTCGGATCTGTCGCCTGCAACTTTCCAATAATATGTCGTAGACGGCAGTAAGTTATAAATATTGAGTTCCCTCATAAAACCCGAAACGACATACGACATTGCGTTGTCGAAATTTTCGTTATCGGCAATGTAAATCGTATATCTCACGCTTCCGTTGCCGTTCCAGGCAAGTTTTACAGGTAACGCACCGCAATCTTTTGACACCTTAACCTGCGGTAAAGCGGCTATCTGTTCCGAAACGTCAGAGGCAGAAAGATATTCCCTTATAGCATCATCAACAAGTTTAACATTGCCCGCCTCGGGAATTTCTTTAAGAACGATTTTTTCATCTTTGATTTCGCTCGAATCTTCCGAATCACCGGGGTCTTCGGAATCGTCAGGATCAAACCCGTCCGAAGCCGAAGAATCATCCGGTACTTCTCCGCCACCGCCCGTGCAAGAAACCGCGCACATAAAAGCAATGACCATAACGAAAATAAAAAATATCACCGCTAAAGTTCTGCTTTTTTTCAGATTTTTCAAATCACCTGATAACATTTTTTCTTTCATTTTCCCTCCGTTATCGATTGGCATGCCCTTTTTATGAAAAGAAGCGAGTTTAATTATTAAATGTTTATTTAAAACCGATAAGCGATACTCCTTTCGTCGAAGACGAAAGGAAGGGTATACCCTTCGATTTTTCCGATTTCAAGACGTATTTTGGGCCGTATACCACATTTTATCGTTAGACAATCACGGGGCGAGACTATACCTTTATTCCCAAAATGTACGTAGTACCATATATTAACGTGCGTAGCACCATATATTAATGTTGGCGATTCTGCAATAATTTTACTCGCAAAATCCCGATGTTACCCCATTGCAACACTTGCATTATACACCCCGATGTGATATAATTATTGTAAAATTCAATCAAGTTTTTGTAGGATCCTGCCAAAATGAAGAAAAAGAACCAAAATTATCCCGTAAAACTTAATAAACATGCAAATCCGTTTTATTCGCTTAACAACGTTTCCGCTTTCTCTCAGGGGTTTGCATATTATCATAACCGCTCTTACCCGATCCTGATGCACTCTCACGACTATTACGAACTAAACGTAGTTACATACGGCGAATGCAGGCACTACGTTAAAAATAAAAATCACCCTGTACAAGCCGGAGATATGTTTATGATTCCGCCGTACACCGAACACGGATACTGGTCGGACGACGAAACGACAAAACTTTTCCATCTTATCATAAGGAACGACTTGTTGCATGATTATAAAAAACAACTCGACCATTATCCCGGAATGAAAATATTATTTGAAGTCGAACCGCAAATCCGACAAGCATTTAATAATCTTTCGCTTAACATAAATATTCCTAAAGAACTACTAAGCGATTTTGTAAACGATTTCAACGAACTTATCGACATAGATAAAAAAAAGGACGAAGATGACAATATAATGTTCGATCTGAAAACCGTATGCCTTTTATGTAAACTTGCAAAGTTGATTTCGCAAAGATATGCATCGACGGTCGAACCACGCAAAAACACAGCCGACTATATAATTTTGAAAACCACGCAATACATGGAAGAAAATTACGCCTCGAAAATCACCGTGGACGATTTATCCAAGATAGTAAATATGTCAACGTCGAATTTCTTCAGGTACTTTAAAAACGTTTTTAATACGTCGCCTATGGAATATCTTAAAAAAATCCGCATTGCTCACGCCACCGCCATGCTTTCGTCAACAGACAAACCGATATCTTTTATAGCGCAGGAATGCGGGTTCTTCGATCAGTCGCATTTTACCAATATATTCAAACAGACCACAAATATGACACCAAAGGAACTACGCCAAAACGCTCAGAACAAAAAAGATACCAACGCCAAGTCATAAAAAATAAAACGCATCGTGGCGTATATCGATCATCCCCGAACTTTTTGTCTGCGATGTTGTTATTTTTGCATTATTAGTAAAATATCGATATGTTTTATTTATTCCGCATATATTGTTTTTTCTGCTTTTAATGGTTATAATGGGTGGTTCACATTCACCTTTCATCGTGACACCTGCCACCTGTCAGATAAAACAAACACTATGCCCTTGTAAGGTAAATTAAATAAAAATTTAGCGAGAGAGCCGTTTTGTTGACTCTCTCGTTTGCTGTTCTCGGCTATTTTTATCCACCGTTTCTATTAGCCTTCGCGCTTTTTCTTAATAATAAGGAACGTCGTCGCGACGACGGCTAAAACCGTTTCTCGATGCCTGGCAAGGCAAAGACTTGCCGAAGCGCCCTACTTTAAACCACTTGCGATATATCTTCAATAACGCGATTCCCGGGCATATTCTTTACGATTGCCGTAGAAACCTTTTCTTAATACTTGTCGGATCTAAATCCCCTTTTGAATTTTGAGTCAAAACTATTTGATAATCCAAATCATATTTTCCGTTTTTATCCTGAACAATACATCTGCGAGTTTGTGATCCAATAGGCCGGCAAAAAAATCTGTATTCTTTTCCTAATAGTTTATGTACATCACGTATAATCCTGTCTGCTCTTTGTCTGGCTTCCGAACTTGCTTTTCTCGTAATCAATTTCACAATTAAAACTACCTCTGTATATATAATTATACCATATTTCGTCTTTTCTTTCAAGTCGTTTTGTCTTTCAAACTGTAACTGATATTCTTCATATACCTTTCAGTTGACTTAAACCCATATTTTCTTCCAAAAGCATTGTAATTATGATATAATTTTGCTCATTATTTTTATATAAGGAGCAAAATTTATGAACACTTACCCCGAGAAAGAAAAAATCGCCGTTGTAAGCAGATACTTAAACGGCGAAACAATTTCAAAAATTTCTCAAACGACAAAAATATCCAGAACGACTATTTATCTCTGGATAAAAAAACGCAATAACTCTTTTAATAAGGGAAAAGCGCCTAACTTCCGTTATTTGCACGATTTACAAGAAAAATGCGACAGACAACAAAAGATTATCGAAATATTGCAACGCTCACCATGTACGCCGAGCGCGCCGCTATCAAAAAGGTACAAAGTAATCAAAAGCCTTTCCGATGAATATACCGTAAATATCTTATGCGAAGCACTGAAAGTCGCGAAAGGGAGTTACTACAACCATATGTTGACCTTGAAATCATCCTCAAAAATGGGCAAAAAACATACAAAAAGAGCCAAAAACAAGCGTTTTTGACTCTTTTTTGACCGAATCAGTAATTTCGGTCAACGTAGATGCGCGCGTACTACAAAATAGATATTTTGTCAATTCTTCACTTGGTTTGAACTGACGAAACATTAATCCTATAAATAAAAGAATCTCGACACTATAGAAATAAGAATTAATTATGTTTTTCTTTTTTATTTATCTCTATGTTTGGCAATCTCAAAAAACAAGATATTTCGCAATTATTGAAGATTTTATTACTGCTATTTATTCTTTCCTTATTGGTAGTTAGCGCTAAATTTTTTTTCGCCCTAGTAATAGCCACATAAAAAACACTTAATTCCTCAAGATATTCTTTCAAAAAAACTTTATCCGAAAAAACTTTATTTAGATTGAGCCGACATTCGTTAGGAACATCTTTATAATTCTTACACTTACCACAAAGCCAAGACGGAAAAGTCCAATTAGCCAACCCACGAACTAATACGTATTCCCACTCTAACCCTTTCGCTCCATGTATTGTCGACAGAATAACTTTCGAATCGATATACTCTACACACTGTTTTAAAGAGCGATTAGAAAGAACATCCCTGATATATGAAATTTTATCATCTTTATCCAGCAACTTGTACTCTTTTACCAAATTATCAAAACATGCCTTTAATAAAATAAGTAAAGACTTTTCAACCTGCGATGGTTTTTCAAATATTTTTTCAACCACACAATAAAAATTTGCCAACGTTTTTTTATTTATGTTTATTTTGCTATTATACCATTCATTAAAAGCATTTAATACCCTGTTATGAAAGCAAATATAGTCTTTATCTTCGTCCGTAAATAATCCATAAAAATAATCTAATCCTAAGGCATCTAACTGTTCAACAAATTTTTTAATACTTACACGATTGGATCTGCTCAAAATTGCCAATTTCGAATTTGACCTTTTTTCTAAAAAATTTTTTATTAGTTTTAATGTATAGTTATTTTCTTCTTCAAGCGAATCAAAACAAAAAACATCTACTCTTGCCTTATCTTCTTGAATACTATAAGAATTCTTTGCACAATTTCTAATACATTTATCTAAGCGTAATAAACTCTCGTTATCCTTAAATCTATAATTTTTATGTAATTCTATCTTTTCCATTGAATACTTATTTTGAGCTATATCCATTAAGCCTTCAATTGCACCAATAAAGCCGTATATTCTTTGTAATGGATCGCCCAAAAGCCATAAATTAGATTTATCATCAACCAAATTTTGGATAACTTCCCATGATAAAATATTAGTATCCTGAAATTCATCCACAATAATTATAGGATAAAGATTCTTATAGAATTCTAATAATTCCGGATAATTTTTAAAAAGTTCCAACAAAAGTATTAGAAACGCATTAAAGGTAATATACCCACGCGGCAAAAAATATTTTTGTATATAAAAAATATATTTTAGAAATAAATCGTAATTCGAGGAAAAATTAAGTTTCCCTTCAGATAACTTACCACTAAAATCAGTAATCCAACGCATTTCCATTTCAGATAGATTTATATTCAAACTTCCCAAATCTTCCATTTTTGCATCAGAAACGCTTTCCAAGTTGTTGACTTCTTTTAATTTTCCATCTATTAAATAACCATATTTTTTTAACACCCTTCGCGCAAAGCCGTGAAAATTAGATACAGTGACCTTGTTATTCAATTGATTTGGCGCAATAGATGTATTTGAGACACTGTATAATTCTGGCAGCTTCTCTGCTAAATCTTTTTTGATTTTATATGCGGCACTCACTCCAAATGTTAAAACAAGTACTCGCTTATACTGAGGCAGTTTTCCAGATGCTATTGCGTATGCAACTTTGCTTACTAAAATCCTCGTTTTCCCACTACCGGCAGGCGCTTCAACGATTATTTTCTTTGAGTCCGAAAATATAGCTTGCAAATGTTCATCATCTTTTGAATGCCATTTTTTTATTGCGTTTTGAAGATGAATTAGCTCATTCTTTTCCATTATTTTTCTCCAAAACGTGTTTATAGATTTTCGGAATTTTATCAGCCCTTATAGCATCAGCAAGCATCATTCCCGACGATATATTTTTAATTCTAGTTAAAGCGTATACTAAAAATAATTTCTTATCTTCTTCAGTATAACATTCTTCCCATTTAATATTTGATTCAATTTCTTCTTTACTAGGGAAAAACTTATGCAAAAATTTATTCATACTGTCTTTTTGAATAACACACACAAAGGAATAATCTATAGAACTTAATAGTTTATATAATTTATCGACTTCAAATGATTCAATTATTTCAAACTCGAAGTTCTCTTTATCTGTAAGAAATAGTCTCCCTTCATTTATGTATTTTTGGACATTCGATGGAATTATAGTCTCACTTGCAGTCATATAAACATCTCTATCTTTTACACCCACACATTCGATTTTAAATAATGTAAATATATCTATAAGCGGAAGCATTGAGCTTTCGCCACCTGTATTTATAATTGACACACCTATGGCATCCAAATCAATATTAAGTGTTTTCGCAAAAACAGTCAAAGCACCCAATTCACTTTCGCCCTCTACAAAGATTACTTTTCTTGCAAATAGGGCTTCAGTAAAATATGAAAATTGCTTTTGTAAATGTTTTTCATTATCTTTATTTATTCCGTTTTCTTGCTCAATTTCCATACCAGAAATTGATAAGATTTTTTCATTATTTGAATAAATCCTGACGATGTTTTCATATGAACCAGTGATTATTCTGTCAGAATGAGAAACAATTATTAGTTGTGCAGAAAAAGATTCAATACCAAATAATTTTAATATAACATTATTAAACCCGGTGTCTTTTCCATTAGCTAAATCAGACAAATCCTTAATTAGCGACCTTTGAGCAAACGGATGAAGATGTATTTCAGGTTCGTCAAAAGCCAAAACACAATTTATCTTTTTTATTTCCAATCCGGTTTTTCGAGCATGTTCTACTATATCTATTATTTTTTCAAACAAAGAAAAAATGACAAGAAGATTAAATTGTATACCATATCCCGATTTTTTTAATTCGATGTTTCGAGAATCATATAGCGAAAAAATGCTATTTAAAAACACCATATTGTCCGAATCAAAATCCACTTTGATCTTATTTCTATGAGCAACTCGAATAGAATCTATATTATCATTTATAAAGGCTACAACATCCGATAGTTTTTCTTTTTCAATATATGTACTATCCGTTTCTTTCTTTTCATTAAGGAATTTTTTTACAAGGTAATTTAAAAAACATCCACTGCCCTTTTCTTTTTCAAATGATAATTCTGTTTTAGGATTCCTTAACGAGTCATAATATACATAGATAACATTTTTTAAAAGTTTCGACGGTATTTCTTCTTTCGACTCTAAATGGTACACTTTAAAGCTAAAGTCCCAATATTCTTGCTCTATCAATAAATTGACCTTTCTACTATCTTTTGGATCTGTATACTCCTCAAAACTACCGATTTCTTCTTTTAACAATCCGAGTTCCAGTTTTATTGCGATTTTTTGATTTTCATCAAAAAAATCACCATTCAAAAATCTTCCATATACAAAAATTTTCGAAAAAGCATTTAATATGTTTGATTTACCAATGCCGTTTTCACCAATAATAAAACTTTTATTTCTACAAAAGTGTACCTTCAGCCCATCCAAATTTCTATAATTGTGGAATTCTACGCTATTAATTTGCATTCCTTTCTCCCTTGTAAGATTTACAATTCTTACTATCAAATTGATGTATAATCAAAAAAATCATTTTACATATTTTTAAGATCAAACAATAAAATGTGTCTATCGTTTTCACTCGTTTCAAGTAAAGACTTTGTAAACCCCGATTTCGAAAATAACGTATACCACGTTTCCTTGCGGTTATTATTAAAAATATTTGCTTTTTCTTTCAGTCGTTCGAGTACTCCTATATCCATTTTTTCATTTTGCCATTTACACTCACCAATAAGATATTTCTTATCGTCTCTAGCAATAATATCAATTTCCACTTCTTGTTTTTGCACGGAATCTGTCCCCCACCACCGTCCAATCGATGAAAATAGAATCGGCAATTCTCCACCTATATTTTTTTTCTCTAAAAATTCTTTGCAAATACGCTCGAACACAAGCCCCATATAGTGGTTATAATCGGGTTTAATTTTCTTTTCATATACTATTTGCCCTCCTCCGGTTTCCAATAAAGAACGATTATTGAATACGTATTTATACCAGAATCTAAACATAAAATCCGAAATACCGTATATCGTTTTTCTTGACGATTCTTTTTCTCCGAATGGCGTTTCTTTATATACAAGCCCAAGCTCACAAAGCGTCTGAATATACTTTAAACATTTCGCCTGTTCCTCTCCTGTTTTTGTTGCAATCTCGTTCGATTTAGATGCACCACAAGCTATCGCTTCTATAATTGCATTGTAAATCGCAGGTTCTTGTATTTCCTGCCGCAATAAGAGCCGCGGTTCTTCATATAAATATCCCGTCGGATTCAAAAACAGATCACAGATGTTTTTCTCAAAACTTATATTCGGCTGCAATCTACCCAGATACTGCGCTGTCCCACCTACCGCGCCATAATACTCACATTTTGTTTCGGCAGAACAATCAGCCACAAATTCCGCGGCTACATAATACGGAAAAGGTTTTAATTTCAGTTGCGCTGTTCTGCGCCCGAATATAGGGCTTTTTTCTCCCAATACTTCCTTTTCCATAAAACTCATATAACTTCCGCAAAGAATAATAAACAACTTTCCTTTCTGTAATTTATGATCTATTAAATGCTGCAACACTGAAAGAATTTTTTTATTGTTTTTCGCCAAATACGGAAACTCGTCAAACACTAAAATCAAACGTTTTTCTCTCTGTCTCTCTGCGATAAACGATATTGCGTTTTCCCAATCCGAAAACGGAGATAACGTCATTTCATTATAATGAGCAAAAATCAACGACGAAAACTTATCCAGATTGCCTTTATCGCTGTCTTGTTCGGCGGCAAAGAAAATCGTATCTTTCCCCTTACAAAATTCTCCGAGCAAAGTAGTCTTTCCTACGCGTCTCCGCCCATATAAAATAAACATCTGAAACGAATTCTGCTCGTATAAATAATTCAGGTCAGCCAACTCTTTTTCTCTGCCGATAAACATATAATTAACTCCACTTTTATTTACTTTCGAGTTAATTATATACGATATTGCATTAAAAGTCAATCTATTTTTATCGATTCTTTGTATTTTTAGTAAATTATAGTCTTTCTTCCACCGTCAAGCCGCCTTTGAATATTATTTTTATCTTCTCTTTCGACTCAACGATTACCACTTCTATTATCTGCCTTACAAGTTCGTCGTTATAGACTATCTGATGATTTTTCAGCCCGTCCATTATGGCGTATACGTCTTGCAACCTTGATTGTACTGCCTCTTTCCTCGCTTTATTGCCGTATAATTCTTCGAGTTTATTTTGTAATTCATTCTTTTCGCTCATCAGCGATTGCGCTTTTTCTTCGTCGAAATCGTCTATGGTATCGGCTGAAACGCTGCTTATCATCGCTTTTATCTCGCCGTCGAGTTCGGATATACGAATTTGTAACGACATCTCTTCTTCGTTGTCAGTCGTTATGTTTTCCGTTAATACTTTGTCTATATGAGATTTTAAGGTTTGTATCGTCTCGCCGTCTGCCGCCGCGACCTTTTGAATAGCGTTTACGATTGCCGCCTGCAACGTACCTTCTTTTATCGTCGGCGAATGGCAGTATCTCTTTCCGTAATCTAATCGTTTCACGCACCGCCATACGATTCTCTTCTCGCCACGGGAAGTCCACGTGCATCTTCGGTACGGAGTCTTGCACTCTCCGCATATAAGTATTTCGGTTAGAGCATATTTACTCGAATACTTTCCTTGCTCGGTTTTAACGCCTTTGAACTTTACTCTTTTCTTTCCCGACCGTTTAGCAAGTTCTTCTTGCACCCTGCCGAATGTCGCGGAATCTATTATCGCCGGATGATTGTTTTCGACGTAATATTTCGGTCTGTCTCCGTCGTTGATTTTTACTTTTTTGGATATGCAGTCTACAACATAGGTTTTGTTGATGACGGCGTCGCCCTTATATTTTTCGTTGGTAAGTATCGATTGCACCGTACCCGAAGTCCACTTTTCTTTTCCGTATGGGGTAAGTATTTTTTGATTTTCAAGTCCTTTGCAGATTGTCTGCAGACTATCCCCCCCGCTAAAAATCGGTTGTAAATATACCGTATAGTTTCCACAGGCACGGCTCTGCCGACAGCAAATATACCGCGCTCTCCGATTCCTTATCCTTGCGATTCGTCTTTTTCATCCCGTCCCGAAATGCCTGCCTGTGATGCTCGTTTCTGAAATACATATTTTTCTAACCTCCGAATTTTTGCATAAAAAAAAGACGTATAACTTTTTACGCTATACGCCTGAATTTTTATGTAAATAATGCAAGAAATATATAATAATTGAAGTTCGGCAGTTCAAACCTGACAGGTTATTAAAAAATATCTATGATTTTGTAAAAAAATTTACCGCCTTTCGGACACGAAAAAAGCCCGATAAAATCGGACTTTTTCGCAGAAATATCTTTTTTGTATTCCTGATATGGCTATCACATACGAAATAGCTACGCAATTACACCAGCCCAACATTTATGCTTACTATTATTCATTGAACAGATTTCTATAATTATACTTAACTCTTTGTACCTCTTCGGAAATTTTGGGGCATTTTAATAGGCTACTTTTTAATTCCACAATCATATTGTCTTTAATGATTATTTTGTCTTTATGCTGAGAATATATGTAGATTGCACTTTCTCTCGTAAAACCTATTTTTTGCAAATAAACAACGACTCTATTGCATGTTCCATACTCAACATACTCATACCTCTCTCTGTGCACCCTTAGGTTCAATCTTCATTCATATCTCCCCCAACTACTTATTTATGTTATTATAGCATATTTTTATATAAAAAACAATCTTTTCAGTATTTTCGCTTGTCAAAAACAAAAAAAATTTGATATAATCGTGCTTACTATATTTTCACAAGGAGGTAGTTTATGAAGAAAAACTACACAGAAAAACAAAAACTTAATATTCTCAACCGCTGCCGAAATGGCGAACGCATTTTTTTGATTGCCAAAGAAACAAACATTTCTCGAAGCACAATTTATCGTTGGCTAGCAAATTCTCTTAAGAAAAAGAGAAAAGATAAAAGCCCATTAGTAATCACCAAAAGAGAACTCAACCAATTACAACATCGAATTCAACATTTAGAGAAAATGTTTGAAGTTATCGACAAGACTGGTTGCCATCCAAATTTCCCTCTCAAAGATAGGTTAAATGCGTTAGAAAAACTATATGGCCAATACAACACTTATGTCTTATGCGACGCACTAAAAGTTTCTCGTGGAGCATTATATAATCATCTCTTCCATAATAAGCGTGAAGCAGCTTGGTACTTTCAACATCGAGATATGCTTAAAGTGGAAATTCAACGAGTTTATCACGAAACCGGACAAATATATGGTTCTGATAAAATTACCGCTATCTTAAAGCAACAAGGAATCAAAACTTCAGAAGATACCGTTCGTCTATTAATGCAAGAATTGCAACTAAAAAGTATTCGACAACAAGCCAAGGAATTATATCAGCAGGAAAAGAAGACTTTTTTCAAAGATAAATTGCAACAACACTTTTATGCAAGCAAACCAAATCAAATATGGGTTAGTGACGTTACATATTTCAAAACAAGAAATAGCGCTTTCCATATTTGCGTTGTAATGGACTTATATTCAAGAAAAATCGTTGCTTATAAAATAGGAAATCGAAATAATACTTGGCTTGTTAAAGCAACTTTTAAGCTGGCTTATGAATCTCGAAAACCTGAAGACGGCTTACTGTTTCATACGGATCGTGGAGGAAATTATCGCTCAAATACTTTTATTAACTACCTAAAATCATTAAATATAGAACAATCTTTTTCAAGAGCACACGTACCCTACGACAATTCGGTCGTAGAGTCTTTTTTTTCGAATTTTAAAAGAGAAGAGTTATATCGAAGAAAATATCGCTCTGATGCGGAATTTAAAAGAGCAGTAAATGAGTACATCAATTTCTATAATACAGAACGTCCACATAGAAATAATGATTATAAAACGCCCTTGCAAAAAGAATTAGACTACATTAACAACCAAAAAAAATCTTAATAAAAAACAGTTCGGATTGTTCGTTTTTTTCTTTTTAAATTTTCAGTTTTAGGGTTTCAAGAAAAAAGAGTTTTATTGATTTTAATCAACAAAACACGCTAAATCCCTTATAAAACTTAATAAAAATACAAACAACCCATTGGTGTCCCAAACCTTATAGTTCGGATTCCAATGGGTCATTCAGATGGCTGCTCCTGTCAGGCTCGAACTGACGACACTCGGATTAACAGTCCGATGCTCTACCGACTGAGCTAAGGAGCAATGTATCGATTGTCATTAAAAAACAACAATCGAAAGAATGAAAAGCGGCAATGACCTATCCTCCCGAGCGGTGTCCCGCTGAGTACTTTCGGCGTAAGAAAGCTTAACTTCTGTGTTCGGA
>CAJKUC010000013.1 GCA_905203015.1 uncultured Christensenella sp. | reverse complement strand
CGCGAATCGCTGGAAGATCAGACGATGAACATGGCGAAATCTGCGGCGAAACTCATCGAAGAAAACGTGTTTTATTCAAACGGCGAACACGCGAAAGTGATTATCGCGGATACCACAATCGGGCGCGTGGCGGAAGCGGCGGCATGCGAAGATAAATTCAAGAAAGCGGGCGTGGACATCACGCTCACGGTAACGCCGTGCTGGTGCTACGGCGCGGAAACAATGGATATGAACCCGCTCACAATCAAAGCGGTGTGGGGTTTCAACGGCACGGAACGTCCCGGCGCGGTGTATCTTGCAAGCGTTCTCGCAACGCACGCGCAGAAAGGCTTGCCCGCGTTCGGCATTTACGGACACGAAGTGCAGGAAGCGGACGATACCACGATTCCGCAAGACGTGCAGGAAAAGATTTTGCGCTTTGCCCGTGCGGCGGTAGCGGTGGCAACGATGCGCGGTAAGTCCTACCTTCAAATCGGTTCGGTAACGATGGGCATCGGCGGCTCGATTATTAGTCCCGAATTTTTCGAAGAGTATCTCGGTATGCGGGTGGAATCGGTAGACGAAGTGGAAATCATCCGCCGAATGGAAAAGGGAATTTACGACGAGAAAGAGTATGAAAAAGCCTTGAAATGGGTGAAAGAGAAGTGCAAGCCCGATTTCGATAAAAACCCGAAAGAAATGCAGAAGAGTGCCGCGGAAAAAGAGAAAGACTGGGAATTCACGGCGAAAATGGCGTGCATTATCAAGGACTTGTACAACGGCAATAAGAACCTGCCGCAGGGCTGTGAAGAAGAAGCCGTAGGGCATAACGCGATTGTCGGCGGTTTTCAGGGGCAACGGCAATGGACGGACTTCTACCCGAACTGCGATTTTCCCGAAAGTATTCTTAACTCGTCGTTCGACTGGGACGGCGCGAGAGAACCGTATATTTTAGGCACGGAAAACGACACCTTAAACGCCACGAGTATGTTGTTTATGAAACTTCTGACGGGCAGAGCGCAGATGTTTGCGGACGTAAGAACGTACTGGTCGGGCGAAGCGGTGAAGCGCGTAACGGGTTACGAAATCGAAGGTAAAGCGAAAGAAGCGGACGGGTTTATTCATCTCATCAATTCAGGCGCGTGCTGTGTAGACGCGTGCGGCGAAGTCAAGGATGAACGCGGCAACGCCGTAATGAAAAAGTGGTGGGAAGTAACGGATAAAGATATCGATACTATGATGAACGCCACCACGTGGCCGTATGCGGATTTAGGATATTTCCGCGGCGGCGGATATTCGAGCCGATTCGTAACGCGCGCGGAAATGCCCGCGACAATGATAAGACTTAACCTTATCAAGGGTTTAGGCCCGGTACTGCAAATCGTAGAAGGTTGGACGGTGAAATTGCCGGACGAAGTAACGGATAAATTATGGAAGAGAACGGACTACACGTGGCCCTGCACGTGGTTTACGCCGCGCGTAACGGGCAAGGGCGCGTTCAAGAGCGCGTACGACGTAATGAATAACTGGGGCGCGAACCACGGCGCGATATCCTATGGGCATATCGGCGCAGATTTAATCACGATGTGTTCGATGCTGAGAATTCCCGTGTGCATGCACAACGTAGACGAAAAAGATATTTATCGCCCCGCGGCGTGGAACGCATTCGGCATGGACAAAGAAGGTCAGGACTACCGCGCCTGCGCCGCCTACGGCCCGCTGTATAAAAATATAAGATAACGTATATTCGACCGAAAAATTCCCGATGATAGTAGTCGGTTCAATTTCATAATCAAAAAGCCGTTTTTGTAGTACGAAAGGGCTGCAATGCTGAAAAAGCACAAGATCCGGCAGGGCTTGTGTTTTTTCGTTGTATTATCGTGTTTTTCTCACTTTGCGGAATATTTGAATTTAACGAGCGCTTTCATCAAAAAATAAAACGAATAGCGCTGTAATCAGCCGACAGGATATTTCTTCTATTGACTTTTCGGGAAATTTCGTTTATAATATTGTCAATCGATAAGAAACTTTCGGAAAGCGTTGCAAAAAGTTGTAAATACGCGAAAGTAAAATACGTGCAACGGGAAGATGATCGGATTCGGGAGGCGTAAGAATGAAAATAAAACAGCAAAAACAGATCGGATTATTTTTGAACGAGGAATTCGGAACGGAAAACGGATCGATGTTGTTCGGCAAACAGGAAAAAATATTGCACGATCTGATCGGTAACACAAAAAATAAATCGGAAAGTCAGATGAAAACGCTGATTCAGACGATTCTTCCGCGTATCGCGTTGTATAAAACGTTGCGAGAAGACGGTATGACGGAAGAGTGCGCATACGAGCATATGCGGAAATACATGATCGATAAAATTGCTACTCAAAAACATTCGTCGATGGTGAAAAAGGAAAAAGTGCCGGGTTTTTATGCAATTTACAGAAATATCTTCCTGAAAATTATGCGCAAGACCGATTTACAGGAAAGTGTACAAAATCGCGGCAAAGATTACTTCGACGTAACGATTAAAAAATGCCTCTGGCATACGGCTTGCGTCGAGAACGGCTGTGCGGAATTATGCCGCCTGTTCTGCGACGTCGATAACGTGACGTACGGCGGGTTGAAAAAAATCGGGTTTACGCGAACGAAGACTTTGGGATACGGCGGAGACTGCTGCGATTTTCATTTTTTCAAAAAATAACGGCAGGAGGGAACGGATCGGTAATCTGTTCCCCGTTTTACTGTGAATACAGTCCGCGCGCAGCGGAGAATTCCGATTGTTTTTATGCGAAGAAAAAGCCCCGTATATTGCGGGGCTTTCGTTGCGTTAAGCACGATTCGGAACGCGAATTTACAGAAAATAAAAAAGCATATTACAATACGAAACGATCGTTTCCTCTTTCGATTATCTGCGGCTTCCGGAAATTCCGTTCTGCGGCGCTCGGCGGCGAAGAGGCCGGAAAAGACATAAAAGCGGCGTATCGGAAAATGACGAAAAGGGCATAAACAGGCGTTTCCCGGCGTATGTATAAACGATGAAACGGCGAGGAAAAATTATCGGAAATATCTGCGCGTGGTGCTTATTATGCGCCGTCGCGCTTCTTTCCGTTTTCTATGCCTATCCCGCGTTGACTTCGGAAAAGGAAACGAAAAACAACGAACGCCCCGTTGTGCTGTCGTTGTGGCACATAGATACGTTCGAAGGCGGAAAAGGCTCCCGCGCGAATTTCCTGAAAAACGCGGCGACGGCGTTCGGCAAAGAAAAACGAGATTGCGTGATTCTCGTTTCCGATTACACGGCGGCGGGGGCGAAAGCCGCGTTTGAAAGCGGAAAATATCCCGATTTGCTCTCATTCGGAATCGGCTTCGATGCGGATCCCGCGCTGTTTATTCCGTTTGACGATCTGTTTTTTTCGGGCGGAACGGGTACGAAAAAGGGGAAAAGCGTTGCATATCCGTGGTGTGCCGGGGCGTACGCCGTGTTTTCTCGTTCGGGCGATTTTTCGAGGCTGAGCACAGATACCGTGATCGTTTCCAAAGGCGGGGGTAATCTTGCGGAAACGGCATGCGCGTTGCATCTCGGAAGCGTAGCGGAAACAATCGGTGACGAAGGAATTTCCGACGACGGCGAAACGGCTGCGGAAAGAAAAAGCGTGATCGCGGAAGACAGCCTCGCCGCATACGTGGATTTTTTAAACGGAAAGAAAGAATATCTCTTCGGTACGCAGCGCGATTTGTATCGTTTCGCTGCGCGCGGAACGGAAATTCATGCGCAAACGGTGAATGTGTATAATGATTTGTATCAGTATATCGGCGTTTTGAACTGCGGCGAAGCGACGGGCGAAGAAGCGGAAAATCAAAAAACGGCGAGACGATTCGGCCGTTCTTTCGTTTCGTATCTTCTTGCCGAAAAGGTGCAAAGCACTCTGGATAAAATCGGCATGTTTTCGCTCTCTGCCGATATTTACGGCGCCGATACGGGCGCGGGGGCGATGGAAAGCGCTTTGCAAGGAAAAAACGGAAAAAAAATCGTGTGGACGGCGAACGTGTTTATGAGCGAAGCCGCGCGGAAGGATACGGAAAAATTTGCGGCGGAAGGCGAAATCGTACAATTGAAAAAATTTCTCAAAAGCGTTTGAAAGCACGTTCAAATACTTTTAAATTTTCCGAAAATATGCTACAATAAAGGAGAATGGTGCAGTGTGCGATTTTTTTGACGACGGTACGACGAAAGGCGAAGATAAAGAAACGAAAGAACGGATATTCCGTGTTTGCGCGGATCTTGCAAAGCGCGGCATATTTATACCGAGATCTTTTTCATTCGATCTTTCCGCGGTATCTTCGATCGGGATCGGCGGAATCGCGCCTGCCGCGTTTTTTCCCGATACGCTTGCGAGTCTTACCGAACTGATCGGCGGGCTGAAGCGTTTTCGCGTGCCGTACGCCGTTCTCGGAAGTGCGGCGAACGTATTGATTCCCGACGGCTTATCCGAAAAAAATTCCGCAGAAGATGCCGATACCGCAACGGAAAAAGGCTTTCTCCCGGGCGTGATCGTATTTACGAAAAACCTTGCGTCTCTTGCGGTGGACGGCGAAAACATCTTTGCTTTCGCGGGCGTGAAAGGGCGGGATCTCGTGACGACGGCAACGGCGGCGGGTCTTACGGGCGCGGAATTTTTAACGGGGATTCCGTGCAGCGTGGGCGGCGCAACGTATATGAATGCGGGCGCGAACGGCAGGCATGTTTCCGACGCGATAGAATCCGTGCTTTCTTACGGAACGGGCGAAATGCGGGTGCGATCCGTATCGGAATGCGCTTTCGGTTATAAAGACAGCGTGTTTATGAAAAACGGCGAAATCATACTCGGCGTAACGTTCCGTTTGAAACGGGCGGGCGTTTCCCTTGCGGAAGCCAACGTGAAAATCGCTGCCGAGGCAAGAAAAAAATTGCCTGCGGGAAAGAGCCTCGGCTGTATTTTTAAAAATCCGTTGCCGCAGACGGCGGGGGATCGAAGAATTTCCGCAGGTCTGCTGATCGAAAAAGCGGGCTGGAAAGGCAAACGCGAAGGCGGGGCAAAAATTTCCGAAGAGCACGCGAATTTTA
Organism: uncultured Christensenella sp.; assembly: GCA_905203015.1. Classification (GTDB taxonomy): domain Bacteria; phylum Bacillota; class Clostridia; order Christensenellales; family Borkfalkiaceae; genus Scatosoma. The sequence goes on along the minus strand of CAJKUC010000013.1, from coordinate 45,468 downwards.
TTATCAACGACGGCGGCGCAACGTACGAAAACGTAAAAAAACTTATTCGGAACGTCAGACGAGACGTTTCGGAAAAGCAGGGCGTGCGCCTGGAAGAAGAAATTCGTTATCTCGGCGATTTGTGGCAATGAAGCCGCAGGGCCGGAAGAAACGGAAATCTTACGAAACGGCGACAAAATAACGACAAAATTTTAAGAATCGCAATTTATAGAATAAAGCGACGCGGCAGAAGGAAGAAAGATGATACTTACGGCGGATTATCATACGCACACTCCGTATTCACACGGAAAAAACACCGTTCTCGAAAACGCGGAGGCGGCAAAAGAAAAAGGGCTGAAAGCGATCGGAATCACCGATCACGGCTTTTCGCATCTGGCGTTCGGATTAAGGCGGAAAAAAGTGCCCGATCTGATCCGCGATTGCCGTGAGGCAGAAGAAAAAACGGGCGTGAAAGTGCTGGTGGGCATGGAATCGAATATCCGCGGAATAAGCGGACTGACGGATATACAGCCGAAAGATTACGACGATTTCGATCTGTTCATCGCGGGAAAGCACGTGTTGATTTCTTATGAAACGTTTTCCGATTTCCGCAGTTATTTTCTCGGAAATCTATTCGAGGACAAGTTTAAAAAAGGGAAAAATCCGCCTCGGAAATTGGTGGAATACAATACGAAAGCGTATATCGCCGCGATTAAAAACAATCCCGTGGACATCATTTCGCACCTTGGCTATCTCTGCCCGTGCAATGTGAAAGAAGTGGCGAAATGCGCGGGCGATTACGGCACTTATATCGAATTGAACTCAAAGAAAACGCACCTGAGCGACGAGGAACTGGCGGAGATGTGCGATACGGGCGTGCGGTTTGTGATCGATTCCGACGCGCACTCGAAAGAACGCGTGGGGGATTTTGCCTCGGTGAAAGAGCAGATCGATCGGGTGGGTGTGCCGTCGGAGAGAATCGATAATATCGACGGAAGAATGCCGTCGTTTCGGTTTGAGCGTTTCAAAAACGGCGGCTGAGGCTGATAAAAGCATCGTAAAAACGGCGAAAGCGGAGCGAAAAACGCAACTGCGCGGAAAGCGCGGATCTGCCGCAAGGCGGAAAATGCGCGGTATACGGAGAGAAAAAATGAATTTTACTTCCGATATAAAAAAAGAACTGATAAAACAGCAGATCGGCGAAGAGGAAAAGAAAGCCGCCCTGTCGGCGTATTTTTCCGTGTGCGGGGCGTTTGCGGAAGATGCGACGGCGGACGGAGCGAAAACTCCGCGTTTTTTTCTGGTATCGGAAACGGAACGGGTGGCGGAATATTTCACGGAGATTTTTTCCGATCTCTTCGGCGATCGGCTGATCGTGTCGCGGGCGGTGAAAGATCGGCTCAGCGGAAGAAGCAAACTTATTTTAGAATATCCGAAAGACGCGGAAAAAGTGCTTTGTTCGCTTGGATTATACGAAAAGAAGAAGGGATTTTGCGCGGGCGTGCCGAAAGAGTTTTTCAAAGACGAAGCGCGGCGTAACGCTTACGTGAAAGGCGCGTTTCTGGGCGGCGGAAGCCTTACGCTTCCCGCGGAGGACAAGAAAACGGGGTATCATCTCGAATTTGTTTTCCCCGATCGTTTTACGTTGCCGGAATCGGATAAAGAAGCGGACGGCGGGATATTGGCGCGGGATTTCTGTAAACTTGCCGAAGAGGACGATTTGCTGCTGAAATGCGTGCGGCGTGGCGGCGAGACCGTAGCGTATATGAAAAGCAAAGAGGCGATCTCCGATTTCCTTTCCGTGGCGGGTGCAGACGGCGCGCTGAAAAAATTCACGGCGTTCTGCGAAAAGAGGGAAAGAAACAATCAGGTGAACCGCGCGGCGAACTGCTCTTCCTCGAATGCGGATAAAACGGCGACGGCGGCGGTGAAACAGGTGATCGCGATCGAAAAACTGGTGGCGGCGGGCGAAGACAAAAATCTGCCCGCGCCGCTTCGGGAACTGATTGAGTTCCGCCTGAAAAACCCCACGATGTCGTTGCAGGAATTGGCGGACGGATTGAACGTCACGAAAAGTTGCCTGAATCACCGCATGCGCAAACTTACGGAAGAGGCGGCGAAATTGCCCGACGAAGAGCGGGATAAAACGGTGGAAAACGCGGGATAAAACCGCTGCATTATCAAAACGACGCGCGAAAATTGCGCGGTGCCCGGCAGGCGCAAAAACAAAGCGCCAAAGTATCGGTAAAGAAAGATAACCGAAAAACAAAAAGACGAAGAGAACGAGAGGATAAAAAATGACGGATTTCGTACATTTACATTTGCATACGGAGTACAGTCTGCTTGACGGCGCGGCGAAGGTGGAAGACCTTGTGGATCACATGGTGAAAAACGGCATAGACACCTGCGCGGTGACCGATCACGGCAATATGTACGCCAGTTTGTATTTTGCGGAGGAATGCGTAAAACGCGGATTGCACTATATTATCGGTTGCGAACTGTACGTTACCGACGATATGTACGATCATCGTTTCGGTACGAAGACGGAGCATATCGTTCTGCTGGCGAAAAACAAGACGGGCTATAAAAATATCGTGAAACTCGATTCCATGTCGTATATCGACGGGTTTTACGGCAAGCCGCGCACCGATTACAAATCGATCAAAGAACATCACGAAGGCGTAATCTGCCTTTCCGCCTGCCTCGCGGGGCGTATTCCGCGCCTTCTGATGGAGGGCGATTACGAGGGCGCAAAGGCGTTTGCAAAAGAAATGCAGGACGTTTTCGGCGAGGATTTTTATATCGAATTGCAGGATCACGATCTGCCCGAGGACAGGCAGGTGCTTCCGCAACTGATACAGATTGCGCGGGAACTGAATATTCAGATGGTGGCGACGAACGACGTGCACTATATCAATAAAGAGGATTGGGAAGCGCAGGATATTCTGCTTTGCATACAGACGAAGAAAACGCTTGCCGATCCGAAGAGAATGAAATTCGGCTCGCATGAATTTTATATGAAATCGGGAGACGAAATGGCGGAGTTGTTTGCCGAAGTGCCGGAGGCGATCACGAATACCCGCGCCATAGCGAATAAAATCGAAGAACCCGTATTCGATCTGGATAAAAAGGGCAATCCTATCCGCGATACCTCGCTGATTCCGCTTTATACGCCCGACGACGGCTCCACGCCGCCCGATTACCTCACCCGCCTCACCTGGGAGGGGCTTCCGAAGCGTTATAAGGAAATCACGCCCGAAATTCGGCAGCGTGCGGAATACGAACTGGGCATCATCATCAAAATGGGTTTTGCCGATTACTTCCTGATCGTGTGGGACTATATCAACTGGTCGCGTCTGCACGGGATACCCGTCGGCCCCGGACGAGGCTCGGGCGTCGGCAGTATCGTGGCGTATTCGATCGGTATCACCGACGTGGATCCGCTCCGCTACGATCTGATTTTCGAGCGATTTTTAAACCCCGATCGTGTATCCATGCCCGATTTCGACGTGGACTTCTGCACGAAACGTCGCTACGAAACGATCGAATACGTGCGGCAGAAATACAAGCCAACGAACGTGGCGCAGATCGTTACGTTCGGTACGCTGGCTTCCCGCGCCGTAATCAAGGACGTAGGGCGCGTGATGGGGATTCCGTATTCCGAAACGGATAAAGTGGCGAAACTGATGGACGGAAAGTCCACGATCAAAGAACTGCTCGGGCTGAAAATAGCGGGGATAGAGAAGAAATTGCAGAATCCCGATCTTTCCGCGGAGGATCGGAAGGATCTCGAAAAGAAACTCGCCGATCAGAAATCGAAGCGGAACACGGAATTCATCGAAGTGTACGAAAACAACGAAGATCTGCACCGCGTGATCGATATGGGGCTGAAACTGGAGGGTACGCCGAAGAACACTTCAGAACACGCCGCGGGCGTGGTGATCTGCCGTAAAGTGCTTTCGGATAACGTGCCTCTTGCGCGGAACGGCGACGATATCGTTACGCAGTTCGATATGAAAGAAGTGGAAGCGGTGGGCATGCTGAAAATGGACTTTCTCGCGCTCACCACGCTTACCGATATGCAGAATACGCTGCAATATATCAAGGAAAATTACGGGATCGATATCGACTTCCACGAAATAGGTTACGACGTTCCCGAAGCGTATCAACTGATTTCCTCGGGCGATACCGACGCCGTGTTCCAACTCGAACAAGGCGGCATGAAAAAATTTATGAAAGATTTGCAGCCGAACTGCCTCGAAGATCTGATCGCCGGCATCTCGCTGTATCGCCCGGGTCCTATGGATTTCATTCCGAAGTATATTCAGAACAAGCACCATCCCGAGGGGATCGTGTACGATACGCCTTATCTCGAACCGATTCTGAAAAATTCCTATGGCGTTATCGTGTATCAGGAACAGGTGATGCAGATTTTCCAGCACCTTGCGGGGTATTCGCTGGGACAAGCCGATCTTGTGCGCCGCGCCATGGCGAAAAAACATCTGGACGAACTGATGGCGCAGAAAGATAAATTCATCTACGGCGACATCGAGAAGGGCGGCAACATCACGGGCTGCGTATCCAAGGGAATCCCCGCGGAAGTGGCGGCGAAGATTTTCGCGGATATGGAAAGTTTCGCTTCGTATGCGTTCAATAAGTCGCACGCGGCGGCGTATGCCGTGGTGGCATACCGCACGGCGTATCTCAAATATTTTTATCCGAAAGAATTCCTTGCGGGTATTCTGAACGACCGTCTGGATAAGATTGAAGAAATATCCAAATACATCGCGTATATGAAAGAACGCGGTATCGCCGTATTACAGCCGGATATCAATCGTTCCCGTACGATATTCGCCGTAGAGGGCGACGGACTCAGAATCGGGCTCGGCGCGCTTCGCGGTATCGGCATTGAAGCGATCGAAGCGGTGATTAACGAGCGCAACGAACACGGGCAATTCGACGATTTTGCCGATTTTGCCGTACGCTGCGCGAAATATATCAATAAGCGGATCGTGGAAAGCCTGATCTACGCGGGCGCGTTCGATTGCTTCAATCATCCCCGCGCGGTGTTTGCGGCGGTGTACGAAGACGTGCTTTCGCGCGTAACGGCGATGGACAAGCAGAAATCGGGCGCGCAGATTTCGCTCTTCGGAAACATCATCGAGGAAGAAAAAATCACGATCGATTATCCGGATATTCCGGAATACGATCAGACGGAAAAATTGTCGCTCGAAAAATCCGTGCTCGGCGTATACGTCAGCGGGCATCCTTTCGAGAAATTCGCGCCGTATTTCAAAGACAAGACGTTCAACTGCTCGATGATGCAGTATGAAGAAGACGAAGATACGGGCGAGCGGAAATATACGGAAATCGCCTCGGGGCAAAGCGCGACGATGGGCGGCATGATTTCCGCTTATAAAAAATTGCAGACGAAAAGCGGGCTTTTCATGGCGTTCGTTACCGTGGAAGATCTGTACGGCACGGTGGAATGCGTATGCTTTCCGAAAGTGTACGATAAAATCAAGAGTTTTCTTGCCGAAGACCGCGTGGTGACGTTATCGGGAAAGATCGATATTTCCGACGAAAAGCCGCCCGTCATCATCGTGGACAGAATGAACGAATTTACACCGACCGAAGAAAAGAGCCCAAGCGCGGCAAATTCCGTTTCGGGAAACAACGGCGGAAACAATACGGCAGGCGGCGCGGGCGGCGGCACGGGGAACGCCGTGCAAGGCGGCGCATATGCCGAAGAAAAAGACGATTCCGAAAAAACATTGTGGCTGAATATCACGGGGCTCGACGAAAGAGATCTCGGCGAACTTACCGATACGCTGGCATTTTATCAGGGAAACACGTCCGTGATTTTCGTGGATAAAATCAAACGCGCGAAATACATGTGTTCGCAGAAAGTGTCGATTTCCCGCGCTTTGTACGCCGAACTTTCCGCCTGCCTTTCGGAAGATAAAATCAAATTACTGTAAAAGACAATCGGAAACGAAACGACGCGTTTGATAAAACGCCGATTTTCAGAAAATTTTTTCAAAAAAGGGCGAAAAAGAGTTTGTTTTTTTTGTCCGATTTGATATAATATAACGGAATGAGAGGGCGGAGCGGGGAAATAACGCTTGAATAACGCGGGAAAACGTGTGCGCAATGCGGATTATTTTCGGCGAATGCTATAAGGGAAAGATGACCAAAGTCATTTTACGGGAGGCAGTTTTTGAAAATGAAACGTATAGGATTATTGACGAGCGGCGGCGACGCGCCCGGTATGAACGCGGCGATCCGCGCGGTGGTGCGCACGGCGATTTACTACGGTATGGAAGTATGCGGCATCGAAAGAGGTTACGCGGGGCTGATCGAGGATGAAGTGATCCCCATGGAAATGCGCAGCGTTTCCGATATCGTGCAGCGCGGCGGTACGAAACTTCGTACGGCGAGATGCCTGGAAATGCTTACGAAAGAGGGGCAGAAGCAGGCGGTGCAGACTCTTGAAAAACACGGCATCGACGGACTTGTGGTGATTGGCGGCGACGGATCTTTCCGCGGCGCGAAGGTCCTCAGCGAAGATTACGGCGTGCCCACGATCGGTATTCCCGGCACGATCGACAACGATCTGCAATACACCGATTATACGCTCGGATTCGATACGGCGGTGAACACCTGCCTCGATATTATCAATAAACTCCGCGATACGATGACGTCGCACGAAAGAATTTCCGTTGTGGAAGTGATGGGGCGGCATTGCGGAGATATCGCGTTATACAGCGGAATCGCTTCCGGGGCGGAAATCATTATCGTACCCGAAGTGAATTTCGATATGGACGACGTGGTGATGAAAATCAATCGTTCCCGTTCCAGCGGCAAACACTCCAATATCATCGTTGTGGCGGAAGGCGTTATGTCTGCCGATCAGTTTGCCAAACAGTTGCAGGAAGTAACGTCGTATTCCGTTCGTCCCACCTGTATCGGGCACGTGCAGCGCGGCGGCTCGCCTTCCATGGCGGACAGAATGTTGGCGGCGCAGTTCGGCAATAAGGCGGTTCGTCTGCTCTGCGAGGGCATCGGAAACCGCGTTGTCGGCATCCATAAGAACGAGATCATCGATATGGATATCATCGAAGCGGTGTCGATGAAGAAACAATTCAATTACGAATTATATGAAACGTTGCAGATGATTTCGATGTAACGAAATTACAGCCGTCCGTTTTTCGGCTTTTCCGAAAAGCGGCGGTTTTTCTATGTCTGCGGGCTGTTTTTCCCGGGAAAACACGGGGAAATTTTGCCGCGATAAAAACGGAGAACGCTACAAAAGGAAAGAGGAAGTGAGAAAATGATTTTAACGGTGGGCATGAGCCCGTGCATCGACGTGACGGCACGGCTCGATAAATTCAGACTCGGCAAAACGAACGTGGCGGGCGAAAAGACCGTCACCTATGCGGGAAAGGCGAACAATGTTGCGGTGGGGATCGCGCGGCTCGGCGAAAAGGCGTTCGTTACGGGCTTTATGTATAACGAAAACGGCTCTTTATTTGAAAAGGCACTGGATAAAGAAGGAATTCCTTTCTGCTTTATATGGAATCCCGGGCGCGTGCGCGAGAACTATAAATTTATCGATAAAGGCGGCGTACTCACCGAAGTGAACGAAGAAGGCAGAGCCGTTACGGGAGAGAAACTTTCCGATCTGCTGGATATGGTGCGCGCGCAGGCGGCAAAGTGCGAAGCCACGGTGATTTCGGGCGGCGCGCCGAAAGGAACGCCCGCAACCTATTACGGGGAACTTACGGAGGCTGCGAAAAAATCGCAGTTCGTAGTGGCGGATACGTACGGGGATAGGCTGAAAGCCGCTCTTTCCGTCGGCGTCGATCTGATCAAGCCGAATCTCGACGAACTTTCGCAGACGTTCGGCAAAGAATTTTCCACGCGGGAAGAACAACTGGAAGGCGCGAGAGAACTGGTGAAGATGGGCTCGAAGCGCGTGCTTTTGTCGCTGGGAGGCGAAGGGGCGATGCTGGTAAGCGCGGAAGAGGCGTATTATTGTAAAAGCGCACGCGTGGAAGTGGAAAGCACCGTTGGTGCGGGCGATGCGATGGTGGCGGCGGCGACGATCGCCATGACGAAAAACAAGGATCTTTCCGAAATACTTCGTTGTGCCGTGGCGGCGGGAACGGCGGCGGTTACCGAAAAAGGCGGCTCGTCGTTCACAAAAGAAACGTACGGAAAAATTTACGATTCGCTGGAAACGGTTCGCCTCTGAGCCGTTTCCGCATTTTCCTGAAATTCTCTGAAATTCCTGTTTTTTCGACGCGGAAAACGGTTGAATATTCTCTGCGGCATATGTATAATAATGATTGACGGCATTTGTTTTGCCGGAACATGATAAATTATAAAGAAAAGGAGAACGGATTATGTACAGTTACAAAAACGAACAACAGAAATTAGACGTGATCAAATGGAACGAGAGCATGAAAACGGGCGAAGATAAATGCGGATCGTATTCTTATTGCTCTCTTTGCAAAAAGGACGAGGAATACCCTTGCGCGAAAGCGAAAAGAAGAGAAAGCAACAAAAAAGGCAAGGTGCGCGTTGCCGTTCTGAAAGCGTAATGGAAAAAATCGTTCGGGTGGAGAAAAATGAAAGAAAATCACATTTTTTTCTGAGAATACCGAGCAGAAGCGCGGCAAAAAAATATCGGAACGAAAGAAAAAGTCGCCGTTTTAACGGCTTGCGGCAATGTAAAGCGAGAAAAATGCCTTTTTCCGACGTTCGGAAGAAGGTTTTTTTATAAAATCAAATAAGTTTGTTTCTATCAAAAAATGTCACAAATTGACGAAAAACGAATATCGAAAAGAAGAAACGGAACAGGAAAAAGAAATCGTCCGAAAAAATTTCCGATCTCTTGCGTTTATCGGAAATTCGTGATATAATGGTAGTGCTGAAAGTTCGGCGACAGGGCGTCTTCTTTCCGTGCAAAAAGGAAGCGCGGCGAGAGACGCTTATATAACGCCGAGGAGCGCGGAAAAGGCGCGTAAACACGAAAAAAAAGAGGTAATTCAAATGAACAACAAAGTCACTATTATCGGTGTCGGCTCGGTGGGCGCGACGATCGCTTACACCCTCGTTGCGGGAAGTTCCGTTTCGGAGATCGTTCTGATCGACGTTAATTCGCAGAAAGCCCTTTCCGAAGCGCTCGATATCAAACAGGCAACGCCTTTCCTGTCTCCCGCAAACGTGTACGAAGGGGACTATTCCGACGCGGCCGGATCGGATATCGTTATCATTACGTCCGGCGTGGCGAGAAAACCGGGGCAGACGCGTATCGATCTTGCACAGACGAACGTAAACATTATCAAACAGATTGCGCCCGAAATTGTGAAATACGCGCCCGACGCCATCTATCTTATGGTGGCGAATCCCGTGGATATTTTAACGTATGTGTTTGAAAAATACTCCGGTTTGCCCAAGGGACGCGTGATCGGTTCCGGTACGATTCTCGATACGATCCGTTTGCGCACCCGTCTTTCCGAATTGTATTCCATCAATCAGAAACAGGTGCACGCGTACGTACTCGGCGAACACGGCGATTCTTCGTTTGTGGCGTGGTCGGCGGCGAATATCGCGGGCGTTCCTCTGAAAGAATACGGCGACGCGATGGTGGATACGAAAGTGCTTCCCATCACGCCTTATTCGAGAGAAGACGTGGAAGATTACGTGAAAAAATCGGGCGGCAAGATCATCGCAGGTAAGGGCGCTACGTTCTACGGTATCGCGGCTTCCGTGGCGCATATCGTAAACTCGCTGTACTCCGGCGTGGATTCCGTACTTGCGCTGTCTTCGATGATGCAGGGTGAATACGGAATTTCCGACGTGTGTCTCAGCGTTCCCTGCGTGCTCGGCAAAAGAGGAATCATCACCACGCTCACCCCGAAACTTTCCGAAGACGAAATGGAAAAACTTCATTTCAGCGCGGATACGCTTAAAGGCGTTATCGAAAAAATTCAGATCTGAAAACATCCGCCCGGAAACGGCGGAAAAAGCATGTCGGTATCGGCGTTTTCGTCGATACCGTTCGGCGTAATATTAAAGAACACGGAGGACGGAATGGAATACCGTATCGAAAAAGACACGATGGGAGAGATGCGCGTACCCGCAGACAAATACTGGGGTGCGCAGACGGAGAGAAGTCACGAAAACTTTTTAATCGGCGGAGAAGTGATGCCACGTGAAATCACGCGCGCATTCGGCTATCTGAAAAAAGCCGCGGCAAATGCGAATTGCAGATTGGGCGTGATTTCCGAAGAGAAGCGCGCGGCGATCGCCGACGCCTGCGATAAAGTGATTTCCGGGGAACTCAACGAACATTTCCCGCTTGTGGTGTGGCAGACGGGCAGCGGTACGCAGTCGAACATGAACGCCAACGAAGTGATCGCGAACTACGCGAACGCAAAGGCGGGCAAGAAATTGCTTCATCCCAACGACGACGTGAATAAATCGCAGAGTTCCAACGACACTTTCCCCACGGCGATGCATATCGCGGCGGTGCTTGCGATCGAGGGTAAATTGCTTCCCGCGATGGATACGCTGATCGCCACGTTCAAACGCCTCGAAGCGGAAAACGAAGGGATCGTAAAAAGCGGCAGAACGCATTTGCAGGACGCCGTTCCCATCGCGTTTTCGCAGGAAATCAGCGGCTGGCGCAATATGCTGGAAAAAACCCGTTCGCAGATCGTGTTCACGCTCGGCGGACTTTCCGAACTCGCGCTCGGCGGTACGGCGGTGGGCACGGGGCTGAACGCGCCGAAAGGCTTTGCCGAAATCGTGGCGGAAGAGGCTTCCGCTCTTACGGGCAAAAAATTCGTTACGGCGGAAAATAAATTCCATGCGCTTACGGCGAAAGACGATATTACGTTCGCGCACGGCGCGCTGAAAGCGCTGGCGGCGGATATGATGAAGATCGCCAACGACGTGCGCTGGCTGGCTTCCGGCCCCAGAGACGGGCTCGGCGAAATCTTCATTCCCGAGAACGAACCGGGCTCTTCGATCATGCCCGGAAAGGTGAATCCCACGCAGTGCGAAGCGGTGACGATGGTTGCCGTGCAGGTGATGGGAAACGACGCGGCGGTGGGTTTTGCCGCTTCGCAGGGGAATTTTGAATTGAACGTGTTCATGCCCGTGATCGCCTACAACTTCCTTCAATCGGCGAATCTGCTTGCCGACGCGATTGTATCTTTCGAGAAAAATTGCGTGCGCGGAATCAGAGCGAATAAAGAAAAGATGCACGATAATCTTTATAATTCGCTGATGCTCGTTACGGCGCTGAATCCGTATATCGGCTATGAGAACGCGGCGAAAACGGCGAAGAAAGCGTATAAAGAAAATATTTCGCTGAAAGAAGCGTGCGTTGCTCTCGGATTCCTTACGGCGGAAAAATTCGACGAAGTGTTTCGCCCGGAAGACATGGCTTGCCTGAATAAATAATTTCGTCCGCAAAAAAGAAACAGAGACGAAAAAACAAGGCAAAAAGAAAAAACAATCGGAAGAAGACGTTATGGAAATTTGTTATTATCCCGGATGTACGCTTAGAACGCAGGCGAAGGAGTTGGACGATTCCGCCCGTAAAGCCATGGCTGCGCTCGGCGTAACGATGAAGGAGATTGAAAATTGGCAGTGCTGCGGCGCGGTGTATCCCTCGGCGAAAAGGGAAATCGCGACGCGGCTTTCCGCCGTACGCGCGTTGGAATATGCCCGCGATCACGGCGGAAAATTGCTTACGCTTTGTTCCGCTTGCCATAACGTGATCAAGCGGACGAACGAAGATTTTAAGACGGACGAGAATTTTTCCCGCGCGGCGAATACTTACCTTGCTTTCGATAAACCTTATGCGGGCGAAACGCAAGTGGTGCATTATCTGGAATTTCTGCGCGACGAAATCGGGTTCGATGCGATTAAAAGCAAAGTGGTGAAGCCTTTGAACAGGAAGATCGCCGCGTATTACGGCTGCCTGTTGCTGCGTCCGTCGAAAGTGATGGCGTTCGACAATCCCGAAAACCCGTCGCTGATCGAAGATTTTATCCGTGCGCTCGGCGGCGAAAGCGTGATCTATCCTTTCCGCAACGAATGCTGCGGGGCATATGCTTCCGTAAAGAATCCGGAACTTACGAAGGAAAAGAGCGAAAAAGTGCTGAAATCGGCACGCGAGGCGGGGGCGACGGAAATCACCACGGCTTGTCCGTTGTGCTATTATAATCTGAAAGAAAACGGCGGAAACGCTTTGCCCGTCGCTTATTTCACTACGTTGCTCTGCGAGGCTCTCGGCGTGGAAGACAAGACGTGCGGAAAGGAGGCAGGCAAATGACGCGCGAAGAACGGCTTGAAAATCTGCGCGAAATGTGCGGAACGAATATCTATGCGTGCATGAAATGCGGCAAATGCTCCGGGCGTTGCCCAGCAAACGTGCAGCCGCACCGTTTTGTTTCCCGCCTTGTGCGCGGAAGACTTGAAGAACTGCTTTCCGACGAAAAGGCATGGGATTGCCTTACGTGTTATGCATGCGCGGAACGTTGCCCCCGCGGGGTATCTCCCGTAGCGGTGGTGGAAGCGGTGAGAAAAACGCAGGTGTGCATGAAAGAAAACAACAGAATCGCCGCGGAAGAGATTCCGCCCGTCGTGAATACGGAAACGCCGCAACAGTTGCTTGTTTCCGTGTTCAGAAAATGTAACGGCTGACGGCGTTACGGCGGATTTACGAAAGAAAGACGAACAATTGCAAACAAGACAAAAATAAACGAAAGACGAAAAATTAAACGGGTAGAGAAAAATGCAAAGAATAGGTGTATTTATCTGTCATTGCGGTACGAATATCGCGGCGACGGTAGACGTGAAGAAAGTGGTGGAAGCCGTTCGTGCGGAGGACGGCGTGGTGTACGCCGCGGATTATCCGTATATGTGTTCGGAAAACGGTCAGCAACTCATTCAGAACGCGATCAAAGAGCACAAACTGACGGGAATCGTAATCGGCTCCTGCTCCCCTCGTATGCACGAAGCGACGTTCAAAAAGACGGCTGCGCAGGCGGGGCTGAATTCGTACATGGTGGAAATCGCGAATCTCCGCGAACATTGTTCGTGGATACATAAAGATATGGCGGAAGCCACGGAAAAAGCCGTGATTCTGGTGCGTACGGCGATTGCGAAAGTGAAACTCAACACGCCGCTTACGCAGGGCACAAGCCCCGTGACGAAACGTGCGCTTGTGATCGGCGGCGGTATCGCCGGTATTCAGGCGGCACTGGATATCGCCGAAGCGGGATTCCCCGTAGACATCGTGGAAAAGAACGCCACGATCGGCGGGCGCATGGCGCAACTCGATAAAACGTTCCCCACGCTGGACTGCTCGGCTTGTATTCTTACGCCGAAAATGGTGGATTGCGCGCAGAGCGACAAGATCGAAATTCTTTCCTATTCGGAAATCGAGGCGGTGAAAGGATTCGTGGGCAATTTCACCGTAAAAATCAGAAGAAAAGCGCGTTATGTGGACGAGACGAAGTGCACGGGTTGCAAGGCATGCATGCAGAAATGCCCGTCGAAGAAAGGGCTGAACGAGTTCAACATGAATCTCAACACCCGTACGGCGATCTATATTCCGTTCGCGCAGGCGATTCCCAACGTGGCGGTGATCGATCCCACGCAGTGCATCAAACTGAAAACGGGAAAATGCGGAATCTGCTCCACCGTGTGCGGCGCGAAAGCGATCGATTACACGATGCAGGATACGTTCATCGAACGCGAATACGGCGCGATCGTGGTGGCTACGGGCTTCAAGCCGATCGATCTTACGAATTTCAACGAATATTCCTATGCCACGGAAAAAGACGTTATTACGTCGCTGGAACTCGAAAGACTGATGAATGCGGCGGGCCCTACGGGCGGCACGCTTCTTCGTCCTTCCGACGGCACGCATCCCAAGGTGATCACCTTTATTCAGTGCGTCGGTTCGAGAGACGTTTCCGGCTGCGGAAAACCGTATTGCTCTAAAATCTGCTGCATGTATACGGCGAAGCACGCGATGCTGATCCGTGAAAAATATCCCGATACCGAAGTGCACGTATTCTATATCGACGTGCGTACGCCCGGAAAGAACTACGACGAATTTTACCGCCGCGCGGTGGAAAGTTACGGCGTAGATTACATCAAGGGCATGGTGGGAAAAGTGTACGGCGAAAACGGAAAACTGATGGTGCAGGGCGAAAACCTGATCGACGGAGAACAGGTGACGATCGCTTCCGATCTCGTCGTTCTCGCCACGGCGATCGAGCCCGAACCTTCCGTTCGTAAGATTGCCACGTTGCTTACGGCAAGCATCGATACGAATAACTTCCTCACCGAATCCCACGCAAAACTCCGCCCCGTGGAAAGCCCCACGGCCGGTGTGTATCTGGCGGGCGTATGCCAGGGGCCGAAAGATATTCCGGAAACGGTGTCGCAGGCTTCCGCATGCGCGGCGAAAGTGATCGGGCTTCTTGTGAAGAACGAATTGAAGACGAATCCCTGCGTGGCGGGCGCAAACGAAAATATGTGCAACGGTTGCGGTCAGTGCGCGAACGTATGCGCATACGGCGCGATTACGTATGAAGACAAGCAATTCAGAATCGGCGGCGGAAAAACGGAGACGCGCCGCGTGGCGTGCGTGAATCCCGCGGTTTGCCAGGGGTGCGGTGCATGCACCGTCACCTGCCCTTCGGGCGCGATGGATCTGAAAGGATTCTCTACGAAACAAATCATTTCGGAGGTGGAAAGCGTATGCAAAGCGTAAAAGAAAACGCGGAAAACGGCAAGAACGAAACGTTTACGCCGAAAATCGTGGCTTTTTGTTGCAACTGGTGTTCGTATGCGGGCGCCGATCTGGCGGGCTCTTCGAGGCTTTCTTATCCCGCTTCCGTAAAAATCATACGCGTGCCGTGTTCCTGTCGCGTTAATCCCACGTTTGTGCTGAAAGCGTTTCAGCAGGGCGCCGACGGCGTGATTCTGTGCGGTTGCCATCCGGGGGATTGCCATTACGTTACGGGAAACTATTACACCCGCCGCAGAATGGCGTTGCTCTTTTCCTTCCTCGATTACCTCGGTATCGAGCGCGACAGAATGAGAGTGGAATGGGTATCCGCCGCGGAAGGCGCGCGCTTTTCGCAGGTGATGAACGATTTCGTCGGCAAGGTGACCGCGCTCGGCGAAAATCGCAGAATTTCCGATATACGTTGCAAAGAGATCGGAGAAACGGCGTTCATAACGGGAGGAAACGGAAATGACTGATTTGTATAAGGCTTGTTTATCCCGTGCGGAAGAACTTCTGAAAAGCGGAGAAGCGGCCCGCGTGGTGGGTTGGAAAAAAGGTGAATTTGCTTATGATCCGTCTCCCGCGTATTTTGAAAGAGTGGAAGAACTGAAAGATTTCACTTACGATTATTTCTGTGGCTCGAATTTATCCAAATACCTCGTGCAGATCGCGAAGAAAGAAGGCAAAACGGCGGTGTTTTTAAAGCCGTGCGATACATATTCTTTCAACGAACTGGTGAAAGAACATCGTATTCCGCGCGAAAAAATTCACGTGATCGCCGTGGAATGTCGCGGCAAGGCGGATATCGAAAAAGCGGAAAAGATCGCTGGCGCCGGCGTGAAAGAAATCAACGATACGAACGATACGAAAACGCTTGAAATCGTTACGCGCTCCGGAAAAAAGGAAACGGAAAGATTATCCGTTCTGCTTACGAAATGCCTTGCCTGCAAAGGGAAAGAGCATGTGGCGGCAGACGAAAAGATCGTGCTGAAAGAGCCGATCGAAACGGGCAGCGATCGTTTCGCCGACGTGGAAAAACTGGAAGCGATGACGCCTGCGGAAAGATATGCGTTCTGGCAAAAAGAACTTTCCCGTTGTATCCGTTGCAATGCCTGCCGTAACGTATGCCCCGCATGTACGTGCGTGAAATGCGTATTCGACAACCCCGAATCGGGCATTTCGGCAAAGGCGAACGATACGTCTTTCGAGGAACAGTTGTTCCATGTGATCCGCGCGTTCCACGTGGCCGGCAGATGCACCGATTGCGGCGAATGTTCGCGGGTGTGCCCGCAGAAGATTCCTCTGCACCTTTTAAACCGTAAATTTATCAAAGACATCGATACGAAGTACGGCGAATTTCAGGCGGGCGAAGAAGCGGAAGGTAAAACGCCGCTCACCTCGTACAAAGAGGAGGACGGACAATGAAAAAAATAGCCAGAGAAAATCTCGTTGCGTTGTATAGCGCGATTTCCGGAAAATATCCTTTGTATGTTCCCGTTTCCGACGGAACGGAAACGAATTTCGCGGCGTATACGAACGGCGCGAACGTGGATCTCGATCGTTTGAAAACGGTGAAATCCCCGAAAGACCTCTTTTTCCCGCAGAGCGAAGAAATGATGCGTTTCGAGAAAAAAGAGGGAAAGTGGCAGATTTACGACACGATGAAAAAACGCGATCCGTTCGTGCTTTTCGGCGTTCGTGCCTGCGATTACAAGGCGTTTGAAGTGCTGGATAAAGTCTTCATGAACGATCCGAAAGATACGTATTACGCGAATCGCAGAGAAGCGGGAATCATCGTTACGCTTGCCTGTTTCGATCCGAAAGATTCGTGTTTTTGCCCTACGTTCGGCATAGACGCGATGAATCCGCAGGGAGACCTGACGGCATATTCCGACGAAAAATATCTGTATCTTAAAGCAAACGACGAAAAGGGCGAAGCCTTACTTTCCGCGATCGGAAATCTCGGCGGCATGCTGGTAGATACGAAAAAGGCGGATGAAAAGGCTCTTGAATCGAAGAAAGCCGAAGCGAAAGAAAAATTTGCGGCGTTGCCGTTCGCTTCGCTCGATCTTTCCGTATTTTCGGAAGATATGAAAGAAACGTTTGCCGACGAAAAATGGGCGAAACTTTCGCAGGCATGCCTCGGTTGCGGCGCGTGCACGTTTGTGTGCCCTACCTGTCAGTGTTTCGATATCCGCGATTTCAAAGCGAAAGACGGCGTAATTCGTTTCCGCTGTTGGGATTCCTGCATGTATTCCGATTTTACGCAGATGGCAGGCGGCAACCCGAGAACCACGCAGATGCAGAGATTCCGTCAGCGTTTCATGCACAAACTCGTGTATTATCCCAAACGTTACGGCGGCACGTATTCCTGCGTAGGGTGCGGTCGCTGCGTGGAAAAGTGCCCTCAGCATCTGAATATCGTGAAAGTGATCAAAGAATTTTCTAAAGACGGAAAGGAGGAAAAATAACATGGAAAAAGAAAATCTCGTTCCCGTCGTAGGCGTGGTGACGGACGTCAGAGAAGATACGCCCGACGTAAAAACTTTCCGCGTGGTTTCCCCCGAGGGGAAAAAACTTTTCGAGCATAAGCCCGGGCAGTGCGCCATGGTGTCGATCCCGGGATCGGGCGAGTGTATGTTTTCGATAACGTCTTCGCCGACGAACGAAGAGTTTATGGAATTTTCCATTAAACGCTGCGGCTGCGTAACGCAGGCGATTCACGATCTTTCCGCAGGCGATACGATCACCGTACGCGGCCCTTACGGCAGGCCGTTCCCCGTGGAAGGCGAAGATTTCAAAGGAAAAAATCTGCTGTTTATCGCAGGCGGTATCGGTCTTGCGCCTCTTCGCAGCGTAATCGATTACGTGCGTGCGAAGCGTGAAAATTACGGCGAAGTGACGATTATTTACGGCGCGCGCAGTGCCGACGATCTGGTGGACATCGAAGAAATCAGAAACGAATGGCAGAAAGAAAAAGGCTTCAACGTACATCTTACGATCGATCGGCCGCAGGAAGGCTGGACGGGGCACGTAGGCTTCGTTCCCGCGTACGTGAAAGAACTCGCCGTGAACACGAATGCCACGGCTGTGCTTTGCGGTCCTCCGATCATGATTAAATTCACATTGGCGGAACTTCTGGAGGAAGGCTTCAAGAAAGACCGCGTATACACTACGCTTGAAATGAGAATGAAATGCGGAATCGGCAAATGCGGCAGATGCAACGTGGGCGATAAATACGTTTGCAAAGACGGGCCAGTGTTCCGTATGGACGAACTCGACGAATTGCCCGACGAATATTGATTTCGTAAATTAAAGAAATCAGGCTGTTCTTTTTTCCGCCGCACCGAAAGGCGGAAAAAGCGAGAAATAAGAGGTAAAACGAATGGAAAAAATGGTAAACGTGTGGTTTTTCGGAAAGAAATACGTCGTTCCCGAAAGTCTTACGATCATGAAAGCGATGGAATACGCGGGGTATCGCCTTGTGCGCGGTTGCGGATGCAGAAACGGTTTCTGCGGCGCATGCGCGTGTTTCTATCGGATTGCGGGCAAACAGGAACTGAAAACGTGCCTTGCCTGCCAGACGCAGGTGGAAGAGGGTATGTTTGTAGCGACGCTTCCTTTCTTCCCGCTCGTGAAACAGGTGTACGATATCGAAAAAATCAAGCCCACGCAACAGATTATGATGCAGTTGTATCCCGAAATCTACGCATGTATCGGCTGCAACGCGTGCACGAAGAGTTGTACGCAGGGGCTGAATGTAATGCAGTATATCGCCTACGCGCAGCGCGGCGAATATGAAAAATGCGCGGAAGAGAGTTTCGATTGCGTGATGTGCGGCGCATGTTCTTCGCGTTGCCCCGCGGGGATTTCTCATCCGCAGGTGGCGCTCCTTGCCCGCCGACTTACGGGAAAATATCTCACGCCCGAAAGCGAGCACCTTCTCCGCCGCGTGAAAGAAGTGGAAGAGGGCAAATATACCGACGCGATCGAAGCGTTGAAGGAAAAAACCGTAGACGAATTGAAAAAACTGTACGACGCGCGAGTAATCGAAAAATAACGTAGCGGGCGCGGAAACATCAATCGTCGGTTTGAAAGAAAAATACAAGGCTTTGCGGGCGGCATAAGGCGGAACAAGCCGGAAAGATGCGAAAAATCGCAGGTCGCCCATAGAAACAAATCAGCAGGAGATAAAGATATGTACGCATACGACGAGGAACAATTGAAATCCTTGCGCAAAGTGGAAGAGACAAGAGCGGAGAGAACGGGAAAAGATCTGCGGAGACTGACGGCGGACGAAAAAGACGCGTTACTGTCGTCGTATCATCCCGATTATATCCGTTCCGCTTATACGAATTTACAGGTGGGTGCAAATGCGGGCGCGCCCGTACTTAAAGAACTTGCTGCTCTTTTACAGGGCACGCCGCGGATTCTCGGCGAGAAAATCGATTTAAACAAGATCGCTTACGACGTAGACGTGTTGATCATCGGCGGCGGCGGCGCGGGCGCTTCGGCGGCGATCGAAGCGAAACACGCGGGTGCAAACGTTCTGATGGTGACGAAACTGCGTATCGGCGACGCGAACACGACGATGGCGGAAGGCGGTATTCAGGCGGCGGATAAAGAAAACGATTCGCCTGCGATTCACTATCTCGACGCTCTCGGCGGCGGGCATTTCAAGAACAAGAAAGAACTGCTCGAAAAACTGGTGACGGAAGCCCCCGAGGCGATCCGTTGGCTCAATTCGCTGGGCGTAATGTTCGATAAAGATAAAAACGGCGTTATGATCACCACGCACGGCGGCGGTACGTCGAGAAAGAGAATGCATGCGTGCCGCGATTATTCCGGTTCGGAAATCATGCGCGTTCTTCGCGACGAAACATACGATCTGAATATTCCCGTCGTGGATTTCACGTCTGCAATCGAACTTATCAAAGATACAGAAGGAAAAGTGGCGGGCGCCGTGCTGAAAAACATGGAGACGGGCGAGATTTTAATCGCTCGCGCGAAAACCGTTGTGCTGGCTACGGGCGGCGCGGGAAGGCTGCATTATCAGGGCTTTCCCACTTCCAATCACTACGGCGCTACGGCGGACGGCTTGATTCTGGCGTATCGCGCGGGGGCAAAACTGCTTTACCCCGAGACGTTACAATATCATCCTACGGGCGTTGCCGCTCCTACGCAGATTTACGGCGCGCTGGTTACGGAAAAAGTGCGTTCTCTCGGCGCGCAACTCGTCGGAAAAGACGGCGTGGCGTTCGTCAATCCTCTGGAAACGCGCGACGTTACGGCTTCGGCGATTATCCGTGAGTGTAAAGAACGTAAGAACGGACTGAAAACGGCAGACGGCGAAGGCGTATGGCTCGATACCCCGATGATAGATCTGATTCACGGCGAGGGCACGATCGAAAAACGTATTCCCGCCATGCTTCGTATGTTCGGTAAATACGGTCTGGATATCCGCAAAACGCCTATTCTCGTTTATCCTACGCTTCACTATCAGAACGGCGGCGTGGATATCGACGCGAACGCGGAAAGCGGCGTGAAGAATCTGTTCGTTGCGGGCGAAGCGGCGGGCGGTATTCACGGCACGAACCGCCTTATGGGCAATTCGCTGCTCGATATCATCGTATTCGGCAGAACGGCGGGTAAAAACGCGGCGGCGCGTGCGAAAGAAACTACGGTGAAGCCGCTTACCCTGTCTTTCGTAGACGAATATGTAAGCGAAATGCAGAAACTCGGCTGCGAATCGAGCGAGCCTTCTCCCCGTCTTCTTCCCGATTACAGAAGAAAAGACATGTAAAAAATCAAGAGGCGTTGCTTTTCCTTGCGATAAAGAGTGAGCGGCGTACGATGAAAATAAAAAGAGGATAGTATAATGGCAGAAATTTTTGAAATCGGTATGGTATTGTGTTTCGGCGCTTCGTGGCCCTTTAACGTGATCCGCGCATATAAAGCGCGCACGGCGAAAGGAACGAGCCTCCTGTTTACGCTTTTAATCGAAATCGGCTATATCAGCGCGATTATCGGGAAGTTTATTCTGATTTCGCAACAGGGCGCGGACTATTGGACGGCTTCGAGGCTGATCGCATTTATCTTCTACTGGATAAATCTTGCGTTTGTTTCGGCGGGGTTGATTATCTATTTCCGCAATAAAAAACTTGACGCGCAAGCGGCGAAAAATATTGCGAAAAACGAATCCGAAGCGGCATAAAACAGAACGAAAAATAACGATAAAAAATACGGATACGCAGAATAAAAGCGTATCCGTATTTTTTTGTACCGTAAATTTTTTCGTAAGAAAGAAGAGAAAATACGCCGTAAGGCAGCCAAGCGTACGCCGTTTCGACGGATAAAAAAATGCGAAAAACGGAGCGAGGGAAACGTTCGTTAAAATTCGATAGTGCCGTTCTGATTGAAAAGTTTGTGTCTGCGTTTGCGAAGTTCCGCCACAAGTTCCGCGTTATCGTGCACGGCGTTTTCGAGATATACGCCGCAGCCTTCGTCGCCAACGCTGTGAAAATCGCTGCCCGCCGTGGGAAGAAGCGCGTTTGCTTTTACGAAATTCATGGCAAGATCGTTGTGATTCGTCGCCGTAGGGTTGCCGTTCCAGGCTTCCGCACCTTCGAGGTATGCGGGATTCTGCACGTTAATTCCCGTACGGAAGGGGTGCGCCTGTGATAAAATCCAGCCGTTTTCGCGGCATAAATCGTATAATTGCGGCATTTCCATGCCGAATAAATCGTACGTATGCGCAAGCAACCACGTTTCGTCGATTCCGTAAATCAAGGTTTCCGCGTAGGGCGGTTCGGGTTTGTAATAAGTGAGAGAATCGATCAGAAGTTCCAGCCCCAAAAACACGTCGATTCCGTAAGGAGTACATTCTTTCTTTAACGTGCGGTAGCCGTTCAGCCAGTATTCGACGTTATCTTTTCGCGAACCCTTTTTATAATATTCGTCGCATAAATAAC
This sequence comes from uncultured Christensenella sp., assembly GCA_905203015.1. Classification (GTDB taxonomy): domain Bacteria; phylum Bacillota; class Clostridia; order Christensenellales; family Borkfalkiaceae; genus Scatosoma. Next base: position 23,691 of record CAJKUC010000013.1, on the reverse strand, counting down.
GATTGAAATGATTGGTGCATACGATGCCGTTATAATTTTTCGCGGCGTATAATTCCGCGATCGTTTTTTCGTCTGTGCGCGCGCAGGGCGAACAGCCCAGCGTATGAAGATGCATTTCGAGTTTGTACATATCGGGTATATCTCCGTTCAGTTTTTTCTGTATTGAAGCGGCGTGATTCCGTATTTTTCTTTGAACAGCCGCGTAAAGTGCGCCTGAGAATAGAAGCCTACGGTGTTGGCGATTTTCCAGAGCGGCAACGACGTACTGCGCAGAAGATTGCAGGAATAATTGAGTTTCAGATCGTTTACGTAAGCAACCAGCGTTTGTCCCGTATATTTTTTGAATTCTCTGCAAAGGGTGGTCTGCGAGTAATTTGAATAAGAATAGATATAAGAAAGTTTGAAATCGTTGCCGAAATTGATATTATTCAGTTTCTGCACGAAATCGCTCAGCCATTCGGGCATATCCGGATTTTCTTCCTGCGTGTAAAAAATTCCGAATAAAAAGAAGAGCAGAGTTTTTAGATGCGTCGTTCCCGAAAGTTCGCTTTTCGCTTCCAGAATCAGTTTCTGAAAATTCAGCACCGTTTCAAACTGAATGGAATTCAGATGCACCAATTGCTTATCGCAATCTTTCGCCTGCCCGAAATAAACGGCCCGGAATTCTTCCAGAAACGGCAGACGGCAGGTGAGATTGATATGTTGCGAGGTATAGTTTTTATAAGGGCTGTGTTTATGATACTGCCCGGGGAAGACGATGAACGCGTCGCCCGTTTTCAGCACCGTTTGTTGTTTATTGAAATGGTGAAGCAGTTTTCCTTCCGTAACGATGAAAATTTCGATGTAATTGCTGTGAGAATGATAAAACGTCGTCGGTTTCGTCCAGATATGGAAAGAAAAATCTTTTTCAGCCTGCAAAACGGCGGAAGTGCGCGTTTTTTTCACGTTCGGAAAAAAATCGTGCGAAGGCGATACATCTTCCTTTTTATAAGAGACGTCGGCGTGAAAATTGCCGTTTTGTCCGTTTTTACCGATCTGATTTTTCATAGAGATATTGTAGCATCAAAAACGTTTTTCGTCAAGAGAAAAGATAAAAAATGCGGATATTTCTTTTTTTCGGGAAGGAAGAAAAAGAATAAGGATTATAACGCCGAAAAAAGATTCATGGAAAAATTTCCCTTTTTATATGACTAAAAACAGCAAAAAATAAATTAAAAATAGCAAAGCGAAAACAAAAACCTGTGATATAATAGAAGCATGAAAGAATATATACAGGCGATTTTTTGCGCGCCTACGGGAAAATTCGATAATCTGCCGTATCCTTCGAGGCTGACGGACGAAGTGTTTCGCGCATTGAAGGAAGCGGGAATCAATCGCATCTTCGGCTTCGGCTACGATATAAGAGAGAGCACGCAGAAAGAAACGCTGCGGCTTTGCGAAAAGTACGGAATAAAATATCTGCCCACGATGCAGTCGTTCGGAAAATATATCGATTTCGGCTGGGAAAAATTATCCGAAGCGGAAAAACGGAAGGCGGACGAGACGTTTATCGGGGAAGTGAAAAAATATACTTCTTATTCCGCGTTCGCGGGCGTGTTTTTCGGGGACGAAGCGGGGTATTTGTCTTTCGGCGGCGTGGCGCATGCCAAAAAGGTATTCGACGAAAATTTCCCCGGAAAAGAATTTCATTTCAATTTCTTTTCCTATTCGATCAACGACGCGATTTTCTGGGGCGGCATGGCGGGATCCGTGCGCGGCGTTCCCGAGGGGAAAAAGCCGTTTTCCCTCGCAGGAGATCTGGAGATAACCTTTCGGAATCGTTTTAATTATTACGATAAACTTGTGGAAGGGCTGCTTTCAAAAGCGCGGTTCGAGTTTATTTCGCAGGATAAATATCCCTTTGAAAGTTTCTGGGAAAGCGTGCCTTCGTCGGTGCATGTGGCACTGTTTGAACTCAACGCGTATTTCGCCTTGAAAAAGAAGAAATACGGCTGTAAATTCTATAATTACATGCAGGCTGGGCAATGGGCGACGGGAACGGAAAGAAAGCACATGACGCGCGGCGAAATATCGTTGCAGATGCACGTTACGGCGGCGTACGGCAACGAAGGATTCGCCTGGTTCCCGGGATGCTATCCGATCGATTATACGTTCGACGAAGAGCGGAAATATTCAATGGAAGGCGCAGGCGGGCTGATCGATATTTACGGGCGGAAAAGCGAAGTGTACGGATACGTGAAAGAATTGAGCGCGTTTTTTGCCTCGATCGCCGACGATATTTTAAACAGCGAATGTAAGGGTGCGTGCGAGTACGGCGAGTATGATAATTCTTTTACGGAAGACCAAATAAAAAATCTGCCCGATAACGAATGTATTTTCCGCGGAAAACTGCCCGATTTTTATCGTTATAAAGACGAAAATCTTTCCGTAAAGGCTTCCAACGGCGTGATGGTTTCGGCATTTGAGAGAAACGGCGAACCGCGTTGGTATGCGGTGAATTTATCCACGGTGTATAAAAATACGATCGAAGCCGTGTTTCCGGAAGGCGAATACGAAATTTTCAGGAAGACGGAAAAATACGATACGAACGAAAACATCGCTCTGACGCTTGACGCAGGCGAAGGAATTTATATCAGAAAGAAGAGAAAGTAAGGAAGATAAATTTATGAAAAAGTTACATATGATCTGCAACGCGCATATCGATCCCATATGGCAATGGGAATGGGAAGAGGGGGCTTCCGCCGCTTTGTCTACGTTTCAGAGCGCGGCAAACCTTGCAAAAGAATTTAATTACATTTTCTGCCATAACGAAGTGACGTTGTATAAATACACGGAAAAATATGCGCCCGCGCTTTTTGAAGAGATCAAAGAACTTGTAAAAGAGGGCAGATGGCATATTATGGGCGGATGGTTTTTACAGCCCGATTGCCTTATGCCCTGCGGAGAGGGAATCGTGCGGCAGATCCGCGAAGGCGAGATATATTTCGGCGAAAAATTCGGTGTAAAACCGACTGCGGCGGTGAATTTCGATCCGTTCGGCCACTCCCGCGGGATCGTGCAGATTATGGCGAAATGCGGGCAGAACGGCTATATGTTTATGCGTCCGTACGGAAAATATATGCCGTATCCGCAGTTGAAATTACCCGCCGAATATTTTATCTGGGAGGGCTATGACGGCAGCCGCGTTAAGGCGAGCCGTATCACGGAATATAATTCCGATCTCGGCAAGGCCGCGGAAAAAATAAAAAAAGATATAGAAAGGCAAAAAGGAGACGCCGAAATCGCGCTTACCTGCTGGGGCGTGGGAAATCACGGTGGCGGACCTTCGAGAAAAGATCTTGCCGCCGTGGAAAAACTGATGAAAGAAAGCGACATAAAAATCGTGTATTCCACTCCCGAAACGTATTTCGGCGAGGTGAAGCCTACCGAAGTGTATGCGGGCTCTCTTGTGTCGTGTATGGCGGGGTGCTACACGTCGATGGCGGAACTGAAAAAGAAGTACCGCAATCTCGAAAGACAGTTGATGTTTGCCGAAAAAATCGCAAGTATCGCTTCGCTGAAAGGCGCGTACGAATATCCCGCGGAACTTTTCAAAGACGTTACGGAAGATATGCTGAACGTACAGTTTCACGATATTCTTCCCGGCGATATGATCCGCGCAGGCGAAGAAAACGGATTCACGTATATCAATCACGGGATGCATATTCTGAACAATATCCGCGCGGACGCGTTTTTCGCGCTTTGCAAGGGGCAGCCCGTTGCGGAAGCAGGCACTTATCCCTTGATGGTATTCAATCCGAAAACGACGGCGGAGAAGCAGATTATCGAATGCGAACTTTCAATTATCCCTACGGAAAATTATCTCGAAAAGCGTTCGTATATCGAAGTGTACGACGAAAACGGGAACAAACTGAAAGCGCAGACAGTGAAAGAAGCAAGCAATATTTCGATCGACTGGCGCAAAAAGGTGTTGTTCGAGGCAACGCCCGCTGCGATGGCGATTACGCGTTATACGGCGAAAACCGTTGTGTTGCCTGTGAAAAAATACGAAGAGGTTACAAAAGACATCGTTTTCGATAACGGCGAAAAACGGGTGGTGATCGGCGCGGAAAGCGGTCTGATCGAAAGTTACGTCGTGCACGGAAAAGAGTATGCGAAAGGCAGTTTGTTCGTGCCGGAAATGTACGACGATACTCCCGATCCGTGGGGAATGAACGAACCGTACGTAGGGCACAATTCCGCAATAATTCCGTTGCTCAAAAAGCCCGACGGGGTGTTCGACGGCATGAAATCGGTGCAGATTATCGAGGACGGAGCAATCTGTCTCGGCGTGGAAGCGTTCTTCGGGCTGGGCCTGACAAGAGTGCGCCTCGGATATAAAATATATAAAGACGGAACGGCGGTAGACATAGAAGCGAACGTATTTCCGAACGAGGCGTCGAAAGCGATCAAACTTTCGCTCGGAGCAGGGAAAGGCGTCTATATCGGCGAGCAGATTTTCGGCAAAGAGGAGTTGTTCGCCGACGGCAGAGAATGTATCGCGCAGAATTTCGTGGCTTTGAAAAAAGAAAGCGGCGAATATCTCGAAATCGTAACGCCCGATAATTTCGGATCTTCGTACGACGGCGAAAAGATCAGTCTTACTCTTTTAAAAACGGCTACGTATTGCGCGCATCCCGTGCCGAATCGTCCGCTGTTGCAGGAGGGCAGATTTATCCCGAAAGTGGATCAGGGGCAACGCGATTTCAATTTCCGTATCGATACGGCGGAAGAAAACGAACTGAAAGCGAAAGCAGATCTGTTTACCGAAAAAACGTACGCATTGAACGTGTTTCCCACGATCGACGAAAAAGAGGACAACGGCTTTACCGTTTCCCGCGAGAATCCGGATATTTCGTTCGTCACGCTGAAAAAGGCGCGGCAGGCGAAAGGGTACGTGATGCGTTTGCAGAATTGTTCGGAAAACGCCGCGCGGGACAGAGTGACGTTCGGCGATAAATCGATCGATCTTTCCTTTGGAAAATACGAAGTGAAAACGGTGGTATACGACGGAAACAAACTTTACGAAAGTAAAGAAATGATTATATAAGGAGGCTTCTTATGAAAAGATTTATCAAAAGCGCTATGCTTGCCGCTATGGCGTGCTCGGTGATTGCGGGCGGCGCGGCGTGCAAACCGAACAACGACGAGAATAAAGGTAAAACGGCGATCCGTCTTTCTTATTTCATCGGCGAATTCGGTGACGAATGGCTGAAATCGCAGGCAAAAGAATGGAGTGCTTCCAATGAAAAATATTATGTGGACGTTAAAACAAATCTGAATCTCGGCGGCACGATCGTCGCGGATATCAGATCCGGCTCGGCATACGACGTATTTATTACGGAAGATTGCTCGTTGCAGCAATTATTCGCTGGGGATTATCTCGAAGATCTTTCCGACGTACTTTCCGTGAAGCCCGAAGGAAAGAAAACGATCGGCGAAAAATTGAACGACGCGGAGCATTGGGCCGAAGCGGCGGGTTACAACGGGAAAACCTATCTGTTGCCTTATAATATCAGCCCTTGCGGACTCATTTTCGATTACGATCGGTTTGAAGAAAACGGCTGGCTCGTAACCGATTCCGACGGTAACGTTTCCGTGGGAAAAGACGGCATCGGGGGCACGTACGACGACGGTCAGCCCGCAATGATGGCGGAATTTAAAGCCATGTGCGAAAAAATCAAGGCGAGCGGCGTAGACGATTTGTTTTTATACATGGGCGCGTTGCATCCCGAATACGTGAACAACGTGGCGTATGCGTATCTTGCGGGTACGCTCGGCGAAGAAGGCTATAAAACGTTTTATAAGCACGATTCGCAAGGTAAAGAAATCGAATTGATCGACGGAACGAAAGCCGTCGTAACGATCGAGGACGGCTATAAAACGTGGCAGATGAAGGGCGTGGACGACATGGCGGAATTTTTGCAGGATTATCTTTGCAATACCCGTTACGTAAGCGAAGCCACGCTGAGCGACAGAGCGCTTTCCGTGGACGCAAGCCATACGAAATTTATTCAGGTGGGGGATAAAACTCCCGCGTTCATCGTGGAAGGCAATTGGTTTGAATACGGCTCGAAATCGCTGATCGAAGCGAACGTTCGTTACGGCGGAAAAGCGTACGGAGAAAGCGATTACAGATATATGCTTCTGCCTTCCGCCGAAGGGGAAAAGAGCCGGATTTTCTCGCAGACGGGCGGTTCGATGTGCGTTACGAAGCAAAGCGACGCCGAAAAAAGCGCGGCGATCAAAGATTTCCTCGCGTATCTTTTAACCGACGCGAATATGTCGAAAGTTACGGCGGATACGGGCATGATCTGGAATTATTCCTATGAGGTTTCCGAAGCGGACAGAGCCGATATGACGAAATTCACGCGGAACGCCTACGATCTTGCGAAGGATACGAAAAACGTCGCCGTACATTCTTTCTATATCGATACGGCCGCTACGCCGATCTACACCTATTCGTCGCTCGGGGCAAGCGGATTGATGATGTGTTCCGATCTGCAGTATAATCTGGTAACGGGCTTCCGCGATAAGGGGAACGCCGCGTCTTTCACCGCCGCGATCGTGGAATATAATAACGCTTCGCGTTGGGCGGGCTATCTGGCGCAGGCGAGATCGTACGGTTTTTATACGGCGTAAAATTTTTCGGAGAGTAACGTATGGAAAAATCGAAACGTAATAAATTAAAAACAAATTTATTCGTCTATTCGTTGATAGGCTATCCGCTTATACTGTTCGTGATTTTCTACGTCGTAGTGAATTTCAATTCGATTCTGCTGGCTTTTCAGACGATCGACGGCACGGGGAAAAGTTTCGCGGGACTTAGTAATTTCAAAGCATTTCTTTCCGAAATGTTCGGTAAGGGCAATCTGCTTTCGTACAGTTTTATCAACTCGATTAAAATGTATTTCATCAATCTCGTCGTGTGTATGCCGCTGTACGTATTTTTCTCGTATCTGCTTTTCAGAAAGTGTCTGTTGCATAAAACGGTGAGTTTTCTCGTTATGATACCTACGATTATGTCGGGGCTTGTCATTTCGCTTATCTTCGTGAATTTCATCGGCTCGAACGGCCCGCTTACGTATATTATGGAAAAAACGGGCATCAACGGCGGAAAATGGCTGAATTTATTATACGATGAAAAATATGCGTTCGGCACGACGCTCTTTTACATGATATGGCTGTCGTTTTCCACCAGCCTCATCGTGTATCCCACGGCGATGCGGGGAATCAATCCGGAAGTGCTGGAAAGCGCGAAAATCGACGGCATATCCAATATGTTTCAGGAACTTTGGTATATCATTCTGCCGCTGATTTATCCTACGCTCACCACATTCCTGATTACGGGATTTGCGGCGATATTCTCTACAAGCGGGCCGCTCCTTGAATTTTACTACACCGACGCGCCCGATTACGTTTCAAATATGGGCTACTATTTCACGAAGATGATCCTTGTGGACAGTACGGAATTTTCCTATCCGAAATATGCCGCGGGCGGCATTATACTTACGATCATCGTTGCGCCTTTAACGTTGCTTTTAAAACAGGCGCTGGAAAAATTCGGACCGGCTACGGAGTGAAAAATATGGAACAAACGACGAAAAACAAAATTCATACTCATTCCGCCGGCGATATTATTTCGGCTGTTTTCTATCGTCTGTTCTGGGTGGTGCTGATCGTGTATGCCGCTTCGATGCTGGTATTGCCGCTGTACATGCTGAATACTTCGCTCAAAGCGGATAATCTCGAATGTATTTATAATCCGTTCGGTCTGCCCGAAAGCATCACCTGGGGGAATTTTAAAGAGATTTTCGTGATTTTCAACGAAAAGATGGAAGTCAGTGTGGCGGGAATGTTCGCCGTAAGTATTCTCACTTCCGTATGCAAACCGTTTCTTGCGATTCTTTTCACAACGCTGTTTGCCTACGTGGAAGCGAAATACGATTTCTTCGGCAAGAAATTTTTCTTCGATCTCGGTATCGTGCTGATGATTCTGCCGATCGTAGGCAGCCTTCCTTCGGCGATGCAGGTGAATAAGGCGCTCGGCGTGTACGATAATCTGTTCCTGAATATTCTCACGTCGCCTTCGGGTTGTTTTTACGGTACGAATTTCCTTCTGATGTACGGCGCGTTCAAAGTGATTCCGTGGGATTACGCCGAAGCGGCGTATATCGACGGCGCGAACGATTACACCGTGCTTTTCGGAATTTACATCAGAATGGTGTTGCCGCAGGCGGTGGTACTTTTCGTGCTTTCGTTTATGGGCGCATGGAACGATTACAGTACGTATCTTATGTGGTTGCCGAGCACGCCGAATATTTCCTACGGGATGTATTTATTCTATCAGCGCGCAAATTCGTATCGCGTGTCGCTGCCGGAACTGATGGCGGGCTTCACCGTAGTGATGCTGCCCACCGTGATTTTATATTGCGGTACGCAGAAAATCATTACGAGCAAATTCGTGGTGGGAGGATTAAAAGGGTGAAAAAGAAAAATGTGCTTGTATGGCTTTGCGCGGCGTCGGTTTCTTTCGGCACGTTGATTTGCGGCTGCGGGAAAAACGACGACGGAAAAATTACGGAAATCACGATTCCCGCAATCACCGTGGATCTTCGCGCGCCCGAAAACAGGGCGGAGGTGCCTGCGGACGTAAAATCGGAAGTATTCGATAAAAACGGCAGAAAACTCGATAGCGGCGAGTGGCTTTTAAACAGCAAATTTTCAAAATCTTATATAAAATCGCTGGGCGCGGGCGAATATACGTTTATGTATAAAACCGAAAGAACGACGGGTACGATACATCTCGTTATCACGGATAACGAAAAGCCCGCATACGTATTTTCGTCGGAAATTCCCGAAACGCTGTTGTTTCGCTCCGACGTGGATCTGCCGAAAATGGTGAAAGATCAGGATTCGTATCAGGCGGATTATACCGCCGCGTATGCGCTTACGAAAAACGGAGAAGCGGCGGAATTTTCCGAAACCGAAAACGGATATGTCGCCGCCGCGCTTACGGAAGGGGAATACCGCTGGACGGCAACGATCGAAAAAGACGGCGTTTCTTACGAATACTTTCAGACGTTCGCTGTGGGTACGTTCGACGATTGGCTGAAAGCGAAAGAAAACGAATTGTGGCTGGATAAGCAAAACGGCGATTATCTGCGATCAGACGGCGGCGCGTATGAAATCGATACGTCCGCAAACAACGATATGTTCAGTTATACGATCGATAATTCCGTATTGCAAATTGCGATGTCGGCGGGAAAAACGAAAGTACGCGTGGAAGTGCTGTGCGATAAAATCGTTGACGGCGGCGAAGCGGGAACGGGTTCGCTGTGGCTTTCCAACAGTTGGAAAGGCTACGTCTGGGCATTTTCCGGCGCGGTGGAATACGACGAAGATTCTTCGGCGGAAGCGTCTCCCCGTATTTCCGGCATGAAGATCGTGAACGGAAAATTTAATTATTACACCACGGGTTTTCTGCGCGATTCCTATTTTTCGGCGGCCTCGAAAAATCCTCTGCAACTGGATTTCGCAAACAAAGCGAAAGTAAAAGCAACGATCGGGGTAAGTTTCGAGTGAGGGAAAAAAGATGAAGAAAAAAACAGCGATAGCATTATCTTTTGCGGCCTGTTTGATAAGCGCGGGCGCCGGAATGATTGCGTTTTCGGGAAACGCGGACGTAACCGTCGCGGATAAAACCGTACGCTACGAATACGCGCTTCTCGGCGACGTTTATGAAATCGAAGCGGGGCTGGTTTCCGCGAAGAAACCGGACGGAACGGCGATTCCCGCTTCGGAAAAGAGCGTGACGCTCGATTGGGCGCAGGGAAGTTATACATTTGAATACAAAAAGAAAATCGTGGATCTTAAAGTGTACGAAAGCGCGCCGAAGGATGCAATTTCCCTGTTCGGAGACGTCCCCGACGGCGGCGTGGCGGGGGAGGCTGCGGAATTTCCCGCATGCGGCGTGAAGAGCGGAATCGTGCGCACCGACGGCGCGCCCGAAGTTGGCGAATATACGACGGGCGCGGTGTTCAGCCTGAACGGAGAGGACGTATACACCGTGAAAAACGCGGGCGAAGCGTTTACATATACGCCCGCGATCGGCGGAATCTGGCAGATTTCCTATACTTATACCGACGTATTCGGCGTCACGCGCTACGATTCTCACGTATTATCCGTAGAAGATAAAAAGATTGTTTTAACGGATCTTGCCAAGCGCTATAATATTGGCGAGAAGATCGTTTTTTCCGAAAGTTACGGATATTATCGAGGGGAAAAATACGCCGTAAGCGTTTCGCTTACCACGCCTTCGGGAAAAACGGAACGCCCGAACGGCTCGTATGTTTTCGGCGAAGCGGGAAAATACGTCGTTGAATTATCTGCCGAAATACAGGGCGAAACGGTGAAAAAGCAGATAGAGATTACGGCGGAAACGGGGCTGGCTTCGTTTGTTGCGGATAAATCCGGGCTGACGGGCGGCACGCGTTTTACCAATCATTCCAACGTGAAAGGAGCCGGCGTTTCCGAAGAGGGGATTCTTTTCGACATGACGTCTTCCGACGCGGGCTTCTCGTATAACGGCGTGATCGATCTGAAACGGCTGGGCAAAAATAAGCCCGTGATTTCGTTCACGACGAATAATTCTCACGGCGGCACTCTTTCCTGCGTGGAAGTGACGCTCACCGACGTATACGACGCAAAAAACTCCGTAACGGTACGATTTGCCAAAAACGGCGACACCACGGAAACGAATATGTCGTACGATAATACTCTTGTCAGGGCTTCGTTCGGCAGCGTTTCTACGGCGTTCAATAATTATTATCCTCTGAAAACGGACGCGGTGGCGTGGGATACGCACTTCGATACGCTGTGGCAGTCGCCTGCGAATACGAATCCCGATAAAAATTACGAAGCGGCAAAAACGTTGTATGCGATGAATTTTTCGTTCGACGTGAAAACGAACGCAATTTACAGTTACGGAAATTTCAGCCGTATCGGCAGACCGGAAGGCAACGAATCGGGCGTGAAATGGTGGAAGATCGCGGAACTTTCTTCTTCCTCGCTTCCCGTGCAATTCGGCGGATTCACCACGGGAGAAGTGTATCTTTCGCTGAAAGCGGTATCGGGAAAAGGCGATATCGTGCTGGATTCGATCGGCGGAAGAGAGACGAATGTCGCCGAGGAAGATTACGAAGACGCTTCGTCGATTCTTTTCGGCTTGTTCGACGGCAGTATTCCGGCCGTGAAGGGGAAAGAATATCCGCTTCCCCGATATAACGGAAAATATATATCCGACGTTTCGTATTATGCGGAAACGAATGGAGAAAGAACGCGGATTACGGGCAATTCCTTCGTTCCCGAAAAAGCGGGCGAATACAGATTGATCTGCGAAGGAACAAACGCCTTCGGTAAAAAGGTAAGCCGCGAAATCGCATTTTCGTGCGAGGAAACGCAGATTCCGATTGAAATTGCGTACGACGATTCAGAACAGCCCGAAATCGGCGGCGTGTATACGGTGGAAGAGCCGTCCGTTACCGGCGGGCACGGAAAAATCGGCTATACAATATCCGTGAACGGAACGACGTATAATACAGGCGATAGAATTATAACGACGGAAGAGAAAATCGAAATAAAAATTACGGCGACGGACGAACTCGGTTTTACGGCGGAAAAGTTTTTTGTGATCGAAGCGGATACCGACGTATTGCTGTTCGACGTGAATTTCCCCCGTACGGCGGTTGCGGGAACGGAATTTACCTTCCCGAAAGCCACGGTTACGTATTATAAAACGGGCGAAATCATGCCGTACGAAATATGGCTCGACGGAGTGAAAGTTTCGGCGGAAAAGGTCACGCTGCCCGGAGATAAAAAGCAGGCGATCGCGGAATATCGTACGGAACTCGGAAGCAAAACGTTTACGCTTATTCTGAAAAACACAGAAATCAAAAGCGGGAAAGACGCGCTGATTTTCGACGGCGAAGCGGTAACGACCGACGAGGGCACGGCACTTACGCTCGACGTTTCAAACGCCGCCGTGGCGTTGCCGTACAGAATTTCTCCGAACGGGCTTAATTTCGATTTCTTCGTATTGGAAGAAAAATCGAATTTCAATGCCGTTACGCTTACGCTGACGGATAAAAACGGCACAAGTCTTTCGTTTACGATCACGGATATCAGGGCGGTTTCGCCGAAACTTCTGATCAACGGAGAGGAAACGTCCGTGTCCGTTACGAAACGTAGGCAGACGTTTTCGTCCACGGCAAGCGCGGCGTATGCGGGCAAAGACTATTATGCGTTCTCGATCGTATACGACGATTGGTATAAAGCCGCGCTGAACGGCACGGCGATTCAATCGTATGTGAAAAAAGATTTGCGCGGCGTGTCGTTTGCCGGCTTCGACGGCGGCGTGTACGCCGATATCGCGGTGGAGGAAATTTCGGGCTCGTCTGCGGAATTCGTTCTTACGAGAATCGGCAATCAGTTGTTTTATTCTTCGGGATTTGCGTACGGCGACGTGATGGGGCCGATGCTTTACTCGAAAGATTTCCGTCTCGGCAACGCGAACGTGGAAAAAGGATATACGCTCGACGTATCTTCGCTCGCCGCGTATGACGTGCTGAACGCTTCGTCTTCCGTTTCCGTGACATTGACAAAGCCCGACGGCACGAAAGCGTACGAAAACTGCGAGCCGATGAAAGCGCCGAAATATATGCTTTCCGATATAGGCGTGTACGCGCTGAAAATCGTGGCGAGAGACGGCAACGGCGCCGCTACCACGCTCACCTGCCGTTTTGCCGTGGAGGACGATTCGGCGCCCGAAATAAGCGTTTCGGGAAAGATTGCGGAGGCGGCGAAATGCGGCGAGACGATCGCTCTTCCTTCCGCGAGCGCGTCGGATGAAAGCGGCGTGACGATCAGGGTGTACGTTTTCCGGCCCGACGGAACGATCGATATTATCGGGGAAGGGAAAACGACGTATGCGGGCGGCGGATACCGTTTTGTAAGAAGCGGCGCGCATCGTATCGTATATCTTGCCGAAGACGAATACGGCAACGTTTCCACGATAACGTATCTTGTAAACGCGGAGGAAAAATAAATGCGGAAATTTTCAAAAATTACGGCGTTGATCCTGTCTGTAACGGCAATCTTTTCTGTTTTCGCCTCGTGCAAAAAAGACGACGATCCGAAAAATAACAACGAAGACGTAAGCGCTGCGGTTTCCAGAACGCAGGGAATCGATTTTTCTTCAAAGATCGGAGAAGCGAAAGATTATTCCGTGGTGGTTTCCGCCACGGCTACGGAAACGGAAAAATATGCGGCGGAACAGTTGATCAAATATATGTCGGAAGTAACGGGAAAGGAAATTTCCTACCGTGCCGACGGCGTATATTCGGGAGGAAACGCGATCTCCGTCGGCAGAACGGAATTTATGGATTCGGCGGATATTACGGCTGATCGGCGCGAACTCGGCAGCGACGGATTTATCGTAAAAAATAAAAATACCGCCGTGTTTATCTGCGGCGGAGAAGATCGCGGTACGTTGTACGGCGTGTACGATTTTCTCGAATACCAACTGGGCGTGAAATGGCTCACTTCCGATACGACGTATGTGCCGGAAAGCGAAAACGCAGCCGTTTACAAATCGGACAGAACGGAAATTCCCGCGTTCGAGTACCGCGTATATCTCGATCCTGCGGCGTTTTTCAACGACAGTACGGAATTTTCCACGGCGCGCCGCTTTACTTCGGAATATCTGCATTTATCCGACGGAGCGGGCGGAAATCTGAAATGGTGGCAGGGCTACGATACGCATAATTCGTTGCAATGGGTGAAAGTGGAAAAATACGTGAAGAACGGCAATATCGATCCCGTGTATACGAAAGCCTTCGCCAACGACGGAGAAAACGTCGTAAAAGAGACGAATCTCGGCAACGGTACGCAATATGTCGCCGATCTTTGCTATACCGACGGCATCAACGACGACGGTTCTTTTGAAACGGAAACCGTGAACGAAGACGGCACGAAGCGCAAAACCGCGATCGGCATGGCGATCGAAGGCATGACGGAAGTGGTGAAAAACGATAAAGACGGGGACAATTATTACATGTTCGGGCAGAACGACTATTTTTCCCGTCCTTGTCTGTGCAAGCGCTGTATCGCCGATTCCAAAAAATACACCGACGCGGGCATGATGATCCGCTTCATCAACGCTCTTTCCCGCGGAGTGCAACAATTTGCGCGGGAAGAGGGGATCGAACGTGATCTGAACGTGGTGATGTTTGCCTATCAATGGTCGTCTTACGCGCCCGCCGAAAAGACGAGCGACGGAAATTTTCGCGTGATCGACTCCACGTGTGTACCGGAAGACAACGTGGTGATCCGCCTTGCGCCGATCAACATGAATCGCTTTGCTTCTTACGGCGACAAAGCGCAGGACGATAATCCTTACGGATCGGATTATATGGAAAAATGGGCGGCGGTTACGGATAAATTCATGGTGTGGGAATACACCACGCATAATCCGCGCCATTATTGGTGGTATCCCACGTTTCCCGTGTGGAACGGCAAACTTACCGCGATGAAAAAGATGGGCGTGCGGTATGTGATGCTGCAATCGAATTATCAGGAACGCACGGATTATCAGACGATTCTGGAAGGCTACGTGGCTTCCAAAATATTGTGGAATCCCGATTACGATATTTACGAACTGATTTCCGAATTTCATCGGTATTATCTCGGGGAAGAAGCACGGGAATATGCCGACGAATACGTTCGTCTGATGACTTCCTCCTGTTACGAAGCATTGGCGAAGAAAGATTACAGGCAATCGGTAGGGCTTGCGTATTGCGGAAAAGGCACGCTGAAATCGGCAATCGCGCTTCTGAACCGCGCAGAGGATGCCGTGAACGCAAGCGACCTTACGGACAGCGAAAAAGCCGAATATGTTCGGCGGATCGAAGTGGTGAAATTTCAGCCTCGCTATATGTATCTGTACAACTATATGGAATACGAAACGGATCAGGTGCAGATGAATATCGAAGCAAAGCGGTTTATTCTGGATGTGATGAGCGCGGGCGGAATGTATTGGGCCGAAAATCAATTATTCGACGCCGAAAATATCATTTTCAAATAAGAAAATTATAGCAAGTAAATTATTGTTGAGAAAAGTCAGTCCGCAACGGACTTAAAATAACGGAGGGAAACTATGAAAAAACTTAAAACAGCAGTGGTTTCGATGTTTGTCTGCGCTGTGGCGGCAACGTGTTTCGCCGCATGCAGCGACGATAAGAAGCCCGAAGAGCCGAAAACGCTCGCCGCGCCGGAAATCGTATTGAACGATGATTTTTCTGTGTCGTGGGAAGCGGTAAACGACGCTACGGCGTATGTTGTGAACGTGAACGGCGACGATCTGAAAGCGCAACAAACGCTTACGTTCGACGCTCTCACCGCCGTGAATACGTATACGGTGAAAGTGAAAGCGAAAAACGACGAGGCTGTTTCCGATTATTCCACGCCCGTCACGTATTCGGTGTTCGGCGTAACGCTTGCCGAAGGAGAAGGCTACGAACTGCATGGTGCGGCAACCGTATACGGCGGAAGAGATTATTCTTTCACGCTTACGCTGGCGGGCGAAGCCTATGAAGGCAGCGTTCCCGTAGTGAAAGCGAACGACGAAGTGCTGACGGAAGCGGACGGGAAATATACGGTGACGAACGTATCTTCCGCGTTGAATATCATGGTGGAAGGCGTTGCGAAGCGGACGTTTGCCGTTTCGATTCCCTCGGGCGACGGCTATACGGTGACGGGCGAATCTGAAGCGACGTACGGCGAAGATTACTCGTTTACCGTAGCGAAAAACGCAGGGTACGATCAGAGCGCGCTCACAGTGAAAGTGAACGGCGAGGCGATAACGGAAGAGAACGGAAAATACACCGTGAAGAACGTAAAAACCGTTCTGAATATCACGGTGGAAGGGGCAGCAAAAAATCAATACGCCGTAACGCTGCCTTCGAGCGTGGCGTATACGATCGCGGGTGCGGAAAAGGCCGTTCACGGAGAAGAGTATTCGTTTACGCTGGAAGTGAAAGACGGCTACGATACGGCGAATCTTACCGTGAAAGCGAACGGCGCTCTGCTCACCGTCGGGGCAGACGGCAGAACGTACACCGTAGAAAACGTAACGGGCGCGCTTGAAATCACCGTGGAAGGGTTGAATATCAGAACGTACGCCGTAACGCTTACGGCAGGGGAAGGCTATGCGCTTTCGGGATCTGCGACGGCGGAACACGGCGCGGATTATACGTTTACGCTTACGTTGAACGAGGGGTATTCCAAGAGCAGCCCGATCGTGAAAGCGAACGGCGCGGCGCTTACCGTTGCGGCAGACGGAAAAACGTATACGGTGAAAAACGTAACCGCGGCGCTGGAAATCACCGTGGAAGGGATAACTATCAATACGTATAAAGTATCGGTTGCGGAAGGCTCGGGGTTCACCGTGACGGGCGCAAGAGAAACAACGGCGGAACATGGCGCGCAGGCGCAGTTTACGATTGCCGCGCAGAATCCCGAGGATGAAATCAGAGTGTTCAATGGCGAAACGGAAGTGACGGGAATCGGCAACGTTTATACGCTTTCAAACATCACGGGAGACGTCACTCTTACGGTGAAAGTATACGATCTTGCGGCGCAGTTGGCGCTGAACGTTAATGCCGCCGCCACGGAAGCCGACGGAGTGATTACGATTGCCGCGGCGAATATACAAATATCTTCCGCATACGTGAAGAAACTGACGGACGCGGGCTATACGCATATAAAATTTTCGATCGGCGTGACGAACGGAAGCGATATTCTTATTAGCCACAGCGGCACGTGGAACAAATATTATCGCGTTCTTTCGATTTCCGGTGACACGGCAAGAATCGATCTGACGGAGTTTACGGACGAAGAAAATGCGTATGCGATCAATATCGAGGGCAGAGGATCTTCCTCGGCGAGCCTCGCCGTATCGGAAATTACGCTTTATAAGAGCGCGGAAACGGTGAAATGGACGAAGAGCAACAGCAACATTTATTGTGCGGAAGAAGACGGATTCATCGTTCTGGAAACGAGAGCGGCAGGCAACGACGCGCACATCCTGAGCAGTACGGAATGGTGGGCAAAATATGCGAATAATTCGGCCTCCGGAAATGCAAGCCAACGCACGATAATTCTTTCCGGCAAATATTTATATGCTGGAGGGAATTCCCGCGGTGCATTATGGGGCGGTGCAAGCGCGGCTGTCAGTTCTGTGGGGGGCACGGCGAATACAGAAATCGTTACGGAATATATGAATAACGTTTCGTATGCCGAAGGTAATCAATTCTATTATGGGTTAGAAAGAGAAGGCGTGTACGCATTGAAAGTCAACGAATTTGTTTCCAACAGAAATTCGTGGGGTGGATTTTCTTACACGTATGCTGATGAAACAACCTTTACGGTAACACTGTTTAACGAGGGGAAGATTGTAAACGTTAATACGCAGGATTATATTGCAAAGGGATATACGAAATGCGTGATTACGGCAGGAGAATATACCGGCGGGCAGATTTGGGTGGGAAATGATAACTGGTCGGGCGGTATGTTCGGGCTGGACAGCGGAAAATCGAAAGAACTCGATCTCACGATGTTTACGGAAAATAATCCGTATCTGCAAATTTATTGTTCCAACGATACTGCTACGGGGACTACGGTAAGAATTACCTGTACGTTCAGCAAATAATTGCGGCAAAAATCGGTTCGGCGGCGGTTGTGGAAACAATCGCCGCCCGATGTACAATCAAAAAAAGGAGAAATCTGATAATGAAAAAACTATGGGAGTCGGCGAAAATAGCGATATTTTTCACCGACGAAGCAGACGTTATCCGCACAAGTGTAGGGGGGGTAGCGTTAAACGGGGCAGACGGCACTTTTGACGGCGTAGGAACAGAGGATATTTTCGATTGAGAGGGAAAAAACGATGAAAACGAAACAAAAAAATTTACTGCTCGCGGCGGTATCCGCCGTTTTTGCGATTTCTCTCTTTTTCGGAATCGGCGTTAAAGCGGCTTTTGCCGATTCTTCGGCGCCGCTCGATTCTGTGAATTTAACGATGGACGTCGGCGCTTCCGTAAGGAAAAACGAGCCGACGGGGCTTCGGTTCCGTTCACTGATGTCCGTTTCCGATTATAACGCGTTGATGGAAAGCGTAGGCGACGAAAAAACATACGCTTCCGTTTCTTTCGGCATGTTGATCGCTCCCGAAGATTATATCGCGGAATACGGCGCGCTTACGGCTGAAAACGTTTTTGGCGAAGACTCGAAATATTCTTTCGGCGATACGGAATCGGAAAAGCCGAAAATCATCAACGTTTACGGCGACGCGATGAAAGACGAAGGCGGAAATAAAGCGTTCGTGGGAATCATGACGAATATCAAGCCGCAAAATTACAATCGCAAATTCGTCGGTGCGGGCTATATCGAAGCGGTGGATCAAAGCGGCGCGCATTCTTATAAATTCGCGACGGCAAACGACAACGCGAGAAGCGTGATAAACGTAGCGCAAAAAGCGATTGAAAAGGGCGAATCCGATGACGGCGGCGTGCTGGCGGACTTCACGAAGTATTCTGCGCTCGGCGGAATCGTAAGCGATGTGTGGAACGGGGATAAAACGGCGCGGAATGCCGTCGATTACAAAACGGGAAAAATCAGCGTAACGGCTACGGAAAGCGATCTGAATATTTTTCTCAATCGTAGCGTAATTTCCGAAAACGGCGAAGGATACGATTATGTAAGATTGTATCCGAAATCGGAAAATGCGGCGGAATTCTGGCTTTTGCCTCGGGCGAAAGGCGCAAACGACGTCACGTGGAGTTACATGCCCGGAGAATTAGGTACGGAGGGCTTTAAAACAGAAGGAAAAACTCTTAAATACGTAGATATTCCTTTAAATGATCCGTCGGTACACGATTTTTCACAGTACGATTTAAGATTGCGTGCTTCAACGAAAGGTCAGAACATTACGATTGAAAAAATCGAGTATATTTCGTCCGAAAAAGAATTGGCGAAATCTTTTTATTCCGTTTCGTCGTGGAATCTTTCCGGAACGGAAAGCGAAAACTCTATCACGTTTAATTGCAAAGAAGTGGCGCTGAACTCCGATTGGATCAAGGCTGCGACGGAGGCAGGATACACGCATTGTAAATTTAATTATACGTTAAGCGGCGGAGATTGCGTTGTTCTTACGCATAGCGGTACCTGGGATAAATATTGGCGTCAGTGCGGGGCTTCCGATACGATGCGGGTGGATCTTTCCGAGTTTAAGGGAGACAACGAAAATTACTATAGTTTTAAATTGGAAAATCGTCTGAACGGCAATACGGCGGACGGCACGCTTACGATTTCGGATCTGATTCTGTATAAGAGCGCGGAAACGGCAAAATGGACGAAGAACAACAGCAGTATCTATTGCGCGGAAGAAGACGGATTTATTATTCTCGATACCCGTCAGTCGGGGCACGACGCGCACGTTTTAAGCACTACGGAATGGTGGAAAAAATATGCGGATAATCCGGTGGCGGCGAACGTGTCGCAGCGTACCGTGATTCTTTCGGGTAAGTATTTGTATGCCGGCGGCAACAACCGCGGCGCGGTGTGGGGTGACGCCGGAAGCCCTGTCAGCGTGATCGGCGGAACGGCGAATACTGAAATCGTTACAGAGTATATGAACGACGTTCTGTATTCCGAGGGAAATAAGTTTTATTACGGATTGGATAGCGAGGGCGTATACGCTTTAAATATAAGCGAATTTGTATCGAACAGAAATGTGCACGGAGGTTTCTCGTTTACTTATGCGGGAAAAAATCAATTTAAGATTTCTACGCCGAACGATGACGCGGGGTTCAGGCTGGTTAATATAAATACCGCCGACTATATCGCAAAGGGGTATAAATATTTCACGATTACGGTGAGCGGTGCAACGCAACCCGTATGGCTGTCAGACGGCGCCGGCTCAAAAGAAATCGGATTCAGCGGAGATCAGAATTGGACGAAAACGATAGATCTCACCGATTCTCAATGGAACATCGATAACGGTTATCTCGTGATTCAATTCGGTAAGGGAGAAAAAGACGTTATTGTGACTTACGATTTTTTCGTTCAATGACCGACGCTGAAAACGCGTTGAAAGAAGCCGAACGAGAAAAAAAGGCTTTGAATACGTATGCGTTGGTCGTAAACGAAAAAAACGATTCGTCGGCGGAGTACCTCGCCGCGAAAGAATTGAATAAATACCTTTTACGGATGACGGGGCGCGAGTATACGATTTGCACGGCGGAAGAATCGGAACTCGGCTACGACAAACGCTGCCATTATATCTCTGTGGGAGATAATGCGATTTTCAGAGAAAGCCCGTACAAACGCTTCGGCGGTATCACCGCCGAAGACGGATTTTTCGTAAAGGCGGACGGAAATTCTCTGTTTATCGGCGGAAATTCCGATCGGGCGATTTTTTACGGCGCTTATGAATTATTGCGTACGCTCGGCTGCGATTTTTATACGGCGGACTGCGAATACGTTCCCGTCGGCGTAACGATCGAAGCCGCCGCGATCGATATCGTTTCCCTGCCGTCGGTTACTTTGCGGCAATATCTTGCTTATGAAACGTGTTACGATCATACGGAGGCGCAATTTGCCGTGAAAAGCGGCGTGAACACTTCGTATGCGGCGATCGGCGGAGAACTCGGCGGAACGGTACGCTTCGGTTATCTCGGCGCGGATACGCATAACGCGCGTTATTATATCGGGGAAAAGTATTTCGGAACGGAATATTGCCCGAAGAACGATCTTGCTGTGGGCGGGTACGTGCCCTGCCTTACGAATGGCGTGGAATATCGCACGGAAAAGGGCGAACTTTCCGCTTTGGCATTGGCGACGGAGAGTATGAAAAATCTGATTCTGCAGAATCCGTCTGTGAAATATTTTACGTTCGAGCAGGAGGACGGAACAGACGGCGCGTATTGCACCTGCGCAAACTGCGCGTCGGCGGCGGAAAAATACAGGCGGAGCGGTGTGCTCGTGCGTTTTTGCAATCGGTTGCTTGAAAATCTTCGCGCAGACGACGATTTAAGCGGCAGAAATTTTAAGATCATAACGTTTGCTTATTCTTACACCGTTCCCGCACCGACGGGCGGAGTAATTCCCGATCGTGATTTATGTATCTGGTATGCGGAATATTCCGATATGCGTTATTCTCTGTTTGCAGATGAACAGCGGGCTGATTACAAAGATAATCTTTCGGCGTGGAAAAATCTTACGGCGGCGGAAAACAGCGGTTCGTTGATTTTATGGCTGTATGACGAATCGTATAATAATTATCTCACGTATTTCGGCGCTTCGATGTCTGCGATCGATACGATTATCGACGAAGCCGTTGAAATGAACGCGGAAATGCTGTTGATACTCGGTGCGTACGATGCAGACAATATCTGGCATTCGGAAATGCGGAATTATATCTGGATGCGAAAAATGGCGGATCGCTCGCTGAAAGCGAAAGATCTGCGCGATAAATTCATCGAAAATTATTTCGGATTGTCGGCGGCTTCGTATATAAAGGCGTATTGCGACGATTACGATTCGTATTATTCGGATAACGATGAAAATTATCCCGTACGCCACGGCAATGAATATTATTCGCGGGTAAGCATAAGCGAGCATTGCGCAAGTTTGCGGCGCGTGCTCGGCGCGATTTCGGCGGTGAACGAATCGGAATCTTTTAGCGAGGCGCAGAAAAACGTATATCTGAAAAGGCTGTACGGCGTGCAGGCTTCTTCGTATACTTCGATTCTGTATTATTTCGATACGTATTATAATGCGGCTTCGCGAGACGAAAAATTGATGATCGGCGGCGAAAAAAGCGGGTTGTTCGGGGTGGGTATTTCCGATGCCGCCACGGCAAAAGCGGCGTTTGTTTCCGCTTTTAAAGAAATTTGCGCGAGCGCCGGGATCACGCGTTGCCGCGAAGGCACGGATCAGGATAATACAGTGGAAAATTTCCTTGAGAACAATATAAGCGTCAATGATCCGTCGAAGAAGCATGTTTAAAATTTTATTGTAAAATTATGTACGAATACATAGAAAGATTTAAAAATTTAGGCTTCGGAATGTTCGTTCATTTCGGGCTTTACAGCGTTGCGGGCAAGGGAGAATGGTACCTTGCCTGCAATAAAAACGCGGATAAAACAAAGTACGAAGCGTTGACTTCGCGCTTTAAAATTACTAAAAACTGGGCGAAAAACCTTGTAAAAACGGCAAAATCGGCGGGGTGCAGATATATCACGCTCACCACGCGCCATCACGACGGGTTTTCTCTGTACGATACGTGCGGACTTTCCGATTTCGACGCGCCTCATTCGGAGTGCGGGCGCGATTTAATCCGCGAGTTTACGGAAGCGTGTCGTGCCGAAAACGTCGTGCCGTTTTTCTATCATACTTTGCTGGACTGGCACAATACGGATTATAAAACGAATTTTTCGGGATATATCGATTATCTCGATAAAAGCATAGAAATTTTGTGTAAAAACTACGGCAAAATCGGCGGTTTCTGGTTTGACGGCATGTGGGATAAGCCGAACGAAAACTGGCAGGAAGACAGGCTGTACGGAACGATTCGCAAGTATCAGCCGGAAGCGATGATCATCAACAACACGGGGCTTAGCGCGCAGGGCAAAACGGGGCATAAAGAAATCGACTCGGTAACGTTCGAGCGCGGTAAGCCGTGCTTTGTAGATACCACGGAAAAACCGATTGCGGGCGAAATGTGTCAGGTGTTAAACGATCATTGGGGATATGCCAAAGAAGACTGCAATTATAAATCGGTGAAAGAACTGATCGAAAATTTAATCGATTGTCGCGCTTGCAGGTGTAATTTTCTTTTGAACACGGGATTGAAAGGCAACGGCGAAGTAAACGGAACGGATCAATGCCTGTTACAAGAAATCGGCAAATGGGTGAAAGTAAACCGCGGGTTTATTTACGCGGCGAAGCCGACGAAAATCAGCGCGAAAAACACGATTGTTTTGTCCGACGGCGAAAAGTACTATGCGATTATCAAAAACGTAGGAATGAGCGCAGATCCGAACGTAGCGTTGAGCGGCAATCAGGCGCACGTAAAATTTGCAAAACGTATCAAAAGCGCGAAATGGCTGGATAGCGATGAAAAAATTCCTATCAACGAAGATAATTCTTTCGTAGTAACGCCGTTTGAGTATGGCAGAAGTTATTCGGCGAGAGTTGCTGAAATAAAAATATAAGGAGCAAAAAAAGAAATGGCAGAATCAAGACTTATCGGAAGTTATCCCGTCATCGGCATCCGCCCTACAATCGACGGCAGGCGTGGCAAAATCAAAGTGCGCGAATCGCTGGAAGATCAGACGATGAACATGGCGAAATCCGCGGCGAAACTCATCGAAGAAAACGTGTTTTATTCAAACGGCGAACACGCGAAAGTGATTATCGCGGACACCACCATAGGCAGAGTTGCGGAAGCGGCGGCGTGTGAAGATAAATTCAAAAAGGCGGGCGTGGATATCACGCTGACGGTAACGCCGTGCTGGTGTTACGGCGCGGAAA
>CAJKUC010000012.1 GCA_905203015.1 uncultured Christensenella sp. | reverse complement strand
TCCCGCAGGGACATCCGGTGATCGTGGATTATTTCTATCATGAGGAAATCCGAGGAACAGAGAATACTGGGAAAAGAAATCGTTAAAAATAAATTGACCGACTGCGCTCTTACGAAGGCGGTCGGCCTTTTTTTCGTTGATTAAGACAGAAGAAATCATACGCTCCTTATCGTGCAAAAATCCTTTTTGTGCAATCGTTAAAGGCTTGCGACTTTTCAAAGCGAGTGAAGAACAAATCCCTACGGCGATGAGCGAAGAAACAACAAAAAGGGTAAACTACCAAAAAAACGGCAATTTACCCCTGTTTTGCATAGAAAAAGACACACGCGGCGGAGTTTTATACGCTCCTTTTGCGTGTGTCTTGATGGTGGACGCGAAAGGACTCGAACCTTCGACCTCTACCATGTCAAGGTAGCGTTCTAACCAACTGAACTACGCCTCCGAAACTTACCGTTTTATTTTATCAGATAATCGGCCGTTCGTCAACCGTTTTTCATAGATTCCGTAAAAGTTTCGCGCAAAAAAGTTTTATGCGGCACGCAAATTTTCTTTTTGCTTTGAATTTATAAGGCGGGAAAGCGATTGCTTGACATTCCGTTTTAAAAATGCTATAATTTTACAAAAATAAACGGGAGCGTTTCGTATGAAAAAATCGGAAAATCATCAGCCGTATGTGATCGACGATACCGACAGGCAGATTCTGTCGCTATTGAAAGATAACGCGCGTATTCCCGCAAAGAGAATCGCGGAAAAGACTTTTTTATCTCCTACGGCGATCGCCACGAGGATAGAAAGGCTGGAAGAAGAGGGGTACATTACGGGGTATCATGCGCATCTGAATCCCGAATTGCTCGGGTTTCAGGTGAAGGCGTTTATCAATCTGGAAGTGGATCCCGTTCGTAAAAAAGAATTTTACCCTTATATACAAAGTCAACTTAACGTGGTGGAATGTAATTGCGTGACAGGCGATTTTTCCATGCTGGTGGAAGTGCTCTTTCCCACCACTTCCGATCTCGACGTATTCATCAACGAATTGCAGCATTTCGGACGCACGAAAACGTTGATCGTGTTTTCGACGTCGGTGGAACATCGAGATTCGTTTATCGACGTGCGCGAAGATTAAAAGCACGGTAACAGGACGATCGGGCAGAACAAAGAAATTCGTATTAAAATAACTTTCTGCGCGTTTCGGAAAAGCCGTCGGAATTTACGAGGAATCGTGGAAAAAACAATAAATCGTCATTGAAAAATCGGAGGATCAAGCGAAACAATCCTCCGATTTTTTATACGAGAAACGAGCAGAATACGGTGAGTACGGTAAGAAAAGCGAAATTGAAAGCGGAAAAAAGCGCAAGATAGTTTTTTGTTTTCTCGGGATAGTGCGCCGTGTATTCGCGGAAGGTGATCAGGCTGGCAAGTGAAGATATCAATGTGCCTACGCCGCCGATATTTACGCCGAGCAGCAGGCTTTTATAATCTCCCGTAAATTCGGAAAGCAGGATAGCCGACGGCACGTTGCTGATAAATTGGCAGGAGAGCACGGAAAACAAAAGTGTATTTTTCGCGAGGATTTTCGAGATCGATTCCCTTACGACGGGAATGCGGGCTGTGTTTCCCGCAAAAATAAAGAAAAACACAAAAGTGAACAGCAATGCGTAATCCACGTTTTTCAACGCTTTTTTATCCAGCAAAAAAAGCGCGGCGATAATTACGGCAAGCCCGATATAATATGGAATGATGCGGAATACCATAACGATAGCCAGCGCGAAAAGGGCAAGATATACGCAAAGGCGTTTTTTATCAAGCGACGGCTTTTCGCCCGAAAGGGAAAGCGGCTCTTTTTTAACGAAAATCACGCAGCAAAGAACGATCGCGCATACGGAAAGAAGAAAGGGCGGCAGCATGATCAGGGTAAATTCGCCCGTGGGGATATTGAATTTTCCGTACAGATATAAATTCTGAGGGTTACCGAACGGCGTAAGCATGCCGCCGAGGTTTGCCGCGATGTTCTGCATGATAAACGTAAACGGCATATATTTTTCTTTATGCGTGGAAGAAAGCGCGAGATAGCCGAGCGGCAGAAAGGTGATCAGCGCCATATCGTTTGCGATCAGCATCGATCCGATGAACGTCACGCACACCAGCGCGATCACGCACGTTCGCGCGTTGCCGAAGCGACGTACGATCGCCTGCGCAGTGAAATAGAAAAAGTGCAGATTTTTCAGCGCGCTAACCGCGGCGGATACGGAAAAGAGACAGGCGAGCGTTTTGAAATCGAAATAGCCGAGATATTCTTTATCGGGCGGCACGATAAACGACGTGACAAGCGCCAGCAAAAAGGCGATTACGCACACGGCGTTTTTTTTCAGAAAGCGAAAGAAGCCTTTTTTATTTTGCGCGGGTTTGGGCTGCGGCGCGGAAGCGCTGCCTGCCGTTGCGGCTTTCTCGTCGTTGCCATGTTCGGTAACGACGGCGTCGGAAGCGGTTGCCGGATCGTCGGAAGCGGCGGAAACAGAAGAACGTATCATAAAACTAAATAATTAAAAACGCGGAGCGAATCCGCGTTTTTCTCCCGTAAGATTCTCTGCGTATTATACTACTTTTTGTCTCGCCGCGCAAGCGGAAAAGTGCTGCACGACGTATTTTCTTTTTTTATATTTTTCAGTAATTTCCGTCGTCGCCGCAAGAAACGGTAAACGGCGGAAAAGAGAGAGGAGAACGAAAGGCGGGGAGGCGCAATGCCGAAAACGCAGAATGAAAAATCGGTTTATAAATTTTAAAATTCGGCGATAAACAGTGTTCCCGTTGTTTCGGAAGAAGCGGCTTTGATCGTGCCGCCGTGAAGATCGGCGATGTTTTTTGCTATGGCAAGCCCCAATCCCACGCCGCCTCCGGAACGGGATTTGTCCGCGCGGTAAAAACGCTCGAATAAATGGGGGAGGTCTTCCTTTTTCACTGTGCTGCCGAAATTTCTTACGACAAACGTCGTTTTGTTTCCGTTTTTTTGGAGAGCAACGAATACTTTTCCGCCTTCGGGCTCGTATTTCACGGCGTTATCGATCAGAATCGTGAAAAGCCGGCGGATCATTTTTTCGTCGCAATCGGCAAACACGTTTTCCTGTATACGGCTTTCGAGCGTAATGTTTTTTCAAACGCCACGGCATCGAATTGCAGGCATATGCCGTCTGCGATTTTCGATACGTCTGCGTTGACTTTCGTTATGCCGGACAGCGCCTCTCCCTGCGCCAGCGTAAGCATATCGCGAAGCACGTCGTTCATGATTTTAATTTCCACGCTTGTGGAATTCAGCCATTCTTTCTGCGCTTCGGCGGCGTCGGCGGAGGAGACTTCCGGCCGGGCGGCGTCGGCGGAGCCGGAGAAAATCGTCCCGGTGGCGGAAGATAACGAAGCAACGCGGATAAAGCATAGAGGAACCCTTTATTTCATCGGCAGAAAGCCCTTGAGATAAAGGTTTTTTATCGTAAGCGAATATATCGGCGGCGTGCGGATCGGAACGGCGGCAAAACTGCGGCAAAAGGATAAATAAACGAGACGTCGCGGCGGAAAAGGCTTATGAAATTTCAATAGTGTTTCACGGGAAACGTACGGCGCGATCGGCGGCGGCAAAAACGGGGAAACAAGAGGACAAAGAAACAAGGCAGGAAGCAAAGAAATATATTATAGTGCAGGTATTTGTATCGTTTTACGGAAAAAATACCTTTTGCGAAAATATTTCACGCAAAAAATCGATACAACGGAGAGAAAAATGGAAGGGTATCTGAATTTAATCAGCGTTCCCGCAATAGCGACGATCGTGTATTGGGTGATCAATATCATCAAGCATGCCGTGGGGGAAAACGAAAAATTCAAGAGGTTTATTCCCCTGATTGCAACGGGGTTCGGCGTTATCTGCGGCGTTATTTGTTATTTTGCTCTGCCCGAAATCATTCCGGCGGATAATATCGTTGTTGCCATTGTGCTCGGCGGATCGAGCGGACTTACGGCGATCGGCGCGAATCAGATGATCAGGCAACTTTCTAAAAAAGAAGAAAACAACGCTCAGAAGCAGGAGGAAAATCCGGAAAAAGAGAAAGATCCGGCAGAAAACAACGTTCCGAAGAAAAAGTAAGCGAAAAAAATTATTTAAAAACCCCGCCGTTTTTTCGGAATCGGCGGGGGGAATATCGTTTGTTTCGATAAAACGGGCGGCATTTCGCCTTTTTGCAAAATGCCGCCCGTTTGAATATGGTGGACACTTATTTGATAAATTCGAACAGACGGCAGAAAAAGAAACACGATGTAATGAATCAGGCGTATCTTCGGGGGGTATCGGCGGAGTAGGCGGAGTCCTATTCGTAAAATTAAAGAAAATTTCAATTTTATCTTTGTACACGATAATTTTATTGACGAGCAAGTTAAGTAAGAATCGCGGCTCCTTTTTTAGCGTTGTTTTCAGATAATCATAAATTTCTTGCTTCGTTATTTTCTGCTGTTCGGAATATTCGGCAAGCAGAATTTTTTCTTCGAGCGAATGCTTTTTAGTTTCTAAGTCTTGCAACCGCGCCTTCGTCGATTCTGTGATAATGCCTTGTTCAATGGCTTTCATAACATTATCAATCGATTTTTGAAGTTCGGTTTTATCTTTTTTTAAGAGTTCGGCGGCGGAATTTTCTTTGGCTTTTCCGTTGCATATTTCAGTCAGTTTTTCGGCGATAGCATCTACTTTCTCGTCATTTTTAAGTATTTCAAAAATAATCCCGGTAATCATATTTTCGAATACTTCTTTTTTTAATCGTTCACTTGTGCAGATATGCAGTTTTTTTCTGCCCATACAGGAATAATAATAAAAAGTGTTTCCCCGTGGATTTGTGCCGCAGTCGCCCTGATAGCGATTACCGCAACAGCCGCATATAATTTTGTTTTTGAGCAAATAAACGGAATTAGGATTACGAGAGCCGATTTTATTTTGCGAAAGGATAGTTTGTACGCCGTCAAATGTGTTTTTATCTATAAGAGCAGGAAATATATTGTTGTAAACACCGTCGTCATAGCGTGCTATTCCTATATATTTTTCGTTGTGAAGAATTTTGAATATAGTATTTTCAATGAATCGTTTTCCGTGATATAAAACACCCTTTTCGGTGAGTTCATCGATGATTTCACGCACGACTTTTCCCGAATAATATTCTTTGAAAATGAAACGTATAACGTCGGCTCGCTCTTCGTCAATGCACACGCGTCTGTCTTTATAAAAATAACCGTAAGGCGGTCTTCCGCCGCCGCAGAAGCCTTTTTGTCGGCTTTCATGTAAACCGCGTTTAATTTTTTGCGAGAGTTCCGCGCTGTAATATTCGGCGTAGCCTTCAAATAAGCCAAATGGACATAATGCTTATTTTCAAGGGGATTTTGTTACGGCGTAAGGACGGAATCGATATCTATTTTGTAATAAATATGGATTTCCTGTGGTTTGCCCGTAACCGTTTCTTTGCCGCCGATGACAAGCCGGTCGAATAATGCCAGACACATTTCACGGGTTAATGTGGGCGAATTGAAATAGGTTTTCAGCCTGCGGATAAATTCGTCCACGTCCGTTTTTGCCTGCGTTACTTCTTCAAGTCCTTGCGAAAGAACGGCAATTTTTTCTTTCAATTCCGTTTGCTCGGCGGTGTACTTTTCGATCAGTTTCACGCACACGCTTTCGGGAATCTTGCCGGAAACCTTTTCTTCAAACGCCGCCTCGATGAGTTTATCGAGTTCGGCTAAGCGTTTTTCGGAGCGTTTCAAGTCTTTCTTCACGTCGGCTTGGTTTTTGTCCGCAAGCGACGATTGCCGCTGTAAATACCGCTGTTTGAATTCCGCTTCGTGTCCTATGATCATTTCGGCTTTCGCGGCGACGTCGTTTTTTACAAGTTGTTCCAACACCGGAACGGTAATGAAATGGCTGAAACAGGCAGACGAACCCATGCGCGATTTCGTGCCACAGTTGAAGTTGAAATACGGGATGTCTTTCGGCATATTCCAGCCGAGCCGCATTTTCGCTCCGCAGTCTGCACAGAACATCAGCCCGGACAGCGGGTGCATAAAACCTCGTTGCGTATGCTTTCCGTGTCCTACGGCTTTCTCGACTTCTTTAACTTTATCCCAAAGTTCTCTTGAAATAATGGCTTCGTGCGCGTTTTCGACGATGATCCATTCTTCTTCCGGGCGACGGTGCCACTTATGATTCTTATATGAAATTGTAGTAGATTTGTGCTGAACTAAATTGCCGATATACGCGTGGTTAGATAAAAGAGTTCTCAGAACTGCGGTGTGCCATAAATGCGACGGATTTCTTACGCCGTTTATACCCGTAGTGGAAATTCTGTAATCGTTGGGCGTTAAAACCTTTTCGACGTTCAGAACGTCGGCAATCTTTCTCGGCGTTAAACCGCTTGCGCGCATTTCGAAGATACGCTTTACGATAGGCGCGGTTTCTTCGTTCACCTGCAAAGTGCGTTTTTCGTCCGTTCCGAGTCTGTATCCGTAAGGCGGGTGGGACATTCCGTTTTTACCTTCTTTGGCGTTTTTGATACGCACGGCGCGGAGCTTCTTGCTCGTCGTTGCCGCCCACCATTCGTTGAATACGTTGGTAATCGGCATCATATCCATAGCGGGAGTGTCTTTATTCTCCGTGTCGATGTTGTCCGATAACGCCACGAACCGTATGCCGAACGTGGGGAAAACGTAATCGAGATACTGTCCGACCATAATGTAATTTCTTCCGAAACGGCTCATATCTTTTACGAGTATCGTATTGATAACGCCTTGTTTCGCGTCGTCGAGCAACCGTTTTATGCCCGGTCGCTCGAAAGTGGTGCCCGAAATTCCGTCATCGACGTAAGTATCGTAAAGCGTCCAGCCTTGCTCGGTTATGTAGTCCGAAAGGATCGCCTTTTGGTTTTCGATAGAGAGCGATTCGCCGGCGCGTTCGTCGTCGCGGGATAATCGAACGTACATTCCGACAATGTAGTCGTTGTTGTTTTGCTTTGATTGCATTCTTTTACTCCTTTGAATCAAAGCAGCCTGAAATTTCAACGTAGCATGATTATACTATATTACGCCGAAAATTTCAAGCTGCCGTATATGCGTCAGCGGACAGAATTTTTCATTTCCGTAAGTACTTGCTTAAAGGCAATATCTCCGAATACTTCTTTGAAATCCTTTTTGCCTATGTAATGGCTTACGACAACGTATTTTTTACCGCCGATAATTTCGGTGTGAGTAGTGGATGGCGCGCCGTTTCTCTCATCGTTTAATTGTGTTGCTGCTTTGTTCGTAAATTTTCCTCCGTATCGTTATTCGTTGAATTTTGTGTTTTTCATTTTTTATGGCTCCTTTTCTGAATTTTTTCTCAGCCTCGCATGAATGCGAATTTACGAAACAGGTCGGGCTTACTTTTTTATATTTCATTACTTTCGGCGTTAATTTTCGCTCTTATAAAATGCCGACGCTTACGTCTCATTTGGCAAGTTTTGTATATTTCTTGCCGTTAAATAAGAAGCGGGTATCCCGCTTGCTTCCGATGTCGAAAATGCTATTTGTGGCATTTTCCTTATCCTGCTTTATATTTTTAAGGCAGAATGCAACAACTTTTCTGTTGCGAGTGGCTTTGTGGATTGCCTACGGCGGGCGGTAACGATTATAATTTTTCATAAAATTTATCTCCTTTTAGATTTTTTACCCATCACTATAATTGGACATTTAACTTCGTCTTTTTCTGAAAATATTTCAATATTTTATCTCCGTTTTAATAAAGATAATCCGCCGAAGATAGAACATCCCCATATATCCAAGGACACGAAAATCCAAAAGTTCGGAGTGTATAGAAAAATTTTACCTTCCATATATACCAGGGACACGAAAATAGTAAAGTTGACGGTCTGACAGCAATATTTTCAAAAATTTTTTTACGCGAAAAAAATATCCCTCCATAATACACAAGGACACGGGTTTTCGTTTTACAACCGTTTTCACATAATTTTTATTGTTTTTTTTGCAAACAAAAAGCCGCCGGAATAAAAATCCAAGCGGCTTAGCGATAAAAAAACGGAAGTCTGTTTTTTACAAACTTCCGTAAACTTTATTATAAAATTTTGTTTTGACAGTACAAAACCGATTGTCTATACATTGTAGACATCATATACAAAGTCAAGATTTTATTTTTTTAACTTTTCAATCATTGCATACATGGCTTTTGCAGAATTAAAATTTGCCGGAATGATATCTGCGGGCGATAATTCGATATCAAACTCATCGCATATTTCAACCACTATTTCCATTATATTAAGAGAGTCGAGATATCCGTCGTCGATGAGATTTGTTATATTGTTAAAATCAATATCCGGTCTGATATCCGACAAAAGAGTTAAAAGTTTTTCCATAAGAATTCTCCTTAAATTGAATTTATTATATCTGTGCGCATGAAATCCCTGACAAGCGTCAATGTCCCGTTTTGCCTGAAATAAATACGCGGCAAATCGTGGCTTAAAAACAAGTACATACTTTCCGTAACGGAATAGGCGCCTGCTTTATCGAAGCAAATAACGTTACCGACAACCGGTTTAATAGGTATATTTCGGACGAGAACGTCCGACGCCGTGCATAACGATCCGCAAATCGTGCATTGTTCTTCTTCTGACTGGTTTTTATCGCTATATTTATACCACGGAATCTTCATCGCCATCGTTTGTCCGAAATAATTCAGATGGTTAATTCCTCCGTCTACGATTGCATAATTTATTCCCTCATTGTTTTTTGCATCAACAATTGTCGTGTAATAACTCCCGCAATCGGCAACGAGGAAGCGTCCTAATTCCAACGTGATATTTCTGCCGTTGAAAACCGATAGCGAACGAGTTAAAACGTCGAGTTCGACTGCTTCGTCGATTTGTTCGTCTTGGAAATACCCGATTTTAAGACCGGGACCGTATTCAATTCGGGAAACGATAAAGCCGGTGTTTTCAACAGCTTGCACAAAATCGTCTATTTTTTCAATTTCCCGTACTATTTTATTCTCGCGCTTTTGCGTGCCTGAATAGTATTGAATACCGAGGATATCGAATGCGTAGTTCTTTCTGTTTTCAATAATTTTCAGTATGTTAATCGCATCCATTCCGAACTGATTACCGGAGGAAAGTCGCAATAGCACTTTAAGAACTATGCCGTTTTCTTTTGCTAAGAAATCGAGCAATTCCGCTTGCGACGTTGATTCTATCGTATAAACGGCACGATCTCCGCATATCCCGACAATCCGTTTTATATCGTCTTTATTTTTATATACACCGGAAAGAACAATCTTTTCGGGCGGCAGACACTCTCTTTCGCAAATGCGGAATTCGCCGGTAGAACAGACTTCGAAACAATCTATTTCGTTTTTTATCGCATTTAATAAAAAGGGATTAGCTTTTATTGCAAAACACAACGACACGTTCTTTCCTAAAAGTTCTTTTATTTTGCGTGTTCTGAGAATAAGTTCGTCGATATCGAAAACATATGCAGGCGTAATTATATCCGGTATCATTTCACACACAATTCCTTTACTTTATTTCTGTCTATTTTTCCGTTTTCGTTGAGAGGGAATTTTTCGATTTTTTCAAACCGGCAAGGAATCATATAAGCGGGTAATACTTTGCGTAATTCGGCCGCGATTGCGCAAGGTTCGATATGTCCCCGATAAACGCTTATTATTTTTTCTTTTTCCGCATCGTAAACACAAACGGCGCGATCAATATTTTCTATAGTCGTTAAAGCCGCTTCGATTTCTGCAAGTTCTATCCTGTGCCCCATATGCTTTATCTGAAAATCTTTTCTGCCGACGAAGCAAAGATTTCCGACTTCGTCGTAAAATCCGAGATCCCCGGTTTTATATACGAGTTCCTTATAAAATCTGTTACATGGATTCTGGATAAATGATTTTTCCGTTTCTTCCTTGCAATTGTAATACCCGAGAGATAACGCCGTACCGCAAACGCAAATTTCACCCGTTACGTTCGGCTCGGTAATCTCTTCGCCTTTTTCCGAAAGGAGAAAAACTCTTTCATTGCGGAAAGGCTTTCCTATCGGCAATATTCCTTTATCAAACACACCGTTTGGCAAAACGTAATATGTGCAATTACAAGTAATTTCCGTCGGTCCGTACAAATTTACGAAAGTTGAGGAAGGCAATGCTTTTTGCCATATTTGAAGATGCTTTATCGGCATTGCTTCGCCGCTGAACAAAATCTTTTTGATGTTGTAGGGAATCTTATAGGAAAACCCGCGATAGGTCGAAAGGATGCAGAGCGCGGATACCGCCCATATTATGGTGCTAATTTTCCTCTCGATCAAAAAGTCGACCAGCGGAACGGGAAAGGAAAAACATTTTTTCGGAATTATTTGCATGGTTGCGCCGACCGCTATTGTTGAATAAATGTCTTTAACCGAAACGTCGAAATCAAACGGAGCCTGATTCCCTATAATATCTGTTTTGTTTATGTCGAAAGCATTTACGAATTCGCTTATAAAATCAATCACGGAACGATGCGATACGGCTATACCTTTCGGCGTGCCCGTAGAACCCGACGTAAACATAACATATAGAGGATCCGTGTCGATATGTTCGTCGCGTATATTGTCAAGGATTTTCGGATCGTCCTGACTTTCGATGTCATCGAAAAACAAGGAATTTCCGCCGTCCGCGGTAAAGTAAATTTCCTCGCATTCTTCCGGCAATAAATTTTCAAAACCTCGTTCGATTAAAACGAGCGGGTGGTTAAGAGTTTTTAATATTCGATTTCTTCTGCACGAGGGATGCGCCGGATTGAGCGGCACGTAAAAACACCCTGCATAGACACATGCGAAAAAAGCGGTTATTGTTTCGATATTTTTTCCGCCTAAAACGGCGACCGCCGAACGTGGAGGAGATTTTTCGGATATTCCTACCGCCATTCTCCGGGCCTTTTTAACTATTTCCTTATACGTTATGGCATTATTTTCGTCGGCAAAAGCAATTTTGTCGGGAAATTTTCTTGCGCTTTCTTCTAAAAAATCCAGTATGCTGTTTGTTCGTTTTATCATTGTGCTTTCTCCACATATTTAATGTATTTCTTCAAATCCTCTTGCCAAAAATAATACTTATCGTTATCGCGCCTGTCCGGAAGAGAAAATTCTTCCTTGATATACTTGCCGACGTATAGCGATAATTTTCGCGCGCCGTAATAATTTAAGTGATCGCCCGCATCGTATGTATCGTTTTTCCAATCGAAATCGAATTCTTCAAGGTGTTGATTGCAGTCGATAAATTTAATTCCGCGGTTATCCGCATATTCTTTCACGGCATTATATTTTTCGTAATCCCAAATAATTTTTGATGGTATTTCCACCAGGAAAAGCGGAATATTTTTCTCTTTGCACAACTTATATATTTTATTAAGGCTTTTCAAATGATCCTTTTTAATTTTATAGGTTTTCTCCGTTTCCGTAAGTTGTTTGTTCCCCGTATACGGTTTAACGTTTTTTATGAATTGATATCCTTTTGTGTAACTGCGTTCACGATAGTTTTTGCCCGGCAACCAATCTTTCCACGAAGCATGATTTTTAATAATCGGAATTATATTGTCGATTCTGTTTTGCTTGTAGTTCTCTTCAACGTTTGTTCCTTTATCATAAAACAATTGATCCGTTTCGAATAAAACGAGTTTCGGGGACTGTTTTTCAAGTACCGATTTCAAAAACTCATAAGATTCCCAAGGCAATTGCGTTGATCTCGAACATGCGTAAGAGGTAAAACCATATTCTTTGAACATTTCCATAGGGGAAACGCCGCGATATATGCCGCTGTGTCCGAGCATAATCACGTCTATTGTATTTTCAGGTTCGTCATACACCCGATAAGCCTCGTAGGAACGTTTGTCGGCGTAATCCATTTCGTTTGCCGGGCGAACAAATAAGCATAGCGTACCGATTACGAGTACGATCAACAACATAAATCCCGTAAATTTGAGAATATTGTATTTTTTATATCTTTCCATTTTTTCTCCTTAAAAATTTCCGTAAATAAAGGGCAAAAGCGAGTACATTCCTCCATATGCGCCGAATAAAACAATCGCAATTATTATCGTCATATATGCGCTCCAACGTATCGGTAATTTCTTAACAGCAATGCATTCCCTGATATTTATTCCTTTTTCTTTAATAAAATCCGTCGTAAAAATCAGTGCTATTCCGATAACGGCCACGAGAAACTCTTTATAATCGAGTCCTAACGAAAACATCGAGCCTCGCCACGGTTTAAAAACGGAAGTTAACGTTATCCATGCATTCTTCAGAGACGTTGCGCCGAATATAGTTTCTCCGATAAAAATAATTAAAAGCGTTCGTATATGCCTGAAAGCCGACAGTAACTTTCCTTCCGGATTGATTTTCAAAACGGAATACAGTCGTTTAAAAAGCGGCTCGCTTGTCATTCCTGCGGATATGATTGCAAAATAATACATTCCGTAAACAATATAGTTCCATTTTGCTCCGTGCCAGAGTCCGTTGCATAACCACACAAAAAAGAGGGAGATTAGCGTGGGCAAAATCTTGGTAAAATGATTCTTATGCTTCTTCTTTAACTTGCTGCAGAATTTTATCAATTTGGGAGAAAGCGCCACAGAATAGAAAATATATTCTTTCAACCAAACGCCGAGCGAAATATGCCAACGTTGCCAGAATTCTTGCGCGCTTTTAGCAAAGAACGGCTGACGAAAATTCTCCGGGAGTTTTATCCCGAACATCTCCGCACTTCCGACGGCAATGTCGACAAATCCAGAAAAGTCCGCATAAAGTTGCAACGTATAGAATAAAATCAATAGCAAACTTGCGATTCCCGCATATTCCGAAGGTTTATCGGAAACCGTTTTTACAAGCAAATACAGTCTGTCCGCAACTACCATTTTTTTAAACAGTCCCCAAATAATTCTTTGTGCGCCGAACGAGACCGTTTTATAATCGAAACAATGCCCTTTGTATAGTTGATCGGCGGTTTGGTCGTACTTTGCGATAGGTCCTTCGAGAATTTGCGGGAAAAATGATAAAAATAAAGCGACCTTAAAAAAATTTCTTTCTGCCCGTATTTTCTGTCTGTACACGTCCGTGAGATACCCGATCGCTTGTAATGTATAAAACGATATCCCCAGAGGCGCGATAAGCTTTAACGACGGAAAGTTTGCCTTCAGACCGGCTGTTTTGAAAACCGAATTAAGTAATGCCGCTACGGGCGGATAGAATTTAAGAAAAACGATTATTCCCAAATTGAGTAATATTACAAAAATAAGAGCCGTCTTATTTTTTCTCTTTATGGCATTTATGTCTTCATCGGAATTATTTTTCTTGTCAATATATTTTGCGCACATCCATACGCTTATGGCGGTAAAACAAATAAACGGCGTAAGGTAAGTGCTTATTATTGCATAAAAAACAACGCTTGCGACAAGCAAAACAATCCATCTGTATTTCAACGGCATGAGATAATAAGTCGCCGCCGAGCATATGAGCGTAATAAAAAAGATCAGTATTGTTTGATTCATAGAAAAAACCCGCTTCTTCTTGTTTTCATAATAGGAAACAAGAAGAAACGGGTTTTTGTCCACGATTTTACGAGAAAAATTTATTCAATAAAACTTTCGGATATATAAGTCAGTATTCCGTCGGCAACGCTACGCTCGTTCGTGCCAATCGTTATGTTGTAGCCGAAATCATTGTGAAAGAAATAACATAAAGAATCATCTTTATCGGAATTGAAGTAGAACGTAATTCCGGCTAATTCTTTTTGCGTGGCTATCTGTTTGTATTTGTCAAGATCTTCAAAGTAAATTCCGTTTGCTTCGACATACACGGATACCGAAATATCGTCGCTTGTGTTAAACGAAATATAATATACTACGACGTCGCCTTTGGCGTAAGAACCGACTTCATCCGTCAAAACATATTCTTTGTATTCCGTTACGGAATATTCATTTACAAACGGCAAAAAAGACTTATCGGAGTATTCGAGGTGTGTTTCCGAAAGTTGCTCGGACGAAACTGATGCCGAATCGGCGAAAAAATCAAAGCCGACAGGCTTTTTCATTGTAAAATAACATATCAACGATATTGCGGTCGCAAACAAAATAATTGCTGCGGCATAAAATATTTTTCTATTTCCGGGTATGCTTCCGGAATTGCTCGAACTTTCTCCGCCCGCCGTCGCGGTCGCCGGAATTGCGACTTTTTCCTCAACTCGTTGTTTGTTCATATATTCTTTGGCTTCCGAAATAACGCTTACGGAAGGCATTTTTTCATCTTGCACATATTCTGAAAATAACGATTCGAGACGCTTATCTTTTTCAAATTTTCTTTTCATAGAACACCTCTTACTCTTAAAACAATTCATGTCTCCGTTTTGTCCGCAATTATAACATGGCTTTCATAAATTCTTCCGCCTTTGCAATTTCTTTTGCTACGTAAGATTTGGATTTTCCGATTTCCTTTGCGATTTCACGCACGGTCATATCGAGAAAATATTTCATGTATATCATTTGCTTTACTATCGGCGGGGCAAGAGAATTCATCAATTTGTCTACAAGCAGTTGTGTGGTTGTTTTTTCCTCGATATCGATTCCGTCCGATATACTGAAAAATTCGTCAATATTTTCGGTTTTATGATTTTTTAATGGTTTGATTGTATTCAGTGCCGTGTTTCTTACTATTCTGCACACCCACGCATAAGCGTTCGTTCCGTTTTTATATTGATGAATGTTTTTAACTATTTTCAAAAAACTTTCCTGAACAACATCTTCCGCGGTAAACAGGTCTTTGCAAACACCGCGGGCGACGGTAAGCATTATCTTACCCATAACGGAATAAAGCAAGTCCACACCGTTGTCGTTTCCGTCTTTTATCAAGGAGAGCGCGTATTCTGTTTTTCTATATAATTCGATATTCAAAATCGTTTTCTCCCAAAAATAACTACTGTCAACATTTTTATTATAGCATATTTGATTCTTTTTGTAAAGCGCAATCGACAGCCGCAGACAACCGCGCTTTTTCGTTTCGAGAATCGTGCGGACAAAAACATAACGTCGGTTGTTTTATAAGTGTTGAACTTAAAAATGAGGATGTCCGAAAAAAGGACAAAAATGCTTATAAAAAAGAAACCGACTCTATACATCATTATTTTAAGCCTTTGGGTTTGTTGTATCTCCGTCATCGGCTTTGCATTATTTCGAGTCATTATCGGTTTGAGCGAATATTCTGATTTAAAGAGAGGGTTTATTATTGCATTATTGGCGATAAACACCGTTGTTCTTGCCGTATTGTGGTTCGGCAGCATTAAGGATTTAGTCT
Source organism: uncultured Christensenella sp. (assembly GCA_905203015.1). Lineage (GTDB taxonomy): Bacteria > Bacillota > Clostridia > Christensenellales > Borkfalkiaceae > Scatosoma. The sequence goes on along the minus strand of CAJKUC010000012.1, from coordinate 50,775 downwards.
TTTCCGTGAGTTACGCGTTATTACATAAAAAACTCGACAAGAGTTATGCCGAAATAGAGGAAATTCGGATAGATGCCGAAAAGCCGAGGCGAGTCTCGGCTTTTGCTTTACATTGAAATTGCTGCTTTGAATTCTGAATTTATTTTTTTAGGCCATTATGTCCATTTAATTGCTCAAATCCGATATACATATTTTCAAGGATAATGCCGTCGAGATTTTTTGAGCCGTCGATGTTTTCGCTTGTACGCTGCGTGGCGGAAATCAAAGTTTTTTTATTTTTCTTCAGTTTTTGTTTGTTGACGGCGACTTCGATAGAGTTTCTTCCGAAACGATCGATAGCATATACGAGAACGATTTGCCAAAGCCCGGAAATCTCGGCGTCTTTCAGCATTTTCTGAAAAGCAGGGCGGTTGTCGTTCGTACCGGTCATCGCTCGATCGATATAAGTATCTACAATTTCAAGATCGTTTTGTTTGGCAAATTCGTTGCAGATACGAAGTTGTTCTTCAATGGATTGTTCCGTTTGCCGTTCGCTGGAATAGCGGGCATAAATGACTGCCGATTTCATAGTTATATTTGTGACTCTCCTTTCAGGTATCTTGTCTTGTCATTCAAGCATAGCACAAGTGAGAAGAAAAGCGTTAGGGGGTAAATCCGACGAAAACTAATGTAAAATCCGACGAGCTTTATCGAAAATAGGGACAAAACCCGACGAATACCCCGCTAAAAATACGATTGCGCTTGCGCAGACAAAAGACAACAAGTTTTATGGATTAAGCCGAAGCATTCGGCTTAATCACAAAAACACCCCATCAAAAAAATACGGAGCAGTCAAAGGCGGCGTAGAAAAAAAATTAGCGATTAAAATAATGTAGCCGTAGTTAAAAAAATTGCATTGAAATAAAATAAGCCGCAGTTTCAAACGAAAACTGCGGCGTACAAAATATACGCAATATTTTTACCCTTTGACGGCTACGGTTTTTTTGATAAAAGAAGCTCAGCCGAAATAATAAAAACAAAAAAGGCGTAATTAGGAGATAGATTGCATGAAAGTGTTAAAAATTTCTGCTGAAGGGTTGCCGTTATTTAGCGGCAGAAGAGAGATCGATTTTACCGCAACGCAGAGAGTTACGCCCGAAAGTGCGGATAAAATGACCTTACTGTTTTCGCAAAATTCTCAAAACTATTATTTGAATACAGCGCTTGTTTTTTTCAATAGACTAACTTGATCATCAAAGCGTTGAGATAAAAATAGAATCCGGTTTTTATCCGGAAAAATAAGTGAAATTTGTCGGCATAGACGGTAATTTCTGTCGGCGTTCACCCCGTGCAAATTGACTTGGTTTGTGGTATAATAAAAGAAAAAACGGAGGCGAACAGAAATGGAAGAAAAAATATCAATGCGGGAAAGTGAAGCGAAAACGTGCGCCGAATTTCAAGGAATAAAAGAAATCCCGTTTGAAGAAAATCAAACGGGAAAACGGATATTTATAAACGGCGTTCCGGATCTGGCTCAAATTTCGGAAGAAACGCTGAATTGTTTTGCTGCAGTGCTTTTTGAAAGATTAAAAAATAATCGCAATAAAAATTGCTAAAATACGAGCAATATATTGACATTTTAAAAGAAAAATGCTAAAATATAAGCACTATGAAAAATAAATTCAATATCAATCAATTTGTGGAAGTAATCACGCCGCAATCGATGGCACAGAAATTGGCGGAAAAAGAAAAAACAAGCAGAAAGCAAATGAAACTGACGCAGAAAGAACTTTCCGTGAGATCGGGCGTTTCTTATGCTTCGGTGCGCAGGTTTGAGAACAGCGGGGAAATTTCATTGTTTTCGCTATTAAAAATCGCGAATGTACTCGGCGTTCTGGAAGATTTTAATGCTTTATTCACGCGCAAAGCAATCACGAGCTTGAAGGATTTAGACGTATGAAAATAAAGGAAATCAAAAAAGTAACCGTTAAGTATAACGAAAAAACAGTAGGGTATCTTGCGCAAATCACCCCTTCCGTAATCGGATTTCAATACGATGAAGAATGGCAGAAAAACGGATTTTCCGTTTCGCCGTTATCTTTGCCGTTATCCGATACAATTTATACGTCCGGAAAAGAAATGTTCGGCGGGCTATACGGCGTATTTTTCGATTCTTTGCCCGATGGCTGGGGCGAATTGCTTTTAAATCGTTTCTTATCGAGAAACGGAATCAACCCGGAACGATTGTCTGTGCTTACGAAACTTTCTTTGATAGGAAAAAACGGACTTGGCGGCTTGACTTACGAGCCGAGTCAACCCTATGCCGAGCCAATTTCAGACGTAAATAATTTTGATAAGTTATCCAAGGCAATAAATGATATTCTGAATGATTCGGCAAACGAAAACGAGCTTGACGAAGTATACGCGCTCGGCGGTTCGAGCGGCGGAGCGCGACCCAAAGCGCATATAAAAATCGACGGTGAAGAATGGATTGTAAAATTTGCGTGCAGAATCGATCCGGAAAATGTGGGAAGCGAAGAATATAAGGCGAATGAAACGGCGAAGAAATGCGGAATTCAAGTAAATGAATTTCGAATGTTTCCGTCGGAAAAATGCACAGGCTACTTCGGAACGAAGCGTTTTGATCGGGCGTATTCAAACACGGGCGATAGCAAGATTTTGAAAGAAAAACGATTGCATATGGTATCGTTGTCGGCGTTGTTGGAAACAACCCACAAAATACCGAATCTTGATTATATGCACTTGTTTCAGGTGATACAGGAAATATGCGTAAATCCGAAAGATGATATGTACGAAACGTATCGACGGATGTGTTTTAACGTGTTTTACAAAAATAAAGACGACCACGGGAAGAATTTTTCGTTTTTATATCATGAAGGGAAAAAGGGGTATGTATTATCGCCTGCATACGATTTAACGAAAACGCCCGAAAAATTTGAACACGAAATGACGGTAAACGGTAACGGCAATCCAAGTGAAAAAGATTTGCTCGCAGTTGCGGAAGAATTCAAATTAAACCTTGCGGAAAGCAAAGAAATAATAAGAAATATACGCGCAATATGTGAACAATAAGGCATCGTTGAGGCGGCTGAATTAAATTTTAAATATAAAATCAAAAAGGTTTTCTCTATTCAAGACGAAGATATACATTAGTAATTTTTAACGAAAAAAAGTATACAGAATACAAAAGTTCAAAAATGAAGCCGAGCGAGTATTGCAAAGCGCAATTAGGGTATAAAAATATAACATCCCTCGATTTTATAGAAGGATACTTTATGAATATCGATCGGTTAGTGTTCATCATCGCTAAAAGCGTTTCGTATTCGTAATCTGGTAACGCCATTTTTGCGATCAGTTTATCGTAGCGTTCGTATGAAGTCTCTTCGGTCGCCTGTTTTTCGTAAGGATCGATTGTAGGCTCGTTGTGGCGCAAATTCTGATCTTCATAGCTGCCGACTTCGTAAACCCGAAAACAAGCACGGAGAAAATTTTTTGTGTGCTTTTATGAGTGGCAGACAGAACGGAAGTCAACGAAACAGCAGAAAAATTAACGCATAAAAAAAAGCCGACTTCAATTTAAAATTGGAAGCGACTTTGTTATTTACAAATTTTACGCGTTAATTTTTGCCGTTGACTTTCGTTTTTCTCTGTGCTACACAAAACCAACCGAAAAGGCAAAAAATTTTTTAAAAAAGAATAAAAATCATAACAGATCCAAGTATTTATCTCTTTTTATCTCCATTTCAGACACCTCAATTTAGTTTATTTGGGATGTCTACCATTTTTATTAAGTGTATTATAGCATATATTTTTGAAAATGCAAGTCGTAATACGCTTACTCACTTAATATTTTTGGTAAATAGCCTGAAATTATTAAGTATAATGTCGAATAGCATTTCATTCAGCCGTTTGGTTTTTCTTGTCGAAACCGATCGGCTTTTTGTTGAAAAAATTTTTAATGTGCAGGAATGTTGCACGTTTAAAGGTTAAAATATATTAAAAAAACAACCTAAAACCACGAAATAAAGGGGAGACAATTAAATGAATGAACAATACCAAAAAGTCGCATACATAAGGCTAAGAAGAAAAGACGGCACTTACGCAGTCAATATTCCGCTATACGTAAGGCTTGACGAAGTAGACAAAAGGGAAATGGACGAATCCAGAGAGGAAATTATTCATAAGGTAACGGAAATTATGATGCGCAGGTATGAAAAACAACTTGCCGTAATCATGAATTCCAAGCGACCTCCGCCGATGGATACAAGGTGATATTTTAGTTGCTAAAACAATGAGCATTTTTATAAAGTCGGTTTTGTTTTGTTTGTTTTAGATTTGTTGACGCTCGGTTTTTTATTTAAATATTGTTTGTATTGCCGGAAAAAGGTTGTGTAATTGTTATAAGAATATTCTTCGGTGAGGTGCGTTATCGAAATACCGGTGGGAATGAGTTGTTCTATCATCAGCATTTTTTTCTGATTGATATACTTTTTTAAACTGATGCCGAGCAATTCTTTAAAATTGTGAGATAGCCACGATTTGCTTATTAAACATTGTTTTGATATAATTTCCGCATCCAATGGTTCGGTGATATGTTGATCGATGTATTTTAGAATTTTATCGATTGTATCGTTTGATAAGCCTATGGCAGTTTCCGTGGCGGCGGCATATTTTAAGTGGTAGAGAATTTGTATCAATGCTGAGGGAAGATATGCCGAAAAATCTTCTTTCGAAAAATTTTTTTCCGCCTCGGACAGGCTGTCGATAATCTTAAAAACAGAATGATTGTTGTTATTCAGATGATAAATATTGTTGAAATTACCGACGGCCGATTTCAGTTCGCGTGGAATCGCGCTTGCGGGAAAGTATAACCCGCAACGTTCGTAATTCTGATTGTACGGAATGGTAAGATTATGGATCACGGCAGGCTTGATAAATACCAAATCGAACGATTTAAGTTGGTATTTCAGTCCGCTGATATTAAAATACGCATTTTCAACGGAATAAACGAAAAGTATTTCGTAATCGTTATGAAGATGCGGCGCCCAACTCGCATTATCGGGAGTAGTGGGCTCATCGATAGAATGATAAAATCTTACGGTATTGTTTTTCATAAAATCATTATAACATATTTATGCCAAAAATGCAATAATTTTTAGCAAAAATTGCTATTGTCTTTCAAAATTTTTTATGATACAATATACTTGGATAATTCAAAAATGCAAAATGGTAGACAATGAGAACGAACATATATCGAAATTTATTAAAAAAATACTGTGATGCTTTAATCGCGTTACAAGATCAGGGCGACGATAAAGCTTTTAAGGGTGGAATTTATTGTCGCGCGTGTAAAAATATACACGGCAGATGTCCCGATGCGGTTTACGGGTATATCGTTGCGGCGAAAATTTTCGGCGAAGAGAAATATTTGCTCGCGGCGAAAGACGTGTTCGCTTACGGCGATAACTTACTTTGTACCGACGGAGGGCTTTACAATGACGCGCAAACAACCTGGCGATACACGACTACTTTTCATCAATCGGCGGTGATAGAAGCATTGCGTTCGGGGGCTGAGATATTAGATAAAGAAACATTTTCCGCGTTTGAGAAACGTGCCGCAAGAATGGCGGAATGGCTATATGATAATCTTAACGAAAAATCGCCGGCAAATATCAATTACGCCACGACGAACGGTTTGGCAATGGCGTTATCGGGAAATTATTTTCACGAACAAAAATATCTTGACAGAGCAAAGCGTCTGATCGCTTACGCTATGGAACATATCACCGAAAACGGGTTGTTGTACGGGGAAAACAAACCACACGACAAGCTTTCGGCGAAGGGCTGTAAAGCGATAGATATCGGGTACAATGTGGAAGAATCGGTTCCCGCGCTTGTGAAATACGCTTATGAAGTCGGCGACGAAGAATTGAAAGAACGGCTTGTGAAAATCGTGCGCGCGCATCTTGATTTTATGTTGCCGGACGGCGGTTGGGATAACTCTTTCGGCAACAGAAACAATAAGTGGACGTATTGGGGATCGAGAACTTCCGACGGGTGCGCACCGATGTTTTTGCTCCTTGCCGATAAAGACTCTGCGTTTGCGGAAGCGGCATACAGAAATGCCGAAATGCTTGAAAAATGCAGTGAGGGAGGCTTATTATACGGCGGACCGCATTATCATAAACGCGGCGAATATGCCTGCACGCATCATACTTTCGAACATATCAATTCGCTTGCATTTGTTCTGGAACATACCGATGAAAAATATTTACAACCCGCGCCGACGGCGATAGATTCCGATAAAACGGATTTGTGTAAATATTATCCGGAAGTGAGAACGTTTAAGCTTGCGAAAGGCGATTATCGGGCAACGATAACCGATTACGATTTCGATATTATTTTCAGCGGACACGCAACGGGCGGAACGCTGACGGCGTTATTTAATAAAAAAGTCGGCCCGATGATTATGGGTTCGGTAACGGATTACGTTTTGGTTGAACCGACGAATATGCAGCAGGTAAAAGATAGAGAAAATCATAGAAGTTTGCTGCCGCGCCTGATAAAAGCGATAGACGGCAAAGAATATTCGTCGACGTTTTATTTAAACGCGGAAATCGGGCGCGAGGATAAAGTTGAAGCGTATTGCATAACGGCAACTACCGGGCTTGCAACGAACGGCGGCGAAATTCTTTCGGGCGCGAATCCTCGGATAGAATATACGTTATCGGAAAGCGGAATGCAAATAAACATAATACGCGCCGAAGGACTGAAATTTGTATTGCCGCTGATTGCGGGAACGATAAAAGTAGAACAAGGCGAAGCGGAAAGTAAGAAAGAAATATTCTTTCTGACAGGCGGATTTATTGCACAAGAGTATACGATTTTGCCCGACGCGCAAGGGAAGATTAAACTTTTGATCGAAGCATAAAACGAGTAAAAAATTTGCCCCACGGGGCGTTGCCGTATATACGGCAACAAACAATTTTAACAAGGGGAATTTTTATAAAAGATACGGAGGTATGATATGAGAAAAAAAGCAACATTTTTGATGCTTCTTCTGGCGTTGGCGTCAAGTGCGGCATTAGCGGCTGCGTGCGATAAAACGCCGAAAGAGTGCGAACACGAGGGCGGCACGGCCACTTGCCAGACGAGGGCAATATGCGATAAGTGCGGCGAAGAGTACGGAGAGCTTGGGGCGCATGATTTGGAACATCATGAGGCAAAAGCGGCAACGTGTACCGAGAAAGGTTGGGAGACTTACGATACTTGTAAACAGCAAGGCTGCGATTATACAACGTACAAAGAAATTGCCGCACTCGGACATGATTACGCCAAAACGTGGGCAAATGATGACACAAATCATTGGCACGAATGTTCCCGCTGTGACTCGAAAAGCGAGTTTGCCGAACATACGTATAATTTATGGACGGAAGGAGATTCCGACAAGGATTACGGACTTTGCGAATGCGGAAATATCGATGAATCCGTAGTATTTAACAAAAAAGTATCTTTGGAAGATCAGAAATTATTATTGACGGAAGAAACGCTTTCTTTGAAGCTTGACGGCGTAAGCTCGTACGCAAGCGTGGAAAGCATTAAATTAGGAGCTTACGATTTAGGTAAAGATCTTTCATCTTTACAGATTAGCAACGAATTGAAAGCGGATAAAGAAAAACATGGCAAGCAAACGCTTACGGTGCTGGTGAAAACGGAAGACGGGGCTACTCATACCGTTTTAGTCCCTGTAACCGTTGTAACGGCTCAAATTTCGAGTTTGCAGGAATGGCAAAGCAATATTTTAATTACAAGCGATAATGAGAACGATGAGGGCAGCAGAGTTTTCGGCTACTACGTGTTAACCGAAAATTTCAGTATCGGCGGCACGAGCCTGAAAACGACGATTAAACCCGCCGCGGGAAACGGGGCTTTCGGCTTTCGCGGCACGCTTGAAGGCAACGGCAAAACGATTACTGTTGAGAAGGGAGCGGAGACCGGATTGGGCATATTTGCTTTTCTCGGAGACGGCGCTGTCGTTAAAAATTTAAACATAGTAAACGATAGCGGGAGATCGCCTGGGTGGAACACAAATATTACTTTGGCGCAGATTGCCCGTAAAACCACGTTTGAAAATGTAACGATTACAATCGGCAACGCTAATCATACAAGCGGCGTGAGATATGGGGCATTAACGCACGAAGGTATGGTGGATTGCGCGTTGAACGGCGTGGTGGTAAATATCAATGGAAAAGTTGAGGCGTTAATCGGAGGGAACAATGCTAACCTCTCTTTGAATAATTGTACTTTTGAGCATTGCGAAATTAATCTTGTAACCTCCTCTTCGGCGATTCAGGAAATCGGGCATAACAACGATATTGTCTATGTCGCCGACGGGATGCCTGCGAAAAACGGCGAGGTGGTTTTGTCCGGCATAAAATATAAAGAGCCGACGATGCTTTTTCGTCAGATTTTTTCGCTTGCAAATACGCAATCGGCGCTTTCGCTCGGCGAAGCTTATGAAACGTATCGTGTAGTAAGCATTGTTTCCGAAAAAGGGACGCAATTGAACGGATTGGATTATGCGTCTGTTTCCGCTGCCTTTTCTTCCAATTACGGCAGACACGATTTGATTATTACTTTGGAAAAAGACGGGGAAACGTTCATCGTGGATTTGCCTGTAACCGTTGCTACCGATACAATATCGAGTCTTGAAGAATGGCAGAGCAAAATCGTGATGCGGGATAGTACCACGCAGAAAATCAGCGGCTATTTTGTCTTGTTGAGCGATATTTCTGCGGCGGACATCGGTTATGCAACATGGAAATTCCGCCCCAACGCTTCTACGGACGTTACATCGTACGGATTTCTCGGCACGTTAGACGGAAACGGCAAAACGATTACAATCGAAGAGAACGGAAAGTCCGGGCTTGGCGTATTTACGATTTTAGGACACGGCGCAGTTGTTAAAGATCTTACAGTCACGAGCAACAGCGGAAAAAATCCGGACGGAATCGACGGCTTTATTTTGGCGCGCGTTGCTACGTATACTACATTTGAAAACGTTACCGTTAATATCAATAATGCAAAGCACGATGCAAGTAAGCAGGACGGCGCGCTTTGCCAATATGGGTTTGTAGGGTGCACGTTTAAAAACTTTGTAATCAATATTTCCGGCGTGGTGCAAACGTTGTGCGGTTCCACAAATAAATGGATGGGTTGGAAAAACAATAACAATGTAGATATTACCATCAATTTAAAAACAGCGGAGTCGTCTTTAACGGAATTTGCGCACGTGGAAGAAGTTGTTTATGTTGCAGAAGGAATGTCTGCCGACGGCGGAAAAAACGTTGTAAACGGAGTGAAATTGAATAAATATTCCGCATAAAACGAAGGAGAAAAAGGCATACTCCCGAAAAAAATCTTTCGGGAGTATGAAGTATTTATAAGCGCAAAAAATTATTATATCGAAAAATAATTTTGCGTAACGAAGGAACGAACGAATGGCTTTTATAAATAATACGATAGTAAAAATATACGCCGACGAAAACGGCAACGGAAGGGTAGCGGTGATCGCCGAAAAACCCGTACGAAAAGTTGTTTTGGATATTTCGGCAAGATTCAGCGACCGGAAATACCGTTTTGAATTTGCCGGCGAAGAAAAAACGATAGTAAATCGCCTTTTTGCAATTAAGAATGCGGCGGCGTGGAGCGTCACCCATCCGAATCTGTACGATTTTTGTGCGGAAATATCTTTTGCCGACGGAAAAGAAGTAGTAAAAGGCAGTTTTGGTTGCAGAAGCATTTCGCAGAACGGAAAAAACGTTTGTCTGAACGGTTCGCCGATATTTATACGCGGATATATCCGCGGGGCAACGGCGCACGATCATTCGAATAATTGCCGTCTTTCAAAAGAAGAGTTTTACAGAAAAAACATCAAAGCGGCAAAAACGTACGGGTTTAATCTCGTCAGATTCCATTCCGTCGTGCCCGATGAAGAATTTTTCAAAGCGGCGGATGAAGAAGGAATGTTGGTGCATATCGAAATGCGTATGCCCGACGATATTTATAATAATTTGCGTGAAATGCAAACAAGCGGCAACGTATTGGTGCCGGATGAATACATAGAAAAAGTGGTGAACGATTATTATAATCATCCGTCGCTTTGCGTGTATTGTATCGGCAACGAGATCAAAGACGCTTCGGCGGCGCAACGCATTGGAGAAATTCATGCGTTGTTAGAAAGCCTCGACGGTACGCGGCTTTTTCTCGATACGTGTGCGTGGGGCGCAAACGGCAGACCGTTCGTTGATATAGACGTGCAGCATCTGAGTTATTATTTCCCGTTCGGCAGACATGCGGATATGTACGAAAATACGGAAAATCTGCTTGTGGTGGGCGGCGGCGCCGATAAACCTTTGCATACGGAAGGAGAAAACACAGAAACCGTAAGAGAACTGAAATTCAACGTGCCGCTTTTGGCGCACGAAACGTGCCACTATACTGCTTTGCGCGATTTTGCAGGGCTTAAGGCGAAATTCGAAAAATACGGTGTAAAACAGCCGTGGTGGATCGAAGAAGAATTGAAAATGATTGCCGCAAAGGGATATGGAGAAAAATATTCCGAAATGTATGCGGCGAGCAAGCGTTTTCAATTCGGGTGCTGGAAAACGGCTTTTGAAGCGATGAGATCGAGCGAACTTCTCGGCGGTTTTCATTTCTTGCAACTTGCCGATACCGACGTGTACGAAAATTCAAACGGCGTTATAGATTGTTTCGATGACGAAAACGCGATCTCGCCTGAAAAATTTTTGAAGTTCAATGGCGACAGAGTGGTTTTAACCGATATAAAAAAGCGTAATTTCGAAGCGGAAAAAACGCTTGAATTCAAAATAAAGCTTTCTAATCTCGGCGAAAACGATTGCGAAAAAGTCGATTTGAATTATTCGTTAATCGGTGAAAGAAATCAAGTTTACGCTACTGGCGGAATGAAAAATCTCGACGTTTCCGAAAACGGGCTGTACACGTTATGCAAAGCAAGAATCAGGCTGCCCAAGGTGAAATCGTCGGAAAAACTTACGTTAAAAATCACGCTCGACGGAAAATCCGGCGTATTCGCCGAAAACGAATGGACGCTTTGGGTATACGAAAAACAAAAAGCTTTGTCTTACGATGAGTTTTTGAATTATCGTAGCGGCGACGTTACCGTAACCGATGATATTCAAAAAGCGTTTGCGGCTCTTGAAAACGGCGATAAAGTCTGCCTTATATATCGTTCGGCGTTCACACGGCACGTGATTCATAAGGATATGAAAAATCCGGAGTATGCGTTTAAAGCGAGCTGGAACAGATTCAAGCCCGTGATATGGGATAGAGGCACGAATTACGGCGGCTTACTCGATTGCGAACTTTTAAATAAATACGGTTTTTCCACAGACGGATATTATGATTACAATTTAAGCGTTTTAAGCGAAGATTGCGATAAAATCAATCTCGACGATTTTCCTGTAAAGGTAAAAAATATTATCTCGGGTATTGATAAGAGTTGCCGCGACAGATTCGACGCATATAAAGATTGTTTTAATATGCCCGATCTGATTTACGAAAGAACGTTACGGAATTTTTCTTATTTGTTTGAAGTTGGCGCAGGTAAAGGAAAACTGCTTGTATGTGGTTTGAATTTCACGGGACTTGACGAAAACGAACCGTCGTCGCTGTGTATGGCGAATTGTATTCTCGGCTATATGAATAGCGCAGATTTTTATCCGCAAACCGTGCTTTCGCTCGGCGAGTTAAAAACGTATATGAAGAAATGCGCCGAAAAACCCGTGCGGGAAAGTATTATGACTCAATTTTGGGAGATGGACGACGCTCCCGTGGAAAGCAAACAATTCTGGAAAGAATCAAAAGCGTACGTTGCCGAAGAATACGCAAAGGAGAAGAACAAAAAATGAAACCGTTGACAGCCGTTATTGTAGGTTGCGGACATCGAAGCAGAGTATATGCCGCGATTACGATTAAATGTCCCGAACAATTAAAAATCGTAGCGTTGGTAGATCCGGATAAACACGTGCGCGATATGTGCAAAGACTTATACGGCGTACCTGAAAATATGTGTTTCAATGACATAAGCGAAATCTTACCGATGGGGAAAATCGCGGATTGCGTGATTAACGGAACGATGGATAAATTGCACATTCCCACTTCCGTGCCGCTTTTAAAGCAAGGCTACGATATGCTTCTTGAAAAGCCGATTACGAATAATGCGGAAGAATTGCTTGCGCTGTATAACGTGGTGAAAGAACACGGGAATAAAGTGATGATTTGCCACGTGCTTCGTTATTCCGATTTTTACAAGACGGCGAAAGAGATTATCAATTCGGGCGAAATCGGCGAAGTGGTACATGTGGAAACGCAGGAACGCGTAGGGGTTGCGCATAACGCTATTTCTTTCATTCGAGGCAAGTGGGCGAAAGCAGAAGAGTGCGGCTCTTCTATGCTTTTACAAAAATGCTGTCACGATATCGATCTTGATTGCTGGCTGAATAACGCCAGCAAACCCGTGAAAGTAAGCAGTTTCGGCGGCAGAAATTTTATTATTCCCGAAAAAGCGCCCAAGGAAGCCGGCACGAGATGTTTGGTGGATTGTCCGCTTGTGGATACTTGCCAGTATTCGGCGAAAATGATGATTCTCGAAAATCCGCATTATCTCGCGGCGTACCCTTGGCAATGCACGGGCAAGGAAGAAAGCGAACTCACTATGGAAGAGAAAATACATTCGCTGAAAACGGATAACCCGCACGGCGTATGCGTTTATAAATCGGGGGCGACCGTTGTAGATCATCAAGCGGTGCTAATGCAGTTTGAAAACGGATCGACTGCCACACATACGATGCTTTGTTCGGCGCAAAGAGCGGGCAGATCTTTGTTTGTACTCGGCACGAAAGGCGAAATCGAAGGTTGGGCAGGCGATGGCAAATTGTATATCAGAACGTTCGACAAAGATAATCGCGCGAATATCGATAAAGGCAAGGAAAGAATTATAGATTTCAACGCAAACAATCAAAGCGAAGACGGCGGGCATTTCGGCGGCGACGAGAAACTTGCGCTTGATTTTGTGAAATATATGCGCGGCGAAAAGCCTTCTGTGAGTTGCACGGAATTGTCCGATTCGATAAACGGGCATATTTGCGTGTACGCGGCGGATAAGGCAATGAAAGAAAGTCGCGTGGTGGAAATTTCCGAATTTTATAAATAAAAACGTATGAAAAAGTATGTGATGAGGTACAACGAAGCGGCGGAAGATTCGTTGCAGGGCTGGGAAACGCAATCTCTGCCCGTCGGCAACGGGTATTTCGGCGCAAGCGTTTTCGGCGGTGCGGTAAAAGACAGGGTACAATTTACCACAAACGAATTTGCAAACGTATACTCGCTCGGCGGGGTAACGAGTTTCGCCGATTTGTATATCGAAAGCGAATTCGGCGAAACAACGAATTATGAACGCGGACTCGATTTGAATTCGGGCGTAGTATATTCGTTTTTCGATTGCAACGGAGAGAAAATTAAAAGGACGGCTTTTTGCAGCTATCCGGATAACGTTTTCGTTTACAAAGTTGTTACGGGCGGCGAAAAAAGGAATTTTACGGCGCGGCTCGTAATTCCCTTTCTCGGCACGCGGAGCGAAAACGAGGGCGGAAGAACGGGAAAAATTTTTTCCGAAGAAAATTCTCTTGTTTTAAGACAATTTTTACCGCTGAGAGAATGTACGGGAGAATTAAGACTTTCTGTTTTATCCGACGGCGAAGCTTGCGTATCGGATACGGAAATAAAAATATCCGGCGCAAGCGAAGTAACGTTTTTCGTTGTATTGGCAACGAATTATAAGTTGTGCGCCGAAGTTTTTGAGGAGAATTGCCATAAAGCGATCGGTGAAGATCCGCACGAAGAATTGAAGCGCAGAGAAGCTTTCTGCCGTAAAAGCGGGTACGAAAAATTGTACGAACGGCACGTTGCCGATTACGGCGAATTGATGAATCGCGCCTGTATAGATTTAGGCGGAAAAGACGACGGTCGCGCGATTGACGAAATTTTAAATTCTTACAGAAACGGAAACGACGAGCCGATTTTGTTAGAAACGTATTTTCAGTACGGCAGGCATCTTCTTGTTTCAAGTTCGCGTAAGGGTACGCCGCCCGCGTCGTTGCAAGGCACGTGGTCGGCGCACGATAAATCGCCGTGGGGAAGCGGTATCTGGCACAATATCAACGTGCAGATGAATTATTGGTGCGCGTTGAATACGAATATCGCCGAAACGTTTTCCGCCTACGCGGATTATTGGAAAGCGTATGCGAAACGCGCCGAAAAATACGCCAAAGAATGGGTTAGCGATTTTGTGCCGCAGAAGAAAGACGAAGATTGCGGCTGGATTATCGGGACGGCGGCGTTTTTATACGAGATAAGCGGACTCGGTAAGAGCTTGCATTCCGGGCCCGGTACGGGCGGACTTACCGCAAAAATGTTTGCGGACTATTACGATTATACGCTCGATGAAGAATTTTTGAAGCAATACGCCTATCCCGCCGTACACGGTTGCGCGCAGTTTATGCAAAAAAGCGTGAAAAAGTATGGCAACGAGTATTTGTGTATGGCTTCGGCTTCGCCCGAACAGATTCTTTCCGGCGTGTATTTGAACGGATACAAAGAGCAACAGTACTATGCAACGGTAGGTTGTGCGTTTGATCAGCAGATGATTTACGAAACCGCGAAAGACGATATTCGTTTATCCGACATTCTCGGCGTAAACGATGAAACCGTAAAACAAGAAAAACGCCGTATAAAGAAATATTCGCCCGTAAATATCGGTTACAGCGGGCAGATCAAAGAATACGGCGAGGAAAATTTTTACGGCGAAATCGGCGCGGCGTTACACAGGCATATCTCTCAGTTGATGGGGTTAATGCCGGGCAACATAATCAACGAAGACGCGCCCGCGTGGATAGACAGCGCAAAAAGAACTCTTGATTTACGCGGCGGCGATTCCACGGGGTGGGCGCTTGCATACAGAATATTGTGCCGCGCTCGTGCTCGCGACGTCGAAAACGCATATTCATTGTTGCATAAACTGTTGTGCGAGAAAACGAACGATAATCTGTGGGACGAGCATCCGCCTTTTCAGATTGACGGCAATTTCGGCGCAACCGCAGGCATTGCGGAAATGCTTTTGCAAAGCGGGGACGGAAAAATTACGCTTTTCCCCGCCACGCCGAGAGAATGGAAAAACGTTTCTTTTGAAAATTTAAGGGCGCGCGGCAATTTCGCGGTTTCGGCGAAGCGTAAGGGCAAAAAAATCGAAAACTGCCGTATAAAATCTTTGTCCGGCGGAAAAATTTCCGTTACGGCAGACGGAGTAAAGAGCGTTACCGTTACCGAAATTCTTTCGGAAAAAGCCGTAAAATGCAAGTACAAATCGGGAGAAATTACGTTTGATACCGAAAGGGGCGGCGTTTACGAACTGAAAGGATTCGAAAAAATCGAAGCGGCGAAGCAAGTGAAGAATTTATCTGCCGTGTGGAAGAGAAACGGCGTTGCGCTGAAATGGCGGCGTTGCGGCGAAAAATACGCGGTATATCGCGCCGTAGAAAACGATAAAATATACCGGCTGTTGGCCGTAACCGAAAACGCGACGTATACCGACGGCGATTTTTCGGCGAAAAATAAAGCTCGTCTTACGTATAAAATCGTAGTCGCGAAAGATGAATATTCGCAAAAGACGCAGGGCGCGACAATCTTTTTAAACCCCGCAAGCGAACTTGAAAAAGAACGCTACGAACGAAGGTTGAAAGTAAATAATATCTACGCGAACGAGTGGAAATTGAGATAATTCGGCGTTAAAAATAAGAAAATGCCAAAAATGCAATAAAAATCAGAAAAAATCGAAATTGACTTATAATTGTAGTCGTTTTATAATATTAGTGTAGAAAATACAAACCCGCTCTGTAAGGGTTTTTAAATAAAATAAGAGGTGAAAAAATGAAAAATTACAAAGCTCCGGTTCTCATAATTATCGATTTAAAAGAATCGATAGGCACGGATATCGTAAATGCATCGCAAGTAAGCGATACATATATCGATTATCCGAAGGACACTTGGAACTACGAAGTTTAAAGGGGAAAATAAATTATGAAAACGATTAAAAAATTATTATTGTCGTTTGCGCTTGTATTCGTGGCTTGCGTTACGGCGGGTTTGTGTATTCTGGGAACGTCTGCCGCGGCAGACGGAACTGTAACCGCTGCAACAGACAAAGTGTATATGCGCGAAGGCGCGTCCGTCAACGTTACGCAAAGCGGCGTAAGATTCGGCGCGTATGTAAATAAGGCTTGGTACGACTCTTTGGAGAATAAAGAAACGGGCGTATACGTGATTCCCGAAGATCTTCTCGGCAATGGTCAACTTACCAACGAAACGGCAAAAGCCGTGTCGGCGGTGGCAACTGCCGAGCCTGCCGTAGAAGGCGATTATTATTTATATAACTACGTGCTGAGAAACATTCCCGATAGCGCGTACGGAAGAAAATTAGTGGCGAGAGCGTACGTAAAGAGCGGCGATACATACACCTGGGCAAACAATGCGCAATCGCGTTCGCTTGCCTACGTAGCTTCGGTTGCTTTGCAAAAAGCGAGCGTGGGTGAAGCCGAATTCGATGCGGAGCAGACAAAAACGCTGAAAGGTTATATCGACGCGGCGATTTCTTCGGTTGCTCCTTCCGCTTATACTAAAACATTGACGGTTGGCTCGGAAGATTCTGTAAGTTTAAAAATCACACCCAAAAAAATTTATACAAATGCAAATGAGCTTTCCGACCTGAAAGTGATTTATACTTCCGATAATGCCGATGCGGTGAGCGTGGCAGAGGGAAATTTGACTGCGAACAAAGCGGGCTATGCAAGAATTAAGGCTACACTTGGTTCGAATACGCAGATAATAAGAGTTTACAGTAATGCTGAGCCTTTTTACTTATCTGCCACCTCCGAAACGCAATCTATGGAATATAGCGTTCCGTCCGGTGTTACCGCCAGTATAGGTTGGGATCAAACGGTTGCCGGCAGTAGCAATCGCCAGTTTGTTAGCTGGGGAGGGGTGGATAGTTTTGCCGTTCCTGCCGATTTAGCAAATGATAAAACAAAACATAAGTTATATTCAAATTGGTTGATTAAAATCGTTGTTAAAGAACAAGACGGGGCTGACAGATTTATAAGACCGAGCGTTGCACTTGTAACCGCTACAATCAATTCCGTAGACGAATGGAAAACATATATGTGGTGCGAAGATAAAGGCGCGATATATGGTTACTATGTGCTCGGCAAATCTCTTAATGCAGGAGGTGGTCAGCTGAAAAATCCGCTTTCCGGTGGTAGTCTTACTGACGCAACAACCGGCGGCGATTACGGCTTCCGCGGCACGCTTGACGGAAAAGGAAATACCGTAGGGTATTACGGATCCAGCGGCGGCGGTTTGGTGAACGCGTTAGGAACAGGGGCAATCGTAAAAAATATTACAATACAAAAAAATAGCGAGGGATATAATCCGGGTTATAGAACCAATCAGATATTCGGTGCCGGTATAATAGGCGCAACGCTCGAAAACGTTACGGTAAATATTGAAACGGGCGATTATTCAAATGTGGAAACGAAATACGGTTTTTTGTCTTATGCGGGGTTCAGAAAATCAACCGTGAAAGGATTGACGATCAACGTAAAACAAAACGTTAAGCTGCATACGATAATCGGCGGAAGCAATAGCGGATATTTTCAGATGACCGAAACAACGTTTGAAAATTGTGCTGTAAATCTTTATCCCGGTGCGGAATTAGGTGAAATCGGGCATACAGGTGCAAACGGCGAGCCTATTTATTGCGGTGAAAATCAAACGATTGAAGGTCGAACTCCGCTGAAGGGATTCACGGTAGATGAAATCGGCGTAACAAATGCGCAGTTAAATTATTCGCAAGACGTATCGGTTGCGGCGAAATCTGCGGAAATCGATCTCGGAAAGTATAGCGATTACACCGTTACAAGTATCACCTGCGAAGGCGAAGATTTGGGAAAAGATCCGAAAAACCTTGTTCTTTCCGAAAATCTTAAAAAAAAAACAGGACAACGAGTAAATATTATTGTTCGGGCAAACAACGGGACGGACTACGTTAAGCTGACCGTCCCGACGACGATTGTAACGGCGGCGATTTCTTCTGCGGAAGACTGGCAAAAATATATTATTTGTTCCGATGCCGCCCAAACGATCGACGGGTACTTTGTATTAAAAAACGATATTTCCGCGTCAAGATTAAAATCTTTGCTTGTTCCAAGTGAGCTCAACGGCGATATGTCGGTTGGCTTTACGGGTACGTTAGAGGGCAGAGGTCATACGCTTACGATTTTGAGCGGCACGGATACCGGCTACGGCATTTTCGGCGTTCTGGGCAACGGCGCGGTTGTAAGGAATATCAATATAGTAAACAATTCGGGCAGAGCGCCGGGGTGGTCTGCGAATATCTTGTTCGGCGTGATCGCCACGAATGCCCGCATAGAAAACGTTACGATTGAAATCAATAACGCGGTATCGGCGGAAAGTACAAGGTACGGAATGCTCACGCGCGACGGACTTGTGAATTGTTCGTTTGTAAACACCGATTTTATGATTAACGGAAACGTTCAATCGTTATCGGGCGGAACAACGAGCGGCGGATACGGGTTAAAAAACACTACTTTTACCGATTGTATCGTATCTTTTATCGGCGAAACTTCGTTGCTTGGCGAAGTGGGGCATCAAGCGAGTACAGTATATGTTTATAAATGGGCGAACGCCGAAAGCGATAAAATCGTTTTAAGCGGGATTAAGCTGAAAAAGGAGGATAGCGGAGAATATCTTATTAAAAACAACGATAGCGAGTATATCATCGTTTTGCCGCAAGGCGCGTCGGCTACGTTACAAAAAGCTGCCGAGGTGTTAGCAAAATATTTTAAAGAAGCGTCCGGCGTTACGCTTGATATTATCGATGATTCGGTAGGAATTACGCACGGCGAGAAGCAAACGTATTTGTCGCTCGGAAAGACTTCTTTATATCGGACCGCGGCGATTGCCGGCACTGCGCTGAAAACGAACGGCTATCGGTTATATACCAAAAATCACAACGTGTACATTACAGGCGGATCGGATAAAGGCGTTTTATACGGCGTTTACGGTTTACTTAAAGAGCTTTTCGGGCTTGAATTTTATTCCGAAGATTGCTATGAAATAAAAAACATAGGCGAAATTATTCGTCCGGATTGCGATAAAACGGTTGTTCCGAGTATAGACTTGCGTGCGCAAACGGGAATCGTTCTTGGCGAGGGTCAAAAATTTTCGGATTATTCCGAACACTTGCAGATTAACGATTATATCTGGGCGCACCTGATGCCCATAGTAAGCGCGGAAGACGAAAGCAAAGCCGATTATGGGCATAACGCGTTGTATTATCTTCCGAAATCGTTATATCTCGATTCTCATCCGTACTTTTATTCGGATCAATCGAAATGGACGGTGAACGCCTGGGGCGGAGTGAATGCGCAACTTTGCTACACGGCGCGCGGAAACTCTGCCGAGTATACCGAAATGGTAAAACTTTGCGCGGAACGAATAGAGCAGTCGCTGAAAAAATTTGTTTCGAATAAATCGTACGATGCGGTGATGCTCGGTATGGAAGATAACTACAATACATGCGATTGTACGGCGTGCAGGGCGGTTAAAGAGCGATACGGTTCGCTTTCAGCTACGGTAATTCTCTTTTTAGACGACGTGGCGGATCTGGTGGAAGCGTGGATGAAACAGAATCCGGAATATGCAAGGGATTTGCAATATATGTTTTTTGCGTATCAGACCATGCTTCAAGCGCCTGAAACATTTCCGACGGTGAAGAATAAAATCGTTCCGTTGGTAGCGCTCAGCGAAGCGGATTATACGACGTCGGCAGCCGATACGAAAACGAGAACAACTTCTTTTGGTACGCTTTCGAATTATGAAATTTTGGGTTGGATGAAAAAATGGGGAGAGTTTGCGGCGCAAAACGGGAGCAATGCCTGGGCGTGGACGTATGGTAATTTTTTCAGAGATTATTTTGCCTTTTACGATTCGTATGCGTTTTATGCGGATATTTTTAAATATCTCGACGAGTACGGGTACGGATTGTGCTACGTTCAGCAGCAAAGCAAACAACGCAACGCATACACGGCGTTTTATTCGTTGAATCAATACGTTACGGCAAAACTTGCGGCGAACAGCTCGCTCGATATGGATACGCTGATTGATTCGTATATGTCGGCGATGTATAAAGACGCTGCGCCTGCGATGAAAGAATTGTTTACAAAATGGCGGAGTGTTTTTGCGGAAAGATTGAGCGAGTATCAGCGCGGCTACGATGGTCCGATAGGAGCAAATTTCTCTTACAGCGATGTAAGCGGAATGCTCGATATTCTGGATAAAGCCTATGCGGCGATAGCACAATACGAAACAAGCGATTACGAATTGTATAAAGCGATAAAAAGACGGATCGATCTCGAATGGCTTTCGCCCGCAAAAATAGCTCTTGTAGGCAGCGATGCGATAAAAAAGGTTGCGGCGCAAAAGGAAAGATATGAAAATATCCGTAAGAAATTCAAGGAAATAGTTGCTGAAACAGGGATATCGGCTGCAAGTGAATTTAATGATATTCAAACATTACTTGATAAAATAAATGCGGTTAAACTATAAAGAACAAATGAAATCTTTATCGGAAACTTGATTTTGCAGTCGAAATCCGATATAATGATATAATAAATATAAATTCGTCAGGAGATAAGAAAGACTATGAAAATTTGGAAAAAAATGTTGGCTCTCGGCTTGTGTGCGGCTACGGCGTTTTCGGCGTCGGCATGCAGCGGAGATTCGAGCGAAGGGAAAACCGTTCTGGAAGTGGCGGTGCATAACGGCGGCGTCGGCAGCGAGTGGCTTCGCAGCGCGGCGGACAGATTTGCGGAGTCTGTTGCAGATAAGTCTTATGCGGAAGGAAAAAACGGGGTAAAAATCAATATTACGCCCGGGAACGGACTCGGTAAAGCGTCTATGGATTCGGATGCTTACAACGTATATTTCGTTGAGCGTCTCGATACGTTCAATCTGATACAGAATAATTTGCTGATGGATCTCACCGAGATTGTGGAAACGGAAGAGGCCGGAAAGACTCTCGAAGAGCGTATTTATCCTCAGATGCGCGCGGCTCTTAAAGGCAACGACGGAAAATATTATGTACTTCCCGGTTGGGAATTCTATGCCGGTTTGTCTTACGATGTGGAATCGTTCGATTTTTGCGGCGCATATTTTGCCGCGCCGGGTGAAAGCGGACAAATGTTGAAAAGCGATAAATTCGGCACGGCTACCTTTGTAGGCAGAAGCAAAGCAAAGAAATCTTGCGGCCCTGACGGAAAGACGGGAACGGCTGACGACGGATTGCCTTCGTCGTTGCAGGAAATGCTTCTTCTTTGCGAATATCTTGTAAAAAACGACGTAGAACCGATCGTTATGTCAAGCGCGTATCCCGGGTATTCGAAGTATTTGATTGCGGGGCTTTGGGCATCGCTTGCAGGCTATGATTGTATGAAAACCTGTTATACGTTCGACGGGACGGAAATCGAAGTAGTCGATACCGACGCAAACGGCAACCTTCTCTTTACAAACGAAAACTTATTCCCGGGTATTAGTTACTTAAAGAAGCCCAAGACGAAAAAAGTTGCGGCAACCGAGGCGGACGGATATTATACAAACGATATGGCGGCAAAATATTATGCTGCGGCGTTTTTGGAAATCATTAAGAAAGAAGGATTTTTACCGTTTGCCGACGGCGATGCGGTCAGCCATACCGAAACTCAGCTTAATATGCTTCTCGGCGGCTCCGGCGTGAAAGGGAAGACAAGAAAGGGTATGCTGGTGGAAGGATCGTATTGGTGGGTTGAAAGCGAAATGGCTAACAACTTTAACGATTATACCGATCTGAGCGGAAAGAATGCGTTAGACAGAAACATCAAGTGGATGCCGTTGCCTACTTCGCTCGATACATCCGTTACCGAGAACAACGGAAGAAAGAATACGTTGATTGATACGGGTATGGGCGTATGTTTTATCAATAACAACATTAAAGACAACGAAGAGTTAAAGCGCGCCAGCATCGATTTCGTTAAATTCTGCTATTCGCAAAATGAGCTTGCGGCATTCACCGAAGCTACGGGCAGTATGCGTCCTATCGAATATGAAATCAATGCAGATAACGTAAACTCCAAATTTTATAAAGATTTGCTGGAATTAAGATCCGACAGCGACGTTGTGCTTTTCTCCGGAGATAACAATACATTCAAGTACAATCGCGGTACTCTTATGATTGAACTTTCCGGGCTTACAACTCTTTCGCCTACGATAGACAACACTCGTTACGATAATTTCCTTGAAGCGTATTCCGACGGGAAAAATGCCGTTGCGGTATTTAATGCTACAAGATTTACGAAAGAGGCATGGAATACGATAAAGAAATAATTGCCGAGGGCTAAAAATGACCGAAACTAATAAAAAACGTCGGTTTGACGTAAAAAAATATTTGGCATCGAGATCGGGTAAGCGCGCCGTTTTCTACGTGCTTATCTGCGCTCTGCCGGTTTTGCAGTTTTGTATATTTACGTTTTATATCAATTTTAATTCCATAATAATGGCGTTTGAAAAATACAGCTATCGTACCGATGGCGTAGACGGTATCATAAAAGAATTTGCCGGATTTTCTAATTTTAAGCGCGCGTGGGAGTTTTTTGCCGCGTCGGGCAATATGATACGTAATTCCGCTTTGCTTTTTGCGAGCAACTTGTTTATAACGATTCCGCTTGCTTTGATTTTCTCGTTTTATTTGTGTAAAAAGTGTGCTTTATCGGGGCTTTTTAAAGTAATTCTTTATATGCCGAACATCATTTCCCCGATGATATTTGCTTTGCTTTTTAAAAACGTGATGAATTACGCATTGCCTTCGATCTTCAAGGGAATGCCGGAATTGATCGTTACGCTTCCCGGCGATCTTGTCAATAAAACTTACGGAGCGATTCTTTTTTTCAACGTGTGGGTATCTTTCGGCGTAAATGTGTTAATGTTCACCGGCGCGATGAGCGGAATCAATTCTTCTGTGGTGGAAGCGGCGCAAATCGACGGCGCGAATCTTGTACAAGAGTTTTTACATATTTACGTGCCGATGATTTTTTCCACCGTTTCTGCGTTTATCGTTCTCGGTATGACCGGTATATTTACCAACCAGATGAATCTGTATACTTTTTATCAATACAACACGCCGGCGAAACTCGAAACGATGGGGTACTATTTGTATAAAGCGGCTTCTCGTGCAGACTACATAAATGTAGAAGGATTGAAAGGCTATCTTAACTATCCTCAACTTGCGGCACTCGGACTCATTCTTACGATGTTTGTTGCGCCGGTAACATTCTTTACGAGAAAAATGTTTGATAAATACGGACCGAGCGAGGGGTAACGAACGATGAAGAAGACAAAAAATCAACTTAATAAAAATCCGATTATCATCGTCACGTTGATTGTGCTTGCCTTATATGCGCTTTCGATTATCTGCGTGCTCGGCTGGGGCGTTTTAACATCGCTGAAAAGTCAAAAAGATTTTAAAACGATGGGAAATTATATCGGATTGCCGAGTTTAAAACTTAGTCGAGCAGAAGCGTTGAATTTTGCTAACTTTACGAAAGTTTTCAAGTATATCGGTACGCTTCAATTTTCTTCGGCTTATTATGCAGGATCCACAAAAGTGGCTCACTCTCTGGGCGGCGGCGGAAAAACAATATCGTTTTTCACTTATATCATTTATACGATTTTATACGTAGGCGTAGGCAGCATAATTCTTGCGGTAGTGCCCGCAATTGGCGCATATATGTGTGCGAAATACAGATATAAATTCAGCAAAATTCAGTATGCAGTTTATTTGCTGTTTATGATGATTCCCATTGTAGGAGCTTATCCTTCGGAATTGTCGTTTTTGCGGCAGGCGGGGTTGTACGACACATTCTTTGGAAACTGGATTCAGAAATTCCACTTTTCCGGCATGTACTTCTTTGTGTATTTTGCTTTTTATCAAGGACTGTCGGATGCATACGCCGAAGCCGCCGAAATTGACGGAGCTTCGCAATTCAGCGTGCTTATAAAGATTATCCTTCCTTTGTCGGTCAATATGATCGGATCTGTATTTTTGATACAGTTTATCAATTTGTGGAACGATTATCAGACGCCTATGCTTTATCTGCCCACAAAACCTACGCTTGCTTACGCGGTGTATTTGTTTTCCGCCCTTGACTCTCCGGGACTCAATCCTGCGGTTAAAGGCAAAACAACTATAGAAATTGCTGCATGTCTGATGCTTGCTATGCCGATACTTGTTGTTTATTGCGTGTTTAGTAAAAAGCTTGTAGGCGATATTTCGATGGGCGGCATTAAAGGCTGAATTATTTTCAACGGGAGTAAATGAATGATCAATTTAAAAAGAAAATCTATCATCGGTGCGGTTGTTGTTGCGATTGTATCTTCGTGCTTTATTTTCGGTTTCGCTTCGATTAAATCGGTTAAAGCAGAAAAAGCGGAGTTTCCCGAAAATGTTGTGCAGGACGTTTATCGTTTGAATGACGAATTGACTTTGCCCGCTTCGGTAACGGTAACGCACGGCGGTGTAGAATACGAATTGAAAGACGGAGCCGTCACCTATCCCGACGGAATAGCTTATAATAAAGACGCTTACACGCTTGATGAGTTAGGCGATTATAACGTAAGTTATGCTCTTAAAACAGACGATTATTATCTTACGGCTGAGAAAAATTTTACCGTTATAAACAGTACATTCGGAGTTACGTCTAAGTTTTCTACTGCAGAATACAAAAATCTTACAACTGAATTTGCAAAAAATACAGGGAATCAAAAAGGCATTGTTTTGTCGCTTGCAAGCGGCGATACGTTTAATTACAATATTCCGATTGATTTAAGTAAAAAGTCTTTAAATGATCTTATTACGCTTTACACGCCGCAGATTGCAGATGAAGCCGATGTCGGAAATATCGTTGTAAGACTTACCGATTGCTATGATTCTTCGATTTATACGGATTTTGTGTTGTGGTTTGAAGCGGGGCAAGCCCCTTGCGCCAGAGCCGGCGCGGCAGGGCAGGAAACTTCCGGGTTTAACTCAAATCCGAGAGTGTCGGTTACGCAAACTCCCGTCTATGTAGACGGGGAGGCTTGGTATGTAGCATTTTCTCGCTTTGGCGCGTTAATGGGACATAACTCGAAAACTACGGCCCCGAGCGGTTTTACGTGGCGATACGATGCCCAAAATAAAGACGTTTGGATTAACCACCGTTCTGGAAATTTCGTAAGAGTCACGCAACTGGCAAATGCCGATATATACGGCAAAAATTTGTTCGGCGGATTCACGACGGGTGAAGTTTATTTATCGATATTTGCGGAAAACTATCAGAAATCCGCGGCAAGAATAGAAATTTCGCAAATCGATGGCGTATCCGGAGATAATTTAACCCTTGGGGATTATCGCGACGAAAAAGCGCCTTTGATAGAACTCGATGAAAGACTTGCAACAACGGAAAATACCGTGTGCGTGGCGAAAGGACAAACCGTTTCGATTTTTAAAGCCGAAACGGTAGACGTCAGCGGCGCAAACCTGTCTTATGCGGTATATTATAACTACGAATCTACGAAACGCAGCAGCGTGTTCGTAAAAAACGGAGAATTTGTTGCCGAGCGCGAAGGAACTTATACAATCGTTTATACGGCAGAAGATAAATTCGGCAATAAAACGGTGGAATATGTATATGTCAACTGTATTGACATTGAGGACGGCAAAACGATCGATATATCGGTTGATCGGCTGGAAGAGTTGAAAGCCGGATATGAAATCGAGTTCCCGGAATGTACGCTTGAAGGATTAAACGGAGAAGCATTTTTTGATATATACGTTGTATTTGAAGGAGAAAAAGTAAAAATTCAAAACGGTAAATTTATGCCTATGCACTTAGGCGAATATACCATCGTTTACGAATATTACGATCTTTTCAACAATTACGAATTTTCTTATAAAGCGGAATGCGTGGCTTCGGACGCGGTTAAATATCTCGACGAGCCATATTTACCGAGATACTTTTTGAAAGACGCGGAATATTCGCTTACAAATTTAAAAGCTTACACTTTTACGCAGAAAGATGCCACTGCGGAAGATTCCGAGTTTTTCGTCTCTTTCGACGGAGGGGAATATAAGCAGGCAAACGCCGATTCGTTTGTAATCACGGGCAGCGAAAACGTTCGTGTGAAATTCGTTTGCAAAACTGCCGTATGGGAAAGTTCCGAAATAAAAATAGTCGATGTCGGTTTTAATGAAAATTTGAAATTGTCCGAATATTTTCAAGGGGATTTTTCGGCAGAAGAAAATTCTATGAGTATTCGTTATAATTCGAATAAAAACGAAGGTAACAATACGCTTGAATTTGTCAACGCTCTCACTTTTAGTAATTTCCGCTTTAATTTTACGGTTCCGGTAGGCGCTTATTATCAATCATTGTCGTTAAAACTTACCGACTGTTATGATGCGAATAATGCTTTGAATATAGAATTTTACGGAATCGTTGGCGGAATCGGGGTAAAAATAAACGGAACGGAATATAAAACCGGCGGCACTTTTGCCGACGGCGAAATCAAATCGATTTACTACGATTCTTCCGTAGGTAAATTGGTGCTTCCCGGCGGAACGGCGGTAATTATCGATCCTTCTTTTAAAAACGATTTATTCTTCTTAGACGTCAATTTAAACGGAATTTCCGGTGAAGCATATTTAGATATAAGAAGGGTTAATAATCAACCTTTCGCATTAACTTATTTCGACGTTATTTCTCCTGAAATATCCGCAAAAGATATCTCGGGTAAACACGATCTCGGGGAGAAGATAACGCTTGTTCCCGCAACGTATACCGACGTGATATCGCCTTCTTTAAACGGTAAGCTTACAGTCGCTGTGTATGATCCGTCGAATCGGTATGTGCTTTCGGAGGAGGGAATTCTTCTTGACGGCTCTGCTACCGCGTCGGCGAACTATACATTCACATTAAAAGAATACGGTAAATATCGTATCCAGTACCGCACGATAGATCAAAGCGGTAACGAAGTGACTATGCCGTATCTTATCAACGTGGAAGACGATGAAAAACCTTCGATTCAGATTGAAAACGAAGTAATTACAATCAAGAGACTTACTGTTTACGAAATCAAGAATTACGTTGTGAGCGATAATATAACGGCGCAAGACAAACTTTCCGTTACCGTTATCGTGATGGATAAAAAACAAAATTCCGTCATTTCTGTGGGCAATGAATTCGAAGCGAAATATTCTGGTGAGTATACTGTTTATATTTATTGCACAGATGAAGCCGGTAATTCGAGTTATGCGAGTTTTGTGTTGATTGTGGAGTGATTTTTTTGGGGAGAACAACGCAATGAAAAAGAAGATAATCAAAGCAATATGTGTTGCGCTTGCTGTGCTGAGCTGTTTTTGCGGAGTAAGCTGTAAAAAAGATTCTTCTAACGGTAAAACCATCGTTGAGCCGCAACAGAAGGCTTCCTATGAGGGGACACATATTTATACTGCGCCCGAAACCGATGACTATTTGGTGCAAAACGGTAAAACCGAATATGTGCTTATAGTGGATTCTAACGCAACAGGCGCGGAACGTACGGCAAAAGAGGAATTTAAAACTTTATTCAAGCAGGCTACGGGAATCAATATTCCGGAAAAGAATGCGGCAGGGATAACCCATTCCGCTACGGCAAAGTATATTTCTATCGGCGAAAACGACGTATTCCGTTCGGCGAATATTTCGTTGGATAAAAATGCTCTTACGGAAGACGGAGTTCGCATTGTTACAAAAGATAAATCGGTTTATCTCGCAGGCGGCGGACATTACGGTACGCTTTATTCTGTTTACGATTTTATGAGTATAACTTTCGGCTACGAACAGTATTATCTTGATTGTATGGAGATAGAAACGGGCGTAACCGAGAAAAAATTATTGAATTATGACGTTACCGATATTCCCGATATATTAAGACGCAGCACGAACTTTGCGTTTCTTACGCAGGATTTTAAAAATCGTTTGCGTATGCCGCTCTATTCCGGAAGCTATCTTATGCCGATTCACGCGAAGATGACAGCCGACGGAAAGGCTGACAAAACTTCCAAGTATGATACGGTGCATAATTCCAGCGAATATTTGCCTCGTAACGACCCCGAATATCAAAAACATCCGAAATGGTTTGGAGATGCGGGCGAGGTATTATGTTATACCGCGCATGGCGATGATCGGGAATTCGACCTTATGGCTCAGGCCTGCGCCGAAAAAATCGAAGCGTCGATGAAGACGTATACTACGGATTTGTATCCGAATATGAATGCCGTCAGCCTTACGATTGAGGATAATAACGATACTTGTTCTTGCGATGCATGCGCCGAAGCTGTTGCTAAATACGGCTCGCCTGCCGCGACTTTGATTATATTTATCAATAAAGTAAACGAATATCTCAGAATATGGCTTGAAGAAAATAAAGACAACGAGTTGTTTTACAGAGATAATTTCGAGTTGGTTTTTTTCGCCTATAATTCATACGCAATCGCGCCGGCGCATTTAGATAACGCAACGGGAACATATGTGGCAAATGCTCCTGAACTGAAATTCAGCGACGGTGTGTCCGTATGGCTTGCGTTGAAAGACTTACTCGAAGAAGAACTGAATATCTATCACGAGAAAAACGATAAAGGGCGTGAGCAAATAGCAAAATGGGCGTCGATATCTGACGGATTATGGTTTTGGACATATAGCACGAATTTCCAACAGTATTTATATTTCCACGATGCTTTCTCAATGTTTAATGCCGAAGGCTATAAATTTTTTGCATCGTATAACGCGAAATATTTTTATCAGAATTCTCAATCTTACCAAACGGGCGCGTCTACGGGTTTTCACGCGTTAAGCATATATTTGCAATCTAAACTTACTTGGGATACTTCGCTTGATACCGAAGAACTTGTGAATAATTTTATGAAAGCAATGTATAAAGACGCCGCTCCGGTTATGAAAGAAATTTTTGAATCTATGCGTTTACACAATGCAAAATACAAGAAGGATACGGAATACGTGAGTTCCGTAGCAATGGCAAAAAATTTCCCTTATGCAACATTGCAGGGTTGGCTCAATGATTTCGACAAAGCTTTGGCTGCGGTCGATTCTTATAAAGATACAGATCCGGTAACTTACAATATGCTTAAAGATCATATCGATATTGAATGGATTTTTCCGGCGTATGCTACGTTGCAGTTAAGATCCACTTATTTGACGGCGGAAAAATTAAGTGCATTGAAATCTCGTTTTAAAGAAACGGGGTTAAGGCTTGGAATTTCGAGAATTAAAGAAATCGAACCGGCGGGAATGTTGACGGAATATCTTAATTCTTTGTAATTGTGCGAAAAGATAAGGAAAGGTAACTTTAATGAGAAGTATAATTAAAAAAAGCATTCTTTTTACGTTGGCGTCTGCATTAGTCGGAGCTTTGGCGTTGGTGTGCGTAAGTTGTAAAAAGGATCAAAACAACGATAACTCTTCGACGGAAGTGATTCTTACGCTCGATAAAGATCGCGCTCCGTTAATTCTCGGCGATGAAACCGTAATCAAAGCGTCTTATACTCAGGTTGAGGGAGAAATTCTCGTGTGGAATTCTTCCGATGAGTCAGTTGCGTCTGTCAAAGACGGTAAAGTTATTTCTAACCATGTGGGAACGGCGATTATTTCGGCATCATACGCCGGGGAAAATGCGGAATGTGAAGTTGTTATTTCAGACGGGAATATGTTGCCCGTAATGACTTTTGAGGGATTACCGGAAGAGGAAAACGTTACGGTGGGAATGCTTTCGCAATTGAATTTTATTCCCTCGATAAATTTCAACGGAAAGACGTTTTTCGATGCCGACGTTGAATATAAAGTTTCCGATAATGCAGTCGGAAGGATTGAAAACGGAGTTTTTTATCCGCTTAAAAACGGAGAAACCCTTGTGGAAATCATCGGAAATTGGCGTGGGCTCGGCGGTGTTTATATGCGTAAATCGTTTCTGGTGAATGTTATCAATGAACTTTCCGTAACGGTAAACGGCGGACGTACAAGCAGTATCAGGCTTTACACCGTCGCTTCGCACGGAGGTAAAACGTATGAAACTTCTTCGCCTTTTGTCGTAAACGTAAGTGAAAACGGTCAGGCATTAAAATATAATGTTTCTGTTCTTGGCGGAGAAGGAATAATAAATTATAATAAAGATAATGAATCGGTATCTGCCGTCGGTTACGGAAATGCAGAGATTGAAATATCCTTTATTGACGGAAATGGCGAAGAGGGAACGCTTAACATTCCGGTGTCCGTACTCAGACCGGTGGCTGAATATTCGAAACCCATAGAATATTTTTCTGCTATTGACGGCGATTTTCCTGTTGAAGAGGTGTTTGGTGAAAACGCAGATCTTGCGGACGCATATTACAACGGAGAATCTCTCATCGTAGACAATAATAAAATTCTCGGTATTCCTACTATTCGCACGGGGATGATTGAAAGAATGGTAACCATATACAGCGAAACCGTCGGCTATACCGTTACGTTTGAAGCTTATACGAAAATACTGCGCTCGGCAGCGGATTTGCTTGTATTCAATAGTAATCGAGACGGATATTTTATTATGACAAACGATATCGACTGCTCGGATGTTGCAATAATTGCGAATAGCGGTAAGTTTAGCGGCGTGTTTGACGGCAACGGATTTTCGATTAAGAACGCAAAATTTTCGGCAAACGAATCGGGCGGCGGACTGTTCGGCATTATAGACAGTAATGCCGTTGTGCGTAATTTCGGCGTTATCGACGCGGATTTATCGGCTTACAGCTCAGCTGTTTTTGCGGGATGCTCCGTAACTCCGTATAATGCCGGTGCGTTATTCGAGAATATCTACGTAAAAATCGCAAAAGTAGGTTCTCGTCCCGGCGCATTGATGTGGAAGCGTTGCCCATGGGACGTATTTAAAAATGTATTGGTCGACGCTTCGTGTTTTCCTGTTTCTGGCTACGATAAAGTTTATGGTATTATGTTTGCGTCTGATGCATACGCGGTTGCCGAAAACGGGAAGAATTGGAATAAAAACGTAGCAAATATCAGTAATGTGTACGTGATTTCGGAAAAAAATATACCGTTATCCGATAATGTAGAGTACAACAAGACGTTTCCTGCGAAAATTTATGCGGTGAATGATGGAATAGAAGAGAACGCCAGCACGAATGAATACGTGTACACAGGCGTTACTCGTTTCGATGGGTTGTCTGAGTTGGCGAAAACCGTAAATAAAATCGGAGATGACGAGAATTATTGGACGATCACGGAATCGACTGTTGAATGGAAAGGAAAATTACCTGAATTTGAAATTATAGAATACGGAAAAACGGTTGAATTTTCCGCAATGGACGGCGATTTACCGATCGATGAAATTTTCGGTAAAAACGGCGTAGTGCTTACCGCGGCGTACCAAGGAGGTACGACGTTAAGCATAGCGGACAACAAAGTTCTCGGTGTGGCGACAAAAAACGACGGAGTTACCGAAACCGAAATCGTTATTGTGAGTGCGTTCGGAAAATATAGAGTAAAACTGAATGCATATACGAAAATTATAGATGAAGAAAGCGATTTGAGCGTATTCGACGTATCTTCCGGCATCGTCAACGGGTATTATGTGCTTGGTTGTGATGTAATTTGTACAGGTGAAATCGAATGGAAAAATGTTTCCGCCGATAAGGACAACAATAAATATTTTAATGGTATATTCGATGGGAAAGGACATAAAATCATTGGGCTTCGGGTAGGAGAGAAAGGATTGTTCGGAGCTTTGGGAAATACGGCGATTATCCGAAATGTTGCGTTTACCGCTTCGATTTTGTCGAACGAGGGAGATTATAAAAATACCCCGTTTTTGGCTTATGAGGCTGCCGCAGATAGAAATTCCGGCTCAAAAATTGAAAACGTTTATATTCAATTTGCCGATTTCCGCTCAATCAAAGGCGGCGATCGTGGCGCGGGGCTGTTGTTTAGTTACAATCCGAATATATTGATTAAAGACATTATTATTGAAATTAAAACAACAACGTTCCATACCTCGCCGCAATTCGGTTATGGTGCGCTTTTTGTTGAGGATACAACGCACGGAACGGCGGGAAATCTTCAGAACATAAAAGTTGTTTCCGTTATTATTCCGATGGCAATGAAGACAGACGTTGCTTTGGATACGGGTATTGCACGTTATAATTGGGCGACTTATGCCGGAAACGATAAAGATACGGCAGGAAAACTCGAAAAAGATAAATATTACTATTACGACGGCGTTACCAGATACGATGATTTGGCTACATTATCGG
Organism: uncultured Christensenella sp.; assembly: GCA_905203015.1. GTDB lineage: Bacteria > Bacillota > Clostridia > Christensenellales > Borkfalkiaceae > Scatosoma. The sequence goes on along the minus strand of CAJKUC010000012.1, from coordinate 18,176 downwards.
CGGTAACGACTAAGGTCGGATCTTGGAAGATTACAGGCGAATCGGTCGAATGGGAAGAAAACGATTAAACGGAGCTATGCTATGAAACTGAATTTTAACGAGTATAAAGATAAAGTGTACGCTTGTTGGATGGGTAAAAATATGGGCGGCACAATCGGCGCGCCATACGAAGGGAAACGAGAATTATTGAACGTGCAAGGTTTCGCTACGAAAAAAGGCGAAGTCTTGCCGAACGACGATTTGGATTTGCAGCTTGTCTGGTTGCACGCCGTGGAATTTGAAGGTCCGAGAAATATAACTTCTGAAGTTTTGGGTGAATATTGGCTTTCGTTTATCACGGGGTATTGGAATGAATACGGAATTGCGCGCCGCAATATGGAAAAAGGCGTTATGCCTCCGATCTGCGGCGATCTTCAAAACCCGTGGAAGCATTCGAACGGAGCTTGGATCAGAACGGAAATTTGGGCAACGCTTGCGCCTGCATATCCCGATCTCGCCGTAAGATACGCGATAGAAGACGCTAAGGTGGATCACGGCTACGGAGAAGGGACGTATGCGGCGGCTTTTGTTGCTGCCCTTGAAAGTGCGGCGTTTGTGGTTTCGGATTTGAAGAAACTCATTGAAATCGGGTTGGCGAAAATTCCCGAAGATTGCAGAACGGCAAAAACAGTAAAATTCGTTGTAAAAAATTATGAAAAAGGAGTCGATCCCGTAGAAACGAGAAACACCGTTTTGAAAATGAATGCCGATATAGGCGACGGGTGGTTTCAGGCTCCTTCAAATATCGGCTATGTCGTAATCGGACTTTTATATGGCGAAGGCGATTTAAAAAAGTCCATGCTTACCGCATTGAATTGCGGGGATGATACCGATTGTACGGCGGGTACCGTAGGCGCAATTTTCGGGCTTATGCACGGCACGGCGGGAATTCCGATAGATTGGCGCGAGTATATTGGCGATGATATCGTTACCGGAACAATCAATACTTGTTTATCGTTTCCGCGTATAAAAACGTGTACGGAATTGACGGAAAAAGTTGCTTCGCTTGCGCCGTCCGTGCTTAGATTTAACCGCATGAATGCTGTTACCGTGGCATTTGGCGATCAGTCCGAATATAGCGAAGCGGAAGTCGATAAATTTCTTTTGCCGTACGGAAAGAGCGAAGAAACGGATTTAATGCGCGCTTCGTTGTTTTCGGCAACCGAAAATACTTTACAGAAAAAAGTCGGGTGCGTTACGGCAATCGTCAGATGTAAAGAGGGCTTTGAAATATCCGCAAAGCAAGAAAAAACGCTTGAAATAAAAATCTTAAACAATGTAAAAGCATACGGAAATTTACCTCACACGGTAAGAACTAAACTTTGGTTACCCGACGGCTTTACCGCCGAGGGGGCAGAGTTTGACATATTTGCGCCGCATTGGACTCCTTTTACGTTAGATTGTGTTTCAGAAACCAAAGCAATTAAATTAACGGCAGGTGAAAATTTACGTGCCGTAAACGAAGTTCTGGTGGAGGTTTCCGTGGTCAGCGGCTATGCCCGTGAGTTTATTCCTGTGATTTTTATCGCAAAATAAACAGATAATCAAAAAATAATAGGTGAAATTATGAAAAAGCGACTTTGTATCCTTTTGTCGATCATTATGCTCGGCTGTTTTTCCGGGTGTAAAACAAATGAAAATACGCAAAACGGCGGAGCGACAGATGGGACGCATACGCATGAATATACGCTTGTTTCGCCTAAAAAACCTACTTGCACGGAGAAAGGTAATTCAGCTTATTATATTTGTGAATGCGGAAAGATTTTCACTAAAAAAGGTACGATTTACGTAGAAACGACGCCTGATACCGTATCTTTGAATCCAACAGGACATATTTATGCGGAAGAGAAAGTTTCCGATGAATATTTTCTATCCGAAGCAACCGAAACTACTCCGCAAATTTTTGCTAAGTCTTGTATTTCTTGCGGCGAAAAAAGTGAAAGCGACACATTTACGTATGGTAAAACGCTTGCGGAGTATAAGAATGAAGATAAATCTTTGTATGCGCCGAATTGCTTGACGATGAGTTTGTACAATGCTGCGCACTGTATTTACGGTTTTACCTGGAACACCGAAACCGAGCCTGCACGGCCTGTTTTGAATATAAAAAATAAGGCGGATGGAGAAGAGCAGAGCATACGCGCCGATTTTATTGTGGCCGATTCTTATAGTTTAGAAAACGGAAAAGATCAAGGAATAAAATATTATTCTTGTAAAGCTAAAATTTCATTAGAACCAAGTACAGAATATCTTTACTCGGTTGGCGATAAGTATTTGAATGTATATACTGAAACAACAGAGATCAAAACCGTTAATTCATCACAAACAGAAAGTTGGAGATTTGTTCACGTCAGCGACTCTCAAGTGGAAGGGGACGTGAATAACGGCGGAATCGGCACCGGAAAAGAATTTTCGTACGTATTAAAAAATGTAAGTACCTTGTCTGATGTCAAGTTTATTGTGCATACGGGAGACGTCGTCGAATATTCTAAATATCAGAGTTATTGGGTTAATATGCTTAACGAGAATTTTAATTATTTATCAAAAATTCCCGTAATGGCAATATCCGGTAACCACGAAACGACTTACAAATGCGGAACGAACGAAACTTTTAATCGTTTTTATTATGATATACCTCAACAAGAAACTGATCTCGGGTTTTATTATTCGTTTTCTTATGGGAATGTTAAGTTCCTTATGCTTAATACAAATCGTTTAAATGGCACGAAACTGACTTCCGATCAATACTCTTGGCTTGAAAACGAGCTTAAAAATAAAACTGAAAAATGGACAATTGTCGCTATGCATAATCCAATGTATTCGGTTGGGAAATGGGGATCGGATCCGGGGAAAAATGCGGTTGCTGTTGCGCTTGCGAATCAACTTAACAGCCTTTTCGTTCGATATAAAGTAGACGTAGTGTTACAGGGGCATGATCATATGGTTTCTCGTACGCATCCGTTGAATTATGACGGCGCGGCAGTTAAGGAAAATAGAAAAACAATAAACGGAACTGAATATATTGAAGAGCCAAATGGTGTGATTTACGTTATGAATGGTCCTGCCGGAAATCAAGCTCGCAATGAGATTTACAATCACGATGATTCTCTGTATGCGTATGCTAAAAGATCTCAGCCGAGTTCTTGGGCGGAATTTGAAGTATCTCAAAATCTGCTTACCGTAACAGTAAAAACGGCTAATTCCGGTACAGCTGAAAAAATTATTTCTTGGGGGATAAAAAAGAAATAAACTTATTAACGTAGAAAGCTATTTTTATCGGCGAGAGATTCGCCGATAAAGCATTTTTGCAATACGATACAATAAATTTAAAGGTGGATATAATATGAAACTAACGTTCAGATGGTACGGGGAAAAAGATTGTATACCCCTTGAATATATCAAACAGATACAGGGCATGACGGGCGTGGTAACGGCGGTGTACGACGTCCCCGTAGGCGAAGTGTGGAGTGTTTCCGCGTTGCAACGCTTAAAAACGCTTGCAAACGGCGCGGGGCTTGAAATGGAAGTCATCGAGAGTATTCCCGTACACGAAGATATCAAACTCGGCAAGCCCTCGCGTGATAAACTCATCGAAAACTACGCGCAAAATATTATCAATTGCGGCAAAGTCGGCGTGAAATGCGTATGCTATAATTTCATGCCCGTGTTTGACTGGTTCCGCACGAATCTGTACTATAAGCACTCGGACGGCAGCACTTCGCTTTCGTACAGCGAAGAAGATTTCAAAAAGTTGGATAAGCACAATTTGCGGCTTCCCGGATGGGACGAGAGTTACACGTCCGAGCAGCTCAACGGCTTATTAAAAGAGTACGAGGGAATAACGCACGAGCAGTTGTTTGAAAATCTCGTGTATTTCTTAAAAGGCATCATGCCCGCATGCAACGAGTCGGGGGTGAATATGGCGATCCACCCGGACGATCCGCCGTGGGATATATTCGGCTTGCCGCGGATCGTAGGCAAAGAAGAAGATTACGACAAATTATTTGCGGCGGTGCCGGACAAGCACAACGGAATGACGTTCTGCACGGGCAGTTTGGGCGCGGGCAGGTTCAACGATTTGCCGAAGATGGCAGCGAAGTACGCGAATCGGATATATTTCGCGCATTTGCGGCAGTTGAAATTCGTGAACGAAACGGATTTTTACGAAAACGGACATCAGACGTCGGAAGGGAACGTAGATATATACGCGATAGTGAAAGCGCTCATAGAAAACGGCTTTGACGGCTATTTGCGCCCGGATCACGGACGAAATATCTGGGGCGAGGACGCGAAACCGGGGTACGGCTTGTACGATCGAGCGCTGGGGGCGGCGTATTTACAAGGTATCTTTGAAGCAATAGAAAAGTCCGTTAAACATTCATCGTGAAATACTTTGTCGCGCTTACGGATTCGCGCGGTTGCGTACGCCTATGTACGCGCCCTTGCGACTTCCGCGCGCTTCGCGTCTTTCACGCGACTGTTTAACGGGGAAAAAATAATAACAAAGAAGAAGGAAAAAACAATGTACAAAGTACCGTTTAACGTAGATTTAAGCAAAAAAGTGATAGCAATTACGGGCGCGGGAGGAATCATCTGCGGCGAATTTGCGAGAGCGTTGTCGGCGTGCGGAGCGAAAGTCGCGCTGCTCGATATCAATTACGAGGCGGCGAAAAAGGTAGCGGACGAAATCGGCGAAAACGCGTTCGCGGTGAAATGTAACTGTCTGGATAAAGAGGATATCAAAGCGGCGAAAGCGGCGGTAAACGAAAAATTCGGTGCGGTGAATTATCTTATCAACGGCGCGGGCGGGAACAATCCGAAAGCCACGTGCGATAACGAGTATATGTTCCCCGAAACGACGGGAATCAAAGACTTTTTCGCGCTCGATGAAAGCGGTTTGAAATTCGTATTCGATTTGAATATCACAAGCGCGTTTTTGGTAACGCAGGTATTCGCGGCGGATATGGTGCAAACGGGCGGAAATATCGTCAATATATCGAGCATGAACGCATACAGACCGTTGACGAAGATACCCGCGTACTCTGCGGCGAAAGCGGGCGTAAGCAATTTTACAGAGTGGCTTGCGGTGCATTTCGCGCCGTGCGGTATCCGATGCAACGCAATCGCCCCGGGGTTTTTCGTAACGAATCAGAATCGCGGGTTACTGTTTAATCAGGACGGCACGCCGACGGCGCGGACGGGCAAGATATTAGCGGCAACGCCGATGAAGAAATTCGGCGAAATTTCCGATTTAATCGGGTGCTTACTGTGGCTTTCGGACGAATCGGCAAGCGGATTCGTAACGGGAACGGTGATCCCGGTAGACGGCGGATTCTCGGCGTACAGCGGAGTGTAAGACAAGCGGAGTATAAAAATGAAAGCGTATTACGGCGAAGAATTGTTGCTTGAAAACGAAGCTGCGAAGAAAATTTACGAAGAAATCAAGAATTTGCCGATTATCGATTATCATTGTCATTTAGATGAAAAGGCGATAAAAGCGGACAAGAAATTCGAGAATATCGGCGAGCTGTGGCTTTCGGGCGACCATTATAAATGGCGCGCGATGCGGCTTTGCGGCGTGGAAGAAAAGTATATCACGGGCGAAGCGGACTATAAAGAAAAATTTTTAAAATTCGCCGAAATATTGCCGTTGTTGTGCGGCAATCCCGTGTATATGTGGAGTCAGATGGAATTGAGCCGCATATTCGGGATCAACAAGCCGCTGAATGAAGACACGGCGGAAGAGATATGGGAAGAAGCGAACGAAACCTTAAAAACGCTTTCGGTGCAAGGACTTTTGAAGAAGTTTAAGGTAGAATATATCGCCACCACGGACGATCCGTATTCGCCGCTTGAAAATCACGGAGATATCGGCGGGGTGAAAGTGCGCCCCACGTTTCGCGCGGATCAGCGGTTTAAAGAGAACGCGGCGAAAAGCGAGCTTGAAAAACGGCTGGATTATTTTGTGGAAAAGGGTTGTAAAATCGCGGACTACGGCTTCGATTTTATCGACGAAGGGGATGAAAATCTCGTGTGGCTGATAGAAAACTGCTATAAGCGGAAAATGCTTTTGCAACTGCATTTCGGCACGTTCCGCAACGTGAACGCGAAAATGTACGAAATGTGCGGGAAGGACAGCGGTTTTGATATTATGCGCGGCGCGATCGATACGGATAAGCTTGCGAAAATTCTGGATAGAGAGAACGCGCGGCTCGGCGGGTTGCCGAAAATCGTTGTCTACCCATTGAACGATTACGATTTGCGCGCTTTGGGTGCGCTTACGGGCGCGTTTCCGCAAGTGAAGCTCGGCGCGGCGTGGTGGTTCAACGATACGGTGAACGGAATAAAGCGGCAACTGGAAACGGCGGCGGAATATTCGGCGCTCGGCACGCAGTACGGAATGCTTACGGACAGCAGATCGTTTTCATCGTACGTGCGGTTTGATTTTTATCGGCGGATATTAGCGTCGTTTATCGGCGAAAAAGCGGAAAAGGGCGAATACGACGAAAATGCGGCAATCGTGCTCGCCCGAAAAATCGCCTACGAAAATATCAAAGCGGCGTTGTTGTAAAACAAAATTAAAAGGGAGTGAAAACATGTTAAAAAACATACCTAAAATAATATCGCCCGAGTTATTGAAAACGCTTTGTGAAATGGGGCATGGCGACGAAATCGTAATCGCCGACGGAAATTTTCCCGCGGAAACGTTCGGCAACCGCGTAATCCGCGCGGACGGAATCGGCGGCGCGGCAATGCTTGAAGCGGTGCTTTCCTTAATTCCGCTCGATACGTATTCGAACCCGAATATGATTTTAATGCAGCTTATGGATTGCGACAAAGGCAAAATCAATCCCGTGATCTGGAAAGAATACGAAAAGATAGCCGAAAAGCACGATAAAAACGTAAAAATCGGGAATATCGACCGCTTCGCGTTTTACGAGCGTGCGAAAACCGCGTTTGCGGTAATTGCTACGGGCGAAGAAGCGGTATACGCGAATATCATTCTGAAAAAAGGCGTTATCAAGTAACGCAAAGGAGAAACAGCAATGGCAAAAAGCAGACTTATCGGCAGTTATCCCGTAATCGGAATCCGCCCTACAATCGACGGCAGACGAGGCAAAATCAAGGTACGCGAATCGCTTGAAGATCAGACGATGAACATGGCGAAATCCGCGGCGAAACTCATCGAAGAAAACGTGTTTTATTCAAACGGCGAACACGCGAAAGTGATTATCGCGGATACCACAATCGGGCGCGTGGCGGAAGCGGCGGCATGCGAAGATAAATTCAAGAAAGCGGGCGTGGACATCACGCTCACGGTAACGCCGTGCTGGTGCTACGGCGCGGAAACAATGGATATGAACCCGCTCACAATCAAAGCGGTGTGGGGTTTCAACGGCACGGAACGTCCCGGCGCGGTGTATCTTGCAAGCGTTCTCGCAACGCACGCGCAGAAAGGCTTGCCCGCGTTCGGCATTTACGGACACGAAGTGCAGGAAGCGGACGATACCACGATTCCGCAAGACGTGCAGGAAAAGATTTTGCGCTTTGCCCGTGCGGCGGTAGCGGTGGCAACGATGCGCGGTAAGTCCTACCTTCAAATCGGTTCGGTAACGATGGGCATCGGCGGCTCGATTATTAGTCCCGAATTTTTCGAAGAGTATCTCGGTATGCGGGTGGAATCGGTAGACGAAGTGGAAATCATCCGCCGAATGGAAAAGGGAATTTACGACGAGAAAGAGTATGAAAAAGCCTTGAAATGGGTGAAAGAGAAGTGCAAGCCCGATTTCGATAAAAACCCGAAAGAAATGCAGAAGAGTGCCGCGGAAAAAGAGAAAGACTGGGAATTCACGGCGAAAATGGCGTGCATTATCAAGGACTTGTACAACGGCAATAAGAACCTGCCGCAGGGCTGTGAAGAAGAAGCCGTAGGGCATAACGCGATTGTCGGCGGTTTTCAGGGGCAACGGCAATGGACGGACTTCTACCCGAACTGCGATTTTCCCGAAAGTATTCTTAACTCGTCGTTCGACTGGGACGGCGCGAGAGAACCGTATATTTTAGGCACGGAAAACGACACCTTAAACGCCACGAGTATGTTGTTTATGAAACTTCTGACGGGCAGAGCGCAGATGTTTGCGGACGTAAGAACGTACTGGTCGGGCGAAGCGGTGAAGCGCGTAACGGGTTACGAAATCGAAGGTAAAGCGAAAGAAGCGGACGGGTTTATTCATCTCATCAATTCAGGCGCGTGCTGTGTAGACGCGTGCGGCGAAGTCAAGGATGAACGCGGCAACGCCGTAATGAAAAAGTGGTGGGAAGTAACGGATAAAGATATCGATACTATGATGAACGCCACCACGTGGCCGTATGCGGATTTAGGATATTTCCGCGGCGGCGGATATTCTTCTAGGTTTGTAACGCGCGCGGAAATGCCCGCCACAATGATAAGGCTTAACCTTATCAAAGGCTTAGGACCTGTCTTGCAGATCGTAGAGGGCTGGACGGTGAAACTGCCGGACGAAGTAACGGATAAACTGTGGAAGAGAACGGACTATACGTGGCCTTGTACGTGGTTTACGCCGCGCGTAACGGGCAAAGGTGCGTTCAAATCTGCGTATGACGTAATGAATAACTGGGGCGCAAATCACGGCGCGATTTCCTACGGACATATCGGCGCGGACTTAATCACAATGTGTTCTATGCTGAGAATCCCCGTGTGTATGCACAACGTGGATGAAAAGGATATTTATCGCCCCGCGGCGTGGAACGCGTTCGGAATGGACAAAGAAGGGCAGGACTACCGCGCCTGCGCCGCCTACGGACCGTTGTATAAAAACATAAGATAAAAATTTAAAAGGTAAAAAATAGCAAAATGGTATAGTCCCGTAATAAAAAAAACGAGGTAAGTACGGGACGGTACGGTTATGTAAAATTCTCTCTTTCCGAGTTTTTTGGAAGGAGGGGATTTTTTTATGCGTGAAAATAAATTTTACGCAGTATCGCTCGCATTAAGCGATAGCCGAAATCTTGAAATATCGGGGTAAACGGCAGCGGAAAGAGTAGCAGAAAAAGTAAGAGGGAAAGATACGGAAACAGTAGATATGCTAAACAACATCATCAAAAAATCGAAAATGCGTCTATTTTGCAAATTGAAATTTTGTGAGATAGGCGCATTTTTGTATATTTTCATTTAAATAAGGGCGGGCAATATAGAATAAGAAGTCCTCCGGATTTGAAGTTTGAACTAAAAATCAAATTTCAGATTCAGGAGGACAAAATGGTGAAATATACACCTAAGAAAGTATTTATTTTAGTAAACGACAATTATAAAGAAATTACATATATCGAACTTCAAAAACTCGAACAGACGGACAAGTCTTATGCGGAAAAATTCTTTTTGCCTTTGCACGGAATGCTTATGGAAGTAACTGAGGAAGATTATAAGGAATATTACAAATACAATCGTCGGCAAAAATACATAGATGAATGTTCGCGTAAGCGCGGCGATGTTTCTTATGACGCTTTGGATACGGACGAAACTCTCGGCGCAGAAACGTTTGAGGATAAAAGCATTAACATAGAAAAGCAAGTCGAAGATAAAATTATGATCTCGTTGTTGAATAAGGCGATAAAACTTCTTTCGCCGGAAGATTATAAATTGATTCAAATGTTCTTTTATGAAAATTATTCCGAACGCACATTGTCGAAAAAATATGGAATTTCACGTCCGGCTCTTCATAAAAAATTACAAAAAATTTTTTATCAAATCAAGCAATTTATGAAAAATTAAAAGTTTTTAGTTGCCACCCCCTCATTTTTTCGGCATGAATAGTGAGGGGGGGGTAATTCTTTCCGAAAAATTGTAGGGAGGTTGAAATGTTTGAGCAATTAAAGTATGATTTGCGGCAAATTCGATTTTATTACCAAAGGAAAAAAGTTTTTGATGAAGCCAACTCAATAATCGGTGAAAACGGAACGGTCGGTCTGGCTAAGAAATACAATCAAGCAATATGCAATGCGATGCCGCAATTATACGAATTATATTACAAATTATATGTCGAGGGATTGACTCAAAGCGCGTATGCAAGGGAAGCTGCTTATGTTGCGGATACGGTTCAAAAATTGCATAAGCAATTATTGATATATTTACAAAAAGAAATTTACAAGGAGGTATGAAAAATGCAGATCAGTAAGGAAGAGTTTGCAGATTGTCTGGAAATGGCGGATAATGCGTATCGCACGAAAAATTACATAGTAACGCAGTCCGTCGGCGTGAAGTATGATCCGGAGGAAGATACGGCAATGTACAGTCACGATACATTTTATCGGCGGACGAAACAGTTGGACGATCTGTACGAATTTGTGTTTTGCTTGCGTAAAAACATAGACGGGAAGCGAATTTCCGTGAGTATGTATACGCGGCAGTACGTAGAGTAGTAAAGTTGCTTCGGGGTGGGTGGTAGGGAAACAACGAATGTAACGGCTGAATGAAACAGGCGGGGCAGATTATAGGAAAAAGAAAGACGTCGCTTTTTCTTGTGAGTCGCCGCAGGGGAACGTGATGCTCCAAAGAAAAATTCGGCTATTGCAGATAAAAAATTACAACTGAACAGGCGGGCCGCGAAGCATTCGGAAAGAATCGGCGTAAGCGCACCCCGCTACAAAAACCGCTTAGCTAACGGCGATACGGGCAAAAAATTGAAAGGAGAACAGAAATGGCAAAAAACGAAACAAAGCCTTCAAAAAACGCGGATAAGTACAACATACGCAGATGGTCAGTACCGAGCAAGCGTGCGAAAGGGTATGCGGAAGATCGGAAAGCGAAAGTCCATACGTATGGACCGAAAGAGGGCAAAGAACTAACGGATTACGAAGCGGGAATGCGTTCGGGATACTTGCAAGCGCAATCGGATCATGCGGGGTTGTATAAGTACAAAAAAGCATTATCCGAAGGTAAAACGAAGGAAGAAGCGAAGGAAATTTCGCAGAAAAAATCTAAATAAAAACGAGGTGAAAAATGGAAAATCAGACGAAAAAAATTATGGTGGAAAAAGGCTTTTACGAGAAGAACGGCAAACAGTTCGACTGTTATTTTATCAAGGGCAACGTGCGCGGGCTTGACGTAGTGGCGGCGGTGAAACCGCCCGATTTCGGCGGGTACAAGCTTCTTGAAATCGTGTTTAACGGCGAAAAAGAAGCGGAACTTGCCGTAACGCCGTTCGAGTTGAAAGCAGATAACGGCGACATCATTTCCGGCAATACGTACAAGGTGGTGTCTTACGACGAGGACGGCACGGAATACGAGTGTCCCGTGAAACCCGCAAGAGCCTCGGATAAAATTTTTCTGAAAATGCTTCTGAGATAAAGGCAGAAGATTTATCGAAAATACAGTCCGCGCCGAGAAAAAATCGGCGCGGACGAAAACCATAAAATTTTAAAGGAGAGAAATTACAATGAAAACAACGAAAACAAAACTGATAGCAAGTCTTACGGCGGCAACGGCGGCGGTATGTATGGCGGCAGGCGCGGGGTTAATCATAGCGAAAACCGCGAACAACCCGCCTATGGTTGGCGGATATACGGCAAACACGAACGAAAATCCGCCGAAAACGATTCCGAACGTAACGGACGAAAACGGGAACGATTTAAGCGGCGGCAAGTACTATGCCATGCCCGCGAAGATGGCGTTTACGGCGGCAACGTATGCGGACGAATCGGGCAACGAAGCGAGTAATGCCGTAACGGCGAATATCATCGCGACAATCTCGCCGAACAACGCGGCGAATAAAAAAGTGGATTGGTCGGCGGCGTTTAAAAATCCGGAATCGGAATGGGCGAGCGGAAAGACGTTGAGCGAGTATATAGGCGTAACGCCCGCCGCAGACGGCTCGTTGATGGCGTCGGTAACATGTTATCAGGCGTTCGGCGAGCAGGTGATACTAACGGTAACTTCGCGGGAAAACGCTGAAGCGGCGGCGAGTTGCACGATAGATTACAAACAGCAGCTCGTATCATACGAATTATCTGTAGCACAGGAAGGGAAAACGCCGAGCGTGAACAACGCGAAAAAGACGGGGACGGTATACGCGGATTTTTCGAGCGATACGCCGATAACAATAAATTACGCCTACAATAAAAGCTCGCCATACACGATAGAATTGCAAGACAGCGAGATCGCCGCTCCGAGCGAAATGAAAGTAACGTATAAGCCTACGCTATTAAGCGCGCTTGAAAAAATCGGCGGTACTGCGGCGAAAACGCCCGAAGTAACGGCAACGACGAACGGGTTTGTGATAAGCGATTTATTCAACAAGGCGTATGCGGACAAGCTGACGAGCGCGACGGACTACAATCAGGCGATCAATGCGATTTACAATTACGGTTCGGGGGCGGTGCTTATCGCGTTAAACGATTCAGCTGGTAACGCGCTTACGAATTATACGTTTACGCTGAACACGAAAGCCACGCAAGGACAGATCAAGCCGGAAAGCATTGCGCTTTATAATACCGAGCTGACGTTCGGGGAAGAAATGAAAGCCAAAACATACAAAATCACGTATCGCGCGGCGGGGTATAAGTGGGCAACCACGCTGTTTGAAAAAGGCTCTGAATGCGGACTGAGCAAGCAGGACGGCGGGAGCTATCCCGAAACGTATACATACGGCACGGGAGCAAGCGTAAGCGCGTTGAAATCAAGTTTTTCTTGCAGCGGCGAAAAAGGGGAATATCATAACGGCAACGGCACCGGCAAAGTAACGTACACGTTCAAGGGCTGGTACTTGGATTGGGACGCGACCATACCGTTTGACGGCACGATCCCCGCGGATTGGGTGGGCGATATTACGCTTTACGCCTCGATTTCTTCAAACGGCACGCATTTTTATTGATACGAACGGGAGGTAAAACGAAATGAAAAAATATAAAGCTAAAACATTACTTCTAAGCGCGTTAATCGCGGGTATGGTCGGTACGTTTTGTTTATCGGGTTGCGGTAAAAGTTCCGCTGCGCCTATACCCGTAACGCAGGAACAAAGCCAAACGGGACAGGCGAAGCCTGTCAAAATAGCGAAGTTATCTATGGACCGCGCAGCGGTTTCGTTGCTTTCGGAAAGCGCAGGCGAACAAAAGACGGTGAGCAAGAAAATACAGGCGATAATCGAGCCGAGTACGGCGAAGAACGTAACGGTAGACTGGTCGGTAGAATGGGGCGAAAAGCAAAAAGCGGAAGTAACGGATTATCTCACGGTAACGCCGGACTCAGACGGCTCGCTTTCTGCAACGGTAACGTGCAAACAGCCGTTCACGGGCGAAATCGTAGTGGTGTGCGTAACGCGGCAAGGCGGGTACGTGGCGACATGTACCGTAACATACGCGGGGCAGCCTACCGAGATAACGCTTGCGGGGAGTACGCAGGAAACGGACGGCGCGTATCGTTTCGGAATCGGGAATACATACGAATACGCGGTTGAAATGAGCAATCCGTTCGGTTCGGTGGGCGAGAAGTTCAATAACGTAACGGTAAGCGTAACGGGCGTAGGACAGGTGATTCTCGGATATATGGAGCATTTCCAGGCGCAGAACAAAGACAAATGGTACGATACGAGCGACGAAACGGTAGAGTACGATTCATTGAAAGACGCGTTGATCTCGGCGAGTTATGCGGACGGAAAACTGACGATAAAAACGCTGTCGGCGGCGGAAGATTTTTATCGCGGTACGGGGCGAATGGACGGCGGGAGAACGATTTTCTATGAAGGGAAATTCCGTTCGTACGTCAGCGAATGTTATTTCAACGTAACGCTCACCGAGAGAAATTCGGGGTGCAGTAAAACGATCAAAGTCGTGTACGATCCGGGCGTGGTAACGGGCGTGAATATGAGCCAAAACGAAATGGAATTTTAGTTAGCCCACGCAAAAAAATTAAACGGGAGGTGAAAGAATGTGGTAAAACGAAAAAGCGCGGGTTGGCTTGCATACGTCGGAATCGTGCTGGTGGCGATCATCATCGTCGGCGTAGTGGCGCGGTTCACGAACGGATTTACGGACGATTTCAAAACGTTTTATATCAGGGTAGACGGCAAGGAAATCATGTCAAGCGCGGGCGGGTACGAAATCACGCGTGCAAAGCCTATGCAGGTGGAAGTAAAATACACGTTTTCATTCGCAACGGACGAGAATAAAGGCTATAACGTAAAGATTGTGCCGAACGCCGCGGATAAAAGCAAAGACTTTTCGTTTTCGGTAAACGGCGAGAATAGACAATTTCAAACCGAAACGGATTTAACGGACGGGTTTGAGATAGAAAAATCGGAAAGCTCGTTCAGAGTAACGCCGAAAGGGGAAAACCTTACGGGCGTGTTACAGGCAATCTATCCGGGGCTGGATACGGCGCACATCGAAGAAAAGGCGTATAACGATATGTTCGCGCTGGTGGTGAGTTCATACAACGAAAAGTCAAGCGTAACAATCTATTTTACTTTAAGCAGTAAAGTAACGGGCATCAGATTAGACAAGGAGGCGATAGTATTTTAAATGGGTAAGGCGAGAGAGAAAATTTTAAGTATGATTTTCGCTTTTGCTATTGTTGTATGTACCGTCTTGGCGGCGGTACATACAAAACAATTTGAAACGAAAGCGGAAGGGTATTCCGGGGTATTGCAGGATTTGCAGAAAGACAAATTGTTTCAGGTGGGAAATTATCCGTTAAACGGGCAGGATTATTCGTTGCAGTTGATACAGGTGGCGGAAAGTACGGAAAAAGAGTTGTTTTTGTACGTGTATCAGCCGAGCGGCGAGAAAAAAAACTACTCGGCGTCGAGCGTGAATCTTTCTTCTACGATTAACGACGAAATCAGCTTTTTAACCTATCGATTGCAAAAGATAGATAACAGCGGCACGCTGTATAAGTATAAAGTGCTGAATTTCACGGTGAAAACCGATCCGACAAGGTATTACGTGATCAGTTCGATTTACCGCCCGTTCGATGAAAGCGTAGATACACCCGCGAGCGGCGGAAACACGGTAACGGAAGTGAATTTTGCGGTGAATAAACAATACACGTTCGGCAAAATCAACGGCAAAGAATATGTGAGTTGCGTGGATATAGAAACG
Organism: uncultured Christensenella sp.; assembly: GCA_905203015.1. Taxonomy (GTDB): domain Bacteria; phylum Bacillota; class Clostridia; order Christensenellales; family Borkfalkiaceae; genus Scatosoma. Next base: position 3,023 of record CAJKUC010000012.1, on the reverse strand, counting down.
ATAGAAATCACGGACAAATTCGTGGGGTTTGTGCGGTATGAAAACGGGTTCAATCTGTACGCGAGCGCGTGCGACAGTCATTTCGTGGCGTTTAATACGGATAAGCGGATAGATAGTCTTTTGGAAGCGGACGTGTACTACACAACGCAAAAATATCGTTGGTCGTTTATCAATTTCGTAGGCGAAAAAGAAACGTTCGGCGAGAAAGAGGACAAATACGCGTATCTGAAATACACGGACAAAGTGGAACATACGGGCGACGGATTATTTGCGGGAACGTACAAGTGGGATCGTATCGAAAGCGTAGAGAAATTTACGGGAAGCGAAGATAAAACGAAGATCTTCAAAAGCCGTGGCGGCGATCAATCGGCGGTAACGCTGACGGACGAAACCTTAAACGAGCTGAAAGGCAAAAAGTGGGTACTCAGATTTACGGAAACGGACTACATAGTGCAAAGCGGCGGCACTACGGGCGCGACGACGGCAAATTCCACGCTTGTGGGCGACGTAACGATATTGCGGCTGAAATTCGTTACGGACGGAATAACATACAATCTTGGCGTGATAGACAATAAACAGACGGGCGGACGCGAGCCATCCAACGAGCCGGGCGGCATCGGCGGAAGCGGTTGCGTATCGGCGGACGGTAAAAAACTTTTGTATGCGATTTTGGGCTTGATTGCGCTGATAATTCTTGCGCCGTTGTTGCCGATGGTAGTAAACGGAATCATATTTGTGATTTCGTTGCCGTTCAAAGGCATAGCGAGCGTATGTAAAAAACTGCATACAAAACGCGAACGCCGAAAAATCGAGAAACGCGTCAGAAAAGAATTTCAAAACAGCCGGAACGACGAAGAATGGTGGTAGCAAATGAAGAAAATCAAACGAATTATAGCGGTAGTACTTATGATAGTCGCGCTTGTAACGGGCGGGTATTTCGTGTATACCGCAAAGCAAACGGAGGGGGCTGATGCGAAACGAACGGAAATTTTATACGATAGTTAATGCGTGCGTAACGGCGGTAATTTCGTGCGCGTTCGTGGCGTTCGGCTTTTTGTTGTTTTCTTCGTCGTATGCGAGATTGAAAGAAAGCGTATTCGATTTATTCGGTAGCGTTTCGTATTATTTCAGAGCGTTATTCGGAGCAAGAGATTCCCCCGTTCCGTCCGTGGCTCGGTATTCGGAAGTGTGGGGCAAGCCTACATTCGCGCCGAAGGATATGCAAGGTTTTTTCACGTCGGCGAAGCTGTATTTTTTGTTACTCGCAGATGGCGAAAACGCGTGGGGATATTTCGGGCGCATTGCGCAAAGCGTAGGAAAATTCAGTAAAATCATACTCATCGTTTTGCCGTGCCTGGTGGTGCTGAAAATCGTAATCAAACGGCTGTACGCAAAAGAAAACACGAAGCACAACCGCGATACATTGCCGCTGAAAATCTTTAAATCAGCGGCGAAGGTTACGTATCAGCCCGTAAAGCGTTTTGTAAGAGAATACTTAGCGTTTTTAAAGGTGTACCCGATAATATTCAAATGCTGGTCGGCGTTGTGGCTGGCGCATTTGAATTTTCTATCAATCATTCTCGAATTTTTCGCGTATTATTTTTATTTTGCGGTGTCGTTCGATATGCCGTCGTTGTACGTGCAAGCGGTAAAACTGTTTGCCGATTTACGTGTGCCGTTCAAGGCGTTCCCTTGGCAGTTTACAGGCGTGTTCGTATGGGCGGTGTTCAATCGTTGGCGTAAAAAAATAGCCGTCAATCGCTTGCGGCACTTTGAAGCTCGGAATTGCGGATTTATCAACGAATTGCCGATCGTTTCGCTTTCGTGCGGCAGTATGGGAATGAGAAAGACAACGCTTATCACGGATATGGCGTTAAGTCAGGAAGTGATGTTTCGGCAGAAAGCCCTTGAAATCTTGCGGGAAAACGATATGAAATTCCCGTATTTTCCGTGGATATGTTTTGAAAAAGAGCTGAAAAAATGTATGGAATATCACACCGTGTATAATCTGGCGAGCGTGAAAGCGTGGGCAGCAAAAAAGCGGAAAAGATACGAAATTCACGGTACAGGTACGGGGCAATTATATAATTACGACGTTTTACGCTACGGCGAAACATATAAAGACGGCTTGAAAACGGCGCATATCTTCGACGTTTTAGAAACGTACGCGCAGGCGTATTTTATCTACGTGATTCAAAGCAGTCTGATTGTATCGAATTATGCCATAAGAAGCGATACTGCGATGACAGACGGCGGAAATTTTCCGTTGTGGCTGACGGATTTTTTCGCGGAAGCGGAACGCGCCGAAAAGCATAGTCATATTCTCGATTTCGATATTTTGCGGCTTGGCAGAAGGGTGATAGAAAACAATCCGAAAGCGGGCAGTTTCGAGTTCGGCGTGGTGGCGATCACGGAAATCGGGAAAGAGCGCGGAAACAATCTGGAATTGAAAGAAATCAAGAAGATCGCGGAAGAAACGAATCAGAAAAACGATTTGTTTAATTCGTGGCTGAAAATGAGCCGACATTCGGCAACGGTGGATAATTTTCCGTTCATCAAGGTGGTTGCGGATGAGCAACGCCCGGAAAGCTGGGGCGCGGACGCACGCGAACTTGCCGAGGTGATTACGATTTTGTCCGCCGGTGAACAGCGGATTGCTATGCCGTTTTACACGATAGAAGAAATGGTTTGCGAACAGGCGTATTGTAAATTTTTGCGGCTGTACGAAGATTTTCGGTTTCGTCGCGGTGATAATACGCTTTTCGTGTATATTCTGAAAAGCGTGGTTGCGAAACTTTGGAAACATAACGAAAAAATCAAGAATTTATACGGATACAGCGTGCTTGCGCTTGCGAAACAAAGAGGCACGTTGGACGGAAAAGCGAAGAGAAAGAAATATTTTTTGTGCAATCAGAAGATTTGCGCGCGGCGGTTTACCACGGACTGTTTTTCGGATTATTTCAACGACTTGGCGATAAAAGCGAAAATCGGGATCAACGATTACGAAGAATACGCCGGGGAAA
>CAJKUC010000011.1 GCA_905203015.1 uncultured Christensenella sp. | reverse complement strand
GGATCGACACCACGAACATCCTCTTCATCTGCGGCGGGGCGTTTGTGGGGCTGGATAAAATCGTCGCTTCGAGAAAAGACGACACCACCCTCGGCTTCGGCGGAAAGGTGCGTCTCGGCAAAGACGAAGTGGACTATTCCGCGCTGGAAGACGTGAAACCGCAGGATCTTACGAAATTCGGGCTGATTCCCGAATTCGTAGGGAGGCTTCCCATCGTAGTCAATCTCAATCCGCTCGACGAAAACGCGCTGGTTAAAATTCTCACCGAACCGAAGAACGCGATCATTAAACAGTATCAGAAACTCGTGGGGCTTGACGGCGTAAAACTCACCGTTGAAGACGACGCCATACGCGAAATCGCGCAGACCGCTATCCGTCTGAAAACGGGCGCGCGCGGACTTCGCACCATACTCGAAGGCGTAATGACGGGCGTTATGTATAAGATCCCGTCCGAAAAAGGCGTGGAAGAAGTGATCGTTACGAAAGAATGTATCACCGACGGCGCAGAGCCGATTCTCGTATACAAAAAATCCGCATAACGGATTTTTGAAAGCATAAAGGCAAAAAAATAACCGCGACTGTTTTTTGAAACAGCCGCGGTTATTTTTGTATATTGTTATGTATTATGCTGCGGCGCGGCATCAGTGCATGGTCTTATGCCTTCTGCTGAAAAAACGCAACGCGCAATAAGCCCGAAACAGCAGAATCGCGTACGACTCGCCGCCGTTTCAATCTTCTTCGCCTTCTTCGCTTTCGTCCGTCTCTTCTTCCGTTTCCGCATATTCTTCGTGAACGGCAATCACCTGTGCGATTTTCGAGAGGATTTCCTCTTTTCCAAGCCTCGTTTCTCCGCTGGTGGCTATAACGTTTCCCGCCGCAAGCCCCGCTTTCGCCGCAATCTTCACGATCTGCTCTTTCAGTTTCATCCTCGAAAGTTTATCGCCTTTCGTAAGCACCGCAGTGAACGGCACAACGTGATAATTCAGATATTGCAGCATCTGCAGATCGTCGGCGGTGGGATCGTGCCGGCAATCGAGCAATAAAAACACATGTGCGATTTCGTTTTTCCTCGAAAAGAAAGCGTCAAGCGTTTTCGCCCATTTTGCCTTTTCCGCTTTCGATACTTCCGCATATCCGTACCCCGGAAGATCGGCAAGGATAAAATCGCCGAAATCGAAATAATTCACAAGTCTCGTGCGCCCGGGCGCCGCGGAAGTTTTCGCAAGGCGTTTCTGATTGGCAAGCATATTGATGAACGTGCTCTTTCCCACGTTCGATTTTCCGCACACCGCGATCACCGTTTTATCCGTATGCAAAAACTGCGCTTCGCTCGCCGCAGACGTGATAAAAGTCGCGTTCTTCACGACCATACCCCCGGCATTTTCCGTTTTTATGTTTTGCATGATTCACCTCGTCGCCCGATCAGCAGGGCATATTTTCGCCCTGCGGCACGGTATGCTCGCCGCCCGTCGTTTTTCTTTCCGCGCCGTCGATCAACACTCCGCCGACGCTTTTATTCTTCGCCGCCGTATGAATTTTAAATCCTTCGATCGCTTCTTTAAACACTTCCTCAGCCTCGGAAACGGGAATAAAAGTCATTTCTTTCCGCACCTGCGAAGGTATTTCTTCCAGATCTTTTTTATTATCGGCGGGAATAATCACACGCCTGATCCCCGCACGGCGTGCCGCCAGCACTTTTTCTTTCAGCCCGCCGATCGGAAGCACTTTTCCGCGCAAAGTGATTTCGCCCGTCATCGCCACGCTCTTTTTTACGGGTAACGACGAAAACGCGGACAGCACCGCCGTCGCTATCGTAATGCCTGCGGAAGGGCCGTCCTTCGGCGTTGCGCCTTCGGGCACGTGAATATGCACGTCGGAATTTTCAAACGCTTCCTCATCGAGCCCGTAGCGCCCCGCACGGGAACGAATAAACGTCAGCGCGGCAAGGGCGGATTCTTTCATCACGTCGCCGAGTTTTCCCGTCAGCCGCACGTCGCCTTTGCCTTTCACGATCGTCGCTTCCACGGTGAGCGTCACGCCGCCCACAGCCGTCCAGGCAAGCCCCACGGCGGCTCCGACTTCGCTTTTTTTGTTCATTTCGTTTTTGGAAAAACGCGGTGCGCCGAGCAATTTTTCAACGTCTTCGATCGTTACGTTCGTTTTCGTTCTCTCCGCGCCGTTTGCCACGGACACCGCGATTTTACGGCATACCGTGCCGATCGTGCGCTCCAATGATCTTACGCCCGCTTCCATCGTATAGCCCTCGATGATCGCGCGGATCGCGCCGTCGGTGAACAAAGCGTCTTTTTCCGTCAAGCCGTTCGCTTTCAACTGCTTGGGAATCAGATAGCGTTTCGCGATTTCCTTCTTTTCCTCTAACGTATAGCCGGAAAGTTCGATCACCTCCATACGATCGAGCAGGGGGGAAGGAATCGTATCCAAGGTATTTGCCGTGGTGATAAACAGCACTTTGGAAAGATCGTACGGCTCTTCGAGATAACGATCGCGGAACGTGGAATTCTGCTCGGGATCGAGCACTTCCAAAAGAGCGCTTGCGGGATCGCCGCGCATATCCGAAGAAATTTTATCGATTTCGTCGAGAAGAAAGACGGGATTTACCGAGCCTGTGTTTTTCATTCCGTATAAAATCCGCCCGGGCATCGCGCCGATATACGTACGCCTGTGCCCGCGTATTTCAGCCTCGTCTTTCACTCCGCCGAGGCTCATTCTCACGAATTTACGCCCCAACGCCCGCGCGATCGAGCGCGCGATACTCGTTTTGCCTACGCCCGGAGGGCCTACGAAACATAAAATGGGCGCGTTCATGCTGCCCGTCAGTTTCAGCACCGCCAGATATTCCACAATGCGTTCTTTGATTTTTTCCAGCGCATAGTGATCTTCTTCCAGCACGGCGGTGGCGTCCGACAGTTTTTCCGTGTCCTTCGTTTCTTCCGTCCACGGCAGATCCAGCACCCAATCGAGATAGCCCGTAATCACGGTGTATTCGGGTGAAGCCGCCTGCATCCGCGAAAGCCTGTCCACTTCTTTCAGGCATTTTTCTTTCATGTAATCGGGCAGATTTTTCTGTTCGATTTTTTCTTTGTATTTATCCTGTTCTTTTCCGTCGTCGCCCAGTTCGCCGTGAATGGCTTTCAGTTGTTCGCGAAGATAATAATCCTTTTGCGAACGCTCGATATTCTGCCGCACGGCGGAAGAAATCCGTTTTTCTATTTTCGCGATTTCCAGTTCGTCATTCAGGCAACGTTCCAGAAGTTTCAGTCGTTCCACAACGTCGGTTTCCTGCAAGATCGCCTGCTTCACGTCGAGCCGCACACGCATGGCGTTAATCGCCGCGTCTACGTATTCGTCCGCGTCGGTGCAGTTATCCAGCCGCGCGGCAGTCTCTTTGCCAAGTTTTCCGTCGGACAACAACACGTCGTTCACCAGCGATCGCGCGGAACGAAGATAAGCCTCTTCCAGTACGGGATCGCCGTGAACGGGAAGCAGGGGAACACATTCCGCAAAAAAACACTCGTCTTCCGCGAACGCTTTCACTTTCATGCGCCGTTTTCCTTCCGCAAGCACGCGCACCGCGCCGCCCGGAAGAGGCGTCGCCTGTTTCACTTCCACCAACGTGCCGACGGTATACATATCCTCGCCCGTCACGTCGTTCTTTTCCGTGTCTTTCTGCGTGCAGATAAGAAGTTCACCGTTAAATTCCGCAGAAGCCTTTTTAATTGCCTCGATCGTGCCTTTTCTCCCCGCGTCAAACGATAAAAGGGCGTTCGGAAACGCCACTTTCCCTCGAAGCGGCACAACGGGCAAAACGATTTTTTTCTTTTTTGTATTCTTTTCCATATAATTATTTCTACCCCCAAGAAGAGGCTTTTAAACGCCGCACGAAGATTACCCCGATCTTCGGTTTTCTTCTCTTCTTTTTCACGCGGTCGGCTCCGCCACGATTTCTAAACAAAAAAACGCGTTATCTCGATAATAAGGCGTTTTTTGATAAGTCTTTCTTTTGTAAATGCTTTTGTTTATTTTATAACGTAATTCCGCATGCAAACGGGAATAAAACGGCAATCAGATTTCGTCCGTGTCATCAAAATCTTCCGCATATTCGTCTTCGGCGGAATCGGCGGCCGAATCAACGGTTTCGTTTTGCAAAGCGGCATCCGCACATCCGTTCCGCTCCGCGTCCGAACGCTTGTCTTTACGGTCTTTTTTCCCTTTGCCGCCGTTTTTATTCGCTCCGTCCGCCGCGCCGTTCCGATTTTGCCCGCCTTGACCGCCGTCGTTTTGCGCGGGCTTTTTAAAGCGCAACTCCGATACGGGAAAATCGCGGTATACGACGTTACCCGCATTATCGGTAATGCGCAGTTTCGCTTCCATTTTCAGCATATTCACGGAAACCACGGTGCCGTTTCCGTCGGGCGAGCCCGCCTCCGAGCCCACTTTCGGCACGTTTTTAAACGCCTCGGCATAATAATCGCTCTCGTACGAAAGGCAGCACATCAGCCTGCCGCAAAGCCCGCTGATCTTTCCCGGATTCAGCGACAGCCCTTGCGTTTTCGCCATTTTAATCGTCACTTTTTTAAATTCGGGCATATTTCCCGCGCAGCAGCACACCCGTCCGCACGGCGCGATTCCGCCGAGATATTTCGTTTCGTCGCGCGTACCCACCTGCCTCAATTCGATGCGGTTGTGGAACGTTGCGGCAAGATTCCGCACGAGTTCTCTGAAATCGACTCTGCCCGCCGACGTGAAGAAAAATACGATTTTCGAGCCGTCGAACGCGTATTCGCAATCCACCAGTTTCATTTCCAGATTAAGTTCGCGGATTTTTTCCTTGCAGATCGCCATCGCCTGCGGCTTTTTCTCCTGACAAGCCTTGTAAAACTCTTTGTCCTTTTCCGTGGCAATCCGCACGACGCTTTTCAGCGGCGGCGTAATTTCGCTTTCGTCCACCTCTTTTTCGGGATACGCCACCCAGGCGTATTCCAGCCCTTTGGCGGTTTCCACGATCACGGGCATATCGCGAAGATATTCTTCGCCCGCCTTCGGCGCGAAATAATACAGTTTTCCGCCGCTCTTGAATTTTATCACTACTACTTTAATCATAAACTGTTCCTTATAAAACATAGGGAGTATGTGCGCGGATTTGCGTATTTCCCGCCTTGCTTCCACTTGATTATCCGTTTTTCAAAGAAATGATTTTGCTTACGGAAATTTCCAGAATCTGCGCAAAAATTCCGTTGAAATACAATTGTTTTTCCGCGTCCGTCAGAATTTTCTGTGCCTTCAGAAGGCTGCCGTAAGAATATTCTGACGATATTTTTTTTATCCGATCGTCCGCCGCGTTTTCCGATCCGCTTCTCATCCCGTCGCACCGCATTTTGTACATCGCCGCGTCGAAAAAAATGATTTTCAGAAGCGATAGCAGTTCTTTTTTATATTTCGTTTCGCCGCATTGCCTCACAATCGCGGGCAACGAAGCAACCGTAGAAAAGCAAAGATCATAAGCGGAATTCAACAGTTCGTGAAAATATCCGCCCGTAGAAAGATCGTATGCCTTTCCCGCGATTCCGCCGCTCGATCCGGCACATAACGCCGCTTCCGCGTTCGTGATTCCCGGTACGTTTCTCTTTAAATATGCCGTAATTTCCTCAACGGAAAAGGGCGGTATTTCCAGTTTTTCCACGCGGGAAAGCACGGTGGGCAGCACAGAAAACGAAGAAGTTGCCCCCAGCAGAAAACTCACGCTTTCGGGCGGCTCTTCCAGCATTTTCAGCAATTTATTCTGCGCTTCTTTCGTCGCTTCCGAAAAATCGCCGATCACGAATAACTTCCGTTCGCCTTCCACGGGGCGTAAAGAACATTCTTCTTCCACCGCCGCGGCGTTTTCCACGGTGAATTTCTTGCCTTCTTCCGGGAAAAACAGGCAGTCGGAAAAACTTTCCTTTTCGATCAACGCGGCAATTCTCTTTTCCGCCGCCGTATCTTCCGCCCCGCTCGCCACGCCGTCCGCGGCGAAAAACAGAGGGGCAAACGCACGGAGCATTTTTCTGAGGTTCTTTCCGTCGGGAAAAAGCAATAAATAGGCGTGCCTGAGCGAGCCCTTACGGGCGGAAAGCAATTTATACGCGTTTGTATTTTTCAAAAGACTTTCCATACTTATCCGTGCCCCGTAAGAACGCCTTTGAGCACGCCGAAAAACTCATTTGCCGTTTTTCTTTATGCCGTGCGTTCCGTTTTTCTTTATTATACCACGTCCGGGCAAAAAATGCAAGCGGATTTTTTTAACGTTCACCGCGCCGTATCATCTTCTTTCTTCGCCACGTACAACGAAGCGAGCCCGCCAGTCGAAGTTTCCCGATAGCGTTTATTCATATCCCGCCCGGTTTCGTACATCACTTTCACCACGTCGTCGAACGAAATCTTGCGCTTGTTTTTCAGCGATTTCGAGAGAGCCACGGCATTTACCGCCTCGATCGCCGCCACCGCGTTACGCTCGATGCAGGGGATCTGCACCAGCCCCAGCGCGGGATCGCAGGTGAGCCCGAGATTATGTTCCAGCGCGATTTCCGCAGAACACTCCACGCCGTCTTCGTCGAGATCGAAAATAGAAGAAAGCGCGGCGGCAGCCATGGAACACGCCACGCCCACTTCCGCCTGGCAGCCGCATTCCGCGCCGCTTATCGAGGCATTTGCTTTCACCACGTTGCCGATTACACCCGCCACCGCGATCGCCTCCGCGATTTCGTGCTCGGAAACGTTGCAATCTTTCCACATATAATAGAGCACGGCGGGAAGGATCCCCGCAGAGCCGCACGTAGGCGCGGTGACGACGACGCCGTTATCCGCGTTTTCTTCCGCCACGGCGAACGAATAGGCGGAAATTTTTCTGTTTTCGCGCATTACGGCAGTCTCGAATTTCGATTCCGCCGTATCCAGCGTTTTCGCTTTTCTTTCCAGCCGCAATCCGCCGGGAAGCACGCCGCTCTTTGTAAGCCCGCGTTCCACGCTGTCCTTCATCGCCGCCCACACTTTTTTAAAATACAAAAAGGCGTCGGGCTCGTAAAACATCACGTATTCCACAAGCGACATGTTTCTCGCGGAGATGAATTTCTTGATCTCTTCAAAATTTTTCTGCGGGTATACTTCGGGCGTTTCGGGATAATTTTTTCCGTTGATCACCACGCTGCCTCCGCCGACGCTTTGCGCCGTTATCACAAGATCGCTTTTTCCTTTCGCGTCAAACGAAGAAAATTTATATATTTTCAATGTGTTCGGATGAGGGAGATTTTTTTCCGCCGTATTGAAAATAATTTCCGTATCCGCCCCAAGCACCTGTTTTAAAACGCGGTCTGTTCCGTGCCCCTTACCCGTGAGCGCAAGCGAGCCGAAAAGTTCCACGGCGTATTTCCCCGTTCCGTACGTTTGCAGAGCGTATTCCGCAACGATCTGCGGTCCGATCGTGTGAGAACTCGACGGGCCTCTGCCGATTTTATACAATTCTTTCAGCGATTTCATAACGTTTCTCCGTAATCTGTACCTGTTTTTGTTTCAGGTAAAAAACACCGCCTCTAAAACGAAAAGAAACCTTGATCATTCAAGGTTTCTTCTTTTTCTTCGCCGCCTTTTTCGCGACGATTGCGTATGGAGCGGGAAACGAGACTCGAACCCGCGACATTCACCTTGGCAAGGTGACGCTCTACCACTGAGCTATTCCCGCATCTCCGTTGCCTGTATATCATACCATACATAGGCGAAAAACGCAAGCGTTTTTTACAAGTAACGAAAGATTTTTTTGAATAGTTGCATACTTTTTTATCCGTTTACGCAATCTGTTACAGAACGCAAAAACGTTTTTGCGACGGCGGATCGCCGCACATTAACGCGGAAACGAAACATTGCGCCACGGGAGGAAATATGAAAGCAACGGGTATAGTGAGAAGAATCGACGAACTGGGCAGAGTGGTGATTCCGAAGGAAATCCGCAGAACGTTACGGATCAAAGAGGGAGATCCGCTTGAAATTTTCACCGATCGCGACGAATTGATGCTGAAAAAATACTCGCCGATCGCCACGATCGAACGATTCAGCGAAGCCGCCGCGAAATCTTTAAACGATCTCAGCGGAAAACTTTCCGTCGTGTGCGATACCGACGGCATATTGTACGCTTTCGGCGAAGGGAAAAAAGAGTTCTCGGGGAAAACTCTTTCCGACGAAATGGATAAAATTTTAAAAAGCCGCAAAAGTTACGCCGCCTCGCGCGCGGAAGGAAGCGACATGATCCCGATCACGTCAAATCGGGAAGAGGGCGTTACGGCGCAGATTATCGTACCCGTGGTTTCGGGCGGAGATTGCCTCGGCGCAGTAGCCGTACTCGACAAAGAAGAAAATGCAAAAATCGACCGCAATCTTGTGAATCTCGTACGTCTGACGGCGGAAATTCTGGCGAACCAGTTCGAGTGATAAAACGCGAAACCCACGCCCATACCCCACAGATTTACGATAAAACAAAGCGCATATCCCCGCCTTACGCATATATTTCGTTCTATTTCGCACAGGCATATACGCCAGCATAAAAACAGCCCGCTCCGATTTACGGAAGCGGGCATAATTCGTTTTAAATTTAAGATTTTCCGCAGGCACTCTCCCGTAAACGGCGATCAGCCCGCCGCTTTCGTCATCGCGTCTTTCGCCGCGTCGAGGTACTGCGTAAGGCGGTTATCGAAGAGATCTTTGAATACGTTCTGCAACGGCGATTTATCCGTAAACAGCGACGTGAATTTAAATGATCCCTTGAATACGCCCACATATTCGAGTGACAGCATCACCGCCGCCACGGCGGCCACTGCGGCTACGGCAACGGCAAACGTTACGATGAAACAGAGCGAGCCGTCGATGATTCTGATCACAGCCACCCGGCGTATCGTGCGCGTAATCGCTTTGAGAAGCAACCCAAACAACGCGAAGACAAGCGCAAACACAAGCGCAAGCGAAACCCCTGCGGCGAGTTTTCCGAACAATTTCGCCCGCGACGATACAAATTCCGCGGAAGCCTTTTCAAACATCGACGAAAACCAATCGGTGACAGCAACGACGGGTGTGAAAACCGTCTTTTGCGAATTAGCCGCCAGGAAAGGTACGGCTATACCGAAACCCACCGCGGCAACTATGCCGAACGTCATAAACACCGCCCGAAACCCGTTGAGCGCGCCCGCCCGATACCCGCAATAGGAAACGGAAAGGATAAACAGCAACGCAACGGAATCGAGCGCATACGCCCGCAGATAATCGAGTACTTTTTCGGGCAAATCGTTATATACAAAGGCGAAAATATCGCCGGTAAGGCGGGAGGAATACGAACAGCCGTACACAATTAACGCCGCGATAAAGCCCGCGCAGATCCCCACGTTAAGCACGCACGCAACGCCGCCGCAAAGCCGAGAAAACGCGTTCGGCTTCCATTTTTTGTCGATCGCGCGCTGCTCTCTTTCCCGTTCGCGCGGATCTTTTTTCGTGGAAACCGCCACACTTTTTTCCAATTTTTTAATCGCCGCCGCTTTCACGATCGCGTCGATAATTCCGAATACGATATTCACCGCAACGATCGAGGCGAGAAGATACGAACCTACGATTACGGCAAGGCGAAGATCGTCGGCAAGGTTTTTTACGAAAGCGATTTTTTCGATCGGATTTTGATCGATGAAGCGCGCGCACAGAAAGAAAAACAGCGATACGACGGAGATAAATTTTATCCACCGACGACTTGTTCTGTAAAATCCCTTACACAAGCCGCAAATCAATGCGATTACGCCGATCAGCGCCGCCGCGCCGATCGCAATCCATTTGAAATTGTCGGTAATCGCCTGCGGAATCGCAAGCAACGATCGTATAAACATGATTTGCGCACCTCCTTCGCCGCGCCGCCCGTTTTCAGTATATGCCGAAACATCTGAAAAGGGAAGCCGGCCGATTCGTCTCCGCTTTTTATTTATTGAAATTATCTTTCAGGGAAACGATTTCCGAAAGAACGAGATTTCCGTTTTCGTCCGTGCATTTTTTATAATAACCCACGCGCATCAACTGGAACGCTTTGCCGTCCTCGCATTCCGCGAGATACGGCTCCGCCTTGCCGTGAAAAATAATTTCGCTGTTTTCGTTCATGCGTTCCGAAAAATCCTGCCCGGGATACGCCGCGTCTTTTAAAAGATAGCCGTAGCGGCGGATTTCCGCGTCTTTCCCCGTCTTTGCGTCCACCCACTGAATCGTACCTTTCACTTTCAGTCCGCTCGTATCGTGCGAAGAGCGGCTTTCCGGTACGTAAGAGCAACGGAGTTCTTCGATTTCTCCCTTTTCGTTTTGCACCGCTTCGTCGCAATGAATGATATAGGCGTTTTTCAGCCGCACGTATCCGTCCGGCTTCAGCCGCTGATACTTGGGCGGAGGAACGAGCGCGAAATCGCTCGCGTCGATATACAGTTCTTTCGTAAACGTCACTTTTCTCGTGCCGAGTTCTTCTTTCAGCGGATGGCGGGGGCAATCGAGTTGTTCTTCACCCTCGTAGTTTGTAAGCACCACTTTCAGAGGGTTCAATACAGCCATGGCGCGTTCCGCGTTCTCGTTGAGATCGTCGCGGATACACGCTTCGAGATAACCCGCTTCGCACGTGGAATTCGCCTTTACGATCCCCGCCTTTTCGCAGAAATCGAGAAGCGCCTTCGGCGGCACGCCGCGATTACGCAACCCCGCGATCGTAGGCATACGGGGATCGTCCCAGCCGTGCACGAATCCTTCTTCCACCAGTTTTTTAAGATATCGCTTGCTCATCACCGTATTCGTGATGGAAAGCCGTGCGAACTCGATCTGGCGCGGTTTCGGATTGAAGCCGAGTTGAATCCCCACCCAATCGTACAAAGGGCGGTGATCTTCAAATTCCAGCGTGCAGAGGGAATGTGTAACGCCCTGCATATAATCGCAGATGGGGTGAGCATAATCGTACATGGGGTAGATACACCACTTGTCGCCCGTTCTGTGGTGCGCGCAATGCAGAATACGATAAATCACGGGATCTCTGAGATTCATGTTCGGCGAAGCCATATCGATTTTTGCACGCAGACATTTTTCGCCGTCGGCATATTTCCCCGCTTTCATTTCGCGGAAGAGGCGAAGATTTTCTTCGACGCTGCGGTTTTTATAAGGGCTTTCTTTCCCGGGCTCCGTAAGCGTTCCGCGCGTCGCGCTGATTTCTTCGGGCGAAAGATCGTCTACAAACGCTTTTCCTTCGAGAATCAGGCGTTCGGCATATTCGTAAATCGTATCGAAAAAATCGGAAGCGTACACTTCTTTCGCCCAATCGTAACCGATCCAGTGAATATCACGGCGGATCGCGTCCACAAATTCCGTTTTTTCCTTGGAAGGATTGGTATCGTCGAAAAACAGATTGCATTTTCCGCCGTATTTTTTCGCCGTGCCGAAATTAACGAGCATGCTCTTTACGTGCCCGATGTGCAGATACCCGTTCGGTTCGGGGGGAAAACGAGTCTGAATTTCCGTCACTTTTCCGCTTTCGATATCCTCGTTTATGATCTGTTCGATAAAGTTCGTCGCTTCCGATAACACTTCCGCCATAGTAATCCTTCCTTTTTTCGCGCTTTCGTAAATTTTCGCCCGCATTTTTCCGTTTCCCGCCGCACGGGAACGCCACTCCGCCCGTTGCGCGCACGCGCAAAAGAGCCTCGCGCAAAGCAGACGAAAAATATCTTATCGATATTATACCACGTTTAACGGAAAAATGGAATAATAATTTGCAGCATTTTACGAGTTTTTTTGCGTTTTTTTATCGGAAACGGCAGAAAAAAGAAATTTTTCGCGCCCTCGCCTTTCTTTCCTTCTTTTTCGCGGGCAAAAAGTGATTGACTTACGGCGCGGAACATTGTATAATATTACCGGAAAATCTCCGTGCAAACAAAACGTATCCCCGCAAAAATACGGCGATACGGCAGGCGCGGCAAAAAATTCGGGAGATACGGCGGTTATGAGTGAAAAACGTGCGGTAACTATGGACAAACTTGTGTCCCTTTGCAAAAACAGAGGGTTTATTTTCCCCGGCAGCGAAATTTACGGCGGGCTTGCCAACTCGTGGGATTACGGCCCTTTGGGCGTGGAATTGAAAAACAACGTAAAACGCGCCTGGTGGAAAAAATTCGTGCAGGAAAATCAGTATAATACGGGGGTAGATTGCGCGATTCTGATGAATCCCCGCGTGTGGAAAGCCTCGGGGCATTTAAGCGGATTTTCCGATCCTCTGATGGATTGTAAGAACTGCAAATCCCGCCACAGAGCGGACGATCTCGTGGAAAAATACGCGGAAAAGCACAAACTGAACATTTCCGTGGAAGCCATGGATTCCGATCAGTTGCAGGCATTCGTTTCCGAACATAAAATTCCCTGCCCGATCTGCGGGAAATCCGATTTCACGCCGATCCGTAAATTCAATCTTATGTTCAAAACCTTCCAGGGCGTTACGGAAGACACCACGAACACCATCTATCTTCGTCCCGAAACGGCGCAGGGCATTTTCGTGAATTTCGAGAACGTACAGCGTTCCACCCGTATGCGCGTACCCTTCGGCATCGGGCAGATCGGGAAATCGTTCCGTAACGAAATCACGCCCGGAAATTTCACCTTCCGCCTCCGCGAATTCGAGCAGATGGAACTTGAATTTTTCTGCAAACCGGGCACGGACCTCGAATGGTTCGCCTACTGGAAAGATTTCTGCAAGAACTGGCTCTTATCGCTCGGCATGAACGAAGAACATCTGCATCTTCGCGATCACTCGCCCGAAGAACTGTGCTTCTATTCCAAAGCCACCACCGATTTCGAGTATGATTTCGCGTTCGGCAGAGGCGAACTGTGGGGCATTGCCGACAGAACGGACTACGATCTTTCTCAGCACGCGAAAGAAAGCGGCAAACCGCTCGATTACACCGATCCCGTTACGGGCGAAAGATACGTTCCCTACGTTGTGGAGCCCTCGCTCGGCGCCGACCGCGTCGTGCTGGCGTTCCTCACCGACGCTTACGACGAAGAAGTGGTGGATAAAGAGAAAAACGACGTACGCGTAGTGCTTCGCCTGCACCCCGCGCTTGCCCCGTATAAATGCGCCGTTCTGCCTTTGCAGAAAGGGCTGGCGGATAAAGCGGACGAAATCTACGCGAAAATGCGCAAGAAATTTTCCGCCACGTACGATCTCACGGGATCGATCGGCAAGCGCTACCGCCGTCAGGACGAAATCGGCACGCCGTATTGCGTCACCGTGGACTTCCAAACCGTGGAAGACGGCACCGTAACCGTACGCGACCGCGATACGATGGAACAGATCCGCGTTTCCGTGGACGAAGCGATTGCCTATATCGAAGGAAAAATCGAATTTTAAATTGTGAAATTGTAATAGTTTTTCCGGATAAGTTTTATTCACTCGCGGGATTGCCGTTCACACGGCGGTTCCGCGTGTTCTTTATCCGTTTCTTCTTTTTTATCCAGTTCAAAAAGAGCGGAGAATTTTTTCAGCCACGGCTGAAAATCGAAAATTTTATCGAACAGTTTTGAAAAACGACCGATGATCGTGCCGTTTATCAGCGCCATCACGAACGTACCCCAATCGATCCCCACCAACTTTCCGAAAAAGCAAAACGTCATAACCATACCCGCGACGAGCAGGGATATATCCGTCATTGTTTTCATCAGCGACAAGCGGATATTAAAGCGGACGGAGACGGCTTTTACGAAAAAATCATACACCTGCGGATAAAGATACGTTTTGAAAAAAAGCGCCACGGAAAAAGAAGTTAAAAGTATTCCCGTCACAAACATGAAAATCCGAAGCGGCATAGCCATACTTCCCGGGGCGGTTACCGACGGATTAAAACAGGGAAGCATACGCCATAAATCGAGCACGGCGCCGTAAATCAGGCAGGTGACAAACGACGAAAGATACACAAACCGAAACTTCCGAAGAACAATGCAAAGCAGCACGAACACCCCCGCCTGTATCACGTATTCCGCCTGCCCGAAACTCAAAAATCCCGTTTTCAGGCTGAGCAGATACGCAGGCGCGACGATCATCGAAATTCCGAAATCCGCCGCCGTGAGAAGAGCCACGGCAAACGCCAGCAACACGATCGCCAGAAAATAAACGAATTCCGAATGCAATGTGATTTTTTTCATTGTGTACTCCCCGAAAAATAAAAAGCAGATTTTTCGTTATAATAAAATCGCCATACGCCCGATAAAAGGCATATGGCGAAAAACGAGACTTGTTTCTCTCAAAAATCCATACCGATTTTGTGCTTTCATTATAGCATGGTGCAAAAGGCGTTGTCAACGATTTGCGGAGAAAAATGCCCGCATTACGGAAAAATTTATTCCCCGCGTTCCGTAAATTTATCGCGCTTCCGGCGCCCGTGCGCTTTCAATCGCGCTTTTCGTCGGAGCGGCTCATCCACACCACTTTCCCCGACGCGACGATCGCGCCGAGTTTTTGCTGCAACGAAAACGATTTGAAATTATCTTCGATGATGTGCGCGTACGGCGTGCGCCCCTCGGCAAGAATGGCGTTAATCTGAAAACTTTCCAGTTCTTCGGCATACCCGTGGCGGCGATACTGCGGGAAAATCAATAAAAGCCCCATGCTTCCCTCGGGATGCTGCCCGATATAGCCTATAAAATTTTCCGCCTCGCCCGAAAAATCGGCGGGGGCGTAAGCGCAATAAATTCTGCCGCTCGCCACCAGTTTTTTCAGCACTTCGGGCGATTCTCTGTCGTACGTATCCAGGATCGTCTGCAAGTGCTTTTCGTTTGCCTTTTCAAAGCGCAAAACGCCTTTCAGCGGCAACGGTTTTTCCGGAGCATACACCACCTGATAACACGTGGTGATACGATCATAGCCGAAAAAAGCGCGTAACGCCGCGGCGATTTTTTCGCCGTGGCAGGATACCGTTCCGTTCCGCATGTTTTCATGCTCTTCGGGGCACGCAAGCAGAATTTTTTCCGCCGCGATTTCGTCTTTTGCCGCAAAAAGATACGTGCCGTCTTTATAATAGCCGCTCGTATCCTGCATCAGTATGCCGTCTTCCGCGGCATAACACAGGCGGTATCTGAAAAGGCGCAGCATATCCGCAAAATCGGCAAAAAATACGGGATCTTTCTTTATAAATTCATTCGCCGCGGCAAGGGCGGCATGTTGCTTCATTTCCGTCATTTGTTCCTGTTTCCTCTTTTTTCTTCGCACATATAAAATTATCGCGAGAGCGCCCGCCGCGCATAACGCAAGCGCCGCCGTCGCATAATAAAAACCGTTGTTTTCCGCCGCGCCGTTTTCCCCGCCCGAAAAATCGGCGTCGAGATCTTCCGGCGGCATATCTTCAAAATTTCCGAACGGATCGTCGAAACGATCCGTTTGTTTGCCGTCATCGGGATCGACGGGATCGGCGTTTCCCGTTACGGCTTCCGCGCGGACGTCATACCTTTGCAAAACGCCGCATTTTCTTTCGGGCGATATGGCAAAAAAGCAAAAAAACAAAAAAAACGCGCATACCGGAAAAATTGCCGTAAAACGGGCATACGCATTACGCCGCTTTTTTCTTTTTCTCAAAACGCCGATATGCATATTCCGTTCTCCTCCCGTTTTTTTTTGATAATTGTTTCACGTGAAACGCACGTCGATTTTTCGGAAGACTTTTTCCCGTGCGGAAACGCTCACAAAAGCCGCATAAGATCCGTCAGTTTTTCTATCGTAAAATCGGGCGCGGGCACATTTTCGGGAACGGATTTTTTCTGCGGATTAAAAAAGCAGCAATCGATACCAGCGTTTTTCGCGCCGCAAATATCGGAAGAAAGCGAATCGCCCACAAACAGACATTCTTCTTTTTTCGCATGCAGCGCACTCAGAAGTTTTGCAAAAAACGCTTCGCTCGGTTTGATCGCGCCGAACGCTTCCGATACAAACAGGTGCACGAACAGATGCCGCAACTCTTTCGTTCTTCCTTCCTGAATCGCCGTAAGCCCGTTGGTGGCGACGGATAAAATATAGCCACGATTTTTCAGATACAAAAGCGTTTCTTTCGCGCCGTCCACATAGTTTCCGCCCGTTTCCAGTTCCCGCAAAAACGAATCGCGCGCGTTTTCGGGGGAAATCCGCTTTGAAAACACAATTCCGCGTTCTTTGCAATAACGAAAAATCTCTTCAAAAACGCGTTCGATATGTTCTTTATACAAATAGTGATAACGTTTTTGTGTCGCGGGGGAGTGTACGTCGTATAATCCCGTTTCCGTCCATATTTTTTCCGAAACCGCGTTGCAACAGGATAAAAGATCCTCGTCCGCATTAACGCCCAACGATAAAAACAAGCGACGAAAAGCAGCGCGCTCGTCGTCGCGATAGCGAAGAAGCGTATCGTCCGCGTCGAAAATCACGTGTTTATATCGTAACTTGTTTTCGCCTTTCGTCATGGTTCCGTCCATTTGAAAAATTTACCAATCCTGTTTTTTCAGCGACGGATCTTTCACGTCGTCGTAAAAATCGAAATATTTCTTTTTAAATTCTTCTTTCGTAAGAGGCTTTCCGTCGGAAGAAGAAAGATCGTCGTCGTTCAGCCGCGCCAGCAGATCTTCCAGTTCCTGCGGCGTAAAATCGGCGATTTCCACTTCGCCTTCATACGCTTGCATCAGTTTCAATAAATCCAGTTTCGACATATCCTCGCCCATACCCCGTCGGTTTTTAAACATCCGCCCGAATTTTCCGCGCAGACGTTTCCGGTTATCCTCGCCCGTTTCGGCTTGTTCCCCGGTTATTCTTCGTTCGCGCCGTCGAAATACCGCACGTCTTCGGGGATAATTCCCGTCGCCGTCACGTCTTTCAACAGTTTTACGCTCCATTTTTTATGCGCGTTTTTCAACGCGGCAAGCAAACGCTTTCCTTCCGCGTCTTCCGCCACGGCGTTTTTTAATTGCATATAGCCCGCGTCCCAGATAGGAGCAAACTGATTCACGTAACAATACTCGTAAAATTCGCGCGCCTTTTCCAGCACCGTCGCCGCCTGTTTCGATAATCTTCTGCCTTTCAGCCATTCCGCGAAAAACGCTTCGCCCTCGTCGCTTTCTTTCGATCCGAGCGGCACGCCCCAGCCTTCCACGTCCGTCACGGAGAAGGGGAACAAATTGTTCCTGATCCGATAATTTTTCCCTTTATACGCCACGTTTTCAAAAGAGCAGGCGTTGTTTGAATCGGAAAAAACGCTCCACACGGCGCAATCCGTATACAGTTCCTCCGACGGCTCGGCGTCGGGTGCACGGAATTGATCGCGGTTGTTCGACCAGGTGGGCACGGCAAGCCGCCGCGCGGCGTGCACCGTCATCGATTTCTCGAAATTTTCCGCGGTGACGGAATACGATCCCGCAGAGGCCTGCGGGCCCGAAAACAGCGCCGTCTGATTCAGATGCTGAAAATCGTTTCCGCAGCACATCAGCGAACAGAGGAAACCGTCCGCCACCCGATCGCGCACGTCCGCATTGTTTTCGCCGATCCCGAACGCGCCCGTAAACGGCGGAAAAATCTTTGTATTGCGCGGACGTTTCACCCATTGCGAAAGCGGGCGGGGATTTTCCGCGTCGATATGTTTCACGCCGATTTTTTCCGCACGTTCGTTGAATACGTCGAGCGTGATCGATTGTTTTTCGATCGCCTTCGGCTTTTTCATATTCCACACGATGAACGCCACGGGGAATTTTCCCTTGCTCCCCGCAAAATTTTCCGAAGAGAACAAAAAGCCCCGTTCCGCCGTATAGCGGAAACACGAGTCGCGCAGTTTCTTATCGTTCGGCGCGTTGAGATATTTCAGCGTGGAAAACAAGCCGAGATATGCCGTTTTATCCTTGAATTCCTCCGAAATGCGGAAGAGAAACTGCGAAAACAACTCTCTGCCCGTCTCCCCGAGCCCGCGCGCAAGCATTTCTTTCCGTACGGCGGTATCGGAAACGCCCGTTTTCGACGTCTTTCCCTGCGCCGTGGAAGCGTTGTTGCTGGTGGCAAACGGGGGATTGATGAAAATCAGCCATTTCAGTTTCGGATTTTCCAGATCGCGGCGCAGATTTTCAGGCATTTTCCAGACGCCCGATTTTAAATGATTATCGCCTTGCGTTTCCGCAGAATTATTAATATTATCGCAATACAATTCGCCGTGCGCCGTTGTATCGCCGTCGTTTTCCGAAAAATCCTCCCGATTTTCGCGCGCTTCGTATTCACGCACGTCGATCGCCGCCAACGCCTTTTCTATCGCGTTCGCGCCGCATAAATCGGCGGCCTTCAACGCTTCGCGCGCACTTCTCAGTCTCTCTTCGCTCCGTTTCTTTTCAAAAAGAAGGGGCACGTCGTCGTTCAGATAATCGTAGGCAAATACGGTGCAATGGGGAAACACCCGCTTGCAATACATCGCGTCTTCCTCGCCGAGAGTGGAAATATACGTATACGGCAACGCCGCCGCAGGAAGAGTGAATTCGAGATTGCCGCTGCCCGCAGCCATATCCCAGATACGATATTCCCCGCTTTGCAGCCGTTTTTTCCCCACGGTCTTTTCCAGATAAGCATACGCCTTCCCCGCAAAAAGCGACGGCGTATAAAATTCGCCCTGCATCCTTCGGCTTTCGTCCTCGCCGAGCCGATCGATTTTTCTTCTGAGTGCGAAAGCCACGTCTTCCTGCGTAACGCGTTCGTAAACGCTCCAGAAATAATTGTATTCGTAAACGGGCAGGCGGTGCGTTTCTTCTCCGCTTTCCAAGCAAAACGCCACTCTGCCGTTCTTATTCGCCGCGCTTCCCCGAAGGGCGTCCGCAAGAAAATATTCGGCGAGTTTTTTTTCTCCGCGTTTGTCTTCGAGATACTGCGCGAATAAAGAAGCCCAGTATTCATAAACTTTCTCGAAATTTTCTTCCGTAATCGGCTTTTTTTCGCGCGGGAAAAGCGAAAGTTGCGTGCCGCACGCGTTGGCAAGCGCGCCGCGGAAAGATTTTTCGTCCTCTTCGTTTTTTAAAGAGTACACACGCACTCCGTACAGCGGCGCGGAAGAGAGCAGATCCCGCACCAGCACGGGGCAGGGGGAAGCGGGCGTTCTGTCCCAATCGTATTCTTTATCCGTACGCTTTCCGTAAAACGAAGCGAACGGCGCGCTTTCGCAGATAAACGCTTCTTCTCTCGCTACGCCGCAGATGTAGGCGGGCATCTCCCGTTCCGTTTCTTCGTAACGTATTTTCCGAAGAGTATACAATCCCTGTGCCACCACGGAAGCGAGGCGGGAAGCGGACAATTTTTTATCGCGACGAAAAACGAAAAGTACGTCTCCGAAAACGTCGCCTTTCACGTAAGAATATCCTATTCCCGCCGCATCGTAAAATGCCGCTTTGATCTCGTCCGTTTTTTTCGTTTTGCCCAGCGTTTCGGCAAGCAGCCGCCGCTTTTCGTTCGTTGTGTTTTCGGTAATCCCGTTCATCGCACGCTCCTTTGCGCGTTTTTTCCTGCGTTTTCTCCCGAAAAGGTTTTTCGCCCTTTTCCGATTACGTTATATTATACAACGAACCGCCGCAAAAAGCAAGCGAATACGGGCGCGCGGGCGCTGTACGCATATGAAATTCCCACCCGAGACACCCGCGAAACGCCGCTCAAAACCATGTCTCGATAAAAATTCCAATATTTTCATTTTATGGCACAAATAAAAAGAAAATCGTTAATTTTATCAACGATTTTCCTATCACGGCGATATTTTCCTGCGGAAAAGCGCAGAAAACCGTGCTATAATCTTTCAAAAACTTTTCGGGAGGCAACACGAATGAAAAAAACGAAAAACGCGGCGGCTCTGATTCTTGCCGCCGTTATGACGATTCTTCCCGCTTACTCGCTTACGGCGGGCAATCGTATCGGTCGCCCGCTGATTTCCGCGCCCGCAACGAAAGACGATATCAGGGAAGAACCGCCCGAAATCCCTTCGGGCGGCAACGATACAAACGACTCTTCGGGAACGGATGCAGATCCCGCGCCCGATACTCCGCCCGGCCCCGACGAGCCCGACGATAATACACCCGACGAACCATCGGCAGGCGACGATACAAACGACGGCGGAACAAAAGACGAATCGAAAGACGACGAATCGCAGGAAGAAACGGAACGGCTGTATATCGTCTGTTCGGGCAACGGCGTAAATCTTCGCACGGGCGCGGGCAGCGGATACAAAGCGGCGGGAACGGCGCAGAAAGACGAATCGTACGCCGTACTTGCCAAACTCAACGGCTGGTATTGCATTTATTATCGCGGAAAACAACTGTACATATCCGCCGCATACGCAAAGGAATTCCGCCTGAAAAAAAGCGAAAACGCCGCTATAGAAGCCGTACTGGAAGCGGGGTACGCGCTGATCGGCACGCCGTACGTCTTCGGCGCGGTGCGCCTGCACGACGGCAAAGGAAATTTCTATAAAAATTTCACGACAAACGCCTTCGATTGTTCTTCTCTTACGCAATACGCGTTTTATAAAGGCGCGAAAAAACTGCTCGGCACCACAACGAGAATACAGGTGAAAGAAGGCAAAGCGGTGAAACGAAGCGAATTGCAAAGAGGCGACTGTATCTATTTCACCAACGCGTCCCGATATTATAATACGGGCGTGGAGCGCGTGGGGCACGTGGCGATTTATCTCGGAGACGATTATATTCTACACACGTCTTCCGATTACGCGAGGATCGAAAAACTCACCGCCGCGCGCAAAAAATATTATATCGAAGCAAGGCGCTTCGTCTGAAAAGAAGTCTGCTTAAAAAACGTGCCCGTACGCTTACCTTTCGGCGCCGCCCGTAATTTCCGTCGGATTTTTCCCGGGCGTTTTGTATTTCATCAGCAAAATATATTTCACCAGGGGCACGCACAACAGCACCGACGCGGTAAACCAGGCGAAAGGATCGCCGAAACACAGCGCGACGAACGCGGCATGCGAAGCGGAGGAAGTGATTTCGCCGCCGTTGACGAGAACGGGTAGAAACGCGCAGGCGAAAATTCTGGCGACGAGTTCCGTTACGCCTGCTCCGAGCACGTACGAAGGTTTGCATATTCCCTGCACCGCGCTGCGCACCACGATGAGAAATCCGAGTACGAAATACAAAGAAATATCCACATAGATATAAGCGTTGCCGAAGCGGATCGATTCGGCGGAAATTTTGTCTTCGCTCATGAAAATATACTGGTATGCGCCGCCGATCGAAAGCAACATTCCCGCGGCGAAACAGAAAGCGAAAATCACAAGCATGATCGCAAGCGTTTGCAACGTTCCTTTTTTAATCCGCCGATAATTACCGCTACCGTAATTCTGCGCGTTGTAGCCGAGAATGGCAGAGCCGAGCCCGTTATAAAACGCCATCAGGAAATTGATGAGTTTCGTAGCCGCGCCATAGCCGTTCTGCGCGGGCGTTCCCGCCGTCATCGCGCCGTTTTCGCCCACGTCGAATTTCACCGCCGCGCCCTGCATTACGATGATCCCCACCGCCAGCACGGAAAACTGAAGCCCGAGCGGCACGCCCTGCTTCAGGTGCTGTAAAAACGCGCTTCCGGGCACTTTCCAATCATCCTTTTTCAGTCGCAGATCTTTATATTTCGCGAACGTATACACGGTGCACAGCACAAAACTGATCAACTGCGCGAGAACGGTGGCGATCGCGGCGCCTGCGGGCCCTTTTTTCAAAGGAATCAGGAACAGCAGATCGAGCCCGACGTTCAGCGCCGTGGAAATAATCAGAAAGATCAACGGCGTAACGGAATCCCCGTACGCGCGCAACACCCCGCAGATGAAATTATAGCCCATCTGCGCAAAAATGCCGATAAATATGATAAAACAATATATGTACGCCGCGTCGTACACTTCTTTATTCTGCGGCGTTACGTTAATTACGCCGAGCAACGCGGGCAGGCACGGAATGGAAATCGCCGTGAGAATCGCCGAAATCACAAGCGAAAGATATATCTGCGTAACGAACGATCTTCTCGTACCCGCTTTATCGTTTCTGCCTACCATACCCGCAGTGATCACGCTGAACCCCGCCGTACATCCGAAAGCAAACTGCAGAAAAATAAACGTAAGGGGAAAGGTATCGTTTACTCCCGCCACCTGCTCGGCGGAAAGCACCTGTCCGCAGATAATCGCGTCGGTAAGCACGTAAATCTGTTGCAGCAGATAAGAAAGCATGATCGGCGCGGCATATAAAAGAATCACTTTCCACGGCGTGCCGCCCGTAAGATCGGCAGGGCGGGAAAGTCTGCGGAAAAAGCCCTCTTTTTTCGGAACGGAAGCGCCGTTTGCGCCGTCCGTTTTTTCCGTCTCGTTCATAGAAAAAACCTCTTTTTCAAAAATCGGGTATATTATACGGCGTTCGCGGCGAAAAAGCAATTTTTTAACGGGGCTTTTTCAAAAAAATTCTTCTTCTCGCCATACTTCCGGCTTTTTTTCCAAATTTTCGCTCATCCGATTCCGGGCATATTTTTCAGATCGGTAATCACGGGTTTGCCGTCGGCAGAAAGAAGAGGGGTGATCCCCGAGCCGAAAGTGTTGCGGATAATCAGATACGTTACTCCCGTTTGCCTGTCCACCACAAGTTCGTATATCAATAATTATAACGCTATTTATTTGATTTCGATAGCGTATTTTTGTAATTTTATCGTAAAATAAACGTAAAATTTATAAAAAAACAGACTCCGTAACGAAGCCTGTTTAAAAGAATTGCTTTATTTACCGCCTGCGTTATTTTTCGCCCGCGGTATTGTTTTTTTCGTGTACATTTTCCGCCGTCATTTCTTCCAGCAGTTTCAGTATTTTTTTCTGCGTTTCTTCCGTTTTTTCCAGTTTCGCATACAAAGCGTCGATCACAAACTCGCTTTTCAGATTCACACGATAATCGTTTTCGGCGCGTTTTCTGTCTTTCGCCTCCTGCCTGTTCTGGCTCATCATAATCAGCGGCGCCTGAACGGCCGCTATGCACGAAAGCACGAGATTCAGCAAAATAAACGGATAGGCGTCAAACGCATTCGTCGCCAAAATAATATTCGCTACCATCCAGATAATCATTACGGCAACGAAACTGAAAATAAAAGCCCAACTTCCCGCAAACCGCGCGACAGCGTCCGCCGCTTTTTGCCCGAACGATAACTTTTCGTTTTTTTCCGAATTTTCCACAACGCTCGTATCGAGAATTTCGGCAAGCAATTCGTCGTCCGTCAGTTCTTTATCCGATTCATGCAGCAGTTCCCGTATAATTTTTTTCTTGTTCTTCCGACTATCCATAATTTTATAATCGCCCTTCTCCACAATGTTCTTTTCCGGCCGTCGTTACGCCTTTCTGTTGCCGAAATGCACCACGCCGAGCACGTCGTATCCCACGTGTATGCCGATGATCGGGGACATAAGCACTTTTTCGATTTTCGCCGTAGAATTGATTTTTAAAATCGCTTTTTCCACCGTTTCCGCAAACGCAAGGCAATCGCAGTGCACGATACGTATTTTTTCACCGTCTTTCTTTTCGGAATGGGTATCATAGAGGCGGATCAATTCGTTCAGCGCGAATTTCAATCCGATTTTTTTATTGAAACTGCCCAGTTTTCCGTCTTCGTCGATCCGCATGATCGGCTTGATATGCAGCATTTTCCCGATCGTTGCGAGGCTTGGCGGTATTCTGCCGCCTTTCTTTAAGAAATCGAGATCGTTCACCGTAAACCAATGGCAGACGTTATATTTTTCCCGTTCGAGCACGGCGACATTTTCTTCCAGCGTCATGCCGTTTCTCTTATTTTCCGCAGCCAGTTCCGCCAGAAGCCCCATACCTACGGTGGCGGCGACGGAATCCACGCATACGATTTTCGTTTGCGGATATTTTTCGCAAAGTTCTTTTGCCTCCAACACGGAAGAAGCGTACGTCTGCGAAAGTCCGCCCGAAAGGCTGATATACAAAATATTTCTGCCTTCTTTTGCCTTCGGCTCGAAAATTTCGCGATATGTCTCCGGGTTGATCTGTGTGCTTTTCACGGCTTCGCCGCGCCGCTCCGCCTGATAAAACGCCCGTTTTTCCTCGTCCGTCTCCGTTCCGTAGCACGTTTTTTCCTCGTCTCCCAGCATATAGCGCATGGGGATAATGCCTATTTCGCCCGTAGAAATCAGCGACGGATCGAGATCCGCAGACGCGTCCGCAAGTATTTCGTAATCGTTCATCAATGTCCTCGAAAATAATAAAAATAAGAATGTTTCCCGAAATTTGTCATAGAAAACAATTACAATTATAGCAAACCCATTTCTCTTTGTCAACGTTTTTTCGCGATTTTCGCCGATTTTGCCGTAAGGCGCAAAAAATGCGGGCATCCCCGCAAAACAGCAGAACGCCCGCAACGTTTCGGAATTTATTCGTTTTTATTTGGCATGATATAATTTTTTCGTCTGATAGATCGGATCCGCCGTGTAATTCACGCCGAGTTTTTTCAGCACGTTCACGTCCACCTGCGATAAAATCACGGTGGAATGACATTCCGTTCCTTTCAGTTTTGAAAGCGATTCCATGGCGAGCGCGGCAACGGGATTCGTCACGGCGGAAATGGAAAGGGCGATCAGAATTTCGTCGGAATGCAGCCTCGGATTATGCCCGCCGAGGTGCACGGTTTTCAGCCGCTGAATCGGTTCGATCAGGCTCGGCAACAAAAGCATCACTTTATCGTCGATTCCGGCAAGCGTTTTCAGCGCGTTCAGAAGCATCGCGCTCACCGCGCCGAGGAGCCGCGAAGTTTTTCCCGTAACGATCGTGCCGTCGTTGAGTTCGATCGCACAGGCGGGGCCGCCCGTTTTTTCTTCTTTTTCCCGCGCCGCAGCCACCACTTTTCTGATCGACACGGAAATTTCGTTCTGCTGCATCAGAAATTCCAGTTTTCCCACCACGGCGTCGCTCGTTTTATCGTTCCTGCGATCGACGAGCGCGGCGAAATAGCGGCGCACGATTTCCTGCCTCGAAGCCTCGGCGCACACCGCGTCGTCCACAATGCAATTACCCGCCATATTCACGCCCATGTCCGTAGGGGATTTGTAAATTTCTTCGCCGTAAATCTTCTGAAACAGGCGATTCAAAACGGGGAAAATTTCCACGTCGCGATTATAATTCACGGTGCTTACGCCGTACGCTTCGAGGTGGTATGGATCGATCATGTTCACGTCGTTCAGATCGGCGGTGGCAGCCTCGTACGCCACGTTTACAAGGTGCTTCAAAGGCAGATTCCAGATGGGAAACGTCTCGAATTTCGCGTAACCCGATTTTACGCCGCGCTTGTTGTCGTGATACAACTGGGAAATGCACGTTGCCATTTTACCGCTTCCGGGGCCCGGCGCGGTGACGACCACAAGTCTGCGCGACGTTTCGATATAATCGTTTTTGCCCAGCCCAGTTTCCGAAACGATACCGTCCACGTCGTAAGGGTATCCCGCGATCGGATAATGACGATATGTTTTTATATCGAGTTTTTTCAGCGTGCGCTCGAATTTTTTTGCCAGTTTCTGATCGGCAAACTGCGTAAGACAAACGCTGCCCACGTACAATCCCACTTCGCGGAACGCGTCGATCAGGCGCAATACGTCCATATCGTAGGTGATGCCGAGATCCCCGCGCATTTTGCATTGTTCGATCGCGTCGGAATTGATCACGATCACGATTTCCGCTTCGTCTTTCATTTTCAGAAGCATCTGCAATTTGGAATCGGGCGCAAACCCCGGAAGCACGCGGGAAGCGTGGTAATCGTCGAAGAGTTTTCCCCCGAATTCGAGATATAATTTATCGCCGAATTTATCTACGCGTTCGCGTATGTGTTCCGATTGCATAGACAGATATTTTTCGTTGTCGAATCCGATTTTGTTCATAAACTCCTCTTTGCCTTTCCGTATGTATATTTTCGTTTTCTGCGATTTTCGGGTTCTTTTGCCCGTCGCCGTTTTTTATTATACTAAAAACGGCAGAGAAAGGCAAGCGAACGCACGTGGACAAATTGCCTAAAAAACGGCTTTTTATTTTTTGTGAAACTCCCGGAAATGCGATTGACAAAAACGCGCGTTTCGTAGTATAATGATCAAAATTACTGCAACTACCGAAAACGCGCGCGTTTTTCACGTGCGGGCAAAAATCGCACGAAGGAGAAAGATTCTTGATACACTCATTTGAAAACGATTATTCCGAAGGCGCGCATCCGCTTATTTTAAAAGCCCTGGTCGAGAGCAACGAAACGCAGCAACGAGGCTACGGATCGGATGATTACTGCGCCATGGCGCGGGAAAAAATCCGCGCGGAAATCGGCAAAAAAGAAGCGGACGTGGAATTTTTCGTAGGCGGCACGCAGACGAATCAGGTGGCGATCGACGTATTGCTCCGCCCGTACGAAGGAGTGATTTCCGCGAACACGGGGCACATCGCCGTACACGAAGCGGGCGCGATCGAAGCCACGGGGCATAAAGTGCTGGAACTGCCGCAAAAAGAGGGCAAAATTTCCGCAGACGTTCTGAAAACCTATCTCGGAAATTTCTACGCCGAACAGATTTCCGATCACTGCGTACAGCCCGGAATGGTGTACGTCACGCACCCCACGGAATACGGCACGCTCTACACGAAAGAAGAACTTTCCGCCATCTATAAAATCTGCAAAGAATATTCGCTGCTTTTATACGTAGACGGCGCGCGCCTCGGCTACGGCGTCGGCGCGGCCGGAACGGATATTACGATGAAAGACCTTGCCTCCCTTTGCGACGCGTTCTGTATCGGCGGCACGAAAACGGGTACGCTCGTCGGGGAAGCGCTGGTGTTCTGCGGCGTGAAAAAGCCCCGCGGGTTTCTCACCTCGATCAAACGGCGCGGCGCGTTGCTTGCCAAAGGCAGGGTGCTCGGCGTACAGTTCGACGCGCTCTTCACAGACGGTTTATTTTATAAAATCGGGAAAGAAGCCGACGAAAAAGCGCTGAAAATCGCGCGGGCGCTGAAAGAGAAAGGCTATACCCTCTATCTCGAATCCCCCACGAATCAGCAATTCGTAAAAGTATCGGAAGCAAAATGTGCCGAATGGGAAAAACACATGCGCGTAAACCGTTTTCAGATCCTTCCGGACGGCGATATCGTGGTGCGCTTCGTAACGGACTGGTCTACCACGGACAAAGACGTAAACGATCTGATCGCGTTATTCTGAACGCAATTTAAAAAGCATGCCGTATATCCGCGCCGGACGACGAAAACGACGGCGCGAGGATACGGAAAGACGATAAAAGGAGAAAAGCGAAAGCGATGCGAATCTGGGCAAAGGCGATAAAAGGCGGAAAAATCCGCAAACAATTCGTATACGAAAAGGAAGGAAAAGTGGTGTATTCGCAATTTTTCACCTATCTTTCCGAAATCTGCGCCACGCTCGACGTGCCCACACCCGTACTTTTGAAAACGCATATCTTCAATTTCGCGAAATTCAATCACGTGAATTTTCTTCCACGCGATTTCGTGGAAAGTTTCCCTTACGACAAACTCGTTCTGGAAAATATTTTTTAGTAAAACGCCGCCTTTTCGTTGACAAAAGCGAAAAAACGGGGTATAATACTTGCAAATCGAATAAGAGCCGTGGCCTGCGAAATACCGCGAAAGCGAAAGCGCAGCGTCACGGTTGTATTTTTGCGTTCTTTGAAAAAGAGCGGTTTTTTTGCTACCGCACCGCAAGAAAAAACGCGGAATACAATATAAATATCAAAGAGATAAGCAGGAAAGAAACGGAGGTAAATCGGTATGGCTGAAAAATTTCAGATGACGCAGAAGGGTTACGAAGAGGCTGTCAAGTTGCTCAAATACTTGCAGGGAACAAAAAGAAAGGAGATCGTGGCTCGCATCGCGGAAGCGCGCAGTCACGGCGATCTTTCCGAAAACGCCGAATACGACGCGGCGAGAACGGAACAATCCAATAACGAGATGGCGATCGAGGAACTGGATTATAAGATTAAAAACGCGGAAATCATCGCGGAGAGCAACGATACCAGCAAAGTGAATATCGGCAACGTCGTGAAAGTGTACGATCCCGATCTCGACGAAGAAGGAACGTACGAGATCACGGGCACGACGGAAGCGAACATTCTCGAAAACAAAATCTCCAACGTCTCCCCCGTGGGCGCGGCGTTAATCGGCGCGAAAGTGGGAGACCACGTCACCGTACGTCCCGAAAACGCGGAATCGTACGTGCTTGTAGTGAAAGAGATCACGCTCGCCAAGAACTAATCCGGCAAAACTAAAATTCCAAGACGGAGGGGCCGAACAATGGAAGAAAACAAGAAGAACGGACAAGCCGCCGCACCCGCAGAAACGAACGCGGCGAATACGGAAGAAACTCTCATCGAACAGGCGAAAATCCGCAGAGAAAAACTCGCGAAACTGCAATCCGAAGGAAAGAACCCTTACGAGCAGGTGAAATACCCCGTAGACGCGGACAGCGCGACGATCAAAGCGAATTTCGAGGCGTACGAAGGCAAAACCGTAACGATGGCGGGGCGTATGATGTCGCGCCGTATCATGGGCAAGGCCTCTTTCTCGCACATCGCGGATAAAAGCGGTTCGATCCAGATTTACGTCACCCGTCAGGATATCGGCGAAGAGAATTATCTCTCGTACAAAAAAGATTACGATATCGGCGATATTTTCGGCTTTAAGGGTTTCGTTTTCAAAACGCAGACGGGCGAAGTGACGGTGCACGTTACGGAACTCGTTCTCCTTACGAAATCCCTTCTTCCGTTGCCCGAAAAGTACAACGGTCTGCAGGATAAAGATATGAAATATCGCCTGCGCCACCTCGATCTTATCATGAACGAGGATGTGAAAAAGACGTTCGTGCAGCGTTCGCGTATCTTAAAGGAACTGCGCGCCTATCTCGATTCCAAGGGATATCTCGAAGTGGATACCCCCGTTCTTCTGCCGCTTGAAATCGGCGCGGACGCCCGCCCTTTCAAAACGCACCACAACGCGCTGAACATCGATATGTATATGCGTATCGAAACGGAACTCTTCTTAAAACGTCTGATCGTAGGCGGCATGGACAGAGTGTACGAAGTGGGAAGAATTTTCCGCAACGAAGGCATGGACGCTTTCCACAATCCCGAATTCACCACGATCGAAATGTACCAGGCATACACCGATTATAAGGGTATGATGGATCTGATCGAAGATCTTTACAAAACGGTGACCGAAAAAGTATGCGGCACTTTGGACATCACCTATCAGGGCACGACGATTCATATGGGGCAGTGGACGAGAATGACGATGGCGGAAGCCGTGGAAAAACACTCCGGCCTTAAATACGACGACTGGAAAACGGACAAAGAAGCGCGCGAAGCGGCGAAAGCGAAAGGCGTGGAACTTACGCACGGCGAAGAATCCACGAAAGGCTACGTGCTGATCGATCTTTTCGACGCATTCGTGGAAGAAAATCTCATTCAGCCCACGATCATCTACGATTATCCCGTGGAAAATTCTCCCCTTGCCAAACGCAAGGCGACGAACCCCGCGTTTACGGAAAGATTCGAGTATTTCATCTGCGGGCACGAATACGGCAACGCGTTTTCCGAACTCAACGATCCGATCGATCAATTGAAACGCATGCAGAAGCAGGTGGACGAAAAACGCAAAGCGGGCAACAATTCCGCGCAGGTGGACGAAGACTTCATCAACGCTCTCGAATACGGCATGCCCCCCACGGGCGGCCTTGGGATGGGCGTGGATCGTCTGATCATGCTCTTAACCGATTCGCCCACGATCCGAGACGTGATTTTGTTCCCCACGATGAAACCGAAGAAATAATCTTTTTCGCTTTATCACCCGCCCCGGAAAAGCGCGCCCTGCGCGCGCAAAAACAGGGGGTCATCAACGCAGAGAGGGAAAACTATGGACGCAAGAATCACCAAAAAACGTATCGGGCAGATGCTCTCTTACGATTGGATAAAAATTCTCGCCTGTATCGTAGCGGGAATCTTTTTATGGAGCCTGATTTTCACCACCGCCGCGTCGCGGCTGAATCCCGCGCAGACGTTTACGGTATACGCGTATTGCGGCACGTCGCCCACGTCGAAATTCTCGTCGAGAGTCACCTCGAAATCGGGCACGGGGCTGGCGAAAGGCTTTTCGTACGACGTAATCGAGACCAACGTACTCGATCTTGCTTCGGCGGGCGAAAATGCGTACACGCTTTTAGAAGCGCGCACGTCGGTGCAGGAAGGCAACGTCGCTTTCGTTTCCAAAGCCGAAAAAACGGGCGCAACGTATAAAGACGAGGAAGGAAGCGAATACACCCCCACGTACCTGCAGGATCTGTTAATGCGCCTGTATTCGGGCGTTTCCGTTCTGGAAGAAAGCGAAGGTACGGGGAAAGAAGCGTTTTTCGCAAAAACGGAAGCCTATTTATCCCGCTATTATGAAAACATCGCGGACGGCGATACGCTCAGAGCGGAAACGGTGGAAAGCGATTTCCGCGCGAGAGTAAAAAGCCAGAAAGACAAACGTTATAAAAAAGAAGCGCAGATCGAGCAAGGCGTAAAAGACGAAACGGCGAGAATCGAAAGTTATCGCGACAACTATCTGGCGGTGAAAGGTTATCTCGAAGAAGGAATCATCGCGCTGGAACAAACCACCGTATACCTTACTTACGGCAACAATCAGACGAAAGGATATACGGGATATTTCAGTATTAACCTCTGCCCCGACGAACAGCAAATGCCGGGATTGAAAGACTTGATTTCCTATCAGGATTCCGACGGCAATTATACGGCGAAAGACATGCAACTCGTACTACTCGATTTAATCGGCGAAAAGTACGAATACGGCATTTACGAAAGTTATGCGTTTATCCGCCGTATCGTGGAAACGTGCCGAAAACAGGCAGCATAAACAACACCGGCGGAACGGCACGCGCATTAACGAGTATTAACGCAAGTATTAACGAGCCCTGCGCAACCCGAAAGACAGATAAAACGCGCCCCTGCGGGCGGGAGAATACGTACGATGGCGAAAGGAAAATTCATTACGCTGGAAGGCTGCGACGGCTGCGGAAAAACCACGCAGACGGAAATGCTGAAAGGCTATCTCGATACCGCGGGAATCGATTACGTTTTCACGCGCGAACCGGGCGGAGGCAAAATTTCGGAAGCGATACGCTCGCTCATTCTCGACGGTAAAAACGCCGAAATGACCGACGAATGCGAAGCGCTTCTCTATGCCGCGGCAAGAGTGCAGCATCTGCACGACACCGTTGCCCCCGCGCTGGAAGCGGGAAAACTGGTGATCTGCGACAGGTACTACGATTCTTCGTTCGCTTATCAGGGCGAAGGGCGCGGGCTGGGCGATCGGTTCGTCGCTTCGATCAACGCCTATGCGATCGGAAATTTCACGCCCGACGCCACCGTATTCATCGATCTTCCGCCGAAAGAAGCGTTCCTGCGCAAACACGGCGCGGATCAGAACGATCGTATGGAACTTGCGGGCGAAGCGTTTCACGAACGGGTGTACGAAGGATTTTTAAAGCAGGCGAAAAAGAATGCTGATCGCTTTATCGTGATCGACGGCAGAAAGAGCCGCGAAGAGATGTTTTCGCAGATGCTTTCCGCTTTGAAAAAACGGGGAATCATCGGCTGAAAAAAATAACGGCGATACGGCATGAATCACATTCCTCATACCGCCGCGCGGGGCGGCCGCCCGCACTTTTAATTCCATTGAAAGAAAGGTTTTCGGAGAACACTTTCTAATAAAAAAACCGAGGTAAAACAAATATGAAAAACGGAACTTTTTCCGCAAAACGTCTTTGCCGTTCGGGGGTGATCGCCGCGCTTTACGTCGCGTTCACCGTTTCGTTCGGCAATCTCTCTTTTTTCGGCGGGTTGCAGGTGCGCCCGTCCGAAGGCTTGTGCATGTTGCCGCTCCTCTATCCGGACGCGATACTTGCGCTCACGGTGGGGTGCTTTTTATCAAACCTGTTCTCCCCGTTCGTCGTTTTCGATGTAACGTTGGGGGTACTCGCCACTCTTCTCGCCGCCCTCTGTACGTGGGGCTGCGGAAAACTCATTAAAAACAAAGCGCTGAAAATCATCGTCGGAGGCATCTTCCCCGTGCTTTTCAACGCGATCGCCGTGCCGTTCATCGTACTGATGTCCGGCGGAAGCGGCGCGGAATCACTCACGTTCGCCGCCTATATCGCCGTCGCCGGAGAAGTGGCGCTTTCCGAAGCGATCTGGGTGTATGCCGTAGGCACGCCGCTCACGCTCTTTTGCATGAAACAGCAGGAAAAAAAGGTGGCGCTGTTCGAGTGATTTTGCCGTAAAAAGCGCGATATGACGTAAAACCGCCGTATCGCCGCGCTCCGAAGCGACGATATGGCGGAATTATACGGCAAAAAGAAAGGCAAAAACGAAAAAAATGCGGCAAAAGATTGACAAACCGCATTGCGATATGGTATGATTGTCACTGACGGGGAAATGCCCGAAGCGGGCAAAACCGCACACGTCGGCGACTTTTTTATTTTTCGGCGACGATTTTCGTATCGCCGCGATTTAAAAAAACGGCGCTATCGTGCGATAAAATCAAAACAAACGGGGACTGAAATGAACGAATTAAGCGATTTGATCTCGGAAATCAAGGACGGGGGCAAACTCGTGCTCGAACACGGCAGGGAATATCACCTCTTTGCCGACGATTGCTTTATCTATGAAACGGAAAAAACGGCGGAATCGGAAGGCGAAGCGATCCGCGCGGCGGTGTTTCTTTCGGGAAAGAAAAACGTCACGATCGACGGCGGAGGCTCGGCTTTGAAAATTCACGGCGATATAACGCCGCTGCTTTTTATCGGCTGCAAAAATATCCGCGTAAAAAATCTCACGGTGAATTTTGCCTGCGACGGCTGCGAAACGGCAGGCAGCACGGCACATTGCCCGAAGCCGGACGAAAAAACGCCGCAGACCGCCGCACAAATCTGCCCGAAAGGCACGGGCGCATATATCGGAAACTGCGATACCGTCCTTCTCGAAAACATGCGCTTCAAGGGTTTTTCCGGCACGGCGGTGTTCGCGAAAGATTCAAAGGACGTAACGATACGAAAAACGGAATGTGCCCTTTCCGAAAACGGCAGCGCATGCGACGGATTTTTCCGATTTGAAAACTGTCGGGGAAAAGCGGTGGCAGACGGCTGTACGGCACGCGGAAAATCCGCGCGCGGAGATTTTCTTTACGTGCGCGGCGGAGAAAAATGCGATCTCACGGCAAAGAACAACTGCGCGGGAGAAAACGCGGGCAGAGGCGTATATTACGCCTGCCGCGGCAAAGCGTTCGTTGCGGGAAACACCTTCTTCAAAACGGGCGGCGCGGCCCTGTGCGCGAAAGATTTCGGCGGAAAGCACGGCGCGTTCTGCGTAAAAAAAGTGGTTTTTGAAAACAACGTGGTAGACGGCTGCGGCAATGCCTACGAAGATAAATATTCCGTCGCCTACTTTCCCGCGTGCGTTCCCGCAAACGGCGCGGAAAAATCCGCGCCGAAAAATCGCCCCGTCGGCAAATTCGTTCTCAGCAACAATCACTTTTTCAACCCCGAAAACGAAGAACACAGAATTTATATTTCCGATCTGAAACGGGCGGCGCTGAAAAACAACAGTTTCGATCGCCCCTACAAAATCGGGCGGGAAAACGTGAAAAGGCTCACGGAAAAGAACGACATCGCCGCCGAAAAATGCAAATAATAAAAATCGGCGATTATCGTTTGTTCCCGCAAATATTCCGCGGCTAAAATATTACGAAAAACGACAAAAAACGCAATGCGGAACGCCTTTTCTTTTCCGTATACTAACAGCGGGAAAGAAAAAACTTTCGCCCCATGGCAGCCATCCTGCTTATCAAGGAGAAAAAAGATGTTTAAAAATAATCGGGAATGGGAAAAAACGGAAGATTTCGGAATGCTTCCTCCGCGGTGTTATTACACGCCGTTCGACAAAACGGACGCTTACGATAAAGACAGGGAAAAATCTTCCCGTTTTCAATCTTTGAACGGTGACTGGGATTTCAAAGCGCACGAACGGATAGAAGACTGCGAATTAAACGAAACGATGCAAGGCAAAATCGACGTGCCCTCCTGCGTACAGATGAAGGGGTACGATCGTTTGCAGTACACGAATATCCGTTATCCGTTCCCGTTCGATCCGCCGTATATCGATAAGGATATCCCCGTTTTTCACTACCGCCGCACCGTTGATATCGCGGTGAACGGCAAAAAGCCCCGCCTCGTATTCGAGGGTGTGGATTCCGCTTTTTACGTATTTTTAAACGGAGAACTCCTCGGCTATTCGCAGATTACGCACCGCCTTACGGAATTCGATTTATCGGCGGCAAAAAAAGGCGCGAACACGCTGGACGTGATCGTTCTGAAATGGAACGCCTCTTCCTATCTCGAAGATCAGGACAAATGGCGTTTTTCGGGCATTTTCGGCTGCGTATACGTTTTATACCGCGACGAAAACGCCGTGGAAGATTACTTCGTCAGAACGAAAAAGAACGACGACGGCTCGTGGACGTTATCGTTTGAAAACGTGAGCGGCGGAACCTGCTTCGTTTCTTTTGAAAACGAAAAGAAAGAAGCGGCGCCCGGGCAAGCCGTCTTTTTCACGATCGGAAATCCCCGCCTCTGGAGCGCGGAAATCCCCGATCTGTATCCGCTCACGATCGAAAGCGGCGACGAAACGATTTACGAAGAAGCGGGCTTCCGCGAAACGAAAATAGAAAACGGCGTGTTTTATTTCAACGGCAAGCCGATCAAACTCTGCGGCGTAAACCGCCATGAATTTCACCCGGAAAAAGGCGCGGCGATTTCGATCAGAGACGCGGAAAACGATATTATTCTGATGAAAAAATATCACGTGAACGCCATCCGCACGTCGCACTATCCGAACATGCCCGAATTTTATCGTCTGTGCGACAGATACGGCATTTACGTATTCGACGAAGCGGACGTAGAAGCGCACGGCGCAAGCGTGACCGACGGCACATGGGCTTCGTCGGATTTCAAGGCACTCGCAAATTCCGATTTATACGAAAACGCGATCGTATCCCGCGCCGTTACGATGGTGCGGCGCGATAAAAACCGCCCTTCCGTAATCGTATGGTCGCTGGGCAACGAATCGAATTACGGCAAAGATTTCGTGAAATCGGCGAAAGCCGTAAAAGCGATCGACGATACGCGTTTCGTTCACTATGAACAGCATTATTTCGCCGATACGAAAGACGAGTACTACGACGATACGATCGATCTCGTATCCCGCATGTATCCCGCGCCTTCCTGGATGAAAGACGAATACCTGAAAGACAAGCGGGAAACCCGCCCGATGGTGTACTGCGAATACTGCCATGCGATGGGCAACGGCCCGGGAGATCTCGAAGACTACTGGAAAGTGTTCCGCTCTTCCGATCGCCTGATGGGCGGCTTTATCTGGGAATGGGCGGATCACGGCATTTTAAAAGGCGGAAAATTCTTCTACGGGGGAGATTTCGGGGAAAAATTCCACGACGGCAATTTCTGCATCGACGGAATCGTTTCCCCCGAACGGAAAGAAAAGGCGGGCACGCTGTGCATGAAGCACGTGTATCAGCCCGTGGAATTTTCTTATAAAAACGGCAAACTTTCCGTTAAAAACCGCTACTTTTTCAAAGCGCTGAAAGGCACGCTGAAAGCGGAAATAAAAGCGGACGGCAAACGCGTTTCCTATCTGCGCCGCCTTGTGGATATTCCTGCGGGCGAAAAGAAAAAATTCTCGTTCGCCGCGCCCGATCTCACGCAGGAATATGCCGATAAATTCGTCGGGCTGCGCGTATCTTTCACCGACGGCGAAGGCTTTACGTCGGGCGATTTCATCCCTTTGCGGCAAAGCAAAAAGGCAGATCTTCCCGCGCCCGCCACGGCGGAATTTTACGAAAACGACTTTGCGTATATTTTAAAACGCGGCGATGTTTCCCTCACCGTAGACAGGAAAACGGGAGATCTTCTTTCCGTGAAAGCGGGCGAAAAAGAATACCTCGCCGAACCGATAAAAATCTCCGTCCGCCGCGCCCCCACCGACAACGAAAGGGGGCTTCGCGCCGAACTGGAAGCGAAAGGCGTATACGATGCGAACGAAAGAGTGCGTTTTAACGGCGAATATAAAAACGGCGCGCTTACGTTGCATGGAAAAATGCTTCCCGAATACAGAAGAAGCGTGCTCGATTATACGCTTTCCTACGCGCTGACCGAAGAGGGCTTCACCGTACGGCTTACCTATAAATTCGGCGACGGCATACGGCGTCTGCCCGCAACGGGGTTCCGCTTCGCCGTGAAAAAATCGGATAAAAAGATCGGATACTTCGGCTTCGGCCCCCAGGAAACTTACCGCGACACACTTGCCGCGGCGGCGAAAGACGTTTATTCGTATAAAACGAAAGACGGCTATCACCATTATATAAAACCGCAGGAAAGCGGCAATCACGCGCAAACGGAGCGCGTAAAACTGCCCGAAATGCAGATCTTCGCGCAGGAACCTTTCGATTTCTCCGCGATTCCTTATTCCGTAGACGAACTGACGGAAAAAACGCACGATTTCGCCCTCCGCTCCACGCAAAAAACGTATGTATTCCTCGGCGCGACGGAAGGCGTCGGATCCAATTCCTGCGGTCCCGTGCTGGCGGAAGAATACAGAGTTCCCGCGCACGGCGAATTTGCCTTTACGTTCCGCCTCTTCTGAACTCTTCGCACGATCTCCCTTCCTCCGTACTTTCGCGGAAGAAGGGCTTCTTTTAACGGCGGTGCTCCCGGGTGTTGCCGCAGCGCAGACAAAACGACTATGAAAAAAGAAACGCAATCTTTATCTTTGGCGGCGTCATCGCCCGCCGAGCCTTACGAAACGCCCGCAAACGCCGAAAATCGCGCGATCTTCACGGCGGAAGAGTTTCCCTTCGGCGCGATCGTAAAGCCGCTCACGGATTGGTTTAACGCCAATAAACGCGATCTTCCGTGGCGGCACGATCCCACGCCGTATCGCGTGTGGGTATCGGAAATCATGTTACAGCAAACGCGCGTGGAAGCGGCGCGCGATTACTACCTGCGCTTTTTATCCGCTCTGCCCGCAGTGGAAGACCTTGCGTATTGCGAAGAAGACAAACTGATGAAACTCTGGGAAGGGCTCGGCTACTATTCCCGCGCGCGGAACATGCAGAAAACGGCAAAAATCGTAACGGAAACGTACGGCGGCGTATTTCCTTCCGACGAAAAAGCCCTGCGCGCGCTGCCGGGGATCGGCGATTACACGGTGGGCGCG
Organism: uncultured Christensenella sp.; assembly: GCA_905203015.1. Lineage (GTDB taxonomy): Bacteria > Bacillota > Clostridia > Christensenellales > Borkfalkiaceae > Scatosoma. The sequence goes on along the minus strand of CAJKUC010000011.1, from coordinate 41,311 downwards.
ATCCGCTCGATCGCGTTCGGCTTGCCTTCGCCCGCCGTAGACGGCAACGTTCTGCGCGTATGCTCGCGCCTCGCCGCCGACGGCACGGATATTTCGGACGAAAATTATAAAACGCGGCTGAAAAACCTGCTTCAAAAAGTATATCCCGAAACAAAGCAAGGCTGTTCCGATTTCACGCAATCCCTGATGGAACTCGGCGCGCTGATCTGCACGCCGCGCGTTTATTCCTGCGATAAATGTCCGCTCTCCTCGCTGTGCACGGCGAAAAAGTACGGCGTACAGGCAAAATTCCCGGTGCTTCCCGAAAAAAAAGAAAAACGCACCGACGAAGTGTGGACGTTCGTCATCCGTACTCCGAACGGCTTTTCCGTGCGGAAACGTGAAAGCGGCGTACTGAAAGGGATGAACGAATTTCCGTCGTTCGTCGTTTCCGCGGCAGACGCCGGCGCGGACAAAAAACAATCGCCCGAAGGACGCAAAAAAATGGCGGAACGGCTGATTTCCGATCAAGGCGTGAAGAACGCGAAAATCTTCGGCTTGAAAAAGTATACCCATATTTTCACGCATATCCGCTGGAACGTGACGGCGTTTTTCGTCAATGCGGAATCCTCTCCGTTTGAAGAATACACGAAAGAGGCCCTTTCCGCGCAGACGGCGTTCCCTACAGCGTTCAGGAAATGCATAGATTATATAGACGATAATTTTTAACGATCCGAAAAACAACGAAACCCATATGGAAGAAGCAGAAAAAGGGAAAAACAAACCGAAACTCGAATTCGATTTCATTCCCGAAGAAAGTTGGAAATTCAATTTAAGGCATATTCTTTCCCCCGCCGCGTGGGACGTAGTGCGCCGCGACGCATATAAGCAAGCAAATTATAAATGCCGTATCTGCGGCAGAGGCAATTGCAGGCTGGAAGCGCACGAAAAATGGAGTTTCGATACGAAACGGCACATTCAGAAACTCGACGACGTACTTGCCTTGTGCCACGAATGCCATGCCGTGATTCATTATCAGCGCACGGCGCTTTGCGGCGGTGCGGAAGGCGCGGCCCGCGCCCAGGCGCATTTTATGCGCGTGAACGGATGCACGCAGGCGGAATTTCACGAAGCGCTGGCAAAAGCGGCGCAAAAACATCGCGAACTCAACGAAATCGAGGATTGGCGGCTGGACCTTTCATTCCTGAAACGATTCGTTTAAGCGCGCGTTCGTTACAAAGAAGCGGGTACGGAAAGCGCGCAGAAATCTGTATTCCGGCGCGGTATTTCCGTATATCCGCCAAAAAAAGGAAAAATTTTCTCTTTCCGATCTTGAAAACGTCAAAAAAACGTGGTATAATATATATGATCGGAAATCGGGCACGGGCAATCGGTTTTATTCCGAACAACGATTGAAAAGGAGCATACTTTGCAATGAAAGCGTTGCTTGTAAACGGAAGTCCGCACGAAAACGGCTGTACTTTCCGCGCCTTGAAAGAAGCGGAAAAAGCGCTGAACGAAGAAGGGATCGAAACGGAAATTTTTCAGATCGGAAAATCTCCGATTGCGGGTTGCATCGCCTGCGGATACTGCAAAACTGCGGGAAAATGCGTTTTCGACGACAAAGTGAACGAATTTACGCAAAAAGCGAAGAGCGCCGACGCGTTTATTTTCGGCTCGCCCGTGTATTACGCTTCGGCAAACGGCGCGTTCGTCGCCTTTCTCGATCGGGCGTTTTGCAGCGGCGGCGAAGCGATGAAATACAAGATAGGCGCGGGGATCGTAAGTTGCCGTCGCGCGGGCGCAAGCGCAACGTTCGATCTTCTGAACAAATATTTCACGATCAACTGCATGCCGATCGTATCGTCAAACTACTGGAACGAGGTGCACGGTATGACGGCTGCCGACGTTGAAAAAGACGAAGAAGGCTTGCAGACGATGCGAGTCCTCGGCTACAACGCGGCATGGCTTTTAAAATGTCTCGCGCTCGGAAAAGAGCACGGCATAGAGCCGAAAACAGAGCAAAAAATCAAAACGAATTTCGTAAGATAATTTTTCTTTCCGTTAAAAACGCCGTTCCGTGAAAAATGTTAAACGAAAAATTTTTCGCAAAATTTTTTCCGATACGGCGAACGAACAAAACATACTGCAAAAAAATATAGCGGCGACTTACGGGGAAAACCGTATAAACCGTATTCAAGGAGAACATCATGAAACACTACGTAGTAGGAATCGATCTCGGCGGCATGAGCGCGAAAGGCGCAATTTTTGAAGAAAACGGCACTTTGATTTTAAAAAAATCCGTGCCCACCTCTTCTGCGGACGGCTTTGACAAGACGGCGGAACATATAGCGGAACTTACGCGCGCGCTGGCAAAAGAAGCGCATGCGGACTATTCGGAAATAGACGGAATCGGCATCGCCGTTCCCGGGTTTATCGATTCGGAAAAAGGCGTTGTAATGCGCTGGTCGAATTACGGCTGGCTGGAACGCCCGCTCGTACAAAAAATGGAAGAACTCACAGGCAAAAAAGTGAAAATTTCCAACGACGCGAACGTAGCCGCGCTCGGCGAAGCGAAATTCGGCGCGGGAAAAGAATACAAAAGCAGTCTGCTCGTTACGCTCGGCACGGGCGTCGGGGGCGGAATCATCGTAGACGGAAAACTGCTGGAGGGCTACAAAAGCGCGGGGGCGGAAATCGGGCATATGGTGATCTGCGAAGGCGGGGAACTGTGCTCCTGCGGCAGACACGGTTGCCTCGAAGCGTACACTTCGGCGCGCGCCCTGATCCGCATGACGAAATGGAAAATGGAACTGGATCTCACCACGAAAATGTGGGAAGTGGCAGGCGGGAAACTGGAAAACGTAGACGGAAAAACCGCATTTGCCGCCGCGCGGCTGGGCGACACGCGAGCGCAGGAAGTGGTGGACGAATACGTAGAACATCTCGCCGTAGGGCTTGCGAATCTGGCGAACGTGCTTCGCCCGCAGGCTATTCTGCTCGGCGGAGGCATTTCCAACGAAGGCGAACATCTTTTCGCTCCGCTTCGCAAAGCGGTGGAAAAGAAACTGTACGCCTCTGCGGAATTCGTTCCGCTCGTCATCACGAAAGCGAGCCTCGGCAACGACGCGGGCGTATACGGCGCGTTTGCCCTCGCAAAAGGAATTTAAAACAATCAAAAAGCGGCGAAAACTCCGAAAAAGCCTAGGCAACGACGATTGTTTTCGCCGCACGTATAAGGAGTACCATACTATGAATGAACGAAGAAAAGTGGTTTCCGTAATCGGAAACAAAGCGGTGGAAGAAGGCTCTCTTCGCTTTGAACTGGCATACAATATGGGGAAAGCCCTCGTAGATAACGGCTATCGCGTGCAAAGCGGCGGACTGGAAGGCATTATGCGCGCGGTGATGATGGGCGCGCACGCCTCCGAAAAATATAAAGAGGGCGATACCATTGCGCTCGTACCCTCGTTCGATACGGAAATCGCCAACGAATTCGCGGATATTTCCGTGCCCACGGGGCTCGACGTGATGCGCAACGCGATGGTGGCAAACGCCGACGCCGTAATCGGGATCGGCGGAGGTGCGGGCACGCTGTGCGAATATTCTTTCGCGTGGTCGTTCAATCGCCTGATCATCGCCTTTGAAAATTCCGGCGGCTGGAGCGAAAAACTCGCGAACACCCGCCTCGACGACGTGGTGCGCTACGAAAACCTGTCGGACGACAAAGTGTTCGGCGTAACTTCGCCCGAACAGGCGATCGCCGTTTTAAAAGAAAAAATCGCCCTCTACACGAAACGGCATCAGGGAATAGGAAAACGCAACTGATCTTTTTGATCATTTTTTCAAAAACAGAGATTCCGCCAAAAACGAATCCCTGTTTTTTGCTTTTTATATTGGAAAAATTAAGCGGATTCTTTTTTTTCGTATTGACGATTTGCCGATCCCGCGATACAATACTATCGGAAAAAGCGCGCGGAAAAAACATACGCGCAAGGAGAAAAAACATGACGAACACTACTGCCGACGTAACCGTCTACGAAAACGAAAAATGGCTGTATCCGATCTGGAAAGGAGACACGGTGTATGCCGAAACGGCGTTTATCCTGAAAAACGCATTGGGCGAAATACGACCGAAACGGCTTGCGTACCCGATTCAAAAAATTATCTCCGTACGCAGTTTCGATTTAAAAACCGTATACGAAGAAGGGAAAGATTACGAAATCAACGAATACGGCGAATTACAGGTGCTGCCAGGCGGAAAAATTCCCTATCTGAACTGGAACGAATATCGTTTTTCCGAATTCGTGCAGGACGACGTACATATGCCGTCGGCGGACGCGCTCGGCGCGCAATGCGTACGCGAACTCTTCGCCGATAAAGACGGCATGAGCGCATACGTTCTCGCCGTAACGTATACGCACGAACCCGACGATTATTACGACGTAACGGCGGGGAAAAGCGAAAAATTTCCACGCACGATCGGAAAACTGAAAAGCGGAAAAGATATAAAAATCGCCTTGTACGGCGATTCGATTACGTACGGCTGGAGCGCAAGCGGCATGCACGATATCGCAAAACCGCCGTTCACGCCGCCTTATCACGAAATGGCGGCGCAATACATAGAATCGAAATTTCACATAAAAGCCGAACGGGAAAACTTTGCCGTAAGCGGTATGTGCGCCGATTGGGGCATTAAAGAAGAAAACGCGGGAAAAGCGGCGGCGTACAAACCGGACCTTGTGATTCTTGCATTCGGCATGAACGACGCGGGCGTTTTCCGCCCCGAAACGTTCGCGACGAATATACAGATCATCATCGATCGGATCAGAAAAGACAAAGCCGACGCAGAATTTCTGCTCGTATCGCCGATTTTGCCGAACGCGGAAACGGCGTTTACGGCGGGCTCTTCCATTTTAACGTATCACCGCGAATATCCGCGCGCGTTCGCGAAACTCGAACGCGGAAATTCCGCCGTCGCCTGCGCGAACGTAACGAAAATGCACGAACTGCTGCTGGAAAGAAAAGCGCTTGCCGATACTCTCTCGAATAACGTAAACCACCCGAACGATTTTATGCACCGCATTCAGGCGCAGACGGTGCTGAAAACGCTCCTCGGCGACGATTTCGCATAAATTTCTCTTCAAACAAAATCGGGGCTTTGCAACAAAAAGCGCAAAGCCCCGATTTTTTATTTTCCGATATCTTTTTTGAAAAACGCATGATAGAACGCGTCGTCGTCCAGAAGAAAGTCTTCCTCGTTCACGCGGATCGCCACCGATTTATACAGTTGCGACGTGTGATCGATTTCGTCGGTGAAAAAAGAAGCGCGACATTCCGTAGGCGTGATTCCCGTACACTTCCGGAATTCGTACAGCATCTGCCCGTAGGAAGAAAATCCCGCCTGCCGCGCGATTTCCGTCACGGGGAAATTCGATTCGCGAAGCAGTTGCAGGCTCTTTGAAATGCGCATCAAAGTCAACGTCTGCAACACCGTTTTTCCCGTCATTTTTTTAAACTGCGCCGCAAGATATTCTTTCGATATGCCCGCCGCTTCCGCAGCCATCGCAAGGGTTATTTTTTTATTCAGATTGTTTTTCAGAAAGACGAACGTCTTTTTCAGATAACTCACCGCACCCTGCTTCGTATTGTTCGCGCATTTTGCTATCTCGTTGAAAAAGAGAAGCATATGGCATTGCACGTCGCACGCCTCTTCCACGCACGAGGGGTTTTTCAGAAGGGAAGCGATCAGATTGTGAAAAGCAAGCAGCACTTTTGAATTATCGCTCAGAATCGTGTACCCCCCCCCGACGTTGCTTTCGCGATGTTTTTCAGGTTCGTCTCCTCGATCAGCGCGTTGTATCTGATCGGCATCAGCGCGTTCACGTTGAACGGATTGTATTCTTCGGGCGATTTCGGCTCTAATTCGATATTGTAAATCGTCGCGTTTTCGTCCGTGATTTTCAGCCTGTGGAAAAGATATGCGTCGATGAAAATAAATTCTCCCTGATGCACCGTAAGAGAAGCGATTTCCGATTGATCTATTTTTTCGGGATCTTTCATCGTCTCGATCGTGAAACTTCCTTTTTCGGCATACATAAATTCAAAATAACTGTGGTTGTGCATGCCCATGTAAAAATCGGGAGTGAATACTTTCACGTAGAAAGAGATCGGCTCTAAAACGTATCTGCCGATATCTTTGAAATAAATTCTGTTCCGTTCGCTCATGTTTTTTATGTTTTTCTCCCTTGTTTTCGTCGCCGTAGGGTTTTAGTATATCATAAATTCGTGAAATTGCAATGGTTTGCGAAAAAAAAATAAATTTTACGCAGAAAAATAATAATATTTTGATCTTCGCCTTTAAAAAATAAAACAAAACATAAAAATCCCCCTTGAAAAGAGTGAAAAAATATGTTATAACTACATTGCAAAAGCGATCGTTTTGTGAAGATCGCCGCTTTTTCTTCGTTAAAAAACCGAAAGAACGGCATTAAGCGGCGTTTAAGAAAACGGGTACGGCGACAAACGAACTTATCGTGCGAAAAAGCACGTTGAGAAAATAATTTAATCTGGAGGAATGATGTATGGTGAAGTTCAGAAAGCGTTTGCTGGTAGCGGCTCTTTCACTCACGGCGGTGACAAGCGGCGCGTTGGGCGCGGCGATGGTCTCTTCCGTATCGGGCTCGGCGGATGAAGCGGCAAAAGAGGTGAATCCTCTTGCGAAGTACGAGTTTAAAGATACGTCGAACATCGGCAAAGATTCCATGGGGAAATACGATCTTACGTTCCGCAACGCATGGAAGGCAGGCGGCACAGGCGATCTGCTCAACGAATATACGGCAATCGAAGGCGGCGGAATCACGTTCAACAATAAATTATGCCTTGCGGCGGATAAAGACAAAAACGTATTTAAAGATACTTCCGCCGTTACGATGGTACTCGAAGTGAAAATGGTGTCCGGCAGCGGCACATGGGGACATATCGCCGGCGTGGGCTTTGCCAATGCCAAGAGTACCGGTTTATCCGCGCACTCCGCCGCAGACGGCGCAAATCACGTGCGTATCGCTTCCAAGGGCATCGACGGACTCCACGGATGTTGGGACAGCATTACTGCCATCAACGGCGAACTGGAAAAGTATCACACAATCATTATCAGCGCTCAGCCCGGAGGCAAAATCCGCGTATGGAACGACGGCGTTAAACTTTCCGAAGAAAAAGAAGTTTCCGCCACATGGACGGCATACGACGAAAACAATATGTTCTCGATCGGCGGCGAATTTAACGGCGCGGCGGCATATACTTCTGCGGCTTCACTGAAAAACGTAGTCGTTTACGATTTCGCGATGGATAACGCGGCGGCCGTCGCTTATACAACGAACGGCAAACTCACCGCGAGCGACCTCGGCGGCATGACGACGATCTCCTCCGCGAAGGCGAAATTCGAGGGCGACGCTACGAAAGTGGCTTTGAACGAAGCGATGAGCGTGGAAAAAATGTTTGAATCGCTGAATCCCGCCACCGCCGAACTCACTCTTTCCGACGGCAAAACGGCAACAGCCGACGTAGTGTGGCAGAAGGTGGAAAAAGCGGACAACAAATACTATGCGGTAGGCACGGTGAATTCCAAAAAACTCGGCTACGCAAACCTTGCGGGCGAAGTGCGTTACGAACTTACCGTGGCTTCGATCAAAGGAGCGGGCGAACCCGTATTCGAGGGCAACGAAATCACGAAGGGCGAACTGAAAGACAGCATGACCGAAGCGGAAATGCTGGCGCTGATCAACACCGCCACCGTCACCGTAACCCTCGGCGACGACACCACGACAAACGTCACCGTAACGTTCACGAAAATCGTAGCCGACATGGGCACGTATACGGCGCAGGCAGACGTAATGCTGGAAGGCATGAAAGTAGCCACCGCCTCCGTTACGCTTCCCGTTACGCAGACGAACGAAGGGCAGATGATGGAACTCGCCCCGATCGCGAAATGGACGTTCGATTCCGAAGAGACAAAACTCGTCGATTCCATGGGTAAATACAATCTTCAATGCGGCGCGAAAGCGGACGGCGACAGAACGAACAATCCCACGGGCACGGGTACGGTGCAAAACGGCATGCTGTATCTCGACGGCACGGATATGCTTACGCTTCCCGAACTGAACGACGTCACCGAAAACATATCCAACGGCTTTACGCTGAATTTCCAGGTGAAACAGGACGGCGACATTTCCGACCGCCCCAATAAAGGCGAATGGGCGGCTCCCGTATCCTTCGGCTTCAACGACTGGAACGCCACCACCTTCTGCAGATTCCTCGTTGCCACTTCCGGCGGCGGAGACATGCTCCGTTTCAACGCGCACGACATCACGAAAAACGAGGACGGCACAAACCAGGCATACTGGGGGCCCGAAGTGCTTACGCACATCGCCGACGCCATGCACAACGTTACGCTCACCGTCCGCCCCGGCGAATTTATTAAAATCTATGCGGACGGCAAAGAAGTGCAATCGTTCCCCTGCCCCGCAGGCTGGAATCTTCGTCATCAGAATATGCAGTTCTCCATCGGCGCGGAATGCGTATGGGGCAACGGCTACGATTATTTCAAAGGCTGGGTGGATAACGTTACGATCTACAATTTCGCCATGACCGAAGAACAATCCGCCGCTTACTGGCAGAAAGGCAAGGTAGTGGTGAAAGATATGGCCGGCTCGATCATCTCTTCGATCGATTCCGTTCCTCATTTCGAGCAGGAAGGCGTATACGTAGACGAGAAAGGGCTGAACGACAAACTTACCGCCACGCAGTTCGTGAACAGACTGAAACCCGCTACGGTGAACGCGCTTCTCGACGACGGCGAAACCACGATCCCCGTAAGCGTCACCTGGAAGACGGTGAAACTCGAATCCGACGGGAAATATTACGCGATCGGCGAAGTGGACGCCACCAACCTCGGCTACGCCACCACTCTTACGGGCGTCACCGAAGTGCGTCAGGAAGTGGCGGTGGAAAAGAGAGACAGAAAGATCGTGATCGACGAAGCGATCGAAAACGGAACGGTAGTATCCGATAAAGCGGCGGCGAAACTGGGCGAAAGCGTTGTGATCACCGTGACGGCGAACGACGGCTACGAACTGAAAGAACTCACCGTGGGCGGCGAAGCCGTAACGGTAAACGAAGACGGCACTTACACCTTTACGATCAAAGGAAACAGCGACGTGGAAATTTCCGCGACGTTTGCGGAAAAAGCAAAAGAAGAAAAGAAATCCGGCTGCAAATCGTCGGTGATCGCTTCTTCCGCCATGCTTGCCGCGGCGGGAATCGCGGTGTGCGCCGCTCTGAAAAAGAAAAGAGGTTAAAAAATGAAAAGTATTTTTAAAAAAATCGTTACGGGCGCACTGGCCTGCGGCGTGATCCTTTCCGTAGGCGCGTGCAGAACGAATAAACCGGGCGGCGATCCGAACGAAGAATGGCACGAAGACAGCATCAAAAACATCACGTTGTTCTGCAACGACTGGGAACAATTCAATAACGGCGCGGCGGTAAACAGCCCCGTCTACAAAAAATTGAAAGCCGTGACGAAATGCGACATCGTGGCAAAATCGACGGGGCTCGAAACGTATTACAGCACGCTCGATCTGATGAGAAACAAAGGTTCTCTCACCGAAATGTTTATCGTAAACGGGCCGAAAGATCCCAAATTCTTCAATAATCTTATCCGCGACGACGAAATTATCGCCATTTCCGATTACGTAAACGAATCCACGAAGGATACGTATCCGTATTTATACGAATACATGCAGCAGTACGACTACATGAAATCGAATCTTACCTACGCAAACGGAAAGAGTTGGTTTATTCCCGTGAAGTGGAGCAACGAAAAATCGCTGTACGTCCGCCGCGACTGGATCAAAAATCTCAACAACAAAATCGACGATATTCTCGTGGCCGACGGCGTGGTTTCGAGCAAGAGCGAAATCACCGATCAGATCCGCAACGAACACAAGTTCGACGAAGAAGGTCCGCAGACGATTGCCGACTTCTACGAACTGGCGCGGGCGTTCACGCTGTACGATCCCGACGGCAACGGCAAAAACGATACGTACGGCTACGTCACCGAAAGCAACAGAGATATGGATTCGTGGCTGCACGTGGCGTACGGCACGGGCTGGAAGATGTGGATGAAAGATACGGAAACGGGCGAATATTCCAACAGCGCCACTTCCGATTCCGCAATGATGGCTACGGCGCTTCTTTCCAAAATGGTGACCGAAGGATACGTTTCCGAAGAAGTAGCCACGAAGAACGTAGGCAACAAACAGGAAGATTTCGCGAACGGCAAAGCGGGTATGATGTACGCGCACAACTGGTACAACGTAATTTCCGCCACCATGATGAGCGCCACCTCCGGGCTCACCGTGCAGGGCGCGAGGGAAAAGATTTTAATCAAAGATCCCCCCGCAGGCAGGAACGGAGAATACGGCGGGCAGGGCGATATTCGGTATTATCGCGGCTGGTGTATCAGAAGCGGTATGAGCGTGGAACGCAGAGAAGCGTGCCTGAAACTGATGGAATACCTGCATAGCCCCGAAGGGCTCGAACTCGTCAATTACGGCGTAATGGGCGAGCATTGGGAATGGAAAGACGACATAGAGGGAGGCGAAAAAGTTTCTCTTTGCAAAGCAGATCCTCAGGGGTTCATTCAAGCCTTGCGCTGGACGGATTACGCGGCGTTTATTTCCTACCTCACTTACACCCCGCACGAGGCGGAAGCGCTGCTCACCAACGGCGACATTCTCACCGCAAGAGCGGAAGCCAGCGAAAAATGCATGATTCTTTCCGATTATCCCGACGTCACCACCGACGCGATCATTCAGTATCAGACGGCAGCGTATTCTTATTTCGACGAAACCGTGCTGAAAATGATCGTGAAAAAGGGAAGCGATTCTCTGGCGGCAGACTGGAAATACGACGCAAAGACCTGGAAAACCGACGGCATGACGAAACTCTACACCGTTTCTTCCAGAATGCAGAGCGAATGGAATCAATACAAAGAAGCGTACAACGCCACTTATAAAGGTTCTCTGATGCAGAGCGAATACAACGACTTCATCAAGAGCGGCAAAGCGGTGAAAGTAACCAAAGACTGATCTTTTGCAAAAGCACAAAAGTATTCGGCGGAGTTGCGGCAAAATATGCCCGATGGATTTTGTTGCGACTCCGCCTGTCGCTTTTCGGGCGATGATTATGGAGGAATTATGAAAAAGAAAACACTACTCACTATTCTTTGCGCGGCGGCTTTCGTCTTTTCGGCGGGAAGTTGCTCGTCCGATCCAGACAAAGAAGGAAACGACGGTATGAAAGCGAAAGGCACGATAGCAGCCACCGTATTCGATAATTCCGAAGTGAAAAATATCGAAGATACGCAGGCGGGCGATATCGCTTCGTGGCAGGCGCAGGTATTCACGAAAAACGGCGGGAACAACGATATGCCCACGACGGACGCGCTGATCAAAAGCCCGTGGCATACGCTGAAAGTAAACGGAAAAACCGTTCCCGTATACACGGCAAGATGCGGCAAAGGCTCTCATTCTTACGCGTGGGTGGATCTTCTGGACAATACGAAGGATTTCGCGCTGGAAACCGAACTTACGTTATCGGAAAGCGCGGCGAAATGCGTTGTGCTGCCTCTGAATAAAAACGTGGAAGCGAAAAAATCCGGCAATACGTATTCCGCGTTTATCACGGCATACGGCTCGTACACGTTTACGTTTGCCGAATCCGCAGACGCGGAAGCCACAGATCCGACTTTTGCGCCGATGACGCTGATGGTGACGCAGGAAACGCCTTTAAAAACGCCCGAAGGCTACAATCGCGTAGATATAGAAGCGGGCTATCACGAAGATTACGATCTGGAATTTTCCGAAGAAGAGACCGTATATTATTTCAAAAAAGGTCTGCACGAAATTTCTTCGATCAACGTTCCCTCCAACAGCATCGTCTATCTCGAACGCGGCGCATATCTGAAAGTGACCGACCGCGGCAGCGATTCCACGGGCTGGAACTCGAATACGGCGCTGCACACCGAACGAACCGAAAACGTCAAAGTGCTCGGGCGCGGACTTTTAGACTGCGGAGAAGTGCTCGGCGGCGATAGCAAACACAAACACGTAGTGAACGTAGGTTCGGCAAAAAACGTTCTGATCGAGGGGCTTACGGTGATCAACTCGAACACCTGGACGATGTGCGCCTATAATTCCGATAACGTGCAATTCAACGCGAATCTGCTGCTTTCTTTCAGAACGTATTCCGACGGGCTGATGTTCAGCGAATGCACGAATTCTTCCGGCAGATATAATTTCGTACGCACGGGCGACGACGCGATCGAATACAAAGGCACCGGCTGGCAGGGCGGCAGCGCACAGGGCAGCGTGGGCAGCGGCAACGTATTCGAGTACAACGACTGCTGGACGGACAAAGGCTCCGGCTATTGCCTCACGTGGGAATCGGAATGCGATATGACCGACATGGTGTTCAGAAACAACAACGTCGGTTTCGCTCAGCCCACCTGGTCGAGCGGAAACAACGCGCTCGATTGCAGGCTCGGTACGAACGCGACGAAAACGTGGGAAAACGTAACGTTCGAGAACATCGAAATTTATCGTTGCATTTCGCCGAACGTAATGATCTGCCAGGTGAGTGGCAGAGGCGGCAATCTTAAAAATATTCTCTTCAAAGATATAAAAGTACATTCTACGGAAACGGGCGTATTCGCGTTTACGATGAACTACTCGGCGCAGGGCGGCGTAATCGAAAACATCACTTTGCAGAATATCGATTTCTGCGGTAAAAAACTCACTTCCGCCGACAAAGCCGATTCGGCTTTATTCCGGAATCTCGCGGGAAAATATTTCGACGAACTTACCGTTAAATGAGGAACATAATGGATAGCGATATTCAAAACAAACCTGCCGCGGAAACGGAAGGCGTTTCCGCAAAGGCAGAAGCCGCGCAAAGCGGAAAAAAAACAAAATTCAAGCGACTTTTAAGCCGCATCGTATTAAATAAGCAGATTTATCTGATGCTCCTGCCCGTGGTGCTGTTCTACATAGTGTATTCGTATATTCCCATGTACGGAATCACTCTCGCCTGGAAGGATTATCGCCCGAAATACGGTATCGAGGGCAGCCCGTGGGTGGGCTGGGAAAACTTCGAGAGGCTGTTTTCCTTTCCCGATCTTCCGCGCGCGATCAAAAACACGCTGATCATCTCGGTATTGAAACTTTTCATCTGCTTCCCGCTGCCCATTCTCGTGGCTCTGCTTTTAAACGAAGTGCTGAACAAATCGTACAAAAAAGCGGTGCAGACGATGATCTACCTGCCGAATTTCATTTCGTGGGTGGTGCTCGGCGGCATTATCAAAACGTTGCTTGCCAAAGACGACGGCGCGATCAATAATCTTATCGCGATGTTCGGCGGAGAGCGCATCGCGTTTATGATCCGCCCCGAATTTTTCCGCACAATTTTAATTATCGCGGAAATCTGGAAAGGAACGGGCTGGGGTACGATTATTTATATCGCCGCCATCAGCGGAATCGACGCGTCGCTGTACGAAGCGGCGAAAATCGACGGCTGCAAGCGCGGGTCCATCATTTTGCGCATCACGTTGCCGATGATTTTTCCCGTAATCACCGTTATGTTCATCATGCAACTTTCCAATATCATGAACGCGGGTTTCGATTCGGTGTACAATCTGTATTGCCCCAACGTTTTCGATACGGCGGATATTATCGATACGTACGCGTACCGCCTGTTTATGGACGAACACGATTATCCTTTATCGTCTGCCGTGGGTATTTTCAAAACGTCGGTTAATTTCATTCTGCTGATCGCGGGAAACTTCATCACGAAGAAAATTAACGGATACAGCATGTTTTCCATCGATTGAGGTACAGATATGAATAAAGCGGATAACCCAAATTATACGATTAAAATCATAGACGGCAAAGCGCAATACGTAAGAAAAAATCAGATGAAGGCGTTCGACTGGATCAATTACACGATTCTCGGGCTTTTCGCTCTGATCTGTATTCTTCCCTGCGTATACGAACTGCTTTTAAGTTTTTCCTCGAAAAACGATTATCTGAACGCGAATCTGTTCGTTCTTCCGAAACATTTCAATCTTGAAAATTACAAAGTAACGTTGTATCAGGACAAAATTTTTCAGGCGTTCGGCGTTTCTCTCCTCGTTACGATCGGCAGCGTGGTGTACAGCCTCGTTCTCACCTCTCTCGGCGCGTACGCGTTCACGAAAAAAGACGTTCCCGGGCTGAAAATCATTTTCTTTTTCATCATCTGCACAATGTTTTTCGGAGGCGGGCTCGTTCCTTTCTATCTCACCGTAAACAACACGGTGGGCACGGAAAATTTGTGGTCTCTGATCATTCCTTTCGGCATAAACACGTTCAATATGATCGTGCTCAGAAACTTTTTCAATCAGGTGCCCGAAAGCATTATCGATTCCTGCCGTCTCGACGGCGCAAGCGAATTCAGAATTCTGTTCTCGTTCGTGATTCCGCTTTCCAAAGCGGGCGTAGCCACGATTATGATGTACTATCTCGTGGCAAAGTGGGACGACTGGTACTGGCCCGCAATCTTCTTGCAGGAAAGAAGCGATCTTGCGCCGCTCGCGCTGAAAATCCGGCAGGGGCTGAACAACGAACGCGGAGAAGGTCAGGGAGGCGGCTGGGATCCTTCCAAAGTATTCGAGCAGGGCTCGAACGCGGCGATGATCGTCATCGGCTTAATCCCGATCCTGGTGATCTACCCGCTGTTGCAGAAATATTTCACGAAAGGCGTTATGATCGGCGCGGTGAAAGGCTGAGGCTTTACGAAAGAACGCGCAAACGATCCGCAAAAATCGGATCAGACTTAAAAAAATACTATGACTATCGATAAGAAATTTTATAACCTCGGCGACATTGCGGTGTGTTTTATCACCGTGGACGGCGTAACGGAAACGGTATTCGTTCCCGCTGATATGACGGATAGATTAAACGACGAAAAACTTGCGGGAATTTCTCCGCTCGGCTGGATGATTTCTCCCGAAACGCAGGTGCATATCGCGCTTTCGGGCGACGGAATTTCCAACGATTTTTCGCCCGGCAACACGCTGCGGAACAGCGACACGGCATTTTCTCTGAAATTCAAAGGCGCGAAATACGAAGAACAAAGCGGAAAGCAGATTCTTATCGCCGCCTTTGAAAATGATAAGGGGCTCGTTGCGCGGCAGGTGTATTCCTGCACGGGAGCGGGCTATCTTGAAACGTACACGGAACTGGAAAATCGCGGCGACAACGTAATCGTGGAAGCGTTGCCGAGTTTTAACATGGCGCGGATTTCCCCCTTTGAGCGATTCGACGATCCGAACGACATCGTTATTCACAGATTGCTCAGCAATTGGAGCGGCGAAGGGAAATTATATTCCGTTTCGGCGGCGGATATTGCTTTTGAAGCCTCGTGGTCCAGCCTGGGCGTACGAACGATGCGTATATCTCAGACGGGAACGATGCCCGCCCGCGGCTATCTGCCGTTTATTTCCGTGGAAGATAAAAAGAACGGCGTATGCTGGGCAGCGGAAACGGAAGCGCCCGCTTCCTGGACGATCGAAGCGGTTTTCAGAAACAACGCGATTTCCGTAGGCGGAGGCAGAGGAGACTTTCTTTCCGCGCACTGGAGAAAAACTCTGAAAACGGGTGAAACGGAAAAAACGAACAAAGCCTACCTCACCGTAACAAAAGGCTCTCTCGAAAATGCGGCGGCGAGGCTCGCGCGCCATTTCGACGATACCGACGAAATCAAGGACGTCGAACGCGATCTTCCCGTCTTATACAACGAATACTGTTACACCTGGGGTAAACCGGAAGCGAAAACTCTTGAAAAAATGCTTCCCGAAATCGCCGCGATCGGCTGTAAATATTTCGTGATCGACGACGGCTGGTTTTACAACGTATACAACGACAAGCGCTACGTGATCGGCGACTGGAACGTAAACAAAGAATATTATCCGGAAGGATTGAAAGCGTTTGCGGACAAAGTACGTTCCTACGGCATGATTCCCGGCGTATGGTACGAATTCGAGGGCGTAAGCGAACACAGCGACGTATACCGCGATCATCCCGACTGGTTGCTGACGCGCGACGGAAAAATCATCAATAACGGCGGCAGAGCGTTCCTCGATTTCAGAAAAGAAGAAGTACTGAACTACCTGCGCGAAAAAGTAATCAAAAACCTCGTAAATTGCGGTATCGGCTATATGAAGGTGGATTACAACAGCAACGCGGGATTCGGCGCGGACGGCGCGGAATCGTACGGCGAGGCGATACGGCAGCATATCGACGCCGTGCTCGCTTTCTTTGAAGAAATCAAACGAAGCGTTCCTTCTCTCGTCCTTGAAATCTGCTCTTCGGGCGGCATGCGGCACGAACCGCGCTTTTTATCCTTGGGCGATATGTGTTCGTTTTCCGACGCCCATGAAAACGCGGGCGGCGTACCCGTAGCCATGAATCTTCACCGCTTTATTCCGCCGAGAAAATTGCAGATCTGGGCGACGATCCGCGACGACTACAACGCCGACGACGTAAAATTTACCGTGGCAAAAGCCATGCTCGGCAGAATTTGTTTTTCGGGAAATCTCGGCAATAAGCCGCAGAAAATCATAGATATATTGAAAGAATCCGTTTCTTTCTACGAAAAATTAAAGCCGACGATCGCAAACGGAGACACGATAACAATCGAAAACGGCGGCATTTCCACCTATCTGTTTACGAAAGGCTCGCCGTATCTTGTACGCAGATCGGCAGACGGAAAGAAAAAAATCGTATATGCTTTTGCGATCGATTCCGAAAATCACGATTTTTCGATCGATTGCGGCGATTATTCCGTGCTCGATACGTTCAACGCGCCCGAAAACACGCATATTGCAGACGGAAAACTTCTTTTCACAAGCGGAAAAGAGAAAAATTTCGGCTGCGTGATTCTGTTGCAAAAAAACAACTGAAAAGAGGAAATATATCATGACGAAAAGAGAAAATCTCCGTATCCGCGATCCGTTCATATTTGTACGCGACAACAAATATTATCTTTTGGGCACTACGGGAACGGATCCCTGGATCAAGGGCAGCGACCTTATTTTATACGAATCGGAAGATCTTGAAAATTTCCGCGAAAAATGCGCGATGGTGAAAAAAGAATACCTCGAAGGATATACGAATATCTGGGCGCCCGAACTGCATGAATACAAAGGAAAATACTATCTGATTTTTTCCGTATTCAAAGAAGAAAAGGGCAGGGGCAGCATTATTTTCGTTTCCGACGATTTGAACGGAAATTTCAAACCTCTTACGGGCGAATACGTCACTCCTCAAAACTGGGGGTGCCTCGACGCCACGCTGTTTATCTTCGGCGGCGCTCCTTATTTATGTTTTTCAAACGAATGGACCACCCCGATCACGGGCGACGGAGACGGCAGTTTATTTATCGCGCGGCTTTCCGACGATCTGAAACGGATCGAAGATAAACCGAAAAAAATCGTCAGCGGCAAATACAGCGGCGCGGCGATACAGATCGACGACGGAAAAAACACATTCGGATACGTGGCGGAAGGGCCTTATCTGTACGAAGAAAACGGAAAAATCGTTCTGCTCTGGTCCACCTATACGAAAACGGGTTATTCCGTATTCAGAAGCGTAAGCGGAAACGGCGTTTACGGCGATTATACGATAGAAAAAAAGATTTTTGAAAAAGACGGCGGGCACTGCATGCGCTTCACCGATCTGCAAGGAAAACCGCACCTCGTTTTACATCAGCCGAATTTCGCGCCGATGGAAAGAATGAAAATCTTGGACGAATGATTTTTGGGCGCAACTTAAAAGATTTGAATACAAAAATAAAAGAAGGGAAAAAATGAAAAAAAGTCTGCATTGTTTCATCCTTTCCGCCGTGCTCGGCACGGCGTGTATCGGCGCGAATTTACCGTTTACGGCGCCTTCCGCGTCTTCTTTTACGGCTTCCGCGGCGGAATATTCTTCGTTCGTTAAAACGGAACCCGACGAGCGCTGCAAACTCTACGGAGCGCCTTCCGTGATTCTTCGCCTGAAAGACGAAGACGCACTGAACGAAATCGATCTTTCCACCGACGAACGACCCGCGAGCGTTATCATGACGTTAAACGAGGATATGAACGTACTCTCTGCCGACGGAGGGGTGATCGGCTCGTTCGACGACGTATTTTCGCAGATTTATCTTGCCGCGATTCCGATTGCGGAAATCAAAACGCAGAGCGCGGCGGAAGCCTTCGTTTCGGCATACGAAAGCAATAAAATCGCAGATCTTACCGTTCTTTCCGCCGACGATTCCGTTCTCTCGTACGTTCGCAACGCGCTTCCTTCCATACGCGGCATCTACGATTGCACGAAAAAATCGCTTACGGATAAAACGGAAATCATCAAAACTTCCACCGCCGCCATGGCGAGTACGATTATTCTTTCCGAAGAACAAAGCGATCTTGCCACGGTGACTTATTTTCAGAGCAGAATGAAAACAGTGTGGACGGAACTTCCGGACGACGCCGATTCGTTCGACGTGAAAAACGCCGTATCTTCGGGCACGTACGGACTGATCAAAAACGACTGTTCCGAAATATTCAAAGCCTACGCTTCGTATAAAGGCGGAAGCCTGAACACGGGATCGAAATACGTTCAGCCTTCCGTTGCCCGGTATTCGCTGAATATAGCGCATCGCGGCTTGCCGATCACAAAAGCGGAAAATACAATCGAGGGGTGCAATGCCGCGGTAGCAAGCGGCGCCACGCACCTTGAAATCGACGCGCAACTTTCCAAAGACAACAAAATCGTGATCATGCACGATTCGAGCATCGCGCGCACCACGGATTACGAAACGGGAGAGCACGAAATATCGAATATGACGCTCGAAGAAATCAGGCGTTATAAAGTGTGCAAAACGATGAACGGCTATAAAACCGATCCGTGCGAAATTCCCACGGCGGAAAACTTTTTCAAAGAATTCAAAGGAAAAGACGTCGTTTTCGTATTTGAAATAAAGAGCGCCGCGCCCGCGCTGATAACGGAACTGCGCACCCTGATAGAAAAATACGATTTCTGGGATCAGATCACCGTGATTTCTTTCAATTCTTCCGTTCTCGCGCAGATGCACAGCGTTATTCCGGAAGTGCCGATCGCGTCGCTTGCGGGCTTTGCGCAGAAAAATTTTGAAACGGACAGTGCTTTATACAATTCCTTTAACGCCGTAGCGGATATCACACAGGGCAACCTGAACGATTTCGTCTATTTTGAAAGCACTTTGAAAGACAGAGGCTATATGAGTTTCTGCTGGACGATCGGATCGGCTCAGGATTGCATTTCCCTTTCGGCGAACGGAGAATTCGCCCTTACGAACAACGTAGCGGATTCTTACGGAAATTCCGTATGCAAAATCGAAGGTAAGGCGGGGCAGAAGGCGGAAGAAGCAAGCCTTAAAACGGGCGAAAAAATCACGATCGTTTCCACGGCGTACAACGGCGAAACGGAAGAACAGGAAGGCACGATTTTCGCGATCAGAAAATTCGGGGAGCACGCCGAAATCATCGCCGCGTACGAAGAAGTGGAAAAGGTGACTTATACGCGCGCGTTCCGCGTGGATTATACAACGCGGGAAACGAAAAAAGGAGGCTGTAAATCGGCGGTCGGCGGCAGCATGCTTGCGACTCTCGTAATCGCTTCCGCAATCGCTTTCACGGGCAAAAAAGAAACCATGTAAGATTACATAACGCACGAAATTAAACGGACGGCTTATCGATACACGGCCGTCCGTTTTCGTTTTATCGGCACGCAGCGTAACGGCACGACAAAAACATATAATTTCTTTTCAGATTTTTTTCTGTTCGGGCGTTCTTACGAAAAAATCCCGATCCTTTTTCAAAGACGCAGGATTTTATATATTTCGTGAAGATCGGATATTTCGTAATCGGGCTTTATTTCGCCGTTATTCTTTACGCCGTCGGGATTGTACCAGCACGTTTTTATTCCCGCGTTTATCCCGCCCGAAATATCGCTGCTGAGCGAATCTCCCACGATCAGCGCCTTATCTTTTTTATCTTCGCCGATTACGGAAAAAACGCGATCGAAAAATTCTTTACACGGCTTTTCCGCGCCGAGTTCTTCCGATAAAAACACGCCGTCGAAAAGATCGCCGAGCCCGGAATTTTTCAATTTTTTCGTCTGCGCCACGATCGTGCCGTTGGAAACGGCATACTGCCCGTATTTTCCTTGCAGGCTTTTTAAAATATCATACGAATCGTCTTTATACGCTACGGTGTCGCCGAGGCTCACCTGGTATCTTTCGTTGAATTTTTCCGCCGCAGAAACGTCTAATCCTTCTTCTTTGAAAAATATTTCAAATCTCTCCTCAAGCATACGGCTTTTTTCGATCTCTCCGCGTTCCAGTTTTTCCCAGCATCTTCGATTGATTTCGGAATACCGCGCAATCATCTCGTCGCTGCATGCGCCGAACGAAAATTCTTTGAATAAGGATCGGATCGCCGCTTTTTCCGCCGCTTTGAAATCGAGAAGCGTTCCGTCAACGTCCCATAATATCGTTTCCGTCATTTTAAATTTTCCTTTTTCTTCTTTCCGTAATTTTGTTTGTCTTAAAAACGCCGTCACACGTAAAGAACGGCGTCTCCTTTTTTACGCAGAAATTTTTTCACGGTGTACGCCGTGCCGCCTTTTTCTTCGCGTAAAAACGCAATCAGAACGTCTGCTTTTTCCACAAGCCGATCGTCGCGATACGTCATACACCAGCGCACGTACGAATCGAAAAACGTTTCGGATAGCAGAGGATCGGCACAATCTTTCAGGTGCATATATCGTGCGATTTCTTCGTCGGTCATCGTTTCGTACTGCGTTTCAAAAGGGATATACGCAACGAGTTTTATATCGGGATACAGTTTTTTCAGCGACAACACGCATTCTCCCGCCAACAGATCGAATCCGCGCGCCATACCGCAATAAAATTCTTTCGCGCCGCGCAAAATACATTTTTCCGCCGCTTCGTATAATTTCAACGCCGAAAAATCGGGATATTTTTTCAGATCCCGATGCCCCGTGAAAGCCACCCTGCGAATATTTTCGGGTAACTCCGTCTGTTCTATTTTCAATTGCCGTCCGGTTATCATTGCCATTTTGTATTCCGTAATATCTTTTCTCACAGCGGATTTTTCCGCTCTTTTCCGTTCCCGCGAGGGTACTTTTGCGGCGTATTTTTAATTTTTTTCACCACGGCAAGCACTCTTTCCCCGTAATTTTCGGGCAACGAATAGGGGTAGATTTCCGCTTTTTTTCCGCCAAGCGTAACGCAGGCGTTTTCCGCCGCTTCGATTTCCGCCGTATCTCCGCTTTTATACGCGATAAATTCGCCTCCCGCGCGTACGAACGGCATGCAATATTCGCAAAGCGTGTTCATCGCCGCCACGGCGCGCGCCACGGCATAATCGTATTTTTCGCGGTATTTTCCGTCTTTTGCGGCGTCCTCCGCACGGATATTGCAAATATTCATTCCTTTTAAATCCAACTTATCCACAATAAACCGCAGAAAATCGCACTTTTTTCCCACACTCTCGAACAAATCGAAAGATAAATCGTCTCTTACGATCTTTAAGGGGAGCGAAGGAAACCCCGCGCCGGAGCCTATTTCCGCCACCTTCGCTCCGTCGGAAAAAAAGCGTACGGCGGCGAGGGAATCAACGAAATGTTTATAGAGCATATCCTTTTCTTCCGTAATCGCCGTAAGATTGTATTTGCCGTTAAATTCAAGCAAATACGCCCTGAACGCGTCGAATTTTTCTTTTTTTTCGGCTTGTATCAACTTTTTCAGATTGTCTGCGGTTTCTATTATTTTTTCCATACGCCCATTATATCACACCTCCGAAAAAAAGGCAACGCTTTTCGCTTTGTTTTTCGTTTTCCACTCGTTGTTGATAACGTTATCCACGGTTATCAACTTTATCCACAGAAAATGTGGATAACTTTTTATATTCTATTTTTTATACATATTTTCTGTATTTTTATTCAAAAATATCACTCCTATTAACGAGGTTTTACACTTATCCACATTTACCGTCCACTGTTTGTCCACTGAAAAAAGATAGGCTGTCCACATCAACGAATCCCTTTGAAATTCAGGCAAAACAGCGATTTTTTTTACGTTATCCACATTATCCACAGAATCTATTACTATTATTAATAATACCTTTTAAGATAAGAAATCTTGCCCCGGAAGAGAGCGCTTTCACGCGCGGGAAAAAACTATATAAAATTAAAATACGGCGAAAAGAAGGAGAAATTTTCCGATTGCAAATGTTTTCGCTTGCAAAAAAAGGCGGCGTGTGCTACAATATAGCATAGCCGATCGGCAGAAAGAAACCGGCTGTGCCGCTTTGCTTTCCGATCGGCAAGGAGAAGAGTCCGGATCGATTTTCCGCCGGGCGCGATTCAAGGAGGTATCAGAAGATGAAATTCGTTTGCGATTCCCTCGATTTATCCGACGCAGCCGTCACCGTAGTGAAAGCGTGCGCCACGAGAACGCTGACGCCCGTTCTCGAATGTATCAGAATGCAGGTGAAAAACGATAAAGTTACTCTTTCGGCGTACGACGGAGAACTTTCGATCGAAAAAAGTTTTAAAGCGGACGTGCTGGAAGAAGGCGAAGCGTGCGTAAACGGCAGGCTTTTCACCGATTTCATCGGTAAAATTTCCCATACGCAGATCACCGTCGGCACGGAAGAAAAGGGGCTGGAAATCAGATACGACGATTCCCGCTCGTTTATGCAGGTGCTGCCTGCCGACGAATTTCCTCTGCTCGATTGCGGAGACGTTGCGGGAAGTTTTGAAGTGGAAGAAGGCAAATTCAAAAATCTCGTGGCCCGCAGCATTTTCTGTTGTGCCACCGACGATTCCCGCCCTATTTTAAAAGGCTGCCTTCTCGAAACGGAAGGAAAGATTCTTCGCGCTTCCGCGCTCGACGGCTACAGAATGGCTACGACGGAATGCGAGATTAAAAACGGCGACGACGGCAAAAAAATCGTCTGCCCGGCAAGAACGCTCGGCGAAATAGCGAGAATGCTCGACGGCGGCGAAAAAACGCTCACCGTGGAATTTTCGCAGAATCATCTGCGCGTGGTGGTGGACGAAACCACGTTGATTTCCCGCCTGTATACGGGCGAATTCGTAAGAAGAGAAAATATTTTCCCGCCTTCTTTCACCACGGAAGTATGCGTGAAGAGAAACGAACTCATCGAAAGCGTGGAACGCGCTTCCGTTCTGATCAGAGGAGAAAAGAATAATCTCGTGATCATGGAAGTGAAAAGCGGCGCCGTATACGTAACTGCGAATTCCGAAATCGGCAACGTTGCCGAAAAGGTGAGCGCGGAACTCGAAGGCAAGGAAATCCGTATCGCGATGAACGGAAAATACGTGCTCGACGCGCTGAAAGCGCTGGACGAAGACGAGATCGTGATGTATATGAATACGCCGATCGCACCCTTCGTTTTGAAGAATAAAGAGAATAAATACGGCGCGTATCTGATTTTACCCGTAAGAACCACGTCGTAATCGCTTGACGAACCTTCCCGTTTTGCTGTATAATAGACGGGATTTCGATAAAAATACAAAAATTCGGCTTGTTGAAAAGAAGAACAGAATATCGTTTCAACCGAAAAAATAAGGAGAAAAAAACATGAAAAGAACGTATCAACCCAAAAAGAGACAGAGAAGCAAAGTGCACGGATTCAGAGAAAGAATGTCCACGAAGGGCGGCAGAAACGTTTTGAAGAGAAGAAGAAACAAGGGAAGAAAGAATCTTTCCAAGTAATTTTTCATCGTTTCCCTGCCGCGCGTTTGTGCGCGCGAATCGATTAAAAAAAGCGCGGAAATTAACGCGAATACAGGGAAAAGCCGCATTGATCCTTGAATAAAGGCGTATGCGGCTATTCGTTTTATAACAGGCGGGAAAAAATCTGGGTTACGGACGAAAAGAAAGTGGAATATAAGAGACTGAAAAAACAATCTGAAATGCAGAATCTGTTTCGGAACGGTAAACGGATTTATTCGGACAGCCTCACTCTTTTATATTTGCCCGCGAAAGAGACTTCTTTTGCCGTTTCCGTAGGGAAAAAACACGGAAAAAGCGTACAGAGAAACCGAATCAAGCGGCTGGTGAGAGAGGCTTTCAGGCTCAACTATAAAGAGATTCTCGGAAAATATTCCATCGTTCTTTTACCGAAAGTGAGAGACGAGTATTCGTTTTTCGTTTTCGATAAAGACGTGAAGGAAATGATCCGGAGGAAAAAATTGTGAAACGAGGCTGCTTTGAAAAGAAAGAACTCTTTTTCAAAGTGTCGTTATCCGATCTTCGCTTTTCAAACGGAAGGTATCTTCGGAAAATTTTCAGGCCGTATCTGAAAATGCTGTGTATGCGGCTGATTATCTTTTATCAGAAGCATATTTCGAGGCACACCTGCCTGTATCGCCCCACCTGTTCGCAGTATACGCTGGAATGTATCAATAATAAAGGCGTGATCGTCGGGATTCTTCTCGGCGCGTTCCGTATTTTAAGATGTAATCCGTTTTCAAAAGGCGGATACGATCCCGCACCCGAAAACGGGTATAAAAAGTGGGTAATATGAAACATTCGCTTTTAAAAACGGATTTCTTTAAAAACGGCGAAAAACAGCGGACGGGGTATTATTGTTCCCGGAAAAACGAATCGCGGACAAACAAAGAATAAAATAAACGGAAAACAGAAACAATGCAGATATTTCAATTATTAACGCAAATCGCCAGAATCGACGCGCTCGGAAAAACGAGCATGGTCAGTCTCGGCTGGCTTTCCCGCGTGATCCGTTCGATCATCGAAAGCGTGGGAAGCGTGGGCGTGGGCATTATTTTGTTCTCTCTCATTTTAAAGGCGATCGTATTGCCTTTCGACGTGTATCAGCGTATCTCGATGAGTAAGCAGAACGCGAAAATGAAAGAAAACAAAGACAAGATGGAAAAATTGCAGAAGCAGTATGCCAACGATAAGGCGGCGTATAATCAGAAACTGATGGAAATGTATAAGGAAAACGGCATTTCCATGTTCTCTTCCTGCCTGCCCGCGATCCTTTCCATCGTGATCTTTTTCGTGGCGATCAACGCGTTCAACAGTTATTCCCGCTATGCGGATCTGAATAACTACAATTCCCTGGTGGAATCTTATCGCTCCACGATTACGACGAATGCGCCCGAAGTGAACGAAAGTACGCTGAAAACGGGCAATCTCGAAGGCGGCGCGTATACGCTTACCGAGGACGGAAGCGGGCAGTATTATATCGTCGTGGACGAATCCGCGGATACGAAATCGTACGTGATGTATACGGTGCAGAAACCCGATACCGCGCCCGAAAACGCCGTGGAATACGTGAAGAACGCCGAAAAGACGTATTACGTGATCGCCGAAAAATACGCTGCAGCGCGCGGGCTTTCCGCCGAACTTTCCTCCGACGCGGAAAAATGCGCCGAAATGGTGAAAAACGAGGCGCAACTCAACGTAAAGAAGAGTTACGAAGACGAAATTTCGGGAAAAATGAAATTTCTCTGGGTGAAAAACATCTGGCAGACGGACGCTTCGTTCAAGCACCCCGTTCTGAAATATTCCGATTTCAAGAGTTCGCTCAACGAGCTTCCCGATTCCGCTGCCGCCGCTTCGCCTTACGACGCGGACAGTTACGAGACGATTACGGCGGAACTTTCGACGTATAAGACGAAAGCGAACGGATATTATATTCTGATCGCGCTTTCTATCGGAACTATTTTATTGCAGCAGTTTATCTCGATGAGAACGCAGAAAGAGCAGCAGAAGTATTCTTCCGCCGACGGATCGGGGGCCGCGAATCAGAAGATGATGATGGTGATTATGACCGTCATGTTCGCGATTTTCGCGTTTATGTATTCCGCTTCGTTCTCTATCTATATGGTTACGAGCAATATCGTTTCGCTGATCACTACGGTGATTATCAATAAACTGGTGGACGTGAAAATGAAGAAGGACGAGGAAAAGCGTTTACAGCAGAAATACGACAATCGTTTTCCCGGAAGATCGTATCAGAAAGACAAAAAAAGCAAGAAATAAAAGATAAGGCGAAAGATACGAAAAAAATCTTTCGGTCGGTTTTAGAAATAAGGAGTATCGGAAAAATGCAGGACTTTAAAGAATACACCGCGAAAACTGCTGAAGAAGCGATCGAAGCGGGATTAAAAGATTTAAACCTTACGAGAGAAACGGCTGAAATCAGAATTCTCGAAGAGGGAAAGAAAAAATTATTCGGCGCGGTGAAAGCGCGCGTGGCGATTGCTCCGCTGTGCGATACGTGCGAGAAAACGGGCGCGGAAGCGTGCGCGGATTGCAAGAAGAATTCTTCGGAAGAAAAAGAAGAATCTGCGGCCGAACAGAAAGAGCGCCGCGCGAAAATTCATACGGACGAATCGGGCAAGACCGACGGCGAAAGAGCGGTGGAATTTCTGGAAGGTTTGTTCGAGATCATGAAAATCACCGCGGCTACGGAACTTGTTTCCGAAGACGAAAAAATCGTGATCAACGTGACTGCGGCGAACAACAACGCGCTGATCGGCAGAAAGGGCGTTGTGCTTGACGCGGCGCAGACTCTTGCTGGCGCTGTTGCGAATACGGGCAGAGAAGATTACAAGCGCGTGGTGGTGGACTGCGAGAATTATCGCGAGAACAGAGAAGAAACGCTGCAACGCCTTGCGAACAATCTCGCGGCGAAAGCGGTGCGCCTTGGCAGAAAGATCCGCCTCGAACCGATGAATCCTTACGAACGCCGTATTATTCACGCCGCGCTGACGGATAACGAAGAAGTAACCACGGAAAGCGAGGGCAAAGAACCCAATCGCTATATCGTGATTATTCCCGCAGGCGTAGAGGACGATCGCCCCGCGCTGTACGCAGGCAACGACAGAAGAGAGGGCGGCAACCGTAACGGCTACGGCAATAATTACGGACGGAACAACGGCAGATTCAATCGCAACGATCGCGGCAACGGAAATCGCGGCGGTTACGGCGGAAGAAATAACGGCAGAGGCGCGAAAGGCGGATTCAACAGAGACCGCAGAATGAGCGGCGGAGATCGTTCTTCCGTATATAAGAAGCCCGATTCCGATTTCTTCGGCACGTTCCTCGGCAACAGCGGAAACGACGGGAAAGACGACGAATAAAACAATTTTCCGATATACATCGGCACGAAAAAGGCGTAAGAGAAAATCTTACGCCTTTTCGTTTTACATAGAGGTTTCACGGGGATTTTGCGTTGCCGTGAAAAAATTTCTTATTCTTCAAGTAACTTGCCGTCGCAGGAAATCACGGCAACGTTCCACGGAATAAATTTTCCGCTGTTTTTCAATGCCGTTTCCGCCGCGGCTTGCAATCCGCCGCAACAGGGCACTTCCATGCGTACGATCGTCACGCTTTTCACGTCGTTGTTTCGTATGATGTCCGTCAGTTTTTCGGCGTAGTCGGTATCGTCGAGTTTCGGGCAACCGATCAGGGTGATTTTTCCTTTCATGAATTTTTCGTGCATGCTTGCGTACGCATACGCCGTGCAATCTGCGGCAATCAGCAGTTTTGCACCGTGAAAGCAGGGGGCGTTTGCGGGAAGAAGGCGGATCTGGCACGGCCATTGATTCAGCCGCGAAGGCGCGTGTTCATAGGCTCGTACGGAAGATTCTCTTTCAGCCGTTTCCTGCGCGGACGGCTCGTTTTCTTTGCGAGAAAACTGCATCAGTCTATGTCCCGGGCAGCCGCCTTCGATATGGCGTTCGTGCGCCTGTTCTGCGAGTTTCTTTTTGTTTTTAAGCACGGCCTGTTCGTCGTAAGCGGCGGCTTCGCGTTCGGTGAACGAGATTGCTCCCGTAGGGCAGGCGGGCAGGCAATCGCCGAATCCGTCGCAATAATCGTCGCGAAGAAGTTTTGCTTTTCCGTTCATCATGCCGATCGCGCCTTCGTGGCAAGCCGTAGCGCACGCTCCGCAACCGTTGCATTTTTCTTCGTCGATATGAATGATTTTTCTTTTCATCGTTTGTCTCCTTTTCGTTGTTTTCTTGCTGTTTTTCTTGACTTTCCGCACATATTATACTATACTTTTCGTGTTTGTTCCGTTGTGTATACAACGAAATAATAAAAAAGACGGGAGAATTACGGTGAATACAGAGGAAACGTTGCAAAAAACGCCGTTGTTTAAAAATATAAAAAGAGAAGACGTGAAAGACGTGATCGGCGCGCTCGGCGCGAAAGAAAGAAGTTATGCGGCGGGGGAAAATATTCTTCGCGAAGGGGAAAAAGTGCGGTGCGCAGGCGTGATTGCAGAGGGCGGCGCGGTGATAGAAAGCGTTGATTTTTTCGGAAACGTCACTTTGGTGCAAAGCCTTTCCGCCTGTTCCGTTTTTGCGGAAGCGTACGCTTTACGAAACGACGTGCCGCTTGCCGTAAGCGTGACGGCAACGGATAAAACACGCGTTATATTTTTGAATATTTCTGCCGTTCTCGGTGATAACTGCCCCGAAATCGTGATCAAATCGGGTTTTTTAAAAAATCTGTTGACGGTGTGCGCTTCAAAGAATCTGCAACTTTCCGAAAAAATTCTGCATACGGGGCATAAAACGTTGCGCGGAAAGATTATATCTTATCTTTCCGCCGAATCGAAAAAAAACGGCTCGGAAACGTTTTGCATACCTTTCGATCGCCGTCGGCTTGCCGATTATCTCAATGCCGACAGAAGCGCGCTTTCTTTTGAATTATCGAAGATGAAAAAAGAAGGTATGATCGATTATCATAAAAATTCGTTTCGTATTTTAAAAGATTATCCGGAAAGATGAAAACGCGCGATGCGTTCGTGCATCGCGTGCGTATAGGAGAAAATTGTTTTTTACGTTAAATATAAAAATTTATCTTTTCGCCTTCGGGCGTGTTTTTTTCCTGTTCTTCCAGTACTTTGTCGAGCAGCCCCGTGCCGTACTTTTGCAGATATTGCCGCATTTCTTCGGCAATAGGGTTGTGCATCTGCTTTAAACGACGATCCAGATACATGATATTTCCCGATAGTTCTTCGATAGAGGCTTTTATTTCGTCGATTACGGGAAGAAGCGCCGCAATCCGATCCGCCTTTAAGCAAAGCCTTTCTACCCCCGCAGTCAATTTATCGAGGCTTTCTTTTTCATAGCGGACAACCGTATTTTTCGCAGCGGGTTCTTTCGTTTTCTGTTTTTGCAGATTATTATCCATAATATCCCTCTTTGTAAAAAAATGTAATGATTATTTACTTTTAATATAATTATAATAAAAGATTCTTTTTACGTCAAGCGTTTTGAAATGATTCTTTGAGATAATATTATAAAAAGAAAAGGAATCGTTTTATGATAAGAATCAAGGAATTACGAAAAGAGGAAGGAAAAACGCAGAAAGAGGTTGCCGAAAAATTAGGCGTAACGTCGCAATGTTTAGGTTATTATGAAAAAGGAAAGAGTCATCCTACGCCGGAAATGTTGATAAAAATAGCGGACTATTTTTTAGTGAGCGTGGATTATCTGATCGGCAGAAGCGACGATCTTGGAATTATTTCGTTCCGTGCGGAAGAAGAAACGTTGACGGAGGGCGAAAGAAAGATTTTGCACCGTTACAGAAAGTTGGACGAGAGCCGAAAAGAAAGCCTGATCGAGTATGCGGATTTTCTTTCGGAAAAAACGGACAAATAAACATAAAAAACTGAAATCGTTCTAAATCGATTTTAAGGGCTCACTGCGGCGTAAAAAAATACAGCCGACTTCATATACGAAGTCGGCTGTATCGCTTTATATAGGCTTGATTACAGCGCTCTGATCGATTCTACGGGCTTCTTTCTTGCCGCGGAGAATACGGGGAAGAACGTTGCCACGGCGGAAGTGACGATCGCGATGCCGAGAAGAATGGCGATTGAAGCGCCGCCGAAAACGAAGAGCGACGCGTGGATCGCGGAAGACACTTCATCGTTCAGAATTTTGCAACCGGCGATACTTCCCGCAACGCCTAAAACAAAACAGATCAGCGCGATAACGAACGCTTCGGAAAAGAAGATTTTGAATACGTCTGCGCCGCGCGCGCCCACCGCGCGAAGAATACCGATTTCTTTCTTTTTATAAGAAATGGAAATAGCAATGAAACTGCTTAAAAGAAGCATGGAGAACGCCGCCATCACGACGCCGATCCAAAGGAACACTTGCGACGTTTCGTCAATCATGACGTTCACCAGTTCCAATGCCTGACCTACGTTGTTTCCGAGCGCGATACGGGAATCGTCGGAAGAGTATTCGTAGGTGAACAGCGAAAGATCGTTTCTGTGAGCCGAAGAATAGGGCGCAAAAACAATATCGTATTTCGCGTTGGGATCTTCCGTATATTTCGTACTCTGGTTCGTTTTGTATTCGGTGTTTTCGTTATACGAATCGCTCACCGCTTTCAGCGTTTCGTAATCGGAAGAAGAAAGGAAAGCCACGGGGGAATCGGAATACAGATTGACGCCCGTTACGGAGAAGAAAGTTGCTTTTCCTACGGCGGAATAATTGCCGTTTGCGAGCACTTTTGCGGATAAAGCGGGCAGATTTGCGGCAACGGCGTTATATCTCTTTAAAATTTCCGCCCAGATGGTTTTTGCCTGCGTCTGCGTTACTTTATCCGAATTGTACGGCATCTGTAAAAGCGCGATTTGCATCCATTCCGCAAAGGAATGGGGCTCGTCGCCGAGAGAATCGATCGTAAAAGAGTTCTCGAACAGATCGCAGACGATTTTATAAATCGCCGCCTGATCGTGATATTGCCCGCCTTCGCCGGTTTTTTCGAGATATTGGCGGTACGCTTCGTAATTCGCGTCGCCCGACGAAGGAATATTTTCGCCTTTCAGCCAGGAATAAATGTCTCCCTGCCCGTTCAGTTCGTTATCAAGATTGGATGCAAATTCGTTGGAAGTATCGTAGCAGCGCGCAAGATAAGAATAGAACGTTTGTGCCGAAAGAACGATTTCGCCCGCCGCAACGGAAGTTTTTCCTTCGGAAAATACGGTTTCTCCCGCTTCGGAAAGAAGATCGGAAGATACGTAATAAACGGAGTCGTAGTATTCGGAGGAATCGATACCGAAAGAAAGGCGGTATTGCCATGAAAGTTTTTGACCGAAAGAATTGGCTTTCTGTTCTTTTGTAGCCGAAGAGATAGAAGAAGCCACGCTTTCGTTGAAGAAAACTGCTTCGTACATGCCGTCCTGAAGTTCGGCTTGCAGATTTTCTATATCTTCCAGCATTTTTCTGATTTCTTCCTGACTGCCTTTGCGTTCGATTTCTTTTTTGTACTTTTCGTATTTCTGCGCCAGAAGTTTATCGCCGCTATCGAAAATGCCCGTAATTTTATAAGGGGAAGCGCTGCCGCCCGAAAGCGCCGTATAAAACGAAATCGTTTTGCCGATGAGCGCGCTTTCCGTTGCGGATTCTTCGTAACCGAGCGCGGTAAGGACGGAAGCGGTGTAAGAAGAAATCAGCACTTCGTCGTTATTCACGGGGTACGTGCCCGTGATTTTATTGCGCAGGGGATGATTTTCGGGAAGATAACCCGCATAGCGGAGTTCCGCCGCGTAATATTCGCCGAGAGATGCGGAAGAAGGATCCGCGTCGAAAATTTTCGCGGACGAGATATTATATCCGTTGTACAAAGAACCGTTGCTCGGCTGATACAACGCCGTGACGCCCACGGTTTCCGAGCCGAAGCGATCCGCGATTTTTTTCAGTTCGTCGTCGGTCATGCGGGTGTGGTAAACGGTGTCGTAAGAATAATCGTCGCCCGAGGTGGTGATTTTATAGCGTTTGTCCGCGCGGAGCACGGCAACGCCCGAATCGTTGAACGTCTGATAAAGCGTTTCGTCTTTATCGTAGAGCATCAGCGTGGAAAAAAGCCCGAACATGATAAACGCCACGGAACAGAGCAGAATCGTGAAAATCAGACGGATCGGCTTCGATTTCAAACCGGAAACGCCGATTCTGAATGCATGCCGCAAAGGCAATTTCGAGCGGATAAAGCGCGTTTTTTTCGGATCGTATTCCTTTTTCGGAATTTTCTTTTCGTCGGTGTTTTCAAAATATTCTTTTCCGCCTTCTTCCGTGATATGGCTCACTTTTTTGAAATCGGAAATCTCTTTTTCGCCGCTTGTAAGCATGGCGTTTTCATGGTGAGACAGAAATGAACGTATGTATTGATAATCCCGTTCCGTAAGGGCGGAGCCGTTCTTTACGGATAACGTGTTGTCGCCGATGACGGAAATGTTATCGCCGAGGGATTGCGGCTGCGCCGCCGCTTTCGTTACGTCGGAAAGAATTTTTCCGTCTTTGAGTTCGATGATACGATCGGCATATTCTTCCGCAAAATCGCGATCGTGAGAAACAACGATGACGAGTTTTTTCAACGAGAGTTTTTTAAGCGTATCGAACACCTGCTTGCCCGTATTGGAATCCAGAGCGCCCGTCGGTTCGTCCGCCATGATGATCTGCGGCTGTTTGATCAGCGCGCGGGCGATCGCGATACGCTGTTTCTGCCCGCCCGAAAGAGTGTTCGGTTTTCTGTGCGCGTACGCGCCGAGATCCACGTCGTCGAGCAGTTGCCGGATCGCCGCCTTATCTTTCGGCTTGCCTTGCAATTCGAGGGCAAGGGCGATATTGTCTTCTACGGTGAATTCGTTCAGAATATTATATTCCTGAAAAACGAAACCGATAAAAGTATTGCGGTAGGAATCGAAATCGCTCTGCGAGAAATTCTTGCTGGAACGCCCTTTCACGATCACTTCGCCGGAGGTGGGCGCGTCGAGCCCGCCGCAGACATTCAGTAAAGTGGATTTGCCGCTGCCGCTTTTGCCGAGAAGAAAAACCATGCCTTTTTCGGGAAAACGGACGGAAACGTCGTTGAGCGCTTTCGTTTCCACGCCGCCCTTGGCTTTGTAGATCTTAGTTAAATGTACGACTTCCAACATTTTGCTTCGTTGTTGCTCCTTGTTTTATTTTTTACTTCTCCGAGTGTTTTGATTATAACATATCGGGGGATAAAACGCAAGGGTTTTCTGAAAAAAGTGGCGAAAACGGCGCGATAATGCGATCCGTGCGCCCGCCAACGCTTGACAAGGCGGATGCGAAATGGTATAATAAAAGAAAATCTACCCTAAAAGGAAGTGTTGTATTATGAAATATGCATTAAGAGGGATCACTGCCGAAGAACTCAATTACACCGTAAACCGTATCAAAATGGATCGGAACACCAAATTCGAGATTAAGCCTCAATTTTCCCGCACGATCAGAAAAGTGCAGGAAAACGACAAATTGTATTTCGTGGCGCTGGAAGTGAAAGTGGAATCCACGGAAGCCGAACCCAAGCCTTTCAATCTGAAAGCGCGCCTCGTAGGCATTTTTGAAGCGGAGGACGTGAACACCGACGAAGATCGCCAGGTGCTTGCGATTTCCACCACGGAAATCGTGTATCCTTACCTTCGCGCCGTTGTTTCTTCTCTTACGGCGAACGCGTTCATCAATCCTTTGATTCTGCCCGTAATTCCCGCGGGAACGATGTTCCCCGAAGATCGCGGCGAAAAATCGGCTTCTTTCGATACGCCCGACGTTCTGAACTGAAAAGCGCACGTCCGTAAGAAAAATTCGTAAAGAGTAAAGACAAAATAAAAACGCACCCGAAAAAAATCGGGTGCGTTTTTCATACGTATGAAAGTAAACACTTTAAAAGATTTCGATTTCAAACTTGTTTTTCTTTTTATATTTTTTTCCTTTTTTATATTGAAGCGAATCGTCTTGATTGGTTTCGACGATAGGCTTCTTTTTGATTTTTTGCGCCAATTCCGGCGGAAGAAATTCGGGAGGCTCTTCATGTTCGAGAATATAGGTAATACTCAGAATCCACGGGAATCCGTCGTCGTTACCGTCGATGTAGATCAATGTTCCGCAAAGCGGAGAGGCGGTGAGCATAAAAACGACGCCGTTTTTAATCTGCTTTGCATACATCGATTTTCCGGGGCGTGGAGCAATCAGAAACGTGAATTCATCGATCGGGATGCATTCGTCGTATGCCATCTGTAATTCCAGACAGCGGGAGCCGTTTACCCACCGTATATTAGCATGACCTTGATTGAACGGAAAATAGTCTTTCGCTTCTTCAAACGAAACCTGCCGTGCATCGTATTTCATTTTAAGATAGCGTAAGATTTGATCGGTAGTATAGTAAAATGCATTTACACGTTTATAATAACGAGGAAAGCCTACGGCTGAGTGGATTTCTTCCCGTAATTTACGATTTGATTCTTGTTCGTCCATCTGTTCTTTTTTTGTGTTTTCATCCGCTTCTCTGCGAAGATTTTCTAATATTTGTATAAACGAATCGTAATTATAGGGTTGTTGCGTTTTTTTTGATTTTTTCATAACAATAGTCAATTTTTCTTGACATCGGCCACAGGACGATCGAAAAATCCGTGGATATTCACCCACATGCCGTCTACAAAGCCTTGTCTCCT
This sequence comes from uncultured Christensenella sp., assembly GCA_905203015.1. Taxonomy (GTDB): domain Bacteria; phylum Bacillota; class Clostridia; order Christensenellales; family Borkfalkiaceae; genus Scatosoma. The sequence goes on along the minus strand of CAJKUC010000011.1, from coordinate 6,630 downwards.
TTTAAAGATACCGTTTACTTTATAACCGGGATGATAGTGCTTATATAAGTGTTTTTTGTGGGCGCCATCACGTAATACGGGGAATCCGAACCAAGCGCATTTTACGACTTTGTAGGCGTTCCACTGTTTAAAAGTATAGATACTGTATCCTGCCCGTAATTTATTTTTTGCTTGTTGATATCGTATGGCGATATTTGAAAAGAGCATATCTCCGTTTTTTAATTTAAGATCGGGGTGTTTGTTGTTGTAAAAAGTGAGATTATCGCTTGTGATCGGTATTACGAGATAATAAATATCCAAAGGAGAGAATCCTTCGTTCACGATGACCGTTTCTATTATAGCCTCGGATAACAGAATATATTTATAACGAACGCCGTGTATAAGAAAATAACCTATTTCTTTTGCGGCGTCACATAAAGCCTCCACCGTATCGGAAACAAAAGTGGGGTATGTACGAACAACCGCAGCCACTACGGCTACTACCGCAACGGTGACGATTTTTAATGCCAATCTGCTGAAAAGCGCAGACAAAGCCAATGCCTGTGTGGCTATGCCGTCGTTTTCCCAATCGCCGTCTTCAATATCTTCGTCTTCTCCGTCTTCATTATACTCGAATATATTGATTTGTTCAAGTTCGCCGCAGTCGTTAAAAAGGTCTACATTTCCCGTGATCGTTTTATTGTCCGCGTCGAATTCTGGGTAGGCGGTTAAACGTTCAAAATATTCCGAATCTTCGTGCGTAAGAGTAAGTTCGGTGTCTCCCGCATAGCCGTAAGATACTTCGATATCGATCCGGACTTCTGCAGAGTCGGAGCCGTTTTCAATAGTTGGTAAATAGTCTTCCGTCGTAATGTAAAAAGCAGTAAACGACGAATCGTCGGCTTCGGTAACGTTAATTCTGGAAGAAGCACAAATTTCCGAAATCAGAAAATCCGGTTCGAGTTCTTCTTCTTCAATATCTTCGGCAACCGCTGTTGTGCCCGGCATAAACAGTTTGCCGCTTATAAAGCCGGAAAGGAGAGTGAATGAGAGAATAAAAGAAACAAATTTTTTCATAGAAGACTCCTTTAATCGGTGTTCTTTATATGTATTATAGCATAAAACAAAGAAAATTGCAATTATTTTAAATAAAAAATAAATAGGGGAGAAGAAAGGCTCTGCAAGAAGACAAATGCATGCGGAGAAAAAAGATGATTTCGCTTGACAGATATAATCGGCGGTGCTATAATGATTTGTGAAAAATAACTAACGTTATTAAATAAAGGTTGCGCAAATGGAAGAAAAGAAAAAAAAGAGGGCGGGAAGAAACGAAATTACGCGGGAACGGGTGATTTCCTCCGCGTTTACGGAACTGAAAGAAAACGGCTGGGAAAATTGGAACGCACGGAAAATCGCAAAACGTGCCGGTTGCTCTACGATGCCGCTTTTCAGGTTATTTAAAAATATGGACGAAATAAGAAACGCCGTGATTTCCGAATGTTTGAAAACGTACGAAAAATACATAGAAGAGGGAAGAAAAGAGCCGCTTGCGTATCGGGGGATGGGGCGGGCGTATATTCGTTTTGCGAAAGAAGAGCCGTGGATATTCAAAGCGTTATGCGCCTCGGAAGAATTTACGGGAAAGAATTTTTCGGCGATCGATCCTACGGTGAGCACGGTGCTTGCCGAAGCGGAAAAATCGGGAAACGTAAACGAAGAAACGGCAAAGAGGCTGCATGCCTGCATGACGATTTTCTGCCACGGTGCGGCGATGATGGCATCGACGGGCGCGGCAAGCGTTCCCGAATCCGCTTTCGATTCGCTGATGTCGGATGTGTTTCTTTCCCTCAAAGAGTTTTATAGCAGATCTTCGTACGGAGAAGAGATCGACGGCGGAAAGAATATAAAAAACGACGGCGTGAAAACGAAAAGCGGCGAATTAGATGGTGATATTTCGGAAAACGATTGAAAATAATGCGAAGCCGGCAAAAAAATTTCAATGAACAAAAGGAGAAATAAATGACGGAAACATTAAAATCAAGGCAGGTGGAAAAAGCGGCGATACGCGTTGAAAATCTGGTAAAAACGTTTAAAGACGTGCGCGCCGTAGACGGAATTTCTTTTACCGTGAACGAAGGGGAACTTTTCGCTTTTCTCGGCGAAAACGGCGCGGGAAAAAGCACGAGTATTTCCGTGATCTGCGGCTTAAAAAAGAAGGACGGAGGAAAAGTTTTCGTTGCGGGGAGAGATCTCGACGAAGACGAGGCTGCGAAAAACGAAATCGGCGTAGTGTTCCAGTGCAGCGTTCTGGATAAAGCGCTGTCGGCAAGAGACAATCTTGCTTCCCGCGCGGCGTTATACGGAATCGTGGGGAAAAATTTTGAAAACAGGCTGAGAGAACTGGATTCGCTTCTCGATTTCGGGGAATTCATCGATCGTCCTCTGGCTAAATTATCGGGCGGGCAAAAAAGAAAGATTGACGTGGCGCGTGCGCTGTTGCATCGGCCGAAGATTCTTATTTTAGACGAACCTACTACGGGGCTCGATCCGCAGACGAGAAAAACGGTGTGGGCAGTGGTGGACAGATTGCAACGGGAAGAGAAAATGACGGTGTTTCTCACTACGCATTATATGGAAGAAGCGGCGAAAGCGGATTACGTTGTGATTCTCGATCACGGAAAGGTGGCGGCGGAAGGCACTCCGCTGGAACTGAAAAACAAATATACGGGCGATTTTATCGTGTTATATCATCCCGACGAAGAGGCGGTGAAAGCCGCGCTGGGAAAAGAGGCGGAGAAAGCGCAGAAAACGGCGGACGGACTGAAAATCGCCGTGGAAAATACGGCGAAAGCAACGGAACTTATTCTTGCTCATCCCGAAATTTTCAAGGATTACGAAGTGCTGAAAGGCAATATGGACGACGTATTTTTATCGGTGACGGGTAAGGCGATGAAAGAGGAGGGCGAAGCGAAATGAACGGAACGGCGACGAAGAAAATCACGACGGAAAACGGCGGAAAGCACAACGAGCCGAGAATGAAAAACGTTGCGGCGAAAACGTTCGGCGTGATGGTGAAGAGAAACGTAAAACTGTTTTTTAAGGACAAGGGCATGTTTTTCGTGTCGTTGATCACTCCGCTGATTTTACTTATCTTATACGGTACGTTCCTGTGGAAAGTGTATGAAGATTCCTTTCTTGCGAGTGTGCAAGGATTCGGACAGAGCGTGGATACGCGCCTTTTGAAAGGGTGCGTCGGCGGGGAACTTTTATCTTCTCTGCTTGCCGTTTCCTGTGTCACGGTGGCGTTTTGCGCCAATATGCTGATGGTGCAGGATAAAGTGAACGGCGTGGACAACGATTTAAAAATGACGCCCGTAAAGAGCGGAACGCTTGCGATGTCGTATTACGTCGCCACGTTGCTTTCAACACTTATCGTTTCGTTTACGGCGCTGGGGGCGGGGCTGATATTCATTGCGATCAAAGGCTGGTATCTTTCTTTTGCGGACGTGTTGCTGATTATAATCGACGTGATGATTCTTACGGCGTTCGGAACGGCTTTGTCTTCGCTGATCGGCTACTTTTTATCGTCGCAGGGGCAGATTTCGGCCGTGGGTACGATCGTCAGTTCGGGGTACGGATTTATCTGCGGGGCGTATATGCCGCTTTCGCAATTTCCCGCATGGCTGCAAAAAGCAATTATGTTTTTGCCCGGCACGTACGGCACTTCTTTGCTTCGGAATCACTGTATGGGCGGCACATTCCGCAAAATGGCGGAATTGTTCCCCGAACAGATTGAGGAAATTAAAAAAAGCGTTGACTGCGTTTTATATTTCTTCGGGCATAAAGTAAGTATGGGCGCGATGTACGCCGTATTGATCGGATCGGTGATTGCCCTGATTGCCGCCTATTGTATTGTGGTGAAAATCAAAAACGGCAGAAAAGGCGCGTAAAAATTTTTTTTCGCGGTGATCGCATCGATATAACACATGAGACGGTGCGGAAGAGAAAAAACGGAGAGTTCCTTGTTGAAGAAACACTCCGTTTTTTTAATTGAATATTGTCTGTTGCGCTATGGGAAATCACGCGACGGGAAATTTCCTTACGGAACGCCCGCAACGGGGGATATGCCTTGGCAAATACGTATGTGGCATAGGCGCGGTACAACGGGAGATATACGTAAAATCTTCGCCACTGTACGGGGGATTTTAAAACGTATGATCGGGATATTCCGCGCTTTCGATCACTCCGCCGCCGAGGCAGTTTATTCCGTCGTACAGTACGGCGAATTGCCCTTCCGTAACGGCACGCTGTTTTTCGGCAAAATCGATATGCAGTCCGCCGTCTTCTTTTACGGTGACGTACACTTTCTGATCGGGCTGACGATAGCGGAATTTTGCGTAACATTCAAAAGATTTTTTCGCGGGCGCTGCGGGAATCCAGTTCATTCCGCTTACTTCGCACGAAACGGAATACAAGGGGGATTCGTCGCCGTGAGAAACGTACAGAATATTGTTTTTAAGATCTTTTTTCACTACGAACCAGCGCCCTTCTTCTTTTTCGCCTTTCAGTCCGCCGAGATATAAACCTTTTCTCTGCCCGAGGGTGTAATACATCAATCCTTCGTGCTTGCCCACCTCTTTTCCCGAAAGATCGAGAATCTTTCCTCCTTTCGCGGGAAGATAGCCGCTTAAAAATTTGCGGAAGTTGCGTTCCCCGATAAAGCAGATGCCCGTGGAATCTTTCTTTTTTGCCGTGGCAAGTCCGTTTTCTTCCGCGATTTTTCGGATTTCGGGCTTTTGCATATCCTGCAGGGGGAAAAGCACGTCTTTCAGTTGTTCCTGCGATAATTGATTCAGAAAATAAGTCTGGTCTTTATTGGTATCTGCGGCTTTCTGAAGAAGATGAACGCCGTTTTCATGGGAAATTTTGCAATAATGCCCCGTGGCGATATAGTCCGCACCGAGTTTCTTCGCTTCCTGAACGAACGGGCCGAATTTGATTTCGCGATTGCATAAAACATCCGGATTCGGCGTGCGCCCCGCGGAATATTCGGCAAGAAAGTAGGAAAAAACGCGATCGAGATATTCTTTGGCGAAGTTTACGGTGAAATACGGAATACCGATCGTCGTGCACACCTTTCTTACGTCGGCGTAATCGTCTGACGCCGTGCAAACGCCGTTTTCGTCGGTCTCTTCCCAGTTGCGCATAAAAAGCCCGATGACGTTGTAGCCTTGCCGTTTCAAAAGAAGAGCCGCCACGGAACTGTCTACGCCGCCGCTCATGCCGATGACTACCGTTTTTGCCATAAGAATCAAAACTCCTTCTGCCTTGTGTCGTTTTTTTGCGAAAAATAAGACAAATTTTCTTTGCGTAAAAAATTTTTACGGAAATTTGAAAATATTATAGCATAATCGCTTGCAAAAAGGAAGCAAAAAAGAGTAAAATAGAAAAAAGAAATTGTGCCCGTAGTGGAATTGGATACCATAAAAGCCTCCGACGTAGAAAGGGAACGGAAAACGGATCCCGCAAAACGCAGGAAAAACAGTGAAAAAGGAGTAAAAAACCGCAATTTCAGAAAATGCATAAAAATTTTACACCCAAAATTACACCCTGAGGGGTGTTATGCAAAAGCCTATGATTGGTGTTGGGGTAAAATCGTCATAAATGTACTCGTGGTGTAATTGGATAACATTACGGCCTCCGACGCCGTCGATTTCTGGGTTCGAGCCCCAGCGGGTACACCAACACTTAGCAAAGTCCTACGCATTATACGCGTAGGACTTTAAACTTTTTATTGATGGTTAAAATTTCAAATTATAAAAAATTATTTCAAATTACGAATTTACGAAATAATGTTTTCCGTTTACGGTAACTTCGTTGCCTGAAACGGCAGGGTTGCCTTACGCTTGACAAAACATATCTTTTCGTGTATGATAATAACGGAAATATCGTAAAGAAGCGGGAATTCGCAAAAGTATCGTTGAAAGAAGGTCTGCTGCTTGAAGAGGAAGATTCCAAAGACACGGTGTACGTGTATGAGGGAGATTGCTTTGTATCGTACGGCGGAGCGGATTTCGTTTACGACGTAATGGGTAATCCTACGACGTATCGCAATATGTCGTGCGTATGGGAAAAGGGCAGACAACTCAAGAGTATTTCGGACGGAGCGAATACGGTTTCGTTTACCTACGACGAATTTGGTATGCGTACAACCAAAACTGCCGGCGGAATAACGACGAATTACGTTTATGAAAACGGTAAATTGTTACGCGAAGTTACAGGAAGCGAAAAGATAGATTTTGTTTACGGTTCAGACGGAATAATAGGGTTCAGAACAGGCAATAAAAATTATTTGTATCGCAAAAACGTATTCGGCGACGTAACGGAGATTTACAGCGACAACGGAACGTTGGTAGGTAAGTATAGTTACACGGCGTTTGGTGAATGTATAGTAAAGGTGAACGAGGGCGGCATAGCCGAAAAGAACCCGATTCGTTACCGCGGATATTACTATGACGAAGAAACAGGGCTTTACTATCTCAAATCTCGTTATTACGATCCTGTAACGGGTAGATTTATAACGATTGACGACATATCTTACATAGATCCCGAAACCATAAACGGCTTAAATCTCTACGCTTATTGCGGAAA
>CAJKUC010000010.1 GCA_905203015.1 uncultured Christensenella sp. | reverse complement strand
TTGCGTGTGAGAACGCTCGCGAGGCGATAAAAGCAACTCGGTACAAAAAAATCGTATATCGCAACCGCAATACACGATTTGGCAGGGGAGACGCGATTCGAACACGCAACCTACGGTTTTGGAGACCGCTACTCTACCGTTGAGCCACTCCCCTAAAAGGAACGTTAACATTTTATAACAAATCGGTGACTTTGTCAACCGTTTTTTTGCGGGAAAACGTGAAAAGTAAAAATTTTCTTATTTTTTTCAATGGAAAGCATCCGATCGCGGAAGATTCGTAAAACGAATCGGCCGCTTCGATCGGGAATACGGGAGTATACATGACAAAAAAGACAGTGACGTTATATACCGACGGCGCGTGCTCGGGAAATCCCGGCGCGGGCGGCTACGGCGGTATTTTGATTTACGGAAATCTTCAGAGGGAATACAGCGGCGGAGAAACGCTCACCACGAACAATCGCATGGAAATGCGCGCCGTCATCGAAGGACTCTTGCTTCTGAAATACCCGTGCAAAGTAGACGTATACAGCGATTCGGCGTATACGGTGAACGCCTTTTTGAACGGCTGGCTGGCGTTCTGGCAGAAAAACGGCTGGAAAAAGGCGGATAAAAAGCCCGTGCAGAACGTGGATTTATGGCAGGAACTTTTACGGCTTACCGCCGTGCACGAAGTGACTTTTCATAAAGTGAAAGGGCATGCGGATAACGCGCTGAACAATCGTTGCGACGAACTCGCCCGCGGCGCGATCGCGGCACTGCGGGAACAGAAAGGAAAGTAAAACGATTACAGACGCCGTACACAGGGTAAAACCGAGACGTAAAGGCGGAATTATAAAAAAGACGGGAGTATAAAAACAAACGCCGGCGAAAACTTCTTTTTTTCGTCGGTCATATTTTTTTTGCCGATTTCCTATACTATATATTATGAAAGTATCGGCGGGAAAAAATCCGGATAGTGCAATAGCGACGGAAAAATCGGAAAAAATAACGGGAAAGGGCTGCCTGAAAAACGTGCTTACGGCGTTTTTTCTTGCCTCGGCATGCATAACGTTTGAGATATTGTGCATCACGTTTTTCCGTACGGGAATGATCGCGCGTCGTGCCGCTTTATTCGTATCTCTTTCCTGTTCGGCGACGATTGCGCTTTTCGTCGCGGCAACGTTGTTTTCTTATCGCGGAAAATGCGTGGCATATCGCTCGCTGATCAGCGTTTTTATTCTTTTGCTTCTGTTCCTCGTTATGGTGTTCGTTCTGCAGAAAACGGGCATGTTTTACGTACTCGGCAACGAAGAACTTTTTCGAGCGTATTTAAGCCGCGCGGGGGCGTTGATGCCGCTTTTGTATATTCTTTTTCAGTTTTTGCAGGTGATCGTTCTGCCCGTTCCCGCGTTCGTTTCCACGGTGGCGGGCGTCGCGTTGTTCGGCCCGTTCAAAGCCGCGCTTTGTTCTTTTGTGGGGATAATTTCCGGCTCGCTCGCGGCGTTTTTCATCGGCAGAAAAATCGGCTATAAAGCGGTGGCGTGGATCGTGGGAAAAGAAGACCTCGATAAATGGCTGAAAAAAGTGAAAGGAAAAGATTATTTTCTTCTGACGGCGATGTTCGTTCTGCCGCTGTTTCCTGATGATATTCTGTGTTTCGTATCGGGGCTTTCTTCGATGACATGGCAATATTTCGTTATCATGATCGTAGCCGCGCGTTCGCTCGGGATTTTCGCCACGTGTTATTCGGTCAATTTTATCCCGTTCAATACGTGGTGGGGGATCGCGATCTGGATCGCGTTGCTTGCGCTTATCGTAACGGCATTCGTTTTGCTTTATAAAAATCTGGATTCGCTGAACGAGTTTTTCAAAACGAAATTTTCGCGAAAAAAACGTTCGGAGAAGAAATAAGAGGTGCAATGATCGGCGCACGAATCGAAATACGGAAAAGGGCGGCGCGAAAATCGCCGCCGATTTTTTTACGCGAAAAGCAGAGGGAAAATTCGTCGCTGAAAAACAAATTTATACAAAAAATAATGTTTTGTTCAAAAAACGGCGCGGCGTGAGCGAAAGGAACGGATGAAAAGAAAAATTTGTTCATAAAAAGCCGCAAAAAGCAAAAAATAATTTGTCCGAACGGTTGCCTTTTTGAAAAAAATGCGTTATAATGATACTTGGTAGAAGTTGGGCTGAAAAAATTCGTGCGGCTGAATCGCGACGGAAACGGCGGACGGAAACGTTGAAAAACGTGGCGTCCGCAAGCGGAAAGATCGAATCTGTAGATTTGAAACGCAAACGTTTTTCCTTAAGCGTAGCGAACGGATACGGCGCCCTCGATATAACCGAAATTTCTTGGAGGAATTATCAATGGACAAAATCAGTTTACTGCAAGAAAGGAAGGCGAGAATTACGGAAGCGGGTAAGGAACTCCGCGCGCAGATCGATGCGCTGACGGACGAAAACAGTTTCGTGGAACTCTCTGCGTTCTCTTTTTCAAAAAACGATTTTTACGGCGAAGAAACCGACGGCGAAGGCGTGATTACGGGCTTTGCCACGATCTGCGACTATCCTTTTTATATTATAGCGCAGAATTTTAAAGTGAATTGCGGCGGCTCGTCCAAAGCAAATTGCGATAAGATCGCGAAATGCCTCGACGCGGCGGAAAAAAATTCCACGCCCGTGATTTATCTTTTGAATACGCAGGGCGTGCAGATCGGGGAAGGTGTTACCGTTCTCGAAGGCATCGCGAAGGTGCTTATGCGCGCCACGCAGTTGAAAGGCGTCGTGCCGCAGTACGCCGTAGTGAACGGGGAAGTGTACGGTTCGCTTGCAACGCTGTGCGCGATCGCGGATTTCACGTTCTTTATGAAGAAATCTTCTCTCGCCGTAAATTCGCCGCTCGTGCTTGCGGCAAAAACGGGCAAAGACGTGAAAAAAGAGGACGTAGGGCTTGCGAAGTCCTTGGATAAAACGGGGATTCCCGCGTTTGAAGAAGAAGATATGGCGGGCGTGAAAGCGAAGATTGCCGAAATCACGGAAATCGTTTCCGCACCGCTGATCGACGCGGAACTCAACGAATCTTTTCCCGCGCTCAACGAAACGCAGAATGCGGCGACGCTTGCACAGATTTTTGAAAACGCGGTGGAAACGGGATCGCTGTATGCGCCCGAAGCAAAAACGTATCTTTGCAGAATCGGCGGTATCGCCGCCGCGGCGGTGGTGTTCGACGGAGGGGATAAGCCCGTGGAACTGAACGCCGATATTCTTGCGAAAGTGCGCACGTTTGCCGAATTCGCGGCATGCTATCGCCTGCCTCTCGTGGTATTTTCGGATGTGGCGGGAATCGTTCCCTGCTGCTGCGCGAATAATTCGAGAGTGCTGAAAGAAGCGGCGGAATATCTCAATATTCTCGATACGATCGATACGGCGAAAATCGCCGTCGTGTACAAAAAAGCGGTCGGGCTCGGATATTCGCTCTTTGCCGCGAAATCGGCGGGATTCGATTATTCCTGCGCGTTCGCCACGGCGAAAATCGCGTTGTTTGAAGACGAGAAGGGCGCGGAAATCGAATTTGCCGACGAAAAAGCGGATAAAGCCGCGCTTGCGGAACGCTACGGCGACGAAAAATCCGATCCCGTAAACGCCGCGAAAGACGGATATATCGACGACGTGATCGAACCGCAGTTCGTGAAGCAATATCTTATTTCGGCTTTGCAGATGCTGGTAGGCTGAAAAGGAGGGAACGCGGAATGTTTCTGAATTTATTGGCGAACGAAATCGATCCCTCGTTATACGACAAAAAAATTTCCGTCGGCGAGGCGGCGATCGACGCGTTGCTCGGCTTTATCACCGTATTCGTTGGAATCGCGCTGCTCGTGCTGATCGTATGGGCCGTCGGAAAAGCCATGCAAAGCGTGGAATCGAAATCGAAAAACGGCGGAGAGAAAAAGCCGAAGGTGAAAAAAGAACCGCAGGCGGCAAAACAGACGAGCGAGCCCGTAAAGAGCGCGCCCGCCGAAGCGACGATTTCCGCATCCAACGGAATCGACGAAGAAACGATAGCCGTGATTTCCGCAGCGATCGCCGCATACTATGCGGGAGAAAACCGTACCTGCGGATTTGTGGTGAAACGTATTAAAAGAATGTAAATTTTCGCGATTTTATCGCGGAAAAACGGCGAAAATGCCGTACAAACAATGAAAAACAGCGTTCCCGCCGGCACTTGAAAACGGCGGAAAACAAAACAAGGAGAAAAAATCATGCGTAATTTTGTCATTACCGTAAACGGAAAATCTTACGAAGTGGGCGTAGAAGAAGTGGGTGCAACCGCAAGCGTATCCGCGCCCAAAGCGGCGGCGACGCTTGCGGCGCCCGTAAATCAACCTGCGGCTGCCCCTCAGGCAGCGCCCGCACCTGCACCCAAAGCGAACCTCGGCAGCGGCGAAAAGGTGCTTTCTCCGTTCCCCGGGCTGATCAAAGGACTTTTGGTGGCGGAAGGAACGAAAGTGGAAAAGGATCAGCCGATCCTCGTTCTCGAAGCGATGAAAATGGATAACGAAATCACCGCACCCGTCGCGGGCGTAGTGTCGTTCGCCGTGACGAAAGGCGCGAACGTGGAATCGGATACCGTGCTTGCCGTAATCGGCTGAAATAAACGTTTGGAGAACTCAGATGACGCAAAATTTACTCGTTAATATCGGCGAGATGTTAAAGGGATTGTGGGAACAGATGGGGCTTGCAAACGGCACGTGGCAAAACTACGTGATGCTTCTCGTTTCGTTCGTGCTTTTCTATCTCGCGATCGTGAAAAAATTCGAGCCGCTTCTGCTTCTGCCGATCGCTTTCGGTATGTTCCTCGTGAACATTCCCGGCGCATACAACGTTGTGTGGGGCACTTATCCCGAAGGTTCGCATGCCTACGAAGACGTGCAGAACAGAGGACTTTTATGGTATCTCTTCTACGGCGTGGATAAAGTGATCTACCCGCCGCTTATCTTCCTCGGAATCGGCGCGATGACGGATTTCGGTCCGCTTATTTCCAACCCGAAGAGCATGTTCATCGGCGCGGCGGCGCAACTCGGCATTTTCATCGCTTTGATTCTTGCCGTGGTGCTCGGCTTCGATCTTGCCGCAGCATGCTCCATCGCGATCATCGGCGGCGCAGACGGGCCGACGGCGATTTACGTAACACAGAAGATGTCGCAGTATACGCATGAAGATCTGCTTTCGGCGATCGCCATCGCGGCATATTCGTATATGGCGTTGATTCCCATTATTCAGAAGCCGATCATGCGCCTTCTCGTTCCCGAAAGAGAACGCAAAATCAAAATGAAACAACTTCGCCCCGTGGGTAAACTGGAAAAAATCGTGTTCCCGATTCTGGTGACGTTGGTGGTGGGGATGCTCCTTCCCGACGCGATTCCGCTTCTCGGTATGCTGATGCTCGGCAATCTGCTTCGCGAATCGGGTGCTACGGAACGACTTTCTTCGCAGGCGCAGAACGGCCTTATGAACACCGTTACGATATTTCTCGGCGTGTGCGTGGGCTCGAAAGCGTACGGCGGCGTGTTCCTTACCGCTTCCACGCTTAAAATCGTTGCGCTCGGCTTGTTTGCCTTCGTGTTCGGCACGATCGGCGGACTTCTGATGGGCAGACTGATGTGCAAACTTTCGCACGGCAAGATCAATCCTTTGATCGGCAGCGCGGGCGTTTCTGCCGTGCCTATGGCGGCGCGTATTTCGGAAGACGTGGGCAGAGAATCCGATCCGAACAACCATTTGCTTATGCATGCGATGGGCCCGAACGTTGCCGGCGTCATCGGCTCGGCAATCGCTGCGGGATTCCTGCTGTCGCTCTTTTAAGGTATAGGGAGGTTTATTACATTTATGGAAATCAACGTAAACGATCAGAGCGCCAAAAAGGTGCTTATTACGGAAACTATTCTGCGCGACGCGCATCAGTCGCAGGCGGCTACGAGAATGCGCCTTGACGAAATGATTCCCGCGCTCACCGATCTGGATAATATCGGCTATTATTCGCTGGAAGCCTGGGGGGGAGCGACTTTCGATTCCTGCCTGCGCTTTCTGAACGAAGATCCGTGGGAGCGCCTTCGCGTTCTGAAATCTTATCTGAAAAAGACGCCGATTCAGATGCTGCTTCGCGGGCAGAATCTGCTCGGGTATCGTCATTATGCCGACGATCTCGTGGAGAAATTCGTGGAAAAATCCATTGAGAACGGGGTGACCGTGGTGCGTGTGTTCGACGCGCTCAACGATCCGAGAAATCTCGAAACTTCCATGCGCGCGATCAAAAAATACGGCGGCGTTTGCGAAGCGACGATTTCGTATACCACCGGCCCCGTATATACGGACGAATATTTCGTGAATCTTGCCAAAACGCTGGAAGATATGGGCGCGGACAACATCTGCCTGAAAGATATGGCGAATCTGTTGTTGCCGTTCGACGCTTATCGTCTTGTGAAAGCGTTGAAAGCAAACCTTCGCCCCGAAACGAAACTGCATCTTCATACGCATAACACCACGGGTACGGGCGATATGGTGTACCTCATGGCGATTCTTGCGGGCGTAGATATCGTAGACACCGCGCTTTCGCCCCTCGGAAACGGCACTTCTCAGCCCGCCACAGAGCCGCTTGTGGCTACACTGAAAGGTACGCCGTACGATACGGGTATTTCGATCGAACAATTGCTGCCGATCGTGAAACATTTCAAGACCGTGGAAAAACGCCTGAAAGACGACGGTATTCTCACCGACAAAGTGAAAGGAATCGACGTGAACACGCTGATCTATCAGGTGCCGGGCGGTATGCTCTCCAATCTGATCAATCAGTTGAAGAAAGCGGGCAAAGAGGACAAATTGCTCGAATGTCTTGCCGAAGTGCCCAACGTACGTAAAGATTGCGGCTATCCTCCGCTTGTTACGCCTTCGTCGCAGATCGTAGGCACGCAGGCTGTGATGAACGTGATTACGGGCGAACGCTATAAGATGGTGACAAAAGAAACGAAGGATCTGTTTGCCGGAAAATACGGTAAATTGCCGCTTCCCGTCAACGAAGAAGTTGCGAAAAAAGTGCTCGGCAATGCGGAACGCATCACTTGCCGCCCCGCGGATCTTTTGAAACCGGAATACGAAGAAGTGAAGAAAAAAGTCATCGAAATGGGCTATTACGAGAAAGAAGAAGACGTTCTTTCTTACGCCGTATTCGAGCAGGTGGCGGAGAATTTCTTCAAATGGCGCGCGGCGCACAAAGACGGCGTAGATAAAGATCTGGCAAAGAGCGGCGTTTATCCCGTTTGACGACGAATAAAAACGATTCGGCACGGAAATTTTGCTTCCGTGCCGTATTTTCGTATAAGAGGCTGCGCAAAACGCCGTCTGCGGATCTCGTTTTGCGGAAGCGGGCGGTCTGCCGCAAAGGACATTCGCTGCTTTGTACGTCGGAACCACGTGCGAAACTGCGGAATGCGCGGCTGACGAGGCGGAAGATATAACGATACGTGCGGAAATAAAATAAAACATAAATAAGGAAATTCGGCATTGAAAAAAGTATGTGTAATCGGAGGCGGCGCTTCGGGGCTGATGGCGGCGTGCGTGGCTGCGGAAAACGGCAACAAAGTTACCCTCGTGGAAAAGAACGAAAAACTCGGGAAAAAAATATATATCACGGGGAAAGGTCGTTGTAATCTTACGAACGATATTCCGCCTGCGGAATTTTTAACGAAAGTGGTGCACGGCGGTAAATTTTTATACGGTGCGGCGTATTCTTTTTCTCCGCAGGCGTGTATGGATTTTTTCTCCGCGCGCGGGCTTGCCTTAAAAACGGAACGCGGGGGAAGAGTATTTCCGCTTTCCGATCATGCAAGCGACGTGACGAAAACGCTGGAAAAAGCCTGCAAAAACGCGGGAGTCACCATACTTCTGAACGAAAAGGTAACGGACCTGATTACCGACACTATGCCTGACATAGGTATTATGCCTCGCATAACGGCTGTACGTACGGATAAAAGAGAGATTCCGTGCGACGTTGCGATCGTGTGTACGGGCGGATTGAGTTATCCTTCCACGGGCTCTACGGGCGACGGGTATCGTTTTGCGGAAAAATTCGGGCTGAAAATCACGCCGCCGCGCCCCGCTCTTTGCGGAATCGATCTGAAAGAAAATTTTTACAAAGAAGCGCAGGGGCTTTCGCTGAAAAACGTTGCGCTTTCCGCTACGGTGAACGGCAAAAAAGTGTACGACGAATTCGGCGAAATGTTGTTTACGCATTTCGGCGTCTCCGGGCCGATCGTGCTTTCTCTTTCTTCCGTAATCACGCGAGAAGATTTGTCGAAAACGCGCTTGTTTCTCGATTTCAAGCCCGCGCTTGATCGTGCGACTCTGGAAAAACGATTGCTGCGTTTATTCGACGAGTGTAAGAATAAAACGCTGCGCGCCGCCGCAGGCGATTTACTGCCGCAGAAAATTCTGCCAGCCGTGCTTACGGCGGCGAACGTTCCGCCGGAAAAACGTTGCAATTCCGTGACGAAAGAGGAGAGAAACCGACTGATCGAAGCCTTGAAAAGTTTTACGATGACGCCGCTTTCGCTTCGCGGTTTCGCGGAGGCGATTATAACTTCCGGCGGCGTGGATCTTTCGGAAATCGATCCGAAAACGATGAACGTGAAAAAAGCGACGGGGCTGAAAATGTGCGGCGAAACGCTTGATCTCGACGCGTTCACGGGCGGATACAATCTGCAGATTGCTTTTTCCACGGGTTACCTTGCGGGAAAAAGCGTATAACGAGGCAAAGTAAGCCGTAAGCAGCCGAAATATACGGCATATATAAAAAACTCGCATTTAATTTTCGGCTGATAATTGTCGGCTGAAAATCTTGAATTTTACGGTAAAAGCCGTATAAAAACGCCGAAAAACGGCGTGACGGCGTAAAAGGCTTGACGAGTGCTTTTAAAAAGTGCTATAATCTGTGAAGATCTTACGATACGGGTAAAATTGTTCCGCGCCGCTGCGCCGCAAACGGGTAAAAACCGCAAAAACGCAATAAATCGTAACGCCATGCGGAAAAAAATCAGAAAAAAGAAGGATGCAACAACATTGAATACGAAACACGTCGGAATCGCCGTAAACGGCGGAAAAAAGATGAATATCGCGCTGGACGGCCCCGCGGGAAGCGGAAAGAGCACGGTGGCGAAAGTACTCGCGAAAAAATACGATATTCTTTATCTCGATACGGGGGCGATGTACAGGGCGTTCGCGCTCGGCGCGCTTCGCGAAGGAGTCGATCCGAAAGACGAAAAAGCGGTGACGGCGATCGTCGATCGTGTGCCCGTGCGTGTAGAATACGAAAACGGCGCGCAGCATACTTACCTCGGAGACGAAGACGTTTCGGAAGAGATCAGAAAGAACGAAGTTTCCCGCGCGGCTTCCGACGTGGCCGTGCATAAAGCGGTGCGTATGCGACTTGTGGAAATGCAGCGCGAAATCGCGGGGAGAATGTCGTGCGTGCTCGACGGGCGCGATATCGGCTCGTATGTGTTGCCGCATGCGGATTTTAAATTTTTCGTGACGGCGGACGGACGAGTGCGCGCAAAGCGGCGATATCTGGAACTTTTATCGCGCGGGCAGGAGGCGGACGAAGAAAGCATTTATAAACAGATTCTCGAAAGAGACGAACAGGACTCGAAACGCGAATTCGCGCCTTTGAAAAAGGCAGACGACGCCGTGGTGGTGGACACTTCCGAAAAATCGATCGAAGAAGTGGCGGATACGATTTCCGCGGCAATCGACGAAAAACTCGCGAAAATGCAAGCGGAAGAGAAAGAAAGCGAGCAAAAACAAGCCGATCGCAAAACGGATGATCAAAACGAAGGCAAAAGAAAAAAAGAAAAGAAGAAAAAGCCTTTGCCGATGACCGTTCCCGCGAATAAAAAAGGCAGGCACGTGATTCCGTTTATGAATTTTCTTCGCGCGGTGTTTATTCCCGTGTATCGCCTGATCATGCCGTTTAAATGCTACGGCCCGAAAAAGGTGAAAGACGGGCCTTGCGTGTATGTTGGCAATCACTATCGGATCTGGGATCCCGTGTACATAGCGCGCACCACAAGCGAAGGTATTCACTTTCTTGCTAAACGCGAAGTGATCGAAAGCCCCGCGATGAAAGGAATCTGCCGTAAAATCCGTTGCATTTGCGTGAACCGCGACGGCAACGACGTGCGCGCGCTGATGAATTCGCTTAAATGCCTGAAGAACGGCGAAAAAGTATCTCTTTTCCCCGAAGGTACGAGAAACAAAACGACGCAGGAGATATTGCCTTTCAAACCGGGCGCTGCGGCGATGGCGATCCGCGCGCGGGTGCCGATCGTTCCCGTGGCGATTTATAAAAAGCCCCGCCCGTTCCGTATGGCGCACATTCTTTACGGCGAGCCTTTTGAACTTTCGGATTTTTACGGCAAAAAACTCACCGACGAGGAAATCGCGCGGGCGGACGAAATCATCAAGGAACACATTCTTTCGTTGAAGCGCGAGCATACGGAATATCTGGCGGTAAAAAAGAAGAAAAAGAAGAAATAATCGGGGCGATTCCGGCGAGGAAAAGCTGAAAAAAACGCGTACGGAAACGCGTTCCGCGGGCGGAAAGCATAACGAAAGGATAACGGCGGCGCACAATACGAAAAGCACGATACGAAAAAGGCGGAGGAGAAAACATGCAGGTGGTGTTCGCGAAGTACGGCGGATTTTGCAGCGGCGTGAAACGCGCCGTGGATACCGCTATGCGCATCGAGCCGGAAAACACCTATATTTACGGCGAAATCATACATAACCGCGACGTAGTGGACGAGATAGAAAAACGCGGCATAAAAACGGTGAACGATCTTTCGGAAGTGCCCGACGGCGCGCGGCTGATCATCCGTTCGCACGGCGCGGGAAAAGCGGTGTTTGAAGAGTGCGCGAGGCGGAACATCGAAGCGGTGGACTGCACCTGCGCTTTCGTGCGCCGCACGCAACACATCGTAAAAGAAAAGAGCGCGGAGGGAAAAACGATCGTAATCGTGGGCGAACGCACGCATCCCGAAGTGATCGGAATCACGGGCTGGTGCGAAAACGGAGCGCACGTGATTTCGTCGGAAGAGGACGATTTCGGCTTTCTTAAGGGAAAAGATTGCTGCGTAGTGGCTCAAACGACCTTTTCGGAAGAAAAATTTGAAAAAATTATTAAAAATCTTCGCGATAAGCGGGGAAAAACAGTTGAAGTTTTTAAAACAATTTGCTATACTACTGTCAGTAGGCAAAACGAGGCGCGGAAACTGGCGGCCGAATGCGACGCGATTCTGGTAATCGGCGGGCTCAACAGCAGCAATACGGGCAAACTGTACGATATCTGCAAAGAGCATTGCGAAAACGTATTCCGTCTGAAAAACGCCGAGGATTGCGACTATATGAAATTGAAAAGTTTTAAAAAGGTCGGCGTCGTGACGGGGGCAAGCACCCCGAACGAGCAGACTCAGGAGGTTCTCTTAAAAATGGTAATGGAAACAGCAGACAAAGCGACGATGGAAGAAGTCGTTGCGAACATGGACAATCAGCAGAAGTTCAAGAAGGGTGACATCGTGAAAGCCACGATCTCCACGGCGGACGATCAGGGCGTTTCGGTGCTTCTTCCCATGACGAAGAAAGAAATTCTTCTCGATAAGAACGAGGTCGATTGCGAGACGTACGATAAAGAAGCGTTCAACTCCCGCAAGGGCGACGAAATCGAACTTATGGTTGTCGACACTAAGCCCGTGAAACTTTCTCAGAAACGCATCAAAGAAGCGAAAGAAGAGGAAGCGATGCTGGAAGGCATCAAGGAAGGGCAGGAATTCTCCATTACCTGCACAGGCTCGAACAAGGGCGGCCTTACCGGGCAACTCGGTTCGTACAAAGTGTTCGTTCCCGCGAGAGAGATCCGTTCCGGCTATGTGAAAGAACTCGATAAATACGTAGGCAAGAAACTTCGCCTGAAACTTCTTGAAATCAACACCGAGAAGGGTAAGGAAATCGTGGCTTCCCAGCGCGTGATCATCGAAGCCGAAAAAGCGGCGAGAGAAGCGGAAAAGGCTGCGAAAGAGGCTGAATTCTTCGCTAACGTTCACGTTGACGACATCGTGGAAGGTAAAGTGGAACGCGTAACCGGTTTCGGTGCGTTCGTATCCGTAAACGGTTTCGATTGCCTTGCCCGTATCTCCGATATTTCCTGGGGTGAAATCGATTCCGTCACCGACGTGCTCGAAATCGGCAAAACCTATCAGTTCAAAGTGCTTCGTCTCGATCCCGAAAACAAGAAAGCGGCGATCGGCTACAAGCAACTTCAACCCCATCCTTGGGATCTCGTAGGCGATAAATACGTGGAAGGCGACGTGATTCACGGCAAAGTAGTGAGAATCGTTCCGTTCGGCGCGTTTGTCGAAGTGGAAAAAGGAATCGACGGTCTTGTGCACGTATCGCAGATTTCTCATGAATTCCTTGAAAATCCTACCACCGCGCTTACGATCGGTCAGGAAATCGACGCGAAGATTCTTCGTTTGAACCCCGAAGAAAGAAAGATGACTCTTTCCATCAAAGCGTTGCTTCCCCGCCCCGAAAGAGAGGATAAGAAGGACGACGAAAAGGGAGGAAAGAAATCTTCGAGAATCGCTAACGATCCCGACGAAATGACTTCCTGGACGGATGATAACGAAGGCGGCGCTTCTATTGCCGATCTTATGAAAAACAACTAATTCTTCTTTGCCGAAAATTCCGGCGGACGAATAAAAAAGTTTACGAAAACCTGCTTTTACGATTAAAGGCGGGTTTTTGCGTTTATATATTATTCGTTGAAAATAATCGCCCGTGAATGCGGCCGAATTGCGGCGTTCCGTCTGAGAAAATCGGTCGGAACGATTTCGGTAAAAGGTATGCGAACGGGAAAAACGAGAAGGAGATACGTAATTATGAGTGAAAATCAAGGGAAAGAAAAACAGGGAAAAATCCGTATATCCAGCGAAAACATGATGCCGATCATCAAAAAATGGCTGTATTCGGATAAAGATATATTTCTTCGCGAAATCGTGGCGAACGGCGTAGACGCGATAACCAAATTCAAGAAACTTGTTGATATGGGCGAAGCGAAAACGGAAGAAAACGAAGAATACCGTATCGACGTGCGTACCGACGAAGCGGCAAAAACGCTGACGATCGAAGATAACGGTATCGGTATGAGCGAAGAGGAAGTGGAAAAATACATCACGCAGATCGCTTTTTCGGGCGCGGAGGACTTCCTGCAAAAATACGAAAAGGCTTCCGGAGACGGAATTATCGGGCATTTCGGGCTTGGTTTCTATTCCGCGTACATGGTGGCAAACGACGTAGAGATCTTCACGAAGAGTTATAAGGGAACGCCCGCCGTTCATTGGGAATCGGACGGCAACGCCACGTATAAAATCGGCGAAACGGAAGAACGCGGCAGAGGAACGAAGATCGTGCTTCATATCGCGGACGAAGAAAAGGAATTTTTAAACGAGTATACGATTCGTTCGTTACTTCGTAAATACTGTTCGTTTATGCCTTACCCGATCTACCTTAACGCGAAGGGCATAAAAGAAGGAGAAAAAGACGAAAACGGAAAGGAAAAACAGGCGGATAAGCCGATAAACAATACGCATCCTTTGTATCTCAAAGATCCGAAAGAATGCACGGACGAAGAATATAAAGCCTTCTACCGCGATACTTTTTCCGATTACGACGAGCCGCTTTTCTGGATTCACCTGAATATGGAATATCCGTTCCGTCTGAAAGGTATTTTGTATTTCCCGAAGGTGAAACAACAGGTACAACTGGAAAAAGGTCAGGTGAAACTGTATTGCAACCAGGTGTTTATCGCGGACAATATCAAGGAAGTGATTCCCGAATTTCTCATGCTGCTGAACGGCGTGATTGATTGCCCCGATATTCCTCTGAACGTATCGCGTAGTTTCCTGCAGAACGATCGTCAGGTGCAGAAGATCGCGAAACACATCACGAAAAAAGTGGCGGATAAACTCACCGCGCTTTTCAAAGACGATCGCGAACGCTATGAAAATTGCTGGAAAGATATTTCCACCTTCATCAAATTCGGCTGTATCAAAGACGAAGAATTTTACGATAAAGTAAAGGATATCGTCATTTTCAAGAATCTTGAAGGGAAATACCTGCCCGTTTCCGATTTCTTCGGCGAAGAGATTTCCGACGAAGACGCAAAGAACGGCAAACAGCCGAAAGCCGTATATTACGTTTCCGACGAAGCGCAACAGGCGCAGTACATCCGTCTTTTCAAAGACGCGGGACTCGACGCTCTGGTCTGCGATACGTATATCGATCCGCACTTCATCAGTTTCATCGAGTACAAGAACCCGAGAAGATGCCGTTTTGTACGTATCGATGCGGACGTAGACGCCGCTTTGAAGAGCGAAGAAGAGGTAAAACAGGAAGATTACAAAGATCTTGTGGAAACGGTGAAAAAGCACCTTGTGAATAAGGACATTGCCGTGAAAGCGGACAAATTGAAGAACGTTGCCGTTCCCGCAGTGATCAATGTGGAAGAATTTATGCGCCGTATGTCGGAAATGAATAAGTTTTACGGCATGACCGACGAGGACGTGATGAAGAACGCCACGCTTGTATTGAACGTGGCGAACGAGACGGTGGCGAAACTCCTTTCTTTGCCCGAGGACAAGCAGGAATTTGCGATCAATCAGATTTATTATCTCGCGATGCTTTCTTATAAGAAACTGTCGCCCGACGAACTTGCCGATTTTATGAAGCGCAGCGAAGAATTGCTCGCCGATTATGTGAAATAACGATTCTTTACCCGCCGCATTCCCGATTGCCAGCGATTTGCGCAAAAGGTGAAGCGGAGCGCGGATTGCGGGCAGTGCCCGATTGCGTGGCAGAGAGGCGAAAACAGGCGGGTTTGCGAGAAAAATGACGAACCGTACGGATTTTATTCCCGTGCGGTTTTTCTTTTGCTTTTTTCCGCCTGCGGAACGCGTTTTTTCGTTCTAAGTGTACAAGCCGTGGCATATAATGTACAAATGCTTGAATTTCTGCCGCAAAGACTGAAAAAGGCGATTGTGCTCGCTGGCGAAAATGCAGTTTACGAAATACGTATCAGGCGCGATTATCCGGTAAAAATGAATTATTGCGGAAAATACGTGTATCTTGGCGAACGCGGCGCGGAAACGGAAAAACGAAACGCGTTTGTATGCGATGGAAAAGAAATCGACGACATTTTATACTGCGCGGGAAATTTTTCCGTGTATTCCGTAGAAGAGCAGATCCGCCGCGGCTTTATTTCCGCCGACGGGGGCGTGCGCGTCGGGATCGCGGGCGAATATGCCTTTGCGAACGAAAAAGTGCTGGCGTTGAAACAAGCGGAATCGCTCTGTATCCGCGTGCCGCACAGAATCGAAAATTCGGGGGCGGAAATTTACGATATTGCGTTGAAGTACGGCTTGAAAAATACGCTGATCGTATCTGCGCCCGGGCGGGGAAAAACCACGATTTTACGGGATCTTGCCGAAAAAATCGCGGCGACGGACGATATAAACCTGCTGATCTGCGACGAGCGCGGAGAAATCGCGCCGTGCGGCGCGTTAAAGGGCGCGGACGTGATTTCTTACGTTGATAAAAAGCAGGCGTTTTCCATGGCGATCCGCGCGATGCGGCCCGATCTGATCGTAACCGACGAACTTTCCGAAGACGATCTTCCGACGGTGAAAAGAGCGATACGAAGCGGCGTTTATGTGCTGGCCAGCGCGCATTTCGGCGGGATAGAAGAACTTACCGACCCGTTTCGCGGCATATTCGACGTTATCGTATGCCTTTCTTCGGATAGAATCGGAACAATTTCCGGCATATACGATAAATGTTTGAAGCCGCTTATATAAATGCGATCCTGATTTTCCGAACGGCGCGAACGGAAAACGGGCGCATTATCATCAGGCGGAAAGCAGGCGGGAAAGGAGGCGTTTCGTGGCAAAGATCATCGTAGGAATCGCGCTGGTGGCGTTCTGCGGTTTTTGCGGATACGTTCTCACCGCGAAATATCGGAAAAGAAAAGAGTATTATCGACAATTTTTCGCTTTTAACAGAAGTTTTCTCGGAGAAGTCTCTTCTTCACGTCGCCCGATCGCGGTATGGCTCTCTCAATCGGCGTACACGGGCGATTTTGAAACGACGGCGAGGGGATTCTTGTCTGCGTTGCAATCGGGGGACACGACGCTTTCTTCGATGGAATTTCCGGAATTTTTAACGGCCGACGAAAGAACTTTTGCCGCCGATTATTTTTCTTCTTTGGGGCGAAGCGACGCGGAAGAACAGAAAAAACGTTTGCAGACGGCGGAAAAAAATCTTTCGGAAAGGAAAGACGCGGCAGAAAAGGAATGTGCGAAATACTGCGATTTATACGTGAAAATGGGCGTGTTATCGGGCTTATTGCTGCTGATTTTATTGATCTGACGATACTATCGTTTATCCGACGGAAAGACGGAAAATGCGATACGCTCCGCCAAAAAGAAAAAATTAGAGGCTGTGATGGATATTTCCGTATTATTTAAAATGGCGGCGATCGGAATCATCGTAACGGTGATTTGCCAGATTCTGAAAAAATCCGATCGGGACGACGTTGCCACGGTGGTGGGGATCGTGGGGCTTGTAATCGTGCTTACCGTTGCCGTTGGAATGATCGGCGATCTTTTCGGCGAGATTAAAAGAATTTTCGATTTTACATAGAGGCAAGCCGATCACAGTAATGCGTTACGCCGAAAAACAGCGACTTTTGCGCGAAAAAAACTATTACTATGCAACGCATTATAATCACGGCTGAAAAAATGAGAATTAATCGCCGTACGGCGCGGAGGTAAAAAATATCATGGAAATATTCCGTATCGTCGGGGTGGGGTTCGTCACCGCCGTGGCGGCGATCGTACTGAAGCAGACGAAGCCCGAACTTGCTTTTGCCGTAACGGTGACGGGGATTATACTGATCCTTGCATTCGTGGCGGACATGCTTAAAGATACGCTTGCCGCGCTCGATTCCGTGGCGAAAACGGCGGGCGTGGAAAGCGGGCTGATCAAAACGCTGCTGAAAATCGTTGGAATCGGCTATCTTACGGAGTTCGCCGCAGGGATTCTGAACGATTTCGGCGCGGCTTCCGTGGCGGATAAAGTGGTGCTCGGGGGAAAACTGACGGTGCTTGCCGTATCGTTTCCTTTGATCGGAAAAGTACTTTCCGTTCTCGGTACTTTTCTGCAACTCATCTGAAAAAACGGAAGGTTTATGAGAAAATCCGATCGATATTGTTTTGAGAAAAAGCAAGTTCCGCAATATACGTGCGGCGGGTACCGAACTTTGCCGTTTTGCGGAGGGGAAAAAGCGACAGCAAGAAGAAAACGACGAAAAAAACGGATCGCTCTTTTCATTTGCACGGCGCTTTTCACACTGTTTGCGGCGGTACTTTTTCCCGTTCTTTCTTATTCGCTTTGCGGCGCGGGCGAGGAGGCGAAAAGCGGGAAGGACGCGCTGAACGAAAATATTTACGGGCAGATCGGCGCGCTCGATCTGGAAGAATTGCAAAAATACGCCGACGAAATCGGCGTATTCGACGGGGAAAGCGTTGCCGAACGGATTATCGCTTATATCGGCGGAGACAGTTTCTCTTACGGGGATTTTTTTACGCAGATGAAAGCACTGTTTTTCAAAGACGTACAGGATCTGCTTCCCGCGTTTGCTTCGATTGCGGCGATAACGCTTCTCGGGGGCGTTGTGGCGGCGATCGGGAACGCTTCGGGCGGCGTAGGAAACATATCTTTCCTCGTGCTGTTTTCCGCGGCGCTGTTGCCCGTTCTCGTGGTGATGACGCAATGTTTCACGGCGGCAAAATCGGCGCTCGAATCGATGAATCGTCAGATTCAGATCGTATTTCCGATTCTGCTCACATTGATGAGCGTAAGCGGCGGCACGGTGTCGGCGGCGATTTACACGCCCGCCGTCGCGTTTCTTTCCACGGGCGCGCTTGCGCTGATTTTAAATGTATTGTTGCCTCTTTCCGTAACGATCGTGGCGTTTTCCGTTGCGGGAAATCTTTCTCCCGAATTGAAGTTAAACAAATTTTCGGCGTTTTTCAGAAGCATGAACAAATGGCTGATCGGCGTTTGCGTTTCGGTATTCGGGTTGTTTTTTACGGCGCAGGGAATCGGCGCGGCGACATACGACGGGATCGTGCGGCGCGCCGCGAAATACGCGATCGGAACGGGCGTGCCGATCATCGGCGGCTTTTTATCGGGCGGCTTCGATCTTGCCGTGGCGGGCAGCGCTCTGATTAAAGATTCCGTGGGGTATCTTGCGATGATCCTGCTTCTTGCCGTTGTTTTCAAGCCGCTTATATTGCTGATTGCAAGCAATCTGTTGTTTCGTTTTACCGCCGCAGTGTCTCAGCCGCTCGGCGAAAGCAGAATCTCCGATTTTCTTTCGGAAACGGCGGATAATATCAATCTTGTGCTTGCGGCGCTTTTAATGGCGGCGTTTTTATATTTCGTGATGCTGTTGCTTTGCGTGTTCGCTTCGCGGGCGGCTTTGTAATGCCGAAAAAAGGAAAAATACGCCGATCGGAATATCGGGAACGGGCAAAATTAAAAAATACGGTAAAAAATGCGGAGGCCGAAAATGAAAGAATATCTTTTTGCCGTGGCGGGCGCGGTGCTGATTTCGGCGATCGTTGCGGCGATCGCGCCGGAAGGGAAGATTTCCGGCGCGGTGAAAACGGCGGCAAAACTTTTGTGCCTT
The DNA here is from genome assembly GCA_905203015.1 of uncultured Christensenella sp. Lineage (GTDB taxonomy): Bacteria > Bacillota > Clostridia > Christensenellales > Borkfalkiaceae > Scatosoma. The sequence continues at coordinate 68,213 of CAJKUC010000010.1, read as the reverse complement.
ACGGTGATCTCTCAGCCGATCGCAAAATATTTCGTAAAATTAAAAAACGGAGAATCCGTCGGAATTTTTGCGGAAACGGTCATAACCGAGGACGAGTCGTTCATAAAATATTGCAGTGAAGCGAAAATCGCGGAAACAAAAAAATTGCTGGAAGCGGAAATTTTGGAAAAATACGGAGCGGAAACGGAAGTAACGTTCGACTGGGCGTACGAAGACACGGGAACGTACGGCGCATACACTGAAAAGGGCATACGGATCCGGAAAATTTCGATCGGATTATCGGAAAGCGTAGCGGCTGAAACCCGCGAAACAATACAAAACGACACAGAGGAAAAATACGGCGCGCCCGTGGAAATTACCGTAAAAGCCGCCGAAGAGAAAGCAGGAGATAAACGGGACGGCGATTGAGCAAACGGAAAGCAGAACGCGTAAAAACGCTTTGCGAAACGAGGAAACGACATGAGCGAAAAAAAGGGAAAAAACATTCTGAAACGAAAAATACCGAAAGAAAAACTTCGCGACGCTTTGCTTGTTTCTGTATTGGCATTGCTGCTCGTATTCGCCGTATGGAAGATTTTTTATACGCCGCAATCGACGAAAACAAATTCCGATACCGCATTTTCTGCGGGAACGGAAAGCACGGAAAAAGAAAGAAGCCTTGCCGCGCTTTTATCCGAAATCGACGGCGTGGGCGAAGCGGAAGTGAGGATCTGCGAGGCGGAGGATCAGGCGAAAAGCGTAGTGGTGGTGTGCGACGGCGCAAAAAACATTCTGGTGAACATGAACATACGTGAAGCCGTAGCCGCCGCATTGGGCATTGACGAAAAAAACGTGAAGATCTATCTGAAAAGCCGCTGAATGAAGGCATAAATAATGAGAGCAAAAGAAAAATCCGTCGTCGGCGAAACCGAAACGCGAGGCATGCCGAACTATAAAAACTGCGAAAAAACAAGCAAAAAAAGCGCGATTATCCGCGCAAAAATATAAAAAACAGGAAAAGGAGAGAAAACTATGGCAAAAACTCTGACAAACAAAAAGAAGATCATCGTGATGTCTGCGCTGGTGTTGCTGCTTGCCGTGACGGCGGTATTCAACTTCGTGCTTGCCGATACGAACGTGGGAGCGGCTTCAAACGATACGGTGACGGCGGCGAATTATTTCGCTGCGTATCGTTCGGAACGCACGACGACAAGAAACGAAGAACTTACGCAACTCGACGGCGTGATCGCGCTCTATCAGCCCGGCGACGAGAAATACGAAGAAGCCACGAAAATGAAGATGGAAATCGTTGCGGCGATGGAAAAAGAACTTGTGGTGGAAACGATGGTGAAATCGATCGGTTTTTCCGACGCGGTGGTGACGGTTTCCAGCGACTTCGGCAGCGTAAACGTATTCATCGATACGCCCGAACTCACCTACGATTCCGCGCTTTCCATCTACACGATGCTGAAAAACGAAACGGGAATTTCTCCCGAAAACATCAGAATCGTGCCGATCAATTCGGCAAGTTAAAACCATATGAGGCGAATCCGCCTCTGCAAGATTCTCCGCACCCGTCGCGAAAAAAAGACAAGAATGTGAGAGTACGGCGATTTTTTGCGAATAACGGGAAATTCGGCGAAACTTAGGCAAATAATTTGCTTCAAAACAGTGGAAATCTTCCGAAGAATGTGCTATAATATTAGCGTAAACATTCTATCGGGAGATTTTTCAATGTCTAATTACAAATTCGGCGGAAACAAAGGAAACGGAAAAGTCGTTTACAACGCCGGGATTATCAACGGGATCGTTGCTCTCGCCGTAAACGAAGTGGAGGGAGTTCATCTCGTTTCGGGAAAGAGAAGAGGAATTTCTTTGTTCCTCGAAAAAGACGGCGTGTACGCGGACGTCTCCGTCAGCGTGCATTACGGGCACAACGTTCCGGATCTTGCCTATCGTATTCAGCAATCGATCAAGCAGAACGTGGAGGCGATGACGAGATACAAAGTGGCGAAAGTGGACGTGCATATTCAGGACGTGGTGTTCGACGAATTGCCCGTGAAAGCCGAGCCTTCGCCCGAGCAGCAATCCGCCGCCGAAAGCGCGGACGACGGCGTTTCGGCGAAAGCGTGATTTCGGCACGTTTTTATAAAAGAAGTTTTTACGGAGAAGAAGATTTATGAGAAACGATTGCCGCGAAGCGGTGATGTGCGTATTATTTGCCGAGCAATTCAACAGCGACGGCTGCACGACGGAATTTAAAAACAGAGTATACAAAAAATTCAATATCGAAAAAGAAGAGGATGTTTCTTTCGCGGATAAGTTGCTTTCCGTGATTTCGGAACACCGTGCGGAAGTGATCGGAACAATCGAATCGGCTTCGCATCACTACCTCGAAAATCGTATTTTTCCTTTGGATAAATGCGTTCTGATGATTGCCGTTGCGGAAATTCTGTATTTCGACGACAAAGAAATTCCGCCCGTCGTTTCCGTTTCCGAAGCGACGAATCTCGCGAAAAAGTATTCGGGAGATACCGCCGCGGATTTTGTGAACGGCGTGCTTTCCGGAATCATCAATAAGAAAAAGGCGTAATTCAAAAGAAAAAACGGAGAAAACAATGACTTTGATCGACGGAAAAGCGCTGGCTGCGAAAATACGAGGCGAAATTAAAGAAAATATCGAAACTTCCAGTTTGAAAGTTACCTTGGCGGTAGTGATCGTCGGCGACGATCCCGCCTCGAAAATTTATGTAAAGAATAAAGCGAAAGCGTGCGCCGAAACGGGCGTCGTTTCGATTGTCCGCGAATTGCCTGCGGATTGCTCGCAGGAATCTCTGGAAAATACGATAAGCGAACTTGCAGCGGACGAGAGTGTAAACGGCATTTTATTGCAACTGCCTTTGCCCGCGGGATTGAACGAGCGCGCCGCTTTGGCAAAGATTCCCGTGGAAAAAGACGTGGACGGTTTTTGCGAGAGCAACGTGGGAAAACTGGCGATGAATCGCGGCGGAATCGTTGCCTGCACGCCTTTCGGCGTGATGAAAATGCTGGAAAGCGCGAATGTGGATTTACGGGGTAAACACGCCGTGGTGCTGGGCAGAAGCAACACCGTAGGGCGGCCTATGGCGATGCTGCTTCTGAACGCGGACGCCACGGTGACGATTTGCCACAGCAAAACGCAGAACCTGAAAGAAATCTGCCGCGAAGCGGATATATTGATTGCGGCGATCGGAAAGAAAAAATTCGTCACCGTCGATATGGTGAAGCCGGGGGCAACGGTGATCGACGTAGGAATCAATCGCGACGAAAGCGGCAAGATCTGCGGCGACGTGGATTTCGAGAACGTGAAAAACGTGGCGGGCGCGATCAGCCCCGTACCGGGCGGAGTTGGTCCGATGACGATCGCCATGCTTTTATATAACACATTTCTTGCGGCAAAAGCGCAAAGCAAAAAGAACATCTGAAGGTTTTACCGTTTCGGCGATTGCGTTTGATCTGCGCCGCAAAAGCGCGGAAGAAGGCAACGGCTTCCCGGAACGAAGAAGAAAAAGACGCGGAAAACGCCGTATTTTACGTAAAGCCGCCGCGATTCGTATATTTAGAATAAGCGGCGCGGATAATTAAGCGGAGAGCGAAATTTATGTTTGACGAACGGTATGAAAAATATTTGAACGTTTTCAACGAATACGCGGAAAAATACTTTTCGGCGCTGAAAACTACGCCTGCGATTCTGAAAGAAAGCATGGCGTACAGTTTTTTAAACGGCGGAAAGAGGATCAGACCCGTGCTTACGCTTGCCGTAGCGGACGCGTTGTCTCTTGATTTTTCCGAAGCGTTGCCTTATGCTCTCGCTACGGAAATGATTCACACGTATTCTTTGATTCACGACGATTTGCCCGCGATGGATAACGACGATTTTCGCCGAGGCAAGCCGTCTTCGCATAAAGCGTTCGGCGAAGGGCATGCGGTGCTGGCGGGCGACGCGCTTTTGAATACGGCGTATCTCGTTTTATTCGATTGCTGTTTCAAAGGCGAAAAATATGTGCGTGCGGCTCGTATGATCTGCGAATACGCGGGGATCGACGGCATGATCGCAGGGCAATCGGCGGATCTTCTCGCCGCGGAAAAAGACGCCGTAGTGGACGAAGCGACGTTGCGTTTCATCGATGAACATAAAACGGGGAAACTTATTTTGTCTTCCGTGCTTGCGCCTTGCGTGCTGGCGGAAAACAAGAATTATTTTGAACTGGAACAATTCGGCAAATATCTCGGTACGCTTTTTCAGATCACCGACGATATTCTCGACGAAACGGCGTCATTTGAATCGCTTGGCAAGACGACGGGAAAGGACAAAAAGGAGAATAAACTGACGTTCGTTTCTCTTTACGGGCTTGACGGGGCGAAAATTCAGGCGGATTTATACGCTTCCGACGCCTACGCCGTACTGGACGGAATCGACGGCGACACAGCATTTTTGCGAGATCTCGTCACTTATGTAAGAAATCGGGAAAAATAAGGCGTGCGGCATTTCGCCGCCGAGGATTTTCGGCAAAACGGATATCCTGCCGAAACAGGTAAACAGAGTGGGCAAAAACATATCTTTGCGGGAGATTTCTCCCGACGACGTAAGAAAAATGACGAACGGCGAACTCAACGTGCTTTGCGATGAGTTGCGTTCGTTTATTTATGAGAAAGTATCCGAATGCGGCGGACATTTATCGTCGAATCTCGGCGCGATCGAAGCCACGGTGGGGCTTTGCAACGTATTCGATTTTACGAAAGACAAGATTATTTTCGACGTAGGGCATCAATGTTACGCCTACAAAGCGCTGACGGGGCGTGCGGGCGCGTTCGATACGTTGCGGCAGGAAGGCGGTATTTCGGGGTTTCCGAAGCGAAGCGAAAGCGTTTTCGATTTCTATGATACGGGGCATGCGGGCACGTCGGTATCCGCCGCGATCGGTATAGCAAAAGCGCGGGATCTGAAAAAAGAAGATTTCGACGTAATCGCTTTCATCGGTGACGGCTCGTTCAACAACGGGCTGATTTACGAAGCCCTGAATTCTTTGAAGATTCTGGATACGAAAATTCTGATCATACTGAACGATAACGGCATGTCGATTTCGCCCACGGTGGGCGGCATGCACGATATTCTTTCCGCGATCCGCGGGGGCGAAAAAACAACCGCGGAAACCGCAAACAGCGCAGTTTGCAAGGGAAATTTTGCGAAAAACGGTGTATTTGCGTGTGCAAACGAAGAAAAACGTAAAAAAGAAGCCGACGATAAAAATGCAGGGATTCGTTTGCTGGAAAGTTTTAATCTCTCTTATCTCGGCGTTATAGACGGCAACGAGATCGACGAAGTGACGGACGCTTTGAAAAAAGCGAAACGAATGCTGAAAGAAAAATCCGTTCTTTTGCATATTGTCACGAAAAAGGGAAAAGGCTACGGATTCTGCGAGGATCATCCCGCCGTAACGCACGGCGTACCGCCCGTAAGAACGAAAAAAGAACGGGAATATTCGGAAATTCTCGGCGACGAACTGAAAAAAATTGCGGCAAAAAACGATAAAATCGTTGCCGTTACCGCCGCGATGACCGACGCGCTCGGTCTGCGCGGATTTTTCGATTCTTACCCCGAACGGGCGTTCGACGTGGGAATCTGCGAAGAGAACGCCGCCGTGTTGTGCGCCGCGCTCGCCACAGAAGGCATGAAACCGTATTATGCGATTTATTCCACGTTTTTACAGCGTGCTTACGACGAAATCATTCACGACGTGTGCGCACAGGATCTTCCCGTAACGTTCTGCATCGATCGCGCGGGAATTTCGGGCGCGGACGGAGAAACGCATCAGGGCGTTTTCGATTTATCTTATCTTTCCATGATCCCGAATCTTACGATCGCATCTCCGAAAGATACGGAAGAATTCCGTAAGATGCTCGATTGGAGCGAGAAATTTTCGCATCCTCTGGCGATACGGTATCCGAGATGCGGGAAAGTGGTGTTTTCAAGCCGTATTCCGCAAAAAAAGGCTTTGCTTTCGAGGTCGGAGACAATAGTGCCCGGAACGTGGGAATATCTCGTGAAGCACGATTCGGCGAAAATTACGCTGATTGCCACGGGAGAACGTTGCCTGATTATCGCGTTGAAAGTATATCGTGCGTTGGAAGAAGCGGGAAAAGCGGACAACTTGAACGTAGTGAACGCCCGCTTCGTAAAGCCGTTGGATGAAAAATTGCTTTCCGAAATTAAAGGAACGGCGATAACGATAGAGGATAACGTATTTTCGGGCGGATTCGGCTCTGCCGTGGAACACGCGCTGCTTACGCAGGACGAAAACAAAGCGACGGCAGAAAAACGTTCGTTCAAGGCGTTTGCCTATCGCGATTCGTTTATTCCGCAGGGAAGCGTGGCTTCGCTGCAACGCCGGTACGGTGTTTCCTGTGAGGAAATCAGAAGATATACGGAAAGTTTGTTGTGATTTATTTTCCGGAGGTGCTATGTTACGCATAATAATTATGTCTGACATAATACATAAGGATTTTTGAAGGAGGCTTTATGAGAGCGGATAAATTTTTTGCCGAAAAATTCGGATCGCGAACAAAAGCCGCCGAAGAATTGTCTGCCGGCAGAATTTTGCGCGGGAATAAGCCGCTCGCCCCGAAAGACGAGGTGCAAGAGGACGATATTTTTACGTTTATCTCTCCCGAAAAACGCTTCGTTTCCAACGGCGGCTACAAACTGGAAAAAGCAATCTCCGCTTTCGGCTACGATTGCAGAGGGAAAATCTTTGCGGATATCGGAGCGAGCGCGGGAGGCTTTACCGATTGTCTTTTGCAAAACGGCGCGCAAAAAGTATTTGCCGTAGACGTGGGCGAAAGCCTGCTCGATAGTAAAATCGCCGCCGATCCGCGCGTGATTCCCATGGAGAACATAAATGCGCGGTATCTTAAAAAAGAGGATTTTCCCTGCCCGCCCGACGGCGTGGTGGCGGACGTATCTTTTATATCTTTGCGCCTGATTCTTCCCGTGATCGCGGATTTGCTGAACGACGGAAAAGACGCTTTCGTGCTGATCAAGCCGCAATTCGAGTGCGAAAACAAGGGGATCGGAAAAAGCGGCATAGTAAAAAAGACAGAACATAAAAAAATCGTGTCGAAAGTGCTTTCTTATGCCGAAGCAGCGGGATTGTTTCCGAAAAAGATCACGAATGCGCCCGTAAGAAAAGGAAAGAACGTAGAATACGTGCTGTGGCTGGAAAAATGCGCCGAATCGAACGATACGGAACGCGTAAAAGCCGCAAGAAAACGGGCAAACGGCGAAATACTTTCGCACCTCGACGAAATTTTGCGGAGCATTTCGGAAGAAAAGAAAAAAGAGGAGGCAAAAGCATGAAAACGGGCGTATACGCAAACGCTGAAAAAGCGGAAAACGGCGCAAACGCGCAAAAATTCGTTGTGTTTTTGGAAAAAAACGGCTTTTCGGCCTCGGAAGTCGACGTAAACGACGAAAACGCTCTTTCCGGAGCGGACGTGCTTTTCGTGCTGGGCGGAGACGGAACGATTTTGCGCTGCGCGGAAAAATGCGCCCGTTTCGGTGTGAAAATCGTAGGCGTAAATTACGGTACGCTCGGTTTTTTGGCGGAATTCGAGAAGGATGAAACGGAGAAAATACCTGCGTTTTTAAACGACCTTGAAAGAGGAAAAATCGCGGAAGCGAAACGGTCGCTTTTAAAAATCACCTGTAAAGAAGGAACGTTCTTTGCGCTGAACGAGGCCGCGCTTCGCCGCGATTACAACGTGAAAGACGGCAGAATGCTGAAAGTGCAGACGAACGTGAACGGCTGCGATTTCGACGAATTTTCGGGCGACGGCATTCTCGTGTGCACGCCTACGGGGTCTACGGCGTATTCGCTTTCTGCGGGCGGACCGATCATCGTACCGCAAACGCCCGCGATCCTGCTTACGCCGCTTTGCGCGTTTTCCCTTGCGGCAAGGCCCGTCGTGTTCCCTTCGGACGATACGATTTCGGTATCGATTACGCGTGGCGACGCCTTTCTTCTGATCGACGGCGAAGTGCGGGCGCACGTGAAAGAAGGCGGATTTATCCGGGCGGAAACAGCCGATCTGTGCGCAGTTTTTCCCACGAGGTCGTATTCCTCGTTCTATGCGAAAGTGCGAAGAAAACTCGGCTGAAACGGAATAAAGCGATATGTGCGGCTTGGCTGCGCATAGAAAATCAAATTCAGGCAGAAAACACGAAAATTTATAACAATTTGAGCAAAAGCATACTTAAATAAAATATCGGAAAGAGAGGGTGATTCATAATGTTACGAGCAGAAAGACATGAAAAAATACTGGAACTGATCGCAAGAAAAGAGATTGAAACGCAGGAAGAACTGTGCGAGGAACTCAACCGCGAAAACTATGTGGTGACGCAGGCGACGATTTCGCGCGATATACGCGATCTGCACCTTTTCAAAGTGGCGGGGATCGAAAAGAAATATCGTTATGCCTACATCGGGGAAAACGAGGGGGAAGTTTCCGAAAAAATGCGGAATCTTTTTAAAAACTGCGTTGTGAGCGTTGCCGTGGCGCAAAATCTCGTGGTGGTGAAAACGATGACCGGCAACGGCGCGAATGCGGGCGCGGTGGTAGATAAACTCAATCTCGAAAGCGTTGTTGGATCCGTTGCAGGCGACGATACGTTGCTTGTGGTGTGCAAGGACAACGATTCCGCCGACGAAGTGCAACGTCGGCTTTCGGAATTTTTACGTTGAAATTACGGCTCGATGATCTTGCGGATATGCCCGAGGAGGCATTGGCGAATCGCGGAAAATAGACCATAATAAGGCGCGGATACAAAAAGAAAAAACAAAGAGAGAAATACTATGCTTGCGAAACTGTCGGTGAAAAACGTAGCGCTGATCGAAAGCGCGGAAATAGAATTTTCCGAAGGGCTGAACGTGCTTTCGGGCGAAACGGGCGCGGGAAAATCCGTGATTCTCGATTCGCTGAATTTCGTTCTCGGCGCAAAAGCGGATAAAACGATGATCCGTTACGGAGAAACGGAATGTTTCGTGAAAGCGGAATTTTTCGTTCCCGAATCTTCCGAAGCCGTGCGCGATCTGCGCGAAATGGATATCGACAGCGACGGGGAGATCGTGATTTCGCGGCGTTTTACCGACGGAGGAAAAAATTCGGTGAAGATAAACGGCAGCACGGCTACGGCGGCAATGCTGCGCAGAATCACATCGAAACTTGTGGACGTACACGGGCAGAGCGAACATTTCTTTTTGCTTTCCGAATCGAATCAGTTGAAAACGCTGGACGGCGTATGCGGAGAGTCCCTTACGAAAACGAAGCGCGCGCTTGCCGATATTCTCTCCGCTTATAAAGAAAAGAAACGCGCGCTTGCATCGCTCGGCGGCAACGAAGAAGAGCGGGCGCGGCGACTGGAAATTCTGAAATTTTCCATCGACGAAATCAGATCGGCGGACTGGAAAGAGGGCGAAGAGGAAGAACTCATTCAAAAACGCAATAAAATAAACAATCTCGAAAAAATTTTAAGTGCCGTGAAAGAAGCGGCGGAGTATCTTTCCTGCGACGGCGGCGCGGCGGATTCCCTACGGAACGCGCGGCGGGCGATGAACGGCATATCTTCGCTCGATTCCGCCTACGAAGAACTTGCCGGCAGAATCGAGACGCTTGCCGAAGAGGCGGATGACGCGGCGGGCGAATTATCGGAGATCGCCGACGGATTGTATTTTGACGAAAACGAAGCGCGGAACGTAGAAAACAGGCTGGACGAAATCCGTGCTCTGCAACGTAAATACGCAGTGAAAGAACAGAGCGAAATCGCGGCGATTCTGGAAGAAAAAGAAAAGGAATACGATCTTTTATCCGACGGAGCGGAAAAATCCGTACGTCTGCAAAAAGAAATGAGCGAGGATCTGAAAAAAATCTACTCGCTTTGCCTCGAAATGAGCGAAATTCGCCGCAAAACGGCGGAAAAGTTCTGCGCGGGAGTATGCGACGAATTAAAAACGCTGAATATTCCGCATGCGACGTTTTCCGTATCGTTCAAAGAATTTTCGGAAGCCGACGCCGAAAGAGCGACGGAAAACGGATTGGACGACATTTCGTTTATGTTCTCGGCGAACGCGGGCGAACCACAGAAACCGCTCGGCAAAATCATCAGCGGCGGCGAAATGAGCCGTTTTATGCTGGCGATCAAAACGCGACTTTCCGATCTGAACGGTATTTCCACGTATGTATTCGACGAGATCGACGCGGGGATCAGCGGAAAGACGGCAAAAGTCGTGGGAGAGAAATTCGCGAAAATCGCGAAAACAACGCAGATTATCGCCGTTTCGCATCTGGCGCAGATCGCGTGCATGAGCGATAAAGAATTTTTAATCGAAAAGAAAGAAGAGGGAGGCAAAACCCGTTCGTATATCCGCCCGCTCGATCAAGAAGAACAAAAAGCGGAAATCGTTCGCCTTCTGGGCGGAGAAAACGGCGAAAAAGCGGCGTTACTGCACGCGGAAGAACTGCTTGAAAAAGCGCGGAATTTCAAAGCGGGATTATAATTATCGCCGATTATTGCCGTAAGAATCGAAAAGCCTGCGAAAAAAGCGAATAATAACGGAAGCGTTTGCTCAAATTATCCGTAAGCGGAGTGAAAACATGCGGAACGTCATGCGGAACGTCTGTTCTCATTTTGCGACGGCGGAGGACTGAATGGGCAAACGCAAATTTTTTATCGCAGGAATCTTGACGGCCGTTTTAGCCGCAAGCGCATCTGTTTTTTCCGGCGGAAACATCTACGGTCACTACGGAGATTACGGCGGCGAAGCAGGCGATTGCGCACGCGTGACGGGGAACATCAGGGCGAGTGCGGAAGAGACGGGCACGGAATATTACGTTGGCGGCATGCCTGCGGGATTTACGCTCGGCGTGGGAGGCGCGCAGGTGATCGGACTTTCGCAGGTGATGGGCGAAAGCGGCTGTTATTCTCCCGCGGCGAACGCAGGGCTGAAAACAGGCGACATTATCGAAAAAGTATCGGGAATCCGTGTAAAAACCACGCAGGAACTCAACGATACGATCGCAAAAAGCGGCGGAAAGCAGGTGATTCTTACGATACGACGACGCGGCGAAACGGCTGATGTGCCGATTGTGCCCGTTAAAGACCGCGTAACGGGAAGGCTGAAAATCGGGATTCTCGCACGCGACAGCGTATCGGGCATCGGCACGGTGACATACATCGAAAAAGAAAGCCGAAGATTCGGATCGCTCGGGCATCCCGTAGGCGGCGAAACGGGTGACACGTTTCTCGGCGGAGACATCTGTTCCTGTACGATCGTGGGGGTAACGAAAGGAATCCGCGGCAGGGCGGGAGAATTGCGCGGCACGCTTTTAAACGCCGAAAAATTCGGCACGGGCGATAACGTAACCGATTGCGGTATTTTCGGAACGGTGGACGAAACCTATTCGCTTAACGGAAATATCACCGCGTACACGGCCGCGGCGGATGAAGTGAAAATCGGCGACGCGTATATTTACGCTACAATTGATGGAGATACTCCGAAAAAATACGACATCGACATCGTAAAAGTGGATAAAAACAATAAAAGCAACAAAAATTTCGTGATTAAAGTGACGGATCCGGAATTGCTGGATAAAACGGGCGGAATCGTACAGGGTATGAGCGGCAGCCCGATTTTGCAGAACGGAAAACTTGTGGGCGCGGTGACACACGTATTTATAAACGATCCCGCGCGCGGTTACGGCGTTTCCATCGGGAATATGATGCAAAGCGATTTGAAGGGCAGATAAGAACGGATAAAAATAAAATCGAATAAAAAATCGACAAAAAAACAAAGAAATCGGCATATTTTGAAAAAGAGCGGCATATATCAGAAATATGAACGCTCTTTTTTCCTGCTTTACGGAAGCAATCGCGACGATCAGAAAGAAAATCCCGTGGATTATCGTTTTTTCTGTAGCGATCGTCATCGGTATTATACTCGGCGTAGTAATCTCAAAGCCGCTTTCCGTTCGCGGATATTACGAAAAATATTGCCGCGCATATGCGGATTCCGTTTTCGCTTCGTCCGTTTTCAAATTGTTTTTTAAGAGGCTGATCTCGTCGCTTTTATTGTTTCTGCTGATCTGCCCGCTGTTTTTTACGCCGTTTTATCTGCCTGCGGCGATTTTAATCGCTTTTTTCAAAGGCTATACGTTCGGCGCGATTACGGTGATTCTGCTTACTTCATACGGCGTAAGCGGTTTATTTTTATGGCTGATCTGTTCGTTGCCCGTCGCGCTCGTTTCTTTTTTCTTTTTTGCGTGCGCGGGCGCGCTCGCGTTGTCGTTTCCGCGCTGCAAAATCGACGGCGCCGTATTTCGAGAAAGGGCGACGTATTGCCTGCTGCTGCTTGTTGCGGCGGCGATATGCGCTTTTCTGGAATTGATTCTTACCGCATTGCTGTTTCGCCCGATCTCGAAAATTTTCTGAAATCTGCCGTAAAAAAGAAGAATTTCCGCATATTTTCAAGTCGAACGATAAATACTGAAAATATGAAAAACTTCGGAAAAATAGCATGCGGGGCGGCTTTTGCCGTTTCCCTCGTTTTTACGAAAGCGGCATTGCCTGTAAGCGCTGAAATGTTGCCGTGCGCAAATGCGACGGCGAGCATACGGGAAAATTTTAAAACGGCGTACGGGCGTACGACGAAAAATACGGAAAGCGATTTCGACTTTGCGGATACGACGGAGACGGCGAAAACGAGTGAACCGAATACAGCCGAAAACGGCGAAACGCTTGCGGCGCACGCGAAAGCCGCATACTTGACGGAAACGACAAGCCGCACGGCAATCTTTTCAAAAAACGAAACGAAGCGTCTTCCGATCGCGAGTATGTGCAAAATCATGACGCTGATTTTATGTTTCGACGCGATAAAAGCGGGCGATCTTTCCATGGACGAAACCGTAATCGTCAGCGAAAAAGCAGCGAAAATGGGCGGATCGCAGGTGTTTTTGGAAGCGGGCGGAGAATATAAGGTGCGCGAACTCCTCAAAAGTATCGCGGTGTGTTCGGCGAACGATTCCTGCGTGGCGATGGCGGAACGCGTGAAAGGAAGCGAAGCGGCGTTTGTGGCGGCGATGAACGAAAGAGCCGCTGCGCTCGGCATGGAAAATACGTTGTTTGCCAACTGTACGGGGTTGCCGAAAGAGCCGCAATATTCCTGCGCTAAAGACGCGGCGACGATGCTCTGCGAACTGATCGAAAACGAAGAATATTTCGATTTCTGCAAAGTGTGGACGGAAAAATTCGAGCATCCGAAAGGCAGAACTACGGAAATCACGAATACCAACAGACTTGTGCGTTTTTATCAGGGTTGCGACGGCGGAAAAACGGGATTCACAAACGAAGCGGGGTTCTGCCTTGCCGCTACGGCAAAGCGCGGCGGAATGCGGCTTGTATCCGTGGTGATCGGGGAAGACGCAAGCAAACACCGTTTTGCCGACGTATGCGGAATGTTCGATTATGCGTTTTCGGCATATACGCTGAAAACCGTAGCCGACGAAAACAATCCGCTGACGGAAAAATTACGTGTGCGGGGAGGAAAAACGGAAGAAATTTCGGTGCGTTGCAAGCGCGGCTCGTATCTTTTTTCCAGACGGGGAGAAAAAGAAAACGTAAAAATCGAAACAAAACTGCCCGATTATACGTCCGCACCCGTAAAAGCGGGCGATACGGTAGGCGAGATGATCGTATACAAAGACGACGTGGAAATCGACAGAGTGCCGCTGGTGGCCGGCGAAAGCGCGGAAAAGGCGGGCTTCGGCGATCGTTTCAAGGCGATTACGGGCGAGTGGAAATTTTAAAAGTCTTTCTTGGACGATTTAACAAAACGACTGAATCCGTCTATGATTTTTCGGAGTGCATGCGCAAAAAACATGTCGTTTTATATCCCACGTCTTTCGCGTGGCGCATGAAAAACGTATAAAATATCGAAAATAATAATTTCAGATCCGCGATTTTTGTTTTTTTTACGAAATTCGCGGATTTTTCTTGAAATTATCGTTTACGGCTCTTGCATTTTTTATTTGTTTTTGATAAAATATGTATATGCTTTGCGGAATCGGCGGGGCAGGAAGAAAAAACGGGCAAAAGGAGCGGACGGATTTGGATTGGTTTGTGGAAATATTGGCTACCTTTCTGGCAGTGGTGGCGGTGCTTACCCTGCACGAATTCGCTCATGCCTTCGTTGCGTATAAATGCGGAGATCCCACAGCAAAGTGGGCTGGGCGCATGACGCTGAATCCCGTGAAGCATTTCGATTCCGTGGGGCTTGTGTGTTTCGTATTCGTGGGCTTCGGCTGGGCAAAACCCGTTCCCGTGAACGAAGCGAATTTCCGCAAATACCGCAGCGGGTGCTTCTGGACTTCCGCCGCAGGCGTAATCACGAATTATTTATCGGCGTTTTTGTTTTATCCGCTGTTTATATTGGCGCTTCGTTTTTATCTCGGCGCGGATACGCTTACGTACGGGCATGAATTTTTATATTATCTCACGGAGTATCTTTATATGTACTCTCTGAGTTTCTGCGTATTCAATCTGCTGCCTTTTTATCCGTTGGACGGATTTCGTATCGTGGAAGCGGCGTCGAAAAAACACGGGGCGGTATATCGCTTTTTAAGAGATTACGGTTATAAAATTCTGATCGGGCTGATCGCGGAAAGTTGGCTTTGCGATATGCTGCTCAGGCTGACGGGCGCCCCGATTTTCGCCTATATCAATCTGCTCGATTACATCATGAGTTTTGCCACGGGAATTTTCGCTTACCCGATTACGTGGCTCTGGAACACTGTTTTTAAAATCTGATTTTTCAAGGAGGACGGATTTTGGAAAAACTGACGGTTGAAAGCGTTAAAGATTTCGATTCGGAAGTGGATTATACGACGGTACTCGATAACTTTGAAGGACCGCTCGATTTGCTTTTGTATCTGATCAATAAAGAGGAAATACAGATCGAAGACATTTTCGTTTCGCAGGTGACGGAACAATTCCTCACTTATATGCAGGGATTGCCGTATCTCGATATGGAAAAAGCGAGCGAATATCTGAATATCGCCGCCACGATCATCGATATCAAGGCGCGCAGTCTTGTGCCGCCCCTCGAAGATTATTTCGACGACGACGGCTACGAAGATTACGAAGAAGATCCGAAAGACGCTCTGATCCGCGCGCTGAACGAATACAAGATGATCAAAGAGGAAGCGGACAAACTGAAAGAGCGCGAGACCGTGGGATATTTCTTCAAAGCGCCCGATAAAGAAGTGGGCGAATTGCAGGTGAAATACAAAGACTTTACGCTGGACGGGCTGGTGGACGCGTTTACGCGGCTGATGCTGAAACGCGAAAGCGAAAGAGCCAGCGCGCCGCCGCCGAGAGAAATCCCGCGCGAAACGTATACGGTGCGCGACAGGATTCATTTTATCCGCGACGCATTCAAAGAAAAGGAGTGCGTAAATTTCGAGGATTTATTCGAGGAACATGCGGATAAATCGGAAATTGTCACCACGTTCCAGGCACTTCTGGAACTTTTAAAACATCAGTATCTGACGGTGGAGCAAGACGGTTTGTTTGCGCCGATCATGATAAGAAGAAACGACGAAAGAAAGGAGGACGACGATCTTGGAGATATCGACGAATATAATTGAAGCCATTTTATTTGCGGCGGGAAACGCCGTTCCCACGGATTTATTGCGGGAAAAACTCGATCTGACGAAAGCGCAGATGGATTCCATGGTCCGCCAACTCGAAAAGAAATATTCGGGCAATTGCGGAATCAGGCTTCTGATTTTCAATCACAAAATACAACTTGCCACCAATCCCGACTATAAGGATCAGGTGGGCGCGGTGCTGAATCCGATCAGAGAAAAGGAATTTACACGCACGATTCTGGAATGTGCGGCGATCATCGCCTACAAACAGCCGATCACCCGCGCGGAACTGGATACGGTGCGCGGCGTAAACAGCGATTATGCGATCACTACGCTGATCAATCTCGAAATGATCGAGCCGTGCGGCAGAAAAGATACGCCGGGAAAACCCGTAATGTATCAGACGACGGATAACTTTCTGCGCAGATTCAAATTGAAATCGCTTTCCGATCTGCCCGATTACACGGAACTGATGAAGAAAATCGCCGAAATGAGCGCGCTTGCCGAGGATGACGACACGTATCTCTACAAAAAAGACGTGTACGATCCCACCGCCGAAAACGAGCAATCGGAAGAGGGCGCGGAAAACACGGAACATCATGGCAACGGAACGGTTTCCGAGATGGAATTACCCGATTTCCTGAAGGATATTCATGACGGCATCATTAAAATAGAATAACCGAAAAATACATACTTTCATTGCAATCTGCTCATATTTCTGATATGGGCAGATTTTTTTCGTCGCCGCGCACCATTTTATTGATTCTGACGGCGTTGTTTTTTCCGATCGTACAGGATCTGAATATCTACGGAGATTTAGGAGAAAAGAAACTATCTTTTTCGTTATATCTCTTCGGATTTATCCGCCTTGTCGGCGGCTACGTCACGTCGTATCAGGGCGGCGTTGCGCTGCATGTGAGCGAGAAAAAAGCGATTTTATTGCCGTATACGGGCATGGACGAAAAACGGAAAAAGTTTTCCTTCGTGCGTTCGTTCCGTTTATTGTCGCTGAAATGCACTACGGAAACGGGCGCGCAATATTTTGCGGGGGCGGCTTGCGTCTTGGCGCTTTTAAAAACTTTTCTCGCTATAAAAAAACAATACAAAAAAAGCGACGTGAATCTGTGGCTGACAGACGGAGACGTTTTAAGAACGTCCGTGCAGATCGTGACGTATTTTTCGCTTTTTATACTTGCCGTGTTATCGGCGAAATTCGCAGTGAATTATATTATCGGGAGGATCAGAAAATGGAAGGAGAAAGAAAAATCGACTGTCTCGTGAAGGGTTCGATCGGCGCGCTCGGCGGAGTGACGGACGCAAACACGGTGCTCGGCACGCCCGTTTTTACGGCAAGCGGGGCGCAGGTGATCCCGTTTTCGCGTATTACGCTCGGCAATCTTTCGGGCGGAGGCGAATACGGAGACGTGAAAGTGGTGAAAGAAATCGACGGCATGGCGTTCGCGGGCGGCAGCGGGTCGGTGGTGAGTTTAAAGCCGATGGGCTTTATCATCGACGACGGAAAAAACTGCCGCGTCGTGCGGCTGACGGACGAGCCGATCGATAATCTTATCGAAAAAGCAAGCGATATTCTGCGCAATGTGACGGCGAAAAACTGACGATGCGTTATGCGCGGAAAAAAAACGAAAAAGACGGGAAATCGGAAAAGGCGAGGCTTGAAAATATGCCGATAAAGATTCAAAGAAAAATGCGCGTCCTTGTTATCGCGGCGGCGATGACGTTTGTTTCCGCTTCGTTTTACGGGCGGCGCGTGGGAGTGTTCGCTTCAACGGAATACGAAGCGGCGGAAGCGGCAAATACGACGGTTTGCGCCCGTGCCGAATGCGTGGCGGAACTTTCTTCACGGCGCATATTATACGAAAAAAACGGAGAAGATCGGTTGCCGATGGCGAGCACCACGAAGATAGCCACGGCGCTCACGGTGCTCGAAGGCGGAAACGACCTCGACGAAATTTTTAAAGTGCCTGCGGCGGGCTGCGGAATCGAAGGATCTTCCGCTTATCTGAAAGAAGGCGAAGAAACAAGCGAAAGAGATCTGCTTTACGGGCTGATGCTTCGATCGGGGAACGATTGCGCCGTAACGCTGGCGCTGCGGGAGGAGGGAAGCGTAAGGAAATTTGCCGAAAAAATGAACCGCACGGCACAGCGCGCGGGCGCGCTGCATACGCATTTTAAAAATCCGCACGGTCTGCCGGAAAAAGGGCATTACACTACGGCGCGGGATCTTACTTTTATCGCCTGCCTTGCTTTGGAAAATCCCGTTTTTGCGGAAATTGTTTCCACGAAATATTACGAGAAAAAAAACTGGACGAACAAGAATAAAATGCTGGAAAACTACGACGGTGCGATCGGCGTGAAAACCGGCTTTACGAAACAGGCGGGAAGATGCCTCGTTTCGGCGGCGCGGCGAGGCGATATGACGCTTGTGTGCACCGTGCTTTCCTGCGGGGATACCTACGGCAGATCTTCCGCGCTTTTAGACGACGCTTTTTCGGCGTATGAAAACGTATTGTTGCAAGCGGCGGATTCGCCCGTAGCGTTAAGATCGGTGTGCGGAAGCATTACGGCGAAAACCGGAAAAGATTTGCGTTATCCGTTGCTGGCAGAAGAAAAGAAATATGTAAAAAAGGTGGCGATTGCGTTCGATACGCCCGCATTCGACGGAAATGGCAGAGAAATTTCGGGGCAATTACGAATTTACCTTTTAAATAACTTGCTTTTTTCGGAAAATTTGTATAAACTGTAAGAGTTGCGATTTCCCGCAGAATGATCGGACGGGAATACGTCGCAAAAGAACGAATGAGGAATTGTGAATATGCGCATCAATAAATTTTTGGCGGAACAGGGCGTTGCAAGCCGCCGTAAGGCTGACGAAATGATTGCGGCGGGAAGAGTGACGATCAACGAAAAGACGGCGACTCTCGGCTCCGACGTGACGGATAACGATAAAGTGGCGGTAGACGGCAACCCGATCGGAAACGCGGCGCCGTCGCTCGTTTATTACGTAATGAACAAGCCGAAAGGGGTGGTGTGCACGATGAGCGACGATCGCGGCAGAAAGACAGTGGCGGACCTGTTGCCCGAAGGAATCGGCAGAGTCTTTCCCGTAGGAAGACTGGATTACGACACGGAAGGTCTGCTGATCCTGACGAACGACGGAAATCTTTCCAACGCGCTTACACATCCGAGAAACGAAGTGCAGAAAACGTATCTAGCCAAAATCGAGGGCACGCTGACGGAAAAAGACCTGAATCCGATCCGTTCCGGCATAGAACTCGACGGCGTTCTCACGAAAAAATGCAAAGCGCACATCGTGGAAACGAACAAAGATTATACGAAAGTGCACATCACGATCAGCGAAGGCAGAAACAGAGAAATACGCCGGATGTTCGAGAGTATAGGAAAGAACGTCTGTTTCTTAAAACGCGTAAAAATCGGAACGCTTACACTTGCGGGGCTGGATCGCAGCGCGATTCGTCCGCTGACGGCGAAAGAAGTGGAATCGTTGAAAAAACTGTAACGTTTACCGATCACGAACAAAAAAGAAAAACGCTTTCTTCCGCCGCTGACGGCAAATGCCGTACGGAAAAAGAAAGCGTTATTTTTATGACGGAGATTATTGTGCGGTGCGGAATGCAATGCGCTTTGCCTGTTGCACTTTTTATACAGTATTTTGTGCCGTGGAGGTCACGTTATTCGGACGCCGACAAGATGTGCGTCAGTGATGACGAATGACAGATTCACCCTTTATTTTAAAAGAAATTTTTTCGTTTTCAATCGTATATTTCACGGCGTATCGATAACCTGCGATCGGGTTCTCACACAAATTATCCGTTTTATCGAATAAGCACAGAGCCAGGAAAAATCCGCCGTCCGTATTATCGAAAACAGCGTTCCCGAAACTTAATACGGTTTGTTGCTTGTAGGTATAATCGCCGTCGGAAACGGTAAACGAATAATCGTCGTTTCCCAAATTTTCGATGCTTTGCAAAATCGTGGGATGCTCGTCGCCGTTGCCGTAGATCATAAAAACCGCTTTATTGTTTGTAAAATCGGCGGAATTTATTCCGTATCGTACGGTAAGGGAAATCGAGTTCAGCGGAAATTCCGAATCGTAATTTGAAATGACAAAAGAACAAATTCTTTTTACGTCTGCGGACGGCTGCGGTTTTTCTTCCGTATTTTTGCCGCAGCCCGCAAACAATACAGTCAAAGACAGGCAGATAAAAAATATGGCAAGCGAAAAGGCATTTTTTCTCTTTAACGAGTAAAATTTCATTTTGCTTCCTCCGGTTTACTTTTACGGCACAGAGCCTCTCAGAAAATCAGGAAATTTCGTTGCGGATCAGCCCGACCACTTTCCCGAGTATACTCACTTCCGAAGGAAGAAAGACGAAATCGCTCAGACTGTCGTTTTCGGGATGGAGTATGATTTTGCCGTTTTTACGGTAGAAGCGCTTCACTGTGGAAGATTCGCCCACGAGGGCTACTACGATTTCTCCGTCGTTTGCCGTTTGCTGGCGGCGTACGATAATTTTATCGCCGTCGTGTATGCCGGCTTTGATCATCGAAGTGCCTTGCACGTGAAGCATGAAAAGATCTTCCCCGCGAAATTCGCCGATAGGGAAAGAATAATATTCTTCGTAATTCTCGTAAGCAAAAATGGGTTGCCCCGCAGTCACCGTGCCGAGCAGGGGAATATTCACGGAATTTGATTTTCCGATCGTAACGGCGCGTTTTTTATTATCCGCTTTGTTCAGGAAGCCTTTATCCTGCAATCTTTCCATATAACTATGTACCGTAGCGGTGGATTTAATACCGCAATGCATGCCGATTTCGCGCACGGAGGGCATATAGCCGTTTTCATCCGAAAATCTGCGGATATAGTCCATCACCCTGATCAATTTGCTTTCATCCATACGAAATCCTCCCCGAAAAATATATTATATATTTGCGATCGTTTTTTTGATAGTTATGAATAAGCGATTGCCGTTTATGTCTGCCGATTTTAACGATAAAAAACGATCATCGGCGACAAATTTTTTCTGATTTTATTATAGCATACTTTTTTTGAAAAAGCAAACAAATGTTTGACATTTTTTCTTGATTTTTTAATTTTTTTGTGCTATAATCGGGGCAGATAAAAAAGATGCGGGAGATAACAAATATGCCGAAAAATATATCCGAAAAAAAGATTGCGACGAACAAAAATGCGGATTTTTCCGAAAAATCGGAGAAGCGCGAAAAAAACGGAACGAGCGGAACGGGGGAACATACGGATCATGCGATCAAATGCGTATTGTATGATCGCGATTGTATCGGCTGCCTCGAATGCGAGACATGCGATCTCGATCCGAACAAAGTATGCGATAATTGCGGAAAATGCCTGGATATTCAGGACGTTGCATCCATTAAAATAGATAAAATTTACACGAGCGAAGAGGAATACGAAGCGGACGAACGCAACAGATCTTAACAGAGCCATATACACAGCCGAAAAATATCGGTTAAAGGTTGTATCCGAAGAACATGAAAAAAACGCGATTGATCGAACAACCGCGTTTTTTTGTGCGTATTTTGCATGCGCTTTATTTTTAATGTATCAAGAACTTCTCGAAATTTTGCGGTATGTGTTTATAGAAGATCTTTTCGGACATTCATTTCGGAAACCGTATCGGAGCGCAGCGTATCGGAAGTGAAAGTATCTGTGTTTGCGGTAAGCACGGATTTGATCCAGCGGGAAAATTCGTTTACTCGTTCATTCTGAATACGGCATACGATCGTCGTTCCGTCGTTTTCGTAAGAAACGCTTTGTTGCGTAAGGTATTTTTTCTTTGCCATATAAAGTTGCGTTGCAGAATAGGGAACAAAAAGCACGCAATCCGTATATTCCGAGCGGAAACGGGCGGAAATTTTTTCTTTCAGTTCTCCGATCCCTTCACCCGTTTTTGCCGAAATCAGCGTATAATCGGCCGGGAAATCCGATTTTTCCGATTCGGAAAGAACATCTTTCTTATTGACTACAACAAGGTATGGTGAGGAAAAATTCATCGAGCGCAAAGCGCGGAGCGTCGTTTCGATTTGCATTGCATAATCAGACGTGCCGTCGCAGACGATCAGCGCAAGATCGCAATTCAGCGCGCTTTCAAGCGTGGATTTGAACGCTTCGATCAGATGATGAGGCAGATCTCGCAAAAAACCTACGGTATCCACAAGAAGGAAATCCGTTCCGTCGATCGAAAGTTTTCGCGCGGTGGCGTCGAGCGTGGCAAACAAACGATTCTCGGCGTATACGTTTTCGTTGCACAAATAATTCAAAAGCGTAGATTTTCCCGCATTCGTGTAGCCGACAAGCGCAATCGTTCGTACGCCGGTTTTCTTGCGGCGTTCCGTCTGCAGTTTTCTGCGTTTTTCCAATTCGGAAAGGCGTTTTTCAAGATAATCGATCCGCCCGCGGATATATCGGCGATCCGTTTCCAAGCGTGTTTCGCCTGGGCCACGTGTGCCGACGCCTCCTCCGAGGCGAGAAAGAGCAGAGCCTTTACCTTTTAATCGCGGATACAAATAGCGGAGTTGCGCCAGTTCCACCTGTAATTTTCCTTCCGCAGATCTCGCGTTGCGCGCAAAAATATCGAGGATCAAAGTGGTGCGATCGATCACTTTTCGTCCGGAAAGAGCGGCGGAAATATTTTGCGTTTGCGAAGGCGTAAGATCTCCGTTGAAGAGAATCGTTACGTCGAGTCCTTCCAGTAAATCGCGGATTTCCGATAATTTTCCCGCGCCGAAAATCGTGGAAGGCGAAATATTGCGCAATTTCTGTGCAACAGAGCCTGCAACACTCGCGCCCGCGCTTTCTATCAGTGCCTTCGCTTCTTCTAAAAGAGCAAAGGCGGCATTTTGATTTTCTTCCGTAATCGGTTGTAAAATATAAATCTTTTCTGTTGCGCCTTTCGTCGATTCGTCAACGTTTCCGATTACGGAGTTTGTCTGACTCGCATATTCGCTTATATT
Source organism: uncultured Christensenella sp. (assembly GCA_905203015.1). Classification (GTDB taxonomy): domain Bacteria; phylum Bacillota; class Clostridia; order Christensenellales; family Borkfalkiaceae; genus Scatosoma. The sequence continues at coordinate 45,467 of CAJKUC010000010.1, read as the reverse complement.
TTTCTTATCGTTCCAGCCTTTCTCAACGGAATCGAAATCGGTGTCGAAAGGGGATTTAGTTGTTGTGTATACTTTGTCTGTCATAATATGATATGCCTGCCATAATACAATTAGTGTGTCACGCGTAATATATGCATCGTTTTATTGCATACAGCATTTATCGCACAATAATAGGCTTAATTGTGCTCCTCGTTGTCATTTTTTATATTGTTCTCGCGCTCTTCCGTAAAATCCGTATGCAATTTTACCGCAGCAGCCACTTTTTTACGGTTTTCCTGCGTGATTGCGGCATAGTGCTTTTTCGTCGTGTTCACGTCTTTATGCCCCAGAACGTCGGCGACGATATAAATATCTCCCGTTTCGTTATAGAGACGAGTGCCGTATGTGCTGCGTAATTTATGCGGGGTAATCTTCTTTAACGGCGTCACTGTTTTACTGTATTTTTTTACGAGAACTTCCACGGAACGTACATTGATACGCTTATATTGCATGGATAAGAAGAGGGCGTTTTCGTTTTCCGGAATCCGCGGATCGTTTTTCTTTTCAGCGACATATTCTTTCAGCGCAAAAGCAACTTCGTCGGAAAAATACAGGATCGCCTGCCCGCCGCCTTTTCGCGTGACGATAAACGAATTATCGTCGAAATTCAGGCTTTCGTTGTCTAATCCCACAAGTTCGCTGATACGTATTCCCGTGCCGAGAAATAGGGTGAGAATCGCAGTATCGCGCACGCGCGTTTTATCATGGTATCCGATCGCATGTTTCGTCAATCCTCGCCCGCTTTCGGCTACGTCGAGAAGATCGGAAACCTCCGACGGATTAAGGCGGATAATCTCTTTTTCACGGCATTTCGGCGTAGATACTTTTGCGGCGTTATTCACTTCGATGTAGCCTTTATTGAAGAAATATTTGAACATCGCGCGTACGGCGGAAAGTTTGCGCGATTTGGCGGGAGCGTCGCAGGTAAGCAATTTGCCGTTGTATTTGTAGCCGGAAAGATAACTCAAAAACAATTCGATGTCGTTATTTGTAACGCCTTCGAGGTCTTCCAGCGTAAGATCTAAGGGGGCTTTCTTTTTGTATTTTTTACGACATAAAAAATCGAAAAAAATGCAGAGATCATAGGCGTATTTCAAACGCGTCTGACAACTTGTAAGCGACTCGATTCCCAAAAAATAATCGAAGCAAAAGGGCGGAAGTCGGTTTTCGATAATTTCCGCAATCTTTTCCTGGTCTTTAACGTTTCTCATTGTATAATAATTTTCTTTCACCATAGCATTATTGTAGCGCAATTTCGTTGTTGTGTCAATTCTAAACGGGCATGAATATAGAATTTCCCGAAAAGTTGCCTTTTGAAAGCAATGGCTCTGCTTTGCAACGAAAAAAAATAACAAAAGCAAAACAATGAGCAACGAACAGGGAATAGGAGCGCCGAAAGGCGGGCGCGTACATTGGCTTTTATGGTGCTTGCCGCCCGACTTCAAGAGGGCGTACAAATTATACTTTAATTATGCGTATCATAGATATTGCTTTTACAGACTGGAAAAGCACGAAATAATAGACGTATTCATAGTGAACAGGACCTCGGCGCATTGCTGGCGCGTGATGTACGTGAACACGAAAACGGGAGATTTTCAATATTTCTCGAATAAATACTCGCGGCATATAACGCGACGAATGTGGACGGCGTGGCAGATAAACGAAAAAAAGCGAAAAGAAAACGCCGAAAGGGAAGACACATAACATTTCGTAAAATACAGGTTTTAAAATTGAACTACAAAAACGGAAAAAGCGACACCAAACGAAACCGAACGTACACAAGAGTACCGCGAAAGAGGAGATCAGAGCGAGAGAGCCGGAAGCCGACGGAGCAGAAAAGCCGGACTACGAGAGAGCCGGAAGAAACGAAAAAGACGGGAACCGATCCCGCCTTTTTTCTCTATTAGCGTGCGGAGCACAACCCGGAAGCCGTATCGGTTTAATGCCGACCTTGCGTCGGCATACGCAGAGCGCCGCAAAAGTTCGTTACCGTGCGCGTAGCGCGCAAGCGTGCCCCTCGTTGCCCCGTGTGGGGTGACAGGGGCACGTTTGCCTATGCGCAAAAAAATTATTGTTTCTTAAAATCGTTTTCTATATTATCTAAAATATCTTTTCTGTTATCATTTTGTTTTATAATGAATGCAATTATATAAATTACAGCAATAATTGCAATAGCACAAATTATAGCAATTATGACAGGTTCCCAGCCAAACCATTTTGCAACATAAACAGTCAAAAGCGCTGCAATGATAGTTAAAAGAAAATTTGTAAGCATAATTTCACCTTTGATTGATCGTTATATTTCCGTGATTATCACGGATTTGATTATTTATTTTCGTTGTGCGTTCGTAATCTCTGCCGACTAATTCATCAAGGCTTATACCGTAATAATCGGCAAGTTGCACGCAAAAATCAATATTTGGCAAAACTTTTCCGTTTTCCCAGCGACTGAGATTTGCGTTGTTTATTCCCGTGTCTTTTTCCACTTGTAAAAGTGTTTTTCCGTTCAAAATTCGTATTTCTTTTAAAATTGCACCGTAATTTTTCATTTTCTATAAAAATTTTACTACAAAATTGCAGATTTTTGTTGACTTCTGCATATATGTAGATTATAATATAATTGTTCTGCAAATATGCAGACAATAAAAACAAAAAGCCGCGCTCGGCTAAGTAGGGCAAAGGAGAAAAAAGAAGATGTTAAAAGTGGCAATGAAGATCGAGCAAAGAAGTTTTGAGAACAAAGACGGTCAGGAAATCGGATATCTTGCGTGTGTGGCGAATATCCACGGTGAAGAAATTCGTTTTCAGGTAAAGCCAGATGATAAAAAACTTTTTGAGTTTTTGACTCGCGAAGATGATCTTTTACCGGAAGAAAAGGAGTAAACGTGAAATGAAAAACGTTATCGCGTTTATCCTGGTTGCCGTTTGTGTGGGTGTTTGTGTCTGGCAATTGGTAGGAGCGTTCAAAGATTTTCGGGAACGGCGGAAACGGAAAAAGGAAAAGCCGCAGGATCCGGAGGAAAAGGACGATGAAGAGTAAAAGCAAATTACGGTTTCGCGAAAAAATTGTTTTCGGCGTATTTATGGAGACTCTGCCGAGTTTTAAAAGGATCCGGCAAGAACAAGCCCCGGATAAGCCGTTAGACGAATTTCTTTCGGAAGTCTGCAAGGAACAGCCGCAAAAATTGAAGAGGAGCGAAAAACTTGTGTTCGGAGCATTCCGCGGCGTGATTCCGAAAATTATCGATATTTGGCGTGAGAGCGGAAGCGAAAGGACGTTTGAAGAATATCTGGACGAAATTACCGCGAATCACGAGCAAATAAGCAAAAAATCTAAAAAGGAGGTAGTAAAATGAGCGCAGTTGTCACTGAAATCATCACCACGTTGACGAGCGGTATTGCCGGAATGGCAACGGGTATCGGTACCGGTCTTTCCACGCTTGCGAAAAGCATTTTCCTCGATTCGACGGCAGAAACGACGAAACTTTCTCCGTTTGGCGGTCTGATCGTTGTGTTTGCCGGTATTTCGCTTGCCGTCGGTCTCTCTCGCTGGGTGGTAAACTGGGTAACGTCTCTCGGCGCTTCCCACTGATCGCCCGTCGCGCCGCTTTGGTTCTTTTCCCCTGGGATCAGAGCGGCGCAAACTTTCATTTAAAAGGATATGACGATTTTATTAATTATACTCGCCGTTGTGGCGATTTTCTTCATAATAAAACTGTTCAAAGTACCGAAAATCGGTTGCTTGGGAATGGTAACAGGCGGCGTAAAGTGTGGGAAAAGTATGCTGTCTGTCTGGCTTGCAAAGAGAAAATACAAGTCGCAGTTAAGGAAATGGAAAATTCGTTGCTTTTTCCGGAAGATCTTCGCGCGAAAGAAGCCCTTACCGGAAAAGCCTGTATTATATTCAAACGTAAAACTTGCCGGCGTGAAATATTCGCTTTTAACAACCGAAATGATTTTGCGGAAAGTCCGCCCGGCTTATGGTTCGGTGGTGTATATTCAGGAAGCCTCGTTGCTTGCCGATTCGATGTATTTCAAAGATATGGAAGTAAACGAACGTTTGCTTCTGTTCAATAAATTATTCGGACATGAAACGCACGGCGGCTATCTGATTTACGATACGCAATCGATCCAGGATAATCACTACGCCGTGAAAAGGTGTATAAACTCTTACTTCTGGATTCACCACAATATAAAAATACCGTTTTTTGTGATCCTGTACGTGCGGGAGTTTTTCTTTTCCGAGGATAACAGCACGATCAATACGGTAGATAGCGACGTAGAAGACGATCTGAAACGGATACTGATTCCGAAACGCGTATGGAAAATGTATGATGCATACTGTTACAGCGCGTTTACCGATAATTTACCGGTGGCGAAGAACGAGACGTTCACGCCGATCAGACCTTTCAGAAAAGCGGATCTGAAAACGCGGAAAATTATATCGTTGAAGCAATTCAGAACGATAGAGGAATACAAGCCGAAAAAGGCAAAGGAGCAAAAGACAGATGATCTCACGAACAACGAAAACAAGAACATCGTACAAAATAGATAAAATCTTCTGGTTTATCGTGTCGGTGTTGCCGATTCTTATATATCTTACCATAAACAAGCGTAATCCGGAAGCCCCGGGCTTTTTCGTCTTCCTGGATAGTTTTTCGCCGTTTACGTTTGTATCGGACATTTTCGACGAAGTAACGCAGGCGGCGTTTAAAACAACGTTTGCGATCAATAAATATCTGGCGTATGTTGCGGGCGTGGAAGTCTTTCACGTGATGTTTGATGTTGTGGTGTTTATTCCCCGGTTGGCGCATAAGTGGATTGGTAAGGCGGTGCAGGATGAATAAGACGAAGAAAGGAAAACTGAAAAAAATTGCGGTGTTTTGTGCGGCTGTAATGCTCGCGCTTGTTTCCGTTTTTGCGACGTTGACAACTCAGAAAGAGGAGATCAGAGCGAGCGCGGAAGATGTTGTTTATACTTCCGAAAATCTGTTTGAAGCCTCTAACGTTGGCAACGAAGATATGATCGTAGACGGTGGAAGTATTTCTATAAAATCTACCGACGGAATGTATTTTTCGGCGCACGCGCAATTAAAAGATCTTTGCCCGAGAATAACCCCGGGAACATATACATTTTCTTGTACTATTTCTTGTTCCGGCGGTACGCCTACAACAAGCGGTGCTCAATACGGAATTATTATTGCATATCCGTTGAAGTATATTATCCCTAACGGAAAGTTAGGTTTTGTTTCTACCACGGTAACGTTAACGGAAAGTGATTTAAATTTAGGTGTATCTTTTTATGCGCAAGAGGGCGTAACAATACGTTGGCAAAATATTACTTGTAATAAAGGTGCACAGGCTTATCCTTACCAACCGCCGAAAAGTTACTATTATAATCAAGGCTATCAGGACGCTTCGGATACGCTTAATTTAGGCGTATTGAAAGGCTCGAAGATTTCGGCAACGTTTACATATGACAAGGGTACTAAAACGATAACGGATGAAGATCCGACTTTTACATATAACGGCATAGATTTAAGCGTTTATGCTACGAAATACTATGAGTATACGCCCGGAAATGATTCTAATACACTTGTTAGCGCAAATGTTACGATAACTTTTGCTGATCCGTTTGTTTATGCTTCTTTCCCGGTTGGGTTTGTAGGCAGTTCCGCTTCTGATGTTTACGGCGGAAAATTTATAGGAACAGACGGGAAACAATATGCTTGTCAGCGTGACGTTTCGTCGAGTGGTTCGGCTTTTAAAATAGACGAGGGAAAGTATCCGGAAAATTTGCAGGTGAGATCGCTTGTCCTTGGTTTTGGCCGCGCTTCTGATACGTTGCAAGGCGTTGTAATGGTTCAGTCCGGGCAATATCAAAACGGTTATACAAACGGCTATAATGACGGATTCGCGGATAATGATACATATAGTAAAGGTTACGTCGCCGGGCGTGATTTCGGCTATAATAACGGCTATAATGCCGGGCTTGCGGAAGGATCCGCCGAAAATGGTTTTGCCGGGCTTTTGTTTGCCGTGATCGATACGCCGGTAAAAGCCTTTTCTTCGTTGTTGGATTTTGAGATCCTCGGCGTAAATATGAAGAGTTTTGTTTTATCTGTCCTTACTTTGGCGTTGTTCGTCGTTGTGGTTCGCTGGCTGTTAGGTAAAGCATAATGAAACGATTTTTTCTGTTTGTTTTTACATTTTTATTGAGTTTTGCTTTGATTCGCTCTTGCTTAGGCAAAGAGCCTTTGACTTTTTCCGCGTTTATGAAAGCGTTATCGAAGTTAGACCTTGATTTTTCCAATATCAAAAAAGTATCTGAATATATGGCGGGGTTGAAGTTTGATACTTCGATCGATAGCGTTTCTAAGGTTTTTAACCTTATTAAAGATTTCTTTACGGTTTTAATCTCTCCGGTATTTTTCCTTTTTGCTTTGCTTCAGGATCTTGGCTCGCTTCTTGTGTCGTTTATCGAGGTTTTGTCCGAACTCTGCGGCTTCGATATTTTCGGGACGTCTGATCCGGGCATTGGACCGTGGACCGGTGGCGGCCACGGTGGTGGCGGTGGCGGTATCAGATAACGCCATCGAAGAGCAAAAATAACGCTGAAAATGTGAGTCCTCAAACCCCGCGTGCGGGGTTTGGGGGCGAACCTTGAAATAATAGAAAATATTCTACACACGAACGGGCAAAAAAATGAACCTTGCAACGATCAAAAAAGATTCGAGCGTGACAAGCACGTTTGACAAAATAAACCGACGAACGAAGAAAAACGAAACGATCGCGGAATATTACGTAGATTTATACGAAGATACCCGCGACGGCTTAGGACTGGAAAACGATACTTTGTTATCACGCGCCGACAGTATAAAAAAATGTTGTAAGTATTGGGATATTGATTACTATAAATTTCAGGGCGTGAAAGACGTTTTGCGCACGAATCGTTGTAAGGATAGGTTTTGCGACTGTTGCGGAAGCGCACAAGCGAAGCAACGGGAAGAAAAATATACACCTTTCCTTGACGAACTGGCGAAAAAGTTTGATATATATCATATCGTTTTCACGGTGCCGAATCCTGAACGTGAAATAGTACAAAGTACGGTTTCTAAAATGTATAAAGCATTTTCCCATTTTATGCGGTTTTTTACCGGTAACGCGAAAATAAAGGGCGTTGACTTCCTGCAATATGGTTTTGTCGGCGCGATCAGAGCGTTAGAGATTACGAAAAGCAAAGTATACGGAAATTTTCACCCGCATTTTCATTGCTTGTTTATTTTCAAAAAGGGTGTATCTTCGCTTATGGGGAAGCCCCGGCACGTCAATTCGTATTCGTTCAATAATCCGGATATAAAACGCGTACATAAAAAGATTGAATACGGAAGCCCGGAAAGATTCTTTACCGATTTTGAAATACTGATTCAAAAAGTTTGGCGGTTATGCGTAGAGGGCGAAAAGGTCAACGCAAGCAACATTGACGAAATGAAAGAGGGATACAGCGCGATAGCGGAAAACGCTTGCGGGAAGTATCACGAAGTTTTCAAATATGCGACGAAAGGCATTTTCAAAGACCGCGAGGAAGGTTGCATAGGTAATTACTACGATTTTGTAGCAATGTTTTACACGTTATACAAACGGCACGTAATACAAGGTTACGGCATTTTACGGGCGTTTGACTTTGAAGAGCCCGCCGCTCTGGAAGCCGACGAAAAATACAATCAAGTTATTGCAACGCTTCGGGAACTGGAAGAGCCGCAAAGGATCTTTGAGTTTTTGAAGCAAATAAATGATAATATATCGAAGCAAAAGCGCAAGAATATAGTTTATATATCGCGCGCAAGTATAAACGATTTAGCGGGAGATTAAAACAATGAGTAACGAACAGGGAATAGGAGCGCCGAAAGGCGGGCGCGTACATTGGCTTTTATGGTGCTTGCCGCCCGACTTCAAGAGGGCGTACAAATTATACTTTAATTATGCGTATCATAGATATTGCTTTTACAGACTGGAAAAGCACGAAATAATAGACGTATTCATAGTGAACAGGACCTCGGCGCATTGCTGGCGCGTGATGTACGTGAACACGAAAACGGGAGATTTTCAATATTTCTCGAATAAATACTCGCGGCATATAACGCGACGAATGTGGACGGCGTGGCAGATAAACGAAAAAAAGCGAAAAGAAAACGCCGAAAGGGAAGACACATAACATTTCGTAAAATACAGGTTTTACGAAATGTTATAGCAAAAAAACGACAATATTACAAAAAAATCATAGATTTCGGCAAAATCTCGCCGATTTCGTGAATTTCTGTTTATTTTCTTTCCTGAATAAATCACAAAATCAAATACCGAAATTTTTGTATAAATCATAAATTTCGGTATTTGATAAGTACAACTATCATGAATATCATGAAAAAATTTCGTTTGGTCTTCAAGACGTCGACGATAATTTTTTTGACAAATTTCCGTTACCCGTTATTCGCCGATTTTTTTGCAAAAAAGCGAGCCTTTTTTTCCGCCTGGTCATCATTTAATTTTTATATGTCTATTTTATACTGATTTAATTTTTATATGTCTATTTTATACTGTCTATTATGACAGACATAGAATATGCTGCCATCTTTCAATTTTTTGCGGAAAACAAACAATATCCGCCGCTTTCCATCGTAAATTTTTGCGGCAAATCGCATTGATTCAGCAGATCGAACGCATGATCGATTTCTGCCGAATATTTTTCGGAAGATAAATTCACGCACGTATAAACGCTGCGCGAAAAACCTCTCCGCACAAAAACAAAACACCCGTTTTTTTCGTATATCTCCTCGTATTTTCCCGTTGTGAATACGTCTGCGTACTCTTTTCGTATAGCCCCGAGTCTGCGATAATAATCCGTCAAACCCGTATTTGCTTCTGATTCGTCGAAGCATCTGCGGCAAAACGGATCGCCGAAGCCTTCCATACCGATTTCATCGCCATAATACGTACAGGGAATTCCAGGCAACGTATACAATAAAAGCGCGGCGATCTTCAATTTTTGTACGGCTGCAAATCGCTCCGCTTCGTTCATCGATGCGGAATCGGAAGCCATTTCGTCTTTCGTACGGGCTTGTTTTCCTCCGAGTACGGTGAGAATCCGTGCCGTATCGTGCGTGCCGAGGATATTCATAAGGCAATCGAGCGTGGCTTTCGGATAATGATCGACGATGTTTGCGACGGTTTCCGCCAGATATGCCGAGTTTTTATCGCACAAAAAGGCAACGATCGCATTTTTGAACGGATAATTCATTACGCTATCCAGTTCGTCGCCTTGCAAATAAGCGCGGCGTACGGAATAAGCGATTTTATCCGACGCGTCTTCCCACACCTCGCCGATAACGATCGCCTCGGGATTTTCCTCCTTCACGCTTTTTCTCAATTTCCGCAAAAAGAAATCGGGTAATTCGTCGGCAACGTCCAGCCGATAACCGCCGATTCCAAAAGAAAGCCATTTTTTCAGTACGCCGCTTTCTTCGAGGCCTTTACCTTCTTTTGCATCTGTGCCGCCGTTGTTATCGATTTCATCGCAACAGCCGGAAAGATCGATTTTTTTCGTATAGTTTCCGAAAATAAACTCCTGATAATCTTCGGAATTTTCGTTGACTTCTGGAAGTATATCGATACCCCACCAACTGCTGTAACGATCGGGAAACTGCTGAAAAGTATACCAGGAAAAATACGGAGAATCTTTCGATTGATATGCGCCGAGCGAGGGATAATTTCCGTACTTATTGAAATATACGCTGTCGTCGCCCGTATGATTGAAAACGCCGTCAAGTATCAGGCGGATTCCGCGCCGTTCCGCTTCCGCAATCAGTTGACGTAAATCCTCCTCTGTGCCGAGAAGCGGATCGATTTTCATGTAATCGGAAGTGTCGTAGCGGTGGTTCGACGCCGCCTCGAAAATCGGATTCAAATAAATCGCCGTTATCCCGAGGCTTTGCAAATACGGCAGTTTACTGCGGATCCCCTGCAAATTACCGCCGAAAAAATCGTTATTCAGCACTTTTCCGCGTTCGTTCGGACGATACGACGGCATGCCGCCCCAATCCGTGCGAAGAATTCTTTTTTTCCTCAAATTCGCGGGAATATCCGGTGCTCCCGTTTTACAAAAACGATCCGGAAAAATCTGATAAATCACGCCGCCTTTCAGCCAATCGGGCGTGAAATATTCGGCAGACGAAACGGTGAGCAAAAAATTTTCTTCGTCGCAAGAAGACAATCTGCCGTTCTTCCTGTTTCCGTGAACGATAAAGCCGACATTTTCTATATAAAAACAGTAGAAATACAAGCCGCGCTCGGCGATTTCCGCTTCCGCCGTCCAGCCGTAATCCGTTTTCAGCAACGGATACGAAGTCTTTCGTTCGCCGTCTTTGCCGAGCAACAAAAAGGCGTTGCCCTGCGGCATACAAACCTTTCCGTTTTCGGTACAGAATAAACGGAGACGGAAAGGTTGCCCTTCCCGTACTCCGCCGCGCACGCTTTTACATTTTTCGTTCAAAGGATCAAAATAAAATTCCATCTTGCGTTTACAGTCCGTAAATCAAACATCTTTAATCAGACGCTTACTTTGCTTACTTTAAAGATTTCAGATGCCAGATATTATCCGCATATTCCTTGATCGCGCGGTCCGCCGCGAAATAGCCCGCAGCCGCGATATTGCGCAAAGATTTCTGATTCCAGGAGCGTTTATCGTTCGTATAAAGATCCGAAATCTTGTTTTGCGTAAGCACGTAAGAATCATAGTCCGCCATACACATATACGGATCAGCCACGGGCGAGCCGGTAAGCAGATAATTCGCAATATCCGCAAACGATTCGCCGTTAAATCCTACGATCAGCGTTTCAAGCACTTTTCTGAGCATGCCGTCTTTATTGTAATAAGCGCTGGAAGAATAGCCGTCGCGCCAGATCTGCGCCACTTCATCCGCTTTCAGCCCGAAAATAAAGATATTCTCGTCGCCCGCTCTTTCCGCCATTTCCACGTTCGCTCCGTCGAGCGTACCGATCGTAAGCGCGCCGTTGATCATAAATTTCATGTTCCCCGTTCCGCTGGCTTCTTTCCCCGCCAGAGAGATCTGCTCGGAAAGTTCCGAAGCGGGCATCAGCATTTCAGACATCGTAACGTTGTAATCTTCCATATAAACGACGTTGAGTTTTTCGTTTATCTTCGGATTTTTACGGATATCTTCCGCAAGGAAACAGATAAGTTTAATGATCTTTTTCGCCATATAATACCCTGCCGCCGCTTTAGCCGCAAAGATATACGTTTTCGGCTGCATGGGAAGATCGGGATTTTCTTTGAGCGCGATATAATCCGTAATGATATGAAGCACGTTTAAAAGTTGTCGTTTGTATTCGTGAAGCCGCTTCGCTTGCACGTCGAACATCGTGGCGGGATCGATCAGCACGCCCTGTTTTTTATAGGCGTAAGCCGCAAACTGCTGCTTTTTGATCTGTTTGATCTCGCCGAGACGTTTTAAAACGGAATCGTCGCTCTCGAAATTTTTAAATTCGGCAAGTTTCGCCGCGTTTTTCGCATACCCCTCGCCGATACATTCGTCCAAAAGCGCGCAAAGTTCGGGATTCGACTGATTCAGCCAGCGCCTGTGCGCGATACCGTTTGTGACGTTCGTGAATTTTTCGGGCGTATAATCATAGAAATCGCGGAAGATACTCTTTTTGATAATGTCGCTGTGCAGTTTCGATACGCCGTTCACGGAATGCGAGCCGACAACGGACAGATTCGCCATGCGCACGGTGTTATAAGAGATGATCGCCATACGCGAAATCTTGTTCCAATCCCCGGGGAAACGTTTCCAGAGATCTTCGCAGAAGCGGCGATTGATCTCCTTCAGAATCGAATAAATACGAGGCAATCTGCGCGCGATCAGATCTTCCGGCCACGTTTCCAGCGCTTCCGCCAACACGGTGTGATTCGTGTATGCGCAAAGCGACGTGGTGATATTCCACGCTTCATCCCACCCCATGCCGTTTTCGTCGATCAGAAGTCGCATCAGTTCGGGAATCGCAAGCGCGGGATGCGTATCGTTCAAGTGAATCGCAGCAAGTTCCGGCAGCGTGGAAAGCGAGCCGTAACGCCGTTTATGATCGGCGAGAATATTCTGCAAGGAAGCGGACACAAGGAAATACTGTTGTTTTAAGCGCAACGATTTCCCCTCCTGATGATTATCGGCGGGATAGAGCACTTTCGAAATCAGATCCGCCTCGTTGTCCTCCTGCATTACGGCGGCGTAATCGCCCTGCGAGAAGAGTTTCATATCGAAATTCTGCACGCCTTTAGCGCGCCACAGACGAAGCACGGAAACCGCCTTGCTTTCGTATCCCGCCACCATCATATCGTACGCCACCGCTTCCACTTCTTTCGCGTTGCGGTAGATCGTTTCAAGCCCGTGATCCGTCCATTTTTCTTCCACGTAGCCGTCGAATTTTACGCGGTAAATATGATCGGAACGCTGCGTAAGCCACACTTCGCCGCCGGGAAGCCATACGTCGGGAAGTTCCGTCTGCCAGCCGTCGATGATCTTCTGCTTGAAAAGCCCGTATTCGTAACGGATGGAAAAGCCCATGGCGGGATAATCTCCCGTGGCGAGCGCGTCGAGGAAACAAGCGGCAAGCCGCCCGAGACCGCCGTTGCCGAGCCCTGCGTCCGGTTCCAGTTCGTAGAGTTCGGGAAGCGTTACGCCGTACGATTTCAACGCTTTTTCATACGCTTCGCGTAATTCGAGATTATACAGACTGTTTTTCAGCGATCTGCCCATCAAAAATTCCATGCAAAGGTAGTAGATACGCTTCGCGCGCTTCGCCTTCCTCTCTTCGTGAAATTTCTGCCGTTTTTCCAGCATGATATCGCGGACGCTCATCACCACCGCTTTATAAATCTGATCTTTCGTCGCTTCCTTTGCGGATACGCCGAAATAACGCGATAATTTTCCGTCGATTATCGCTTTCAACTTGTGTTCCGTCAGTCTTTCTTCCATATTCTGTATTTCGATCTCCTTATATCGTGTTATTCGCGTCTGCGCGGAAGTTGGTTCGTTTTTTTGCAATTCGTTTCCGATAATCCGCTTTCCGAAAATTCCGAGCCGTCGCGATTTTAGCGTTTGTATTCGTTTGAAAAAACGTTTTAGGTCGGGATTTCCGCTTATTTCATAAGCGCGAGCGTATCGGAATACATTTTTTTGTATTCTTCCGCCGAACGCTGCCACGAGAAATCCGTCGTACCCGCTTTCAACATCAGTTTTTCCCATTCCGCTTTATCTTTATACAGGGAAATCGCTTCCCGTATCACATAAAGCATATCGTGCGCGTTATACGCGGCAAACGTAAAGCCGTTTCCGCCCGCTCCGTAAGGCTTGATACTGTCGTAAAGCCCGCCCGTTTCGCGTACGATCGGTACGGTGAAATAACGCGACGCTATCATCTGCGAAAGCCCGCAAGGCTCGCTCTTCGACGGCATCAGGAACATATCCGCGCCCGAATAAATCTTACGGGAAAGATCGCCGTTGAACGCGATCACCGCTACGGCCTTCCCCCGATAACGATTTGCAACGTCCCTGAAAAACTCTTCGTATTCCCGTTCTCCCGTGCCGAGCAGGACGAATTGCACGTCGCTTTGCAACAGTTCTTCGATGGAAGCGCGTACGAGATCGAGCCCTTTATGAGATACAAGCCTTGAAATCATGGCGATCACGGGTACGTCCGCACGCACGGGCAAACCGAGCATTTTCTGCAGTTCCGCTTTGCACACCGCTTTGCCGCCGAGATCGTTGCCGTCGAACGGCGCAAAAAGCGCGGAATCGGTGGCGGGATTATACGAGTTCACGTCGATCCCGTTGAGGATACCGCGAAGTTTGAATTCGTTGCGACGGATTTCATCCTGCAAGCCGTGCGCGTATTCCGCATTCTTGATCTCCTGCGCATACGTAGGCGACACCGTGGAGAACATTTCGCAACATTCGATCGCCGCTTTCATCAGATTGATGCAATCGCCGTATTCGAGCAGATAACGATAATTATCGGGGATTCCGAAAACATCGCCTAAAATATCGGGAGAATATTGCCCCTGATATTCGATGTTATGTATCGTGAAAACGGCGCGGATAAATTGATATTCCACCCTTTTGCAATAAATCGTTTTCAGATAAATCGCCGCAAGCGCCGCCTGCCAGTCGTGGCAATGAAGCACGTCGGGATAAAATTCGATAAACGGCAGAATTTCCATCACGGCACGGGAGAAAAACGCAAAACGCTCTCCGTCGTCGTAATAGCCGTAGCAGCCGCTTCTTCTGAAATAGTATTCGTTATCGAGAAAATAAAACGTCACGCCGTTTTCCACGTACGAAAAAACGCCGCAATACTGATTTCGCCACGAAAGCGGAACGTAGATATTGAAGAGATATTTGAAACGCGAACGATAATCCGCGCGAATATCCGAATACAGCGGCAACACCACGCGCACGTCGTAATTTTCGTCCTGCGCGAGCGTTTTGGAAAGCGATCCCACCACTTCCGCCAATCCGCCCGTAGCGATAAACGGCGTGCATTCCGAGGCAACGAAAAGAATTTTGCGCTTCGGCGTAATTTTCAGAATATTCTTAATTTCCTGCATGTTTGGATTCCGATCCGCGCCGATAAAATCGCCGAGCGTTACGGCTTTTTCGTTATCCGGCACGGGATTCACCGTAACGGGTTGTTTTTTGATTGTCGTTTTTTTCAATGCAGCCACCTTTCTCCCGCTCGTATTCCGTTCGGGGGATTGTTTCGTGTTTTTCGTCGTTGTTTCGTTTTTCGTCATGAAATGTTTCCTCCTTTCTCCTGTTTTAGATTTTTTCGCACTTAACGCGCTTTATATGCGTATACGAAATTTTTTCCGCATTTACCTGCTCGGCTTTATCCGCCGCGGTATTCTCGCGGCGTCTGAAGCGCGAAATTATAATTTACTGCCTTTTTGTATGTAATACGGTAACGTTTCGCAGCCGCTGAGCACCTTTCTGTCGGTGATTTGTACGTTTTTATCCGTAATTACGCAATTCAGCACGGCGTTCGACCCTATCGATGTATCCTGCATTACGATGGAATTGCGCACCACCGCGCCCTTTGCCACTTTCACGCCGCGGAACAATATGGAATTTTCCACGATCCCCTCGATCACGCATCCGTCGGAAATCAGCGAATTTTTAACGAGCGCGTTCATTCCGTATTTGGAAGGCGCGCTGTCGCGTACTTTCGTATAGACATCGCGGGCGCCGAACAACTGATTGCGTACGTTTTTATCGAGCAACATCATATTGTATTTGTAATAATTGGCAAGAGAATCGATTTCAGCATAAAAGCCCTGAAAATCATAGCGATAGATTTTCAGCGAGTGCACCTGCCGCGCGATGATGTCGTTTTCAAAACTCGTAAGACATCTGGACTGCGCGTCTTCGATCAGATCGATCAGAAATTCGCGGTTGAACACGGCTACGTTCACATATGCGTCCGCCTGCGTTTCCGTCGTAATCTGCGGATTGATCTTCACTTCCGTCACTCTGCCGTTTTCGTCGGCGGAAAGAATCATGCCGTTTACCCTGCCGCTCACGCTTTTTTTATGCGTGACCATCGTTACGTCCGCGCCGTTCTTTTCGTGCGCGGCGATCACGTCGGCGATATCCAGCCGCGCCACCCCGTCGGAATCGCACAGCACGGCATAACTCTCGTGCCTGCGCCGTAAAAAGCCTCTTACGCCGCAGAGCGCTTCGAGGCGCGTTGTATACGGCCGTTCCGTAACGTCGGAAAAAGGAGGCAATAAGATAATGCCGCCGTCTTTCCGCGCAAGATCCCAGTCCTTTCCGCTGCCGATATGATCGATCAAAGAGCGGTAATTGTTTGTCGTCATCAATCCCACCGTCGTGATTCCCGAATTCACCATATTGGAAAGTTGAAAATCGATCAGGCGGTATCTGCCGCCGAACGGAATCGAAGCAATCGTACGTTTACGAACGAGTTCGGGGATTCCCTCTCCGTGTAGATTTGTAAAAATGACGCCTACTGCCGTCGCTGCCATAATATGTATTTCCCCCTTTCTTATTCAAGAATATCCTTTTCGTGTTTTTGCCCGGAAAGTACCTGAACGCTGTCCGCCACTTTAATATCTCGCCCGAGCACGACGATTTCCGCTTTTGCGTTCTTTTCTACGCCCACCGTGGCGTTTTCGCCGATCGTGACGTTTTCATCGATGATGGAATAGGAGACTTTCGCGCTCGCTTTAATCACGCTGTTCGCGAGAATCACCGCGTCTTTCACCTGCGCGCCCTTTTCCACCACCACGTTGCTGCCGAGTACGGAATGTTCCACCGTGCCTTCGATCTCGCAGCCGAGAGCGATCATCGAATTTTTCACTACGCCGTTTTCGCCGATATATTCGGGGGGTGCAAGCGGATTGCGCGAATGAATTTTCTGCGTTGTGCCGCCCACGTCGAACACGGGATTTTCATCCAGCAGATCCATATTCGCCTGCCAGAGCGAAGCGATCGTGCCCACATCTTTCCAGTAGCCCTCGAAACGATAGGAAAACATCCTTTCCCCCGCTTTCAGCATTGCGGGCAGCACGTCTTTTCCGAAGTCCTTCGACGAATCGGGATTTTTATCGTCCTCTTCCAGATATTTAAAGAGTTTTTCCGCCGTGAAAATATAAATTCCCATGGAGGCGAGATTGTTTTTGGGTACTTTCGGTTTTTCCTCGAATTCGTAAATCGATCCGTCGGGATTCGTATTTAAAATGCCGAAGCGCGAAGCCTCGGAGATCGGGACTTCGATCGCGGCGATCGTACACGCCGCTTTATTTGCGATATGCTCTTTCAGCATGGCGGAATAATCCATCTTATAAATGTGATCGCCGGAAAGAATCAACACGTAATCCGGATTATACATTTTCATGAAATGCATATTCTGATAAATCGCGTTTGCCGTGCCTTCATACCACGACGAACGGGACTTTCCCTGATACGGCGATAAAATATGTACGCCGCCGTACGCGCGATCGAGATCCCACGGCTGACCGTTTCCTATGTATTCGTTTAAAATCAGCGGCTGATACTGCGTAAGCACCCCCACCGTATCGATGCCCGAATTGATGCAGTTCGAGAGCGGAAAATCGATGATCCGGTATTTCGCCCCGTATGCTACGGCAGGCTTTGCTATGTTGCTTGTGAGGGCGTATAAACGGCTGCCCTGTCCACCCGCAAGAAGCATTGCCACACATTCTTTCTTTCTTTGCATATTGCTGTATTCCCCCTTCGCGGCGGTGTTTTGCCCGCCTGAGTTTTTTTATTTTATTTACCCGAATTGAAGTTTTGTTGCCTTAATTGATTTTAAGAAGATATTTGCAGGAAAGCGGCGGCATATCCACGCCGATCGACGTTTCCTTATTGTTCGCCGCGATTTTTTCGGCGTTATAAATGCGTTTCTTCACTTTTCCGCTGCCGCCGTACAAAGCGGAATCGGTATCGAAGACCGTGCGGTATTTATTTCCGGTCACCCCTACGCGATACCCGGAAAGTTCCGCGCCCGAAAAATTGACGAGCACGACGATTTCCGTCCCCGCACGATCGCGGCGGACGTACGCAAGAAAGTTATGATCCGCGTCGTCTGCGGAAAGCCATTCAAAGCCGTCCCACGAATCTTCGATCTCGAAAAAGGCGGGCGTTTCCAGATAAAATTTATTCAGATCGCGGACACATGCGGAAAGACGCGCGTGCATCGGATAATCTTTCAGAAAAAATTCTACGCCGCCCGCGTAATCCCACTCTTTGAACTGCCCGAATTCCGAGCCCATGAAATTGAGTTTTTTTCCGGGGTGCGAAAGCATATACGCCATAAAGGAACGTACGCCCGCGAATTTCTGTTCGTAATCGCCGGGCATTTTTCCGATCAGCGACGCCTTTCCGTGCACCACTTCGTCGTGCGAGATGGGCAATACGTAATTTTCTGAAAAAGCGTACATCATCGAAAAGGTAAGTTTATTGTGTTCGTATTTTCTGAAAAGCGGATCTGTGGAAATATACGCGGTGACGTCGTTCATCCAGCCCATATTCCATTTGAAATTAAAGCCGAGCCCGCCTACGGAAGTGGGACGAGTGACGAGCGGCCACGCCGTGGATTCTTCCGCAATCATCATCGCGTACGGGAAATACCCGAACACCGTTTCGTTCAGTTTGCGCAGAAACGACACCGCTTCGAGATTTTTATTGTCGCCGTAAATATTCGGCGTCCATTCGCCCGGCTTTTTATCGTAATCGAGATAGAGCATGGAAGCCACGGCGTCTACGCGCAGCCCGTCCACATGGTATTTTTCAAAATAGAATACGGCGTTGGAAATAAGAAACGACAGCACTTCGTTTCTGCCGTAATCAAAGGTACGCGTGCCCCAACCCGCGTTTTCTTTGCGATCTTCCTGCGACGGCTCGTAAAGCGGCGCACCGTCGAATTCGTACAAACCGAAAGAATCCTTCGGAAAATGCGCAGGCACCCAATCCAGAATCACCCCGATTCCCGCGCAGTGGAACGCGTCTATAAGCGCCATGAAATCGTGCGGCGTACCGAGACGCGACGTAACGGCATAATAGCCCGTCACCTGATACCCCCACGAACCGTCGAAGGGAAATTCGGAAACGGGCATAAATTCCACGTGCGTATAGCCCATCTTCTTCACATACGGCACAAGCGAAGAAGCCAATTCTTTATACGAACAGAACGAGCCGTCGTCGTGCCGCTTCCAGGAGAGAAGATTCACTTCGTAAATATTTACGGGCGAAGAATAGATATTCGTATGCGCAAGACTCTTTAAGTATGCGCCGTCGTTCCATTCGTAGCCGCCCAAAGGATAAATTTTAGAGGCGTTCGAGGAATTGCCGCCCGGAGTTTCCGCGTGAAAAGCATACGGATCGGCTTTATATAAAATTCTGCCGTCCTGCGTTTCGATTTTGTATTTATATGCGGCGAAGCGGCTTAAATCCGCAACGAAAATTTCAAAACTCTCGCCGTCGATCAGACGAGTCATTTTATATTTTTCGCCGTTCCAATCGTTAAATTCGCCTACAAGCCAAACGTTTTTCGCCCGAGGCGCCCACACGCGGAAAACAAATCCCCTTTTCTTTCGCTTAACCGCTTCGTGCGCACCGAAAAATTCATATGCCTTATAATTCGTGCCGTGATGAAAAAGATGCAAGGGAAAATCTGCTTTATTAACGGACATGCTGAACAACTCCTCAGGCGGCGGAAAGCCGCTTACTTTTGTGCTTATCGTTATTATACTACAAAACAGGTGAAAATTCAAGTAGTCCGGATAAAATTTTTAGCCTTTTTTGTAAATTTTTTCCCCGAAAAAAGTAAATTTTCCGTTTTATATATGAATTTACACGTTTTTACGCATTTTTAACGCTTGTTTATCGGTTTTTCAGGTGTTTTCCTTGTTTTATTATATTATGCGTAACATAAATATATTATTATACGTGAAATAATATATATCGCAACAAATAATTATCGCGTTTTTACTGTGTTTGATATAATAATTATACCTGAAATAGTAATATACTTATGCCACGCATAATTATTATGTGAGGCGTAATACAGGTGTTTTTGCCTGAAAAATAAATCCGCACTCCACTTCAGACTTATCCGAAAGATGCGTTCTAAAATTAATAGTAGATATTGCTTTATAAAACAACCGACACGTCCAAAAAGAAACAATAATCAATCGGGCAAACAGGTAATCAATTGTATTAAAGTCTTTCAGAATAATCGGCGACGCAAACAAAGCGACTCGTTTTCGACTCCCCGTTTTCTTAAAGGCAAGAGAACGCTCATTGACATAAAAACAGAACCCTATCCGTTCACCATTCACGCATGCATTTCCGTTCTTCATCCGCTCACCGTTTTTCCCGATTTCTCAAAAACCCCGTCGCCACTATATTCAAATTTGTTTCACAAAAAATGTTTCATATAAGCGTTTCACGAAAAGTGTTTCACAAAATCATTTTTTTTGCACAAAAAAAAGATCGGCTTGAACCGATCTTTCGGGTTTATTAAAATTTTTATCGAAGACAACAAATTTCGCCGGAGGCACAAACCAAAGAAAGCAACCGAAGCAATCGGACATCAGGTTATACAATCTCTTTCAGCAGCCTATTTAACGATTTTTTTAAATCGTTTTCATCTCCGTCGTTTTGCAGAAACGCGATTTTTTCAGAAGACGGATAATCGTTCCGCGTATGAAGCAAATAATAATCAAATTGCGCCGCCATTTTTTGCCGCACGACGTCTTGCGTGCAGGAATCGCGCAATATTACGCTTTTTATTTTGTCGGCTTCGTTCCTTTCCACCACAATGATTTTATCAAACAAGGCGTCATACCTTTCTTCAAACAACAACGGAACCTCTGCAAAAACAATTTCTTTTCCCTCTTTCCGAACGTTTTCGATCCTTGCGTTCAGCGCTTGCATAATTGCGGGATGAGTAAACGCGTTAAGCCGTTCCAACGCCCGCCGATCGGAAAATACTATATTTCTCAAAGCGGCACGATCGATTGCGCCGCCGCTCGTTGCGCCGGGAAACAATATTTCGAGCGCCGTACAAAAACCGCGTTTTTTCAGCAAATCCGCATATATCTCGTCGCAGGAAAAAACGGGATAACCTGCCGCCCGCAACATACCGCACACAGTGGACTTGCCGCTGCCGATCCCGCCCGTAACGGCTATTTTTAAAAATTTGTTCTGTCTGTTTTTATTTTCGGCGGAAGATTTTCCGCACCGTATTTCTTCGGAACGTCGCATAAATAAACGCCTCTTAACAAGCAAAACCGCAAACGGCGGTTTTTTATTTTCTCGTCCGTTTTCCCTCTTTCGATCCGCTCTTTCAATCGGCTTCGCTCGGTTTTTCGCCATATTCACCCTTCGCAACGCGTTTTCATCTTTCACTCAATGTGCGTCAAACCAACTTTCACCTTCGCCGATTTCCGCTTCCAGCGGAACTTTCAACGCCGCGGCATGCTCCATCTCGTATTTTAAAATCTCTTTCACCTTTTCTTTTTCTTCCAGCGGACAATCCACCACAAGTTCGTCGTGCACCTGCAACACAAGTTCCGCTTTAAGACCTTCGCTTTTCATGCGATTATAAACGCGGATCATTGCTATTTTGATAATATCCGCGCTCGTACCCTGAAGCGGCATATTCATCGCCGCGCGTTCGCCGAATGATCGCACGGCAAAATTTGAAGATTTCAATTCGGTGATTTCGCGCTTTCTGCCGTAAAGCGTTGTAACGAATCCGTCTCTCTTGGCGTTTTCAACGTTCTTATCGATGTAATTCTTCACCTCGTCGTATGTCTCGAAATATTTGTCGATATACGATTTCGCCGCTTTCGCACTGATTCCCAGATCTTTTGAGAGCCCGAATGCGCTGATTCCGTAGATAATGCCGAAGTTCACGGCTTTTGCTTCTCTTCTCATCTGTGGCGTAACCCGATCGAGCGGAACGCCGAACACCTGCGAAGCCGTGATCGAGTGTATATCTTTTCCGTTTTTATATGCTTCGCGCAGAGCCTTGCAATCGGAAAAATGTGCAAGAAGGCGAAGTTCGATCTGCGAATAGTCGGCGTCAATAAGGACGTTTCCTTTGCTTGCGACGAAAAGTTTTCTCAGTTCCTTGCCTTCTTCCGTACGCACGGGAATATTCTGCAGATTCGGATTTGCGCTGGAAAGCCGCCCCGTCGTAGTGTTGCTCTGATTGTAAGTGGTGTGAACCTTTCCTTCGCAGATCAAAGGTCGGATTCCTTCCACATATGTGGAATTGAGTTTCTGAATCTGGCGGAAGCGAAGAACGTAGCGCACGATTTCGTTATCGTCCGCATACTTTTCCAAAATTTCCGCAGACGTTCCGTAATTCTTTTTTGCTTTTGTTTTCGCGGCGTTTTTTTCGATTCCCGCGCCGCCGATATGCAATTTATCAAAAAGAATTTTACCGAGTTGTACGGGAGAATTCAGATTGAACTGTTCCCCCGCCAGTTCGTAAATTTTCGCGGAAACTTCACGCAGTTCCTTATCGTAACGCGCCGAAAGTTCGTCGATTACCGCCGTGTTTACGCAAACGCCTGTTTTTTCCATATTGAAAAGCACGGCGACAAGCGGAAGTTCGATTTCGTCGTATAATTTTTTCTCGCTCTCCCCTAATTTTTCGAGATATTGCAAATACAGCCGATACAGCCCGAGTGCGGGAAACGCCGCCGGATATCCGTTCGCGTCGAGCAGATACGAAAGCGTATCGGACGAAGCCGTACCGTCGGAAATATATTTCATCAGCCCTACGTCTTCATACGGCGCGCTTACCCGTATATTTCTCTCGTCCGCATGATGCAAAAACGTCTTTGAATCGTACAAAATAAGCGTCCTTTTCCCCTCGCCGAGCATTTTGTACACAGGTGTCAAGGCATCGGCAAAAAAGCCCGGATCAAGCAGCGTTTTTTTGATATTCAACACGCCTTCAACATATTTATCTTCGATTTGCACAAGAAAGCGGAAATCGCTTTCGCTTTCCGTACATGCGATTTTTTCGTCCGTAGCGGCGTTATACAGCGCCGCCGCATCTTCGATCGTTTCGCAGATTTTACTTTCGCAGATGAAATTTTCCCCGCCGTTCTTTTGCGCGGAAGTTCCCGACGCCTCTTCCTCTTCAAACACGTCCATTGTAGCAAGCGAGCGGAAATCGAGTTCCGCGAACTTTCTGCGGACGGCATAAGGAAACGGCATTTTCAGAACGCAATCGGAAAGAGTGCAATCGAGCGGCACGTTTACGTCGATCGTCGCCAGCGTATACGATAAATACGCCTGTTCTTTATCTTTTTCCAGTTTTGCGCGCACGCCGGCGGTGAGTTCCGCAAGATGTTCGTACACGCCGCCGAGCGTATCGTATTTCGTAAGAAGATTTTTCGCCGTTTGTTCGCCGATTCCGCCTACGCCCGGAATATTATCTGATTTATCGCCCATCAGCGCTTTCAGGTCGATGATCTGCGAAGGTTCCAACCCGGTTTCGTCGGCAAAATTTTCGGAGGTGAGTTCGAGAAGATCGCTCACGCCGCGTTTCGTAAAACAGACGCTTGTGTTTTCCGATACGAGTTGATACGAATCGCGATCCCCCGTATAAATATACGCATGCACGGGGAATTTTCGCGACATGGTGCCGATAATATCATCCGCTTCATACCCTTCTTTTTCCAATATTTCTATCCGCATCAGGCGAAGCACTTCTTTCAAAACAGGCACTTGCGCCACAAGTTCTTCCGGCATCGGTTTTCGTCCCGCTTTATAGTCGTCGTACATTTTATGACGGAACGTGGGCGCATGAAGATCGAACGCCACGGCAAGATATTCGGGTTTTTTATCTGAAATGATTTTAAAAAGCAATTTCAGAAAGCCGAAAATGCCGTTACTCGGGAATCCGTCTTTCGTAGTGAACAGCGGCGTTGCGTAAAACGCCCTGTTTAAAAGACTGTTGCCGTCGATCAGTACGAGTTTTTCCTGTGATTTTGCCATAATTCGTTCCGTCCTTCTCTGCCTGTAATGCTATTTTTAACATTCGTATAAACGTTTCTTTTATCGCCTTTTTCCGCGATTCTTATGCTTTTATTGTAGCATAAGACGAAAAAAAAAGCAAGAAAAGCCTACGCGTTTTAATACTTTCCGCATATCTTTTTTCTTCGCGCGTTTTTTTCACGCCGTATTTCGCCGACGGCGTTTACCGCCGACCCGCTGCCGCTTTTTTTCGCAACCTTCCCGAAAATTTGCAAAGATAAGAAAAAATATTGCCTCGTCGCATAAAAACGCTTGATTTTTTTTGCGCTTTACATTATAATAATCAATGTCGGCGCGCCGGTGTGGTGGAATTGGCAGACGCGCGGGACTCAAAATCCCGTGATGGTGACATCGTGTGGGTTCGACCCCCACCACCGGCACCACATAAGAGAGAAGGTTTGATGTAAAAATCAAGCCTTTTTCTTTTATCGGAAACAATTATCGCTTGTTTTTTCAACGCAACACACTCCGGAACTTTATTATGGGAATTTTTCGCAAGTTAATCGTCGGTTTAAAAAGAACGTTCAGAGCAAAATCTTTAGATTACGTATCCGAACAAAAATCATACGGGAACGATGCCGAATTTGTTTTCGGAAGCGAAATCAGGAAATATCTCCCCTCATGCAAGATCAAATCCGCGGCAAAAATTCAACTCCCGCCGAACCGACAAAATGCTTCAACGGGGTGATCGGAGCAGATTACCTGTATTCCGCTTCGCTGTGTGGCGAAAAAAGTTTACACTGTGCGATAGCCGAAGAATCTTTCGTTTTCCGCTATTCGGACGGAACGACGATCAGAAAACGGCAAATCGCAAGAATGGATATAGATCATCATTTTTCATACGATAGCATCAGAATAATTCTGAAAAACGGCAAGATAAAGACCGCCGTTGCCGAGAATAAACAAATCGCCGTTCGTGAAAACGGCGCATACAAATTATATTCTTTGGCGAAGATAGACTCTGTAATTACAGGAACATAACGTCATCGCCGACTATTCAATTTCAACACTTTCCCTTATTTTTATATCAAAAAAGTGCCTCGCCGTCGATACGTCGTGCGCTTTTTTCTTTCCCCGTTATTCTTGTTAGTATTCGGCGTATTCTTCCAGCAGATCGGGGCATTTCCGCCCGTTCTTTTACGAGTTGTTCTTTTGCAGATATTCTATAATCGATTTTGCCGCCTTTTTTCCCGCGCCCATGGCTTTGATTACGGTTGCCGCGCCCGTTGCCGCGTCGCCGCCGCAATACACGCCCTCCAGCGACGTTTTTCCGGTTTCGTCTACGGCGATTTCTCCGCGCTTTTGCACGACGAGCCCCGCCGTGGTATTTTTAATCAACGGATTAGGAGACGTGCCGAGCGCCATGATCACGCAATCCGTCTCGATCGTAAATTCGCTCCCTTCGATCGCGACGGGCGATCTTCTGCCGCTTTCGTCGGGTTCGCCGAGGGCCATACGCACACATTCCGCCGCACATACGCTTCCGTACCCCGGATCGCGCGGATCTTTCGTTTCCGTAGCCAGAAGACGCACGGGATTTGCCAACGTTTCAAAAATAATCCCTTCTTCCTGCGCGTGCAGCACTTCTTCCCTTCTGGCGGGAAGTTCGTTCAAAGAACGACGATACACCACAGTGACTTCCGCGCCGAGACGTTTTGCCGTACGAGCCGCGTCCATAGCGACGTTTCCCCCGCCGACAATCACCGCTTTTTTCGCCTTTTGTATCGGCGTTTTCGATCCGGGAAAAGCGGCTTTCATCAAATTGGCGCGCGTAAGAAATTCGTTGGCGGAATACACCCCTTTCAGTGCTTCACCCTCGATATTCATAAAACGAGGCAACCCCGCACCCGTACCGATAAACACGGCGTCAAACCCGTATTCGTCTTTCAATTCGGCAATCGACAGCGTTTTTCCGATGACCATATTCGTCTCGATTTTCACGCCGAGACGAAGAAGATTTTCCACCTCTTGCCTTACGATTTCTTTCGGCAGACGAAATTCGGGAATCCCGTACATCAATACGCCGCCGGCAACGTGCAACGCCTCGAAAATCGTAACGTCGCACCCCGCTTTCGCAAGATCGCCCGCGCAGGCAAGCCCCGCGGGACCGGAGCCGATCACCGCCGCTTTTCCGAGGTATCTTTTCACCGATTTCCCGCTATTTTCCGCGTTTTCCGAATATTCCGCACCGACGTCCGCAAGATCTCTGCGAGCGGCATTTTTATTATGATAATCTGCCACGAAACGTTCGAGATTGCCGATCCCCACCGCTTCGCACCCCGCTTTGATTCCGCGCGTGCATTTCCCTTCGCACTGCGTTTCCTGCGGGCAGACTCTGCCGCAAACCGCCGGAAGAGAACTGGAACGGGAAATCACTTCGTACGCTTTTTCAAATTCGCCCGCCACAACAAACGAAATAAATTCGGGGATCGCAATCTCTACGGGACAACCCGATACGCAAGGGCGCGTTTTGCAATTCAGACAACGTTTTGCTTCGTCGATCGCGACGGCTTCGTCGTAACCGAGCGCAACTTCTTTAAAATTACGGCTTCTTTCCTCCGCCGGCTGCGTTGGCATCGGGTGTTTTTTCGGCTGCATATTAAAATTTGCCATTTTATTTTTCCTCCGTTGCAATCTGTTTTTTATAAAGGTTGCAATGCGCTTCCCGCGCATTTTCCTCCTCGCGCGCCTCTTTTTCAAACGCCGCATAGGTATGCGTACGATTGATCGCTTCGTCAAAATCGATTTCATGCGCGTCGAATTCCGGGCCGTCCACGCAGGCAAACTTCATCTTTCCGCCCACCGTAAGGCGGCAACCTCCGCACATCCCCGTGCCGTCGATCATGATCGGATTCATGCTGGCAATCGTTTTCAAGCCGTATTCTTTCGTTTTCGCCGCAACGAATTTCATCATAACGAGAGGCCCGATCGTAATCGCTTCGTCAAACTTCTCCCCGCCCGAAAGCATTTCGTCCAGCGGCAGACACACGTTACCTTTTCTGCCGTAACTGCCGTCATCCGTCATTACGATCGTTCTCGAAGAGGCTGTTTTGAATTCTTCTTCCAATATCACGAGATCTTTATTGCGAAAACCTATAATCGACGTAACGTTCGCCCCCGCTTCGTGCAACGCGCGGGCAACGGGCAAAGCGATGGCGCATCCTACGCCTCCGCCGATCACGCAGACGTTTTTCAAACCGTCGATTTTCGTAGCGTTACCGAGAGGACCGACGAAATCGGGAATACTTTCCCCCGTTTCTTTCCGATCGAGAGCCATTGTTGTAGCGCCGACGATCTGATAGATGATTTCCACCGTTCCCGCCGCTTTATCACAGCCCGCCACGGTAAGCGGAATCCTTTCGCCGTCTTCTTCGGCGCGAAGAATGATAAACTGCCCCGCCTTCGCTTTTTTCGCCACGAACGGCGCGTAAATTTTCATCGACGTCACCGTGGGATTCAGCCTTTTTTTCGCCTTTATTTCGTACATTTTTTCGCTCCTTAACGCAATCGTCTGCGGCGCATTGCCGCGTAAAACGTACGCGACAGAATTACGCCATATACTTTCCGATATATTATATCCGTTTTTTTCTTTGCAGTCAAGGTTTTTATGCGGCGGCGCAGCGCTTTAAGGTAAATTTCGTTTATTTTTTTCTTTTCCGCATTTTTCAGCGATATTCGCGTAAAACGCTTGCGTTTTGTGAAAGAACAGAGTATAATAGACCTCGGTTTTGTGAAAACCGACAACATCTTTTTTTACGGCACACAAGCGTTTTTACGATCGCCGCTTTGCCGATTGTCTATTACGACTTTTACGATTCAACCGATAAAAAGGAGAATAAAAAATATGTCCGCTTTTGAAATACTTTTGCCTCTCGCACTGATACTATGCCTGACAAAGTTGTTAGGTCTCGGCGCGCACAGAATAGGTATGCCTGCCGTAATAGGTATGCTTATCGCGGGGCTTTTAATCGGGCTTTTGAAGTATATCCCTTCGGAATCTTTCCGCGAAATCTTTTTCGGCGAACAAATCAGAGAGTGGCTTTCCGTATTCGCGAAAATAGGCGTGGTACTTATTATGTTTTCCACGGGGCTCGGCACCGATTTAAAAATGCTGAAAGCCTCGGGCGTGGCTTCCGTGGTGATCACTACGTTCGGCGTAGTGTTCCCTATGGCATTCGGTACGCTTGTATCATTTATCTTCGGCGTGGGCGACAGCCTTTTAAGCCATTTCTTTTACGGCGCGATCCTCACCGCCACCTCCGTTTCCGTCACCGTAGCCGCCCTGAAAGAACTCGGAAAACTGGAAACGAAAGTAGGCACGGCAGTTGTGGCGGCGGCGGTGATCGACGACGTAATAGGCATTATCGTGCTTTCCGTGCTGACGGGCTTCACCTCGCAGGAAGCAGGTGAAAACACTTCGTTTCTCCCCGCCTGGTGGGAAAACGCGGAATGGTGGCTGGTGATTTTAAAGATCGTCTGCTTCTTCGCAATCGCGATTACGGCGGGAATTTTCTTGAGAAAACGCTTCAATAAAATCGAAAGCCGTTATCCGCACAACCGCCGCGTTCCCATTTTGGCAATCTGCGTATGTTTCGTATATGCGTACGTTGCGGAAAAGATTTTCGGCGTGGCGGATATTACGGGCGCGTATGTTGCGGGACTCGTCCTCGGCGGAACTCTGCAGGAAACGCCGTACGTCGAAGTGAAAACCGACGTTCTCGGATATATGTTCTTCTCGCCGATTTTCTTTGCGACGATCGGCATGAACCTCGATTTTTCGGGCTTTTCCGGATCGTTCGTGGCTTTCGGCCTTTGCTACGTGATAGCGGCTATTGCGGGAAAACTGATCGGTTGCGGAGCAGCCTCGAAATTATGCGGATTTTCAAACAAAGATTCTTTCCGCGTAGGCTGCGGTATGATGGTGCGCGCCGAAGTGGTGCTGATCTGCACGGATAAAGGAATTTCTTCGGGACTTGTTTCCCCCGCCGTTTATCCTTTCGTGTTCATGATCATCATCTTAACTTCCGTACTTGCGCCGTTATTTTTAAAAATCTCCTATAAAAATGAATTACCCCTCGGCGGAGCAAACGTCTCCA
The DNA here is from genome assembly GCA_905203015.1 of uncultured Christensenella sp. GTDB lineage: Bacteria > Bacillota > Clostridia > Christensenellales > Borkfalkiaceae > Scatosoma. The sequence goes on along the minus strand of CAJKUC010000010.1, from coordinate 16,660 downwards.
ACGCTACGGAAATTTCCATCGAAAGCGCGGAAAACGATACTTCACTCGCGCAATCTTCAGAAAAATCGACGAACGAAAATAAATAAAACGACGTTTGATCTGCCCTTTCCGTTTTGATCCTCCGGCACATTTATATCTGCACCGTTTCTTCGTCGGTCGTCAGACAGGATAGAAATCAAACCTCATAAATAAAAACAGACCCCGAATCGCTGCATCGGCGAAACGCGGTCTGTTTTTATTTTGATCAATCTTCTTCGATCAAAGCAGAAAGCAATTCCATACGGAGTATTTTCTGTTTTTCGTCGTCCTCTTTCGGCACACACCGATCGGCGGCAATTCTGCCGTTTTTTAAAACGATCACGCGATCGGCGATTTTCAGCGCTTCTTTCACGCTGTGCGTCACCACCACCGCCGTTTTTCTTTCTTTTTGTGATTTTTCCCGCCACAGAGACAAAAAGAGTGAAATCATACGTTCTTTCAACGCCACGTCAAGCGCGGAAAAAGGTTCGTCGGCAAGTAACAGATCGAACGGCGCTGCAAATGCACGAAGCAAAGATACTCTTTGTTTTTCGCCGCCCGAAAGCATACGAGGAATTTTATCCGCGCGATCGGAAAGTTCCGCGCGCCGCAGAAGAGAAACACATTCTTCTTTCTCGCCGCCGACAAACGTAAGATTGCCGAGCGCCGTGAGATTCGGAAGCAACGTATCATCCTGAAAGGCATAAGAAACGCGCGGAACGCCTCCGTTAAGCGAATCGCCACGGCAACAAGGAAAGAAAATTTCTCCCTCGTCCGCTTCCTCCTGCGAAGCGAGCAGATTTAAAAGAGTCGTCTTTCCTCCGCCGGATTCGCCGAGAATACACAGAATTTCCCCGCGATAAATCTCCAACGAAAAATCGTGAAACACCGTTTTATCGCCGTAACGTTTGAAAATATGCGCGAGCGAGGCAAACGCTTCTCTTTCTTCGGCATTTCCGTTTGCGTATGTTGCCGCCCGATTATTTATTCCCGCGCCGTTTTTCGCTTCGTTTTCCGAAACAAAGGCACAGCCGAAAAGCCGATCCGTCATTTCACCCTCCTTTCCGCCGCAACGGCAAGCAGATTTCCGATCGTTTCAAATACGAGCCCCGTAAGCACGGCAAAAAGCGTAAGAGCAAACAGGCGCGGCATATCGAGATAAATTTTCGCGTCCTGCATCAATCCGCCCATACTTTTGAACGTATACGAAACTACTTCCGCCGAAACCACGAGTTTCACGCCGAACGAAAGAGCGCTGCCGCCGTCGCGCAGCATATAAGGCAAACTTTGCGGCAGATACATCGAAAAAATCTGCCGATACACCGGCACGCGATATACTCTGCATACCTTTTTATACTTTTCGTCTACTGAGGAAAGCGCGTTTATCACTCCCGTATAAAGGAGCGGAAACAACGACAGAAACGCTACGATTACGGGGGCTTTTCCGGGCGTAGACCACACCAGAATCATCAAAAGCACCGCCATCGTAGGCAACGAACGAAGCGCCGCCACAGCCACGGCAAATATTTTTTTTACGGGCGGGCACACATACGCCGCCACGCCGCAAATCAATGCGGGGAGAAAAGATATCAAAAACGCTTTCACCAACCTGAGAAGCGTATTTCCGTACGAAACGAAAAATTCTTTTTCCTTGAAAAGGGTGCCGAAAGAGCACAAGGTATCTTTCAAAGACGGCACGAGAAATTCGTTCCGTACCGAAAAATAAGCAATCGCCCACAATGCAAACAACGCGAGAAACGCCGCCGCTCCGAAAAGGAGCGTCGACGTAACGTTTTTTCTTATAAAATTCGCGCCGTTTTTTTCGCCGTTTCGCATCATTCCGCCTTTTATCCGCCGTTCCTCTGCCTTCCCGCATTTTTTCGCGGCAAGCAGGCTCTTGTTTCCTGCCCGATTATCTGCCGAGCAGTTTCGCCGCCATATTTACGGGAAGAATACAGAAATCCGCGTTTTTGTACTGCTGATCGCCCTGATAAGAAACATACGTACCGATCGTATCGGGGCTGACGATTTTGCATGTGATCGCCGTATCTTCGAGCGTTCCTTCCGCCATCAGTTCCGCAAGAATCAATGCGGGCGCGCCGTCGGGAGAATACACGATCGTTTCTTCCGGTGTTTTCGATGCGATCATAACCGAAGCCATATCGGCAGACATCGTGTTTACGCCGCTTTCGGGCGGAAGATAGAAGAAAGCGTCTGTGATCGTCGGCGCCGCCTGCCTCTGAATTTCAAACATTTCCGTAACGATCGTGGTTACAGCCGTTTTGCAGGTTGCCGACGCTTCAAATTTTACGTTACAGTTTGCCACGCTTGCCGCGTTCAGATTCTTCGCGTTCCAACTGCCCGTTCTTCCGTCCGCCGTGTATGCGGCGGTATACGGCGCGAGGATCGCGGCGGCGGCGCTTTCGGCAAGATATTCGTCTGCTCCGGAAAGTTTTTCCATGAATTTATTCGTCCATTCGGGATACTGTTTCAAAAACGCGCTCTTTCCCACGATCACCGCCTGCGGATATCCGTTTTCGCCGTAAAGCGCTTGCAGGCTGCCGGATCTGAATAAGTTCTGATTGGTTTTCAAAGTAACGAGCGGATCCGCGGCAACAAAACAATCGTAATTTTCCGCGTTTGCAACAATCGTTGCCGCGGCGTTATCGCTGGAAATCGCAAGCAGATTCACTTTGTCTTCCGCGGCTTCGTCCGCCGTTTCGATCTGTTTGAACGGCACGTTATTTTTCTGAAGAATCAGTTTGAGAATAAGCCCGGGAACGTTCGGCAGTTGCACGACGCCTACTTTTTTGCCGATCAGCGATTGCAAAGAAGCCGTCGTATCGAATTTTTCTTCCGAATTTTTGGAAAGAAAATATAAATTGCCGTGCGTTACCGTGCCGAGCATCTGATATTCTGTTTTTTCCGTCTGCGATCCGTTCGTACCGTTATCGTTTTTCGTCGGCTCGTCTTTCGAGCACGCCGCAATCGAAAACGCGCAGGTGAGCGCGGTGACGGAAGCAAAAAGTTTTGCGATAAATCCTTTTTTCATGTTTGTATAATCTCCTTTGTTTTTTTATCTTTTTTACAAGCATTTCAATGGGCCTTCATTTCGGTTTCGGCAAAATTTAAATTCGAGAAAATTTTTTCCTCTTAGCCTTCGACCACGGCTCGTTCAGATTTTTCCGAACAGGGCTTTCACGGAAACCCCTTCCGTTTTCCCGAGTTTTCCCGTGAGCGCGTTGGTAATTTCTACGGGAGCGTCGAGCGCGACGGAAAGCACGGAAACATTCTTCCGCTTATACGGTATACCCATTCTGCCGATGATATATTCTCCGTAAGAGGAAAGCACGGAATTTACCCGTTCCGCACTTTCGCGATTGAAAACGAGAATACTCACTACGGAAATACGGTTTTCGCCCGCCTCGGCGGCGATATTTTCTGCATTTTGCATAATAAAAATCTCCTTTGCCGCGTTTTCGGGCAAAAGAGACTTCATTACATTCTTCACTGAAAAATACGCAACGGATTTTTCGCCGTATTCCTATCGTTACGGAAGGATTTTCCCCGCCGCTCCGATCCCGCCTCTGTAAACGGATCTTCGTATTTATGAATTGTACTTTCCCTTTCGCCGTCGGAACGCGTCTTTCGGTTTAAGTTTTCGATAACATTATAAGTATAGCACGCGAAACAAAGCATTGTCAAGCAAATGAACACGCTTCGCCGTATGATTTTATTCGTCTTTCACGGCAATCGCAAGATGAATCAGCTTACCGCATTCCACCCATTTTTTTTCGTATTCCGTTTCGATATTACCTTCCGGATTGCCGTTTTTATGCAAATCGTAATCGGCTTTTTCCAATTTATACCCTGCGGCAGCGTATTCTTCCAAAGAAAAATCGAAAAACGGACGATCGTCGGTTTTTTGTATGATCTTCCCGCCCTTTTTCAGCAGTTTCTTATACTTTTCCAGAAAATTTCTGTGCGTAAGCCGCTGCGATGCATAGCCGATTTTCGGCAACGGCGTGGAAAAATTAAGATAGATCGCGTCGATCGAATTTTCGGGAATATAGCAAGGCAGGCACTCCGCGCGAATATTCAGAAATTTCACGTTTTTAATTTGCTCCTGCGCCACGCGCTCCATCGGCGTTAAAATAACGTTGCTCATTTTTTCGAGAGCGAGAAAATTCACGTTTTCGCGCGCGTTTGCCATTTCGATGATAAAGCCGCCTTTTCCGCAGCCGATTTCCAGTTCTACAGGGTGATCGTTGCCGAACGCCGCGGAAAAATCAATCAGATCGCGATAATTTTCCGCCGCTTCTTTCATATTCAGTATTCCTGCGGTACCATGCGCCAGCAGCAGATCGCCACACGCTAACATACGCTCGTCGAAATTGCGCTTTCTGCGCATTCTCATAGACATATTTTTACCTCTTTCGTTTCTTCTTTGGCCCTGCGGTTTAATTCTTTTGCCCGATTTCGCCGCATACCGCAATTTTCGCGCGAGCATTATTCCGAGTATTATTTCTTGCCCGTACTACCGAAGCCGCCTTCGCCCCGCGCCGTATCGGAAAGACTTTCCGCTTCCGTATACTCCGCTTTTAAAAAAGGCGTAACCACAAGTTGCGCGATCCTTTCGCCCGATTCGATCGTCTGTTCTTTCTCGGAATGATTATGCAGCGCCACCATGATTTCGCCGCGATAATCCGCGTCTATCACGCCCACTTTATTGGCGGGAGCAAGCCCGCGTTTCGTCGCCAGACCGCTACGGGCATACACAAGCCCGGCATAGCCTACGGGGATTTCCATTGCAAGCCCGGTGTGCACGAATTTCGTTTCGCCCGGCAGAAACGTTATCGCGCCGTCGGAAACGGCGTACAAATCCGCCCCCGCGGCATATTCAGAGCCGTAGGCGGGCAACACCGCTCTCTCGTCGAGTTTTTTCACTTTAATCGCAGGCATATCTTTTCACTCCTCTTTTGCAGTTTTTCGTTGTTTTTAATTATAACAAAATAAAGCAAAAAAAGCAACCGTTTTTCGGCTGCCTTTTTCAACGGGAGCAAACAAAACGCAACAGGTTTTGAAAACCGCTTTTTAAGACTTCGGAACTTATAGCATGCGCTCAGCCTCAGTACTTCAAGCAAAGAACAGATCGAGAAACATAATCACGGCAAATCCGATTGTGAAACACACAAGCGAAAGCGGATTTTTTTCCTCAAACGCTTCCGCGATCAGTTCCGTGGCGGTGACGGCGATCATCGCGCCGGCGGCGAACGACAGAGCGAACGCCATATAGCCGCCCGTAGCAAAAAGAAGCGAACCGAGAACGGCAAACGGGATTTCGATCGCCCCCGAAAGAACGGAAAGCCAAAAACTTTTTTTCGTTGAAAGACCGCTGCTTTTCAACGGATACGCAAGACAAAAGCCCTCGGGAAAATTCTGTATGCCGATCCCGAGCGCAAGCATCAGTCCCGGAAGAACGCCGCCCGTAAAAGCAACACCGACGGCTAATCCTTCCGGAACATTGTGAAGTGTGACCGACGCATACAGCAACTTGACGCCGCCCGTCGTTTTTCCGCCCTTTATAAAAAAGAGATCGGCGCAGGAGATGAGGAGCGCGCCGCAGAGAAAACCGAGCGTGACGGAAAAAGCGGGCGACAAACGAGTTTCCACTTCGAGGGCAGGCAAAAGGAGAGAAAAAAACGCCGCCGAAAGCATCACCCCGGAAGAAAAGCCGCCGAACGCGCTTTTCGCTTTTCCGCTTTCGCCTTTCAGAAAAAACACAAGCACGGCGCCGCATACAGTGAATAAAAACGCACCGGAAGCGCCGAAAAAAGCCTGTATCCAAACGGGAAAATCGGAAAATTTTGTCATCGGTATAATCCTCGCAAAGCAACGAAGATCACTTTACGTATCGGCTCGTTTCTTTATACGGTCGGCACGAACCGCGTCGTTTCGTCGCTTACTGTATTATACGCACAAAAAACGTCGTTCGGTGCGATTTTCCGATTGTTTTTTACGTTTTTCCCCGCAGATCTTCAATCTGTTTTGAATCATTTTAAATGAAATTTCACCGCTTATTCAACGTTTTTTCGGGCAAAATGCAAAATTCTCTTGACAAACCGACCATAATGTGCTATATTTTTTCAAAGAGGTGAAACTATGAACAGAAAAAAACTCAACGTTTTAATCGGTTTCGCTATTTGTTTCTGCACCTGCGTTTCCGTGTTTTTACTGACAAGAATATTACCTTACGGCGCGCAGAACAACTTTGCAGATTCACCCGACGGCAATTTAACAGCCGTGGAATGGGTACAGTATAAACAGCCCGGCACTTCCTTAACGCCCACCGTGTTTTCTTTACTCGGCGCGTTTTTATGCTGTGTTGCGGCCGGGTTTCTCTTCTATCTGTTATACAGAATCAATAAAAGCGGAACAAATACAAAAGAACTAACGGAAAAACAGGAAGCCAGACGCATCAAAAAAGAACTTGAAGCGGCGCAGCGCAGAGAAAAGAAAATGGAAGCGCAACTTACGAGAAAATCGCTTTCGCAAAAGCCGATTCTTCAGAAAGTTTCCGATACTTCCTCTTCCGTCGATAAATAAGCGATTCAAAACATTTTACGGGAATATCTTTACGTATTTTATCCCCGCGAGCAAATTTAAATACAATTAAAAAGAAGCATTTCCGCCTAATTTGCGAAAACGCTTCTTTTTTATTAACAACATTTCATCTCATTATATTATGTCATACATAAAAGTATTATGCGTGTCATAACTTCTATGCGTAACATAATAATATACTCGCAAAAATCATTCCAAAGAAAGCCGACAAATAAAAAAGCAGCCAACCTCCCGTCGACCGCCGAAATATTCAAAAACGGAAGTTCCTTTGCCGACGTTAACCGTTGCGGTCACTGTAATACAGTATCTGAATCATATTACAGCCGTCGGTTCGTGTAGCACTTTCATGACACGTCCCCTATTCGCGCACTATCGCGGGCTCAGATTTTACAAGTGCCAAACTTCCAAACGCACTCACTGTGTTATAACTTTAAGGGCAAGCCCGATATTCCCGATATAAACGGGTTCGTGACCCCGACGCCGATATCAGATTCTCGGTTATCTTATTTAAGGAACATCTGAAAATAAATAAACGATCATAAGCAAATCACTTACAATCGTTTATTTTTGGAGCTACTGGCCGGACTTGAACCGGCGACCTGCTGATTACGAATCAGCTGCTCTACCAACTGAGCCACAGTAGCACTCCTTTTTCGATGAAGCAACTCATCGATCACAAGCCTGTTTATTATACTCTATATATCAAAAAAAAGCAAGCGTTTTTAAGGCATTTGACAAATATTTTTTATAATTTTTTTATGATTCGGAAACGTCATGTTACAGCGTTTTTTACATTTGAAATTCCGATCCGAAAAAGCAATTACTTTTCCTCGTTTATATAGAAAAATTTTCCGCGAAATCAATATAGAGCCGACAGATCTCCGCGCGGATATATTTCAGATCTCCCGCAAAAATAATGCCTCCCGCCGCGGAATCAAGATTTTCCGCAATATCGGCGCATCGCGATCCGGCATCCGTCCATACGCGGCACTTTTCCTCTTTGCCGATCGTTTTTGCCTTCGCCGCTAAATCCGTAAGCACTGCCGTCGTAACGGCGTTGCCCTGCTTCAGGGCTTTCTGAGAAACGCCGCCGAGCAAATCGGAAGCGGCACGGGAAACGGCCTGCCCGCACGCGTCGAGCGAAGATAAAAAATTCACCGTATCGTTCTTTCTGCGTTTTTGTGCCTTATCACGAAAATACAGCATTCCGCAACGTTTCGGCAAAACAAACAGAGAATCGGCATAAGGCATATTCTTTTTGCACAGGTCCGCTCGCTCTTTTTCCGCTTCCTCCGCTTCGGAAAAACAGGCATACAACACGTATGTTTTCCCGTCCGAAGAATATTCCGTTCCCGCCTCGCCGTACAACGTAGCCACGGAAATACACGCCTCTGCGTTTTCTTCTTCGGAAACAAGAAAATAAAACGCTTTATCCAACGCAATTTCTTCGATCGACGACGTTTCGCATGCGTAAAAACACGCACAGGCAACGACAAATACACAGGCAAGCAACGCCATACGTTTTATCGCAGGAAAGAAAAATTTCGCCACACGGCGCGTATCGTATTTTTTCATACAATATCGTATGCGGCGAAATTTTTATATTATTCTTTCGTATTGTTTTTTCGGCGCCCCGGCAGGCTTTTTCGGGCGTATTCCGCACCCCGGATGCTAAGGCTCTCCGTTATTTTAGCCTTAGCCGAATCCGAGATCACTTCGTCTTGTCCCAAAACAGCGGGCGAGTCGTCTGCAAGCGCGTTTCCTGCATTACAAACAACAGCACCGCAAGAAATTCAAACGGCAACGGGCAAAACTCCCCGGGGTTCACCTGACTCATCATCAGAACGCCGAGATAAGAAATACCGAGGACAAGCGACCAAATTCCCGGTTTCGTTAAAGCGAGACGGATTCTTCCCACGCACTGATAAGCGTAACAGAACACGCCGATCAGCCCCATTCCTCCGATCACCTGCGGCACCATCATATGATACCAGGTAAGCGAGCCTTTTTTGCGTACGGATTCGTACAGAATTTCCGAATCGAGCAAACCGTACCCGGAAATCGGGCGTTTCAGAAATTTCATAAACGCTTCGCGCATCATCAGAAAGCGCATTTCGCTTTTCAGATCCGGCTCGAATCTGTGTTTCAGAATTTTCACTATAAACGGAGACAGGCAGATTGCCAGCACGGCAATCACCGATAAAAATGCGATCAGTCTTACTTTTCGGCTTTTTTTCGTTCCGCCCGAAAAGATCCAAAGCGCCGTGCACGCGACGAATTCAACGCAGCCGAAAATAAAACCGCCGCGCGAGCCCGTAAACGACAACGCGCACAGCGTAATCACCGAAAAAACAGGCGCAAATTTCCATTTTTTCGCAAGATACAGCGGAAAAGGCATCGCAAACATAAGAATCGTGGAAAGATTATTCCGCGAAAACGCGCTGTAATTTTCAGGCAGGATTTCCGTATGTAATTTATAATAGCCGTTCGCAATCATGCCTGCGCACAAGACGCCCATCAACGTCATTAAAAACGCGAATTTCAGACGTCCTTCTTCCGTATCGTCGCCGAACTGCGAGCGCAGCAGAAAGTATACAAGCAACATTCCGAAACCGAGCCCGAAGAAATAATACGCGCCGTATACATACGTTTCAAGCGAAAATCTGCCCATACCGCCGAAACAGACGGCGATACTTACGGCAAAAATTCCTTTCGCGCTTTCGCCGCAGACGAATTTTTTCGGATACACCACGAAATGATAAATCAGGCACACCAGCGCGATCGGGGCATATTTTGCAAATACGATAAACGTACTATAAGAATTATAGCGATTCGTCGTAATCGTGCAGATAATAAGAAACGGCAACGTTGTGGCGCGTATATCGTCGCATATTACAAGATTCGTAAGAAGCAGAGCCCCGAAAAACACGGCGCCCCACACTTCTTGTTTCAGCCATACAAAAAAAAGCGCGACGATAATCTGCAACACGTAAAACATGTAACTGTTCAGATAGGCTCGCACCGTAGCCAGCACTTTCGATTTTTTCTTCTCTTTCATATGCAAAAACGTCGTCGAATCGCCGTTTTCTTCGCCGTAGCAAGGCACAAACGCCCGTTCCATATACGACGCTTCTTCACACGTTGCCGTAAATTCCGTTGAACTCAACATTACGATAATCCTTTTCTGTCTTCCGAAAGATCGGGAATTCATATCCGCCGCGCAATCGATCATTCAAACGATAACTCCGCACACGGAACGGACGGCGTAAATACAAAATCTGTTTTTCTCCGGCATTGCAGTCGTTACGGAAAAACACGCTTACACGTCCGATATAATTATAGCATGTCTTTTCGATTTAATCAAGATAAAATACGGGCGTTTTCGATTTTTTCGTCTTTTTCATATCGAGAACGCGCTGATTCGACGAACCGCGGAATTTCAGACGGATATTTTTCAGATCCGCAACGAACTCTCCGTCAACAAGCACGTCGATATACGAGAGCAATTCTTCCGTTACTTCCGTGTTTTTATCCGTTTCTTTTAAAAGCCCCGTTGCGGGATCGTACACGTTGCCCGTATAGCACCAGATCGTTTTATCGGGAAAACGTTTTTTCGCTTCGCGTACGAACGGCAACAAAGCGCGCTGATTCTCGGGCTCGAACGGCTCGCCGCCGAGAAGCGAAAGCCCCGCGATATAATCCGCTTTCAGCCCCTCGAAAATCTTATTCTGCACCTCTTCGTCGAATGGCTGACCGTAATTAAAATCCCACGCCACGGCGTTGAAGCAATCTTTACAATGCCGCGTACAGCCCGAAACGAAAAGAGAAATTCTCACCCCTTCGCCGTTTGCGATATCCGTCCATTTTATCGTGGCATAATTCATATCGTTATCTCCGTAAAAATTTAAAACAAAGCGGCGTAAAACGTTACGCCGCCGTGATATTCGATTAAAGATGCAATACGCGGTCTTTGATTTCCTGCGTACGCCCCTGATTCCAGTATTGCGTGCCGATATATCCGCAAGTACGGCGCGCTACGTTCATTTTCGACTGGTCGCGATTTTTGCAGCACGGGCATTCCCACACGAGTTTTCCCGATTCGTCGGTGACGATCTGAATTTCTCCGTCGTAGCCGCAGACCTGGCAATAATCGCTCTTCGTGTTGAGTTCCGCATACATAATGTTTTCGTAAATGAATTTTATGACGGCGAGAACCGCGGGAATATTATCCTGCATATTCGGCACTTCCACGTAACTGATCGCTCCGCCGGGAGAAAGTTGCTGGAACTCGCTCTCGAATTTCAGTTTCGTGAACGCGTCGATTTTTTCGCTGACGTGCACGTGATACGAATTCGTGATATAATTCTTATCCGTCACCCCGGGCACGATACCGAAACGCTTTTGCAGGCACTTCGCGAATTTATACGTTGTGCTTTCGAGCGGCGTGCCGTAGAGGGAAAAGTCGATGTTTTCTTTGGCTTTCCATTCTTTGCATTTATCGTTCATGTGCTGCATCACGGCAAGAGCGAACGGCTTCGCCTCTTCGTCGGTGTGAGATTTACCCGTCATATACTTCGTACATTCGTAAAGCCCCGCATATCCAAGCGAAATCGTGGAATACCCGCCGTAAAGAAGTTTATCGATCGTCTCGCCTTTTTTCAGGCGTGCAAGCGCGCCGTATTGCCAAAGAATAGGCGCGGCGTCGGACACGGTACCCTTCAGCCGGTTATGGCGATACATCAAAGCGCGATAGCAAAGATCGAGGCGTTCGTCGAAAATTTCCCAGAATTTCTTTTCGTCTTTTCCGGAAGAAAGCGCAACATCCACCAGATTGATCGTAACGACGCCCTGATTGAATCTGCCATAATATTTCGGCTTGCCGTTTTCGTCCACATACGGCGTAAGAAAACTTCTGCAGCCCATACACGTATAGCAATGCCCTTCGCCGTTCTTATCCACTTTGTATTCGAGCATTTTCTTTTCCGAAATATAATCGGGCACCATACGTTTCGCCGTACATCTCGCCGCAAGTTCGGTAAGATACCAGAACGGCTCGTCTTCTTTGATATTATCGGGCTCAAGCACGTAAATCAGTTTGGGGAACGCGGGCGTGATCCATTCGCCGGATTCGTTCTTTACGCCCTGAATACGCTGTTTCAGCGTCTCTTCGATGATCATCGCGAGATCCGCTTTTTCCTGCTCGTTCCGCGCCTCGTTCAGATACATAAACACCGTGACGAAAGGCGCCTGCCCGTTCGTTGTGAGCAGCGTAACCACCTGATACTGGATCATCTGAATCCCTTTTCTCACTTCGTCGCGAAGGCGTTTTTCGGCGATCTGCGCGATATGATCTTCGTCGGTGACGTTCACGAGAGCAAGTTCGTCCGCCACTTCTTTGCGGATTTTTTTACGGCTGATATCCACGAACGGCGCAAGATGCGTAAGCGAAATGCTCTGCCCGCCATACTGATTCGACGCCACCTGCGCGATAATCTGCGTGGCGATATTGCACGCTGTGGAAAAACTGTGCGGTTTTTCAATCAGCGTTCCGGAAATCACCGTGCCGTTCTGCAACATATCTTCGAGGTTCACGAGATCGCAGTTATGCATATGCTGCGCGAAATAATCCGCGTCGTGGAAATGAATAATTCCCTCGTCGTGGGCGCGTACGATATCTTCGGGAAGAAGAATACGGCGCGTAAGGTCCTTGGATACTTCGCCCGCCATATAGTCGCGCTGAACGCTGTTCACCGTGGGATTCTTATTGGAATTTTCCTGTTTCACTTCCTCGTTGTTGCATTCGATTAGCGACAAAATATGCGCGTCGGTGGTGTTTGCCTTACGGGCAAGCGCGCGGGAATAACGATAGGTGATGTATTTTCTCGCAAGAGAAAATTTATTTTTCGCCATCAGGCGATCTTCCACCATATCCTGTATTTCTTCCACGGAAACGGAACGCCCCATATGATTGCATTCTTTTTCCACGTCTGCGGCAAGGGCGGAAATTTCTTCGTGCGAAATTTTCGCGAAATCGTCCATTTCCTCGTTCGCTTTTCCTACGGCGCATTCGATTTTCGCCCTGTCGAAAATCGCTTCCTGACCGTTTCTTTTGATGATTTTCACCTTTATCACCTTCCTTTTCTTTTTGCTTTTGTCTTTTCTCGCGTTTCTCCCCTTTGCGGCGTTTTACTCTTTCCGGAAAATCCTCTTCCGAAAAAAATTCACTCCGCGACATATAGCGCAAAGCAATTTCAAAAACACAATATGTTGTTACAAAGATCTATTCAATTATACCATATTTTGTGGCAATGTCAAGCATATGAAGATATTATGCGGTATAGAAAAAACTTATAGCAGGTTGTTTTTGTTTCCGCCTTTTCAAAGTTTTCGGAAGTGAAAAAACAGACGTAATTCCGCACATTTCAAAACGTTTTCTTTGAAAAACAACGGACAAGTTTTTTGGTAGCCCGAATGTAAATATAGAAAAATAATATAATTGTTCCGTAATTTTCCTGCCGCATGATTTCTGCCGATCGCGGCGTTATATTAAAACGTTATTTTTCCGATGTAGGCACGATACCTGATTTTACCGCAAATTTTATCGCAAAAAAATCCCGTAACGAATTTTTTCCGTTACGGGATTTACGGATCGATCGGGAAATTTTTCTTCGCTCAATAGTTTTCCGTTTCCTCCCGCGTGGGGATCGATTGCTGCGCTCCCGCCCTTGTGCAGGCGATCGAAGCCGCCTTGCTGCCGAAAGCGCATGCTTCTTCCAGAGATTTTCCTTCGGAAAGCAGCGTGCAGAGTCCGCCGCAAAGCGTATCTCCCGCCGCCGTGGTATCCACGGCTTTCACTTTTATGCAAGGGTACGTTTTAGCGGACTGCTTATCCGCGATTTCGTAGCCTTTCGAGCCGAGCGTCGTTACGATTTTCTTGATTCCCTGCGCAAACAACGCCTCTTTTCCTCCGAACAACTCCAATTCGCTTTCATTCGGCGTGATCAGATCCACATACGGAAAATACGCCGCAATCTCTTTATTGGCGGGCGCGGGATTAAGAACGGTGACAAGCCCCTTTTCCTTTGCGTTTTTCAAGCCGTAACCGATGACGTCGATCGGATTTTCGAGTTGCGTAAGATATACGTCGCCCTCTTTTGCGTCTTTTAAAAATTCGTCGATGTCCTTTTCGCACAGAAGAGCGTTCGCCCCTTTATCGAGAATAATGCGATTGTTTCCGTCGGTGACAATGATCACGGCGATGCCCGTAGATACGCCTTTCGCCACGCGGATATGCGATACGTCCACCCCCGCCGCTTTCAGATTTCCGATCAGCGTCGCACCGAAAGAATCGTTGCCTACCACGCCGCACATTTTAATCTTTCCGCCGAGTTTCGCCGCCGCGGTCGCCTGATTCGCGCCCTTTCCCCCGCCGTTCGTCATAAAGTTGCTTCCGGTAAGCGTTTCTCCCGCCACAGGCATATAAGGGCTTTCGATTCTGAGATCCATATTCATGCTGCCGACGATATAAATCATTATTTTTCCTCTCCGTAAATATTTTATTCCGATCCCGAAACAATTCTTGGCGATTGCGTCTTTTTCGGATCGCATATCCAAATTATAGCATAATTCAACGGTCTTTGTCAAGCGCGCTTTTCAAAGAATTTACGACTTTCCTTCCGATAAGCGCAATTTTCCGCTTCGTATGTGAAAAAACAGAATCGGCGCGCTTTTATACACGCCGATTCCAAATCGTCCGCTCTTTTCAAGATGCGTTAAAAAATTCAGTTCTTCATGCCTTCTTCCACGGCAACCGCCACGGCAACCGTCGCGCCTACCATAGGGTTGTTGCCCATACCGATAAGGCCCATCATTTCAACGTGCGCGGGTACGGAGGACGAACCTGCGAACTGCGCGTCGGAATGCATTCTGCCCATCGTATCGGTCATGCCGTACGAAGCGGGGCCCGCCGCCATATTGTCGGGGTGAAGGGTTCTGCCCGTACCGCCGCCGCTGGCAACGGAGAAATATTTCACGCCGTTTTCGTTGCACCACTTTTTGTAGGTGCCCGCAACGGGGTGCTGGAATCTCGTGGGATTGGTGGAGTTACCGGTGATGGAAACGCCCACTTTTTCTTTCTTCATGATCGCCACGCCTTCGGGAACGTCGTCTGCGCCGTAGCACTTCACTTTCGCTCTGTCGCCCGTAGAAAAAGCCTTCTCGTACACCACTTTCACCGTTTCCGTGGAGTGATCGAATTCCGTTTCAACGAACGTAAAGCCGTTGATTCTGGAAATGATATACGCGGCGTCTTTGCCGAGGCCGTTCAGAATAACGCGAAGCGGATTCTTTCTCACTTTATTCGCATTTTGCGCGATGGAAATAGCGCCTTCCGCCGCGGCGAAAGATTCGTGCCCGGCAAGGAAGCAGAAGCATTCCGTTTCTTCGGAAAGGAGCATTGCGGCAAGGTTGCCGTGCCCGAGACCTACCAGACGATTCTGCGCAACGGATCCGGGAACACAGAATGCCTGCAGACCGATACCGATCGCGGCAGCCGCGTCGGAAGCCTTTTTGCAGCCTTTCTTGATTGCGATCGCCGCGCCCACGGTGTACGCCCATACGGCGTTTTCAAAGCAGATCGGCTGCGTGCCTCTTACGATTTTATCGCAATCCACGCCTTTGGAAAGGCAAATATCTTTGCATTCTTCAACGGACGAAATGCCGTATTCTTTCAATACGCCGTTGATTTTATCGATTCTTCTTTCATATCCTTCAAATAATGACATACGTTTCTCCTCCCTGCCTTACTCTTTGCGGGGGTCGATGAATTTCACCGCGCCCTGCTCCGCAGTAAATCTGCCGTAGTGGCCCATGGCTTTTTTATACGCCTCGTTGGGTTCGATGCCTTTCTTGATGAAATCGGTCATCTTGCCGAGCGAAACGAATTCGTAGCCGATAACTTCGTTGTTTTCGTCAAGCGCAAGGCGGGTGACGTAGCCTTCCGCCATTTCCAGATAACGAACGCCTTTCTGCAACGTGGAATACATCGTACCCACCTGCGAACGAAGCCCTTTGCCCAGATCTTCGAGCCCCGCGCCTACGGTAAGGCCGTCGTCGGAGAAAGCGGACTGGGAACGACCGTAAACGATCTGCAGGAAGAGTTCTCTCATCGCGGTGTTGATCGCGTCGCAGACCAGATCGGTATTCAGCGCTTCGAGAGGCGTTTTGCCGGGAAGAATTTCGGCAGCCATAGCCGCGGAATGAGTCATACCGGAACAGCCGATCGTTTCCACCAACGCTTCCTGAATAATACCGTTTTTGATATTCAACGACAATTTGCAGGCGCCCTGCTGCGGAGCGCACCAACCCACGCCGTGCGTGAAGCCGCTGATATCTTTGATTTCCTTCGCGTGAATCCACTTTCCCTCTTCGGGAATCGCGGAGTTCTCGTGACGTGCGACGCCCGCGCCTTTCGCGACGCAGTACATCTGTTCAACTTCCTGTGAGATCGTCATATTGTACATTCCTCCATAAGAATTTCGTGATTTTTCGGCGACGTGATACGGGATTGCCCCGCAACGCCTTTAACAGTATAACACATTCGGAAATATTTTTCAACCGCTTAAAAGCGTATTTTTTGCTCTTTCGCAAATTTTTTTTGCGTTTCGGCACATTTTCTCTTCTGTATGAAAAAGCGGACGATTGCTGCCGCCCGCTTTTCACACCAGTTCCCTTTATCGGAAATCGTTTTACTTCTTTTCTTTCTGTATATTATACACACACTTTCTCACCAGCGCGCGGGGAGCGAATTTCATCAGCCGCACAAGAAACCGATTGTACGCGCCGTGCACGGCAACCGCTTTTCCCTTTTTCATTTTCTTATAGCCGAAAGTCGCCGTTTTCATGGCGTCGGCGTTTTTCAGATTTTTGAATAAGCCCGATTCGCCGAGCGCCGCCGCGCTTTCAAACCCCGTTTTCGTAGGTCCGGGGCACAGCGCGGTAACCGTGACACCGTATTTTT
>CAJKUC010000009.1 GCA_905203015.1 uncultured Christensenella sp. | reverse complement strand
CGAATAAGTCGGAAACGAATTTCGATTTATCCACGTTGCGGCTTTCGTTGTCGATGTCCTTGATAATCTCGTCGAGCAAAGGAATCGGATACGGGCAAAGGTTTTGCGGTTGCTGGGGGTGTTTAACCGGCTTAAAAGGTTTTAATGCAACGTTTTCGGAATAAGAACAAGTACCGAAATCGAAATCAAAAGTAAAAGGTTTCATCAATAAAAATCTCCCGTAAAAAGCAAATCACGCGGCGGACCTTTGAATTTTGCGAAGTTTCTTATTCGCATAGGGCAGCCACGTGAGATTGACAAACTGCAAAACGCCGTCGTCGGGCGTAGAATCGTGATAAGCGTAACATTGCAGTATTTTTCTTCGGCTCGGCGAGTATTCGACGGTAACGAACGGTATGTCGGGGTGTTCTTTCGTGCGGATAAAGAAAATCAACGATTCTTCCCGCGCGAATTTCCGATCGTAGCCCATGCGACCTACGCAATGATTGAGCAATTCGCCTTCACGGATAAGCTCGGCAGGGCTTTGCGCAATCACGGCGATATATACGGACTTATTATCGTATTCAAGTCCCGAATACTTGTTTGCGACGGCGGCGAAAGTATCGTAAAATGCTTTCCGCTCTTTTTCGTCCTGAACCGCTTTTGCTGTGGCGTATTCGTCAATGCGGATATCGTGCCAACGTTTGAAGTCGCGGGGATAACGATTTTTTGCAATCGTCATATTCAAACCGAGATATTGACAAGCGTGAAGATAATCCCGATACGAATACGGATTTGTTTCCTGCTTGCGAAGATACAACACAAATTTTTCAAGGTCGTTTTTGAAAAACGTGCGTAACTCTTTTAATGCCGTTTCTTTCGACAATTTCATACGGTAGTTGCGGTAGGCTTGTACGTCGGCAAGCGGTTTGCCCGTTTTAAACGCGCGAAGGATCACGTCTACGTAATACTTATTTTCCGTAAGTTCCGCGCGGTTTTTCATAAGCCATTTTGCAAATGATTTGTTTTTGCCGACGTTTTTTAAAATCTGTTTTGAAAAGACGTAATCGTCAAGCCCCGCTTTCATCAGATATTCGATTTGCGGATATGTTTCATAAAAGCGTAAATATTTCAGTACGTTTACGCCGTTGTAAAGATTTACGGCGGAATATTTGTATTCGGGAAATTTGTCTAAGAATTCCCGGTTAACGATAGTGGCTTGCGGATCGAAATATTTGTCGTAACCGATACACCATTCGACGCTTTCGTACCAACGCGGTGCTTTTTGCGCGCCTTGTTCGTACCAGCCCACGAAATAGCCCCAGATATTATAAAAAACCATATCTTTCACGAAGCATAAATCGGAATGAATCCCGTGTACGGCAACTTGCTTATACAGCCACTTCTTATACCGATATTTCACGGCGACGGTAACTTTTACGAGTTCGCCGTCGTTTTTTGTAAGGTAGGCATAAAAACGCGTTTGGTGAGGCAACGTTACATTGTTTTGCGCGTCGGCTTTTTTGATGCGGGCGAGAATGTATTTTGGAATAGGTTTAATTTTTTCGATTTTCATAAGAAAGGTCCTCGGTTAAACTAAAATAAAGCAATCTCCGAGCAAATCTGCAAGCGCGCAAACGGCTTCGGGATCAAACGCTTCGGCAAACGCCTTTTCTTCTTCGAGTAGGGTATTTTCTACGTCGGTTTCGTTTTGTGCGGGCAAATCTTCTGAAAGATGCGGCGGTTCGATAATATCGCCGTCAAATTCTTTCATTCCTTCGTAGGAAAGGATTTCGCCCGTTTCTTCGTCTACTTCTTGCGGCTTCGGTTCGGGCAAAAGTTTGATTTCGTCAAGCCGTTCGCAAACGGCGATTTTGTGTCCGCGTTCGATGATTTTCGATATGTAAATATCGGCGGCGTGATAGGGGAAGCCTACCATAGGCACGCGGGTATCGAGTCCGCAATCGCGGCTCGTCAAAGTCAAGTCGAGTTCTTTTGCAACCGTAACCGCGTCGCTATCGAGAATTTCGTAAAAATCGCCTAAACGGTAGGCGACGATACAATCGGGATATTTCTCTTTGATTTTAAGATACTCTGCGTAAACGGGCGATAAGTTGCGCGGTTTTGGCGGTTCGATAACGGCTTCTTGAACGGGTTCGGGTTCGTTAGCCGTTTCTTCCAGAGTCTCTTGTAATTCTTCGGGGGTAGGCTCGTCAGACGGCGTTGGTTCGGAAACGGGTTGCTTAGAAGAAAGCATATCGAATAAAGATTCCTGTTTGTTTTGCGGCGTTGAAACGGCAGGGGTAGTAGCGGAAGCAACGCTTGTTTTCGCTGCTTTTCCGGATACGTGCGCGGACTTTTTCTCGGGGATATATTCCGAGCCGTCAAGCGTGTACAACGTGCCTTCGATGGAATCTTCTTCGAAATAGTGAATCGCCCACCCGTACACCACGGAATCTTCTACGCACGCGGCGGTTTCGTCTTGTGCAATAAGGTTTCTCGCTTCGTCGCAGGCGTATTTCATAAATCCCGATAAAGATTTTTTGTTTGTCAGCGGCTTTCCGTCTTTTTCGAACGGCGTGCCGTTGTTTATCTTTTCGGCGAGCGTTTCGCTCGCGGTGTTCTGTAAATATTCTAAAATTCGTTGTTCGGACGGCGTATTTGCCGTTAATTTTAATTGTATCATAATCGTTATTCCTTTATTACCTCGTAAACGTCGTCGGCGTAATATTCGCAGACAAACCGGTTGAAAATCGCGTGGCATTTAATGCCGTTGTATTCTACGATGTAATCGTTATCGCCGACGTTTTCAAGTACCGTGATTTCGGCGAGTTTGCCGTTCAATGAATTGATATGCGCCATTGCTTTGTATTCTTTCATATCGCGCCTCACATAACCCTTTTAATACCGCCGCCGAAAGAACGGATACCGATCGTTCCGAATTCCGAACACATATCGTCCGACTTGTTCCATACGTATGCCGAAACGTAAAACATCGTTTTTTGCGGCATCAACATATACTTCCAGTCCGATTTGTCATCGGGAATATACAGGAAATCGTAACACTCGCCGAAGTTAGTGTATTCGTGCGTAACGGCGTATACAAGTACGTTGTATTGTGTTTCAAATTCTTTAATTTTTGCCATCAATTCGGGTTCTTGATAAGCCCAGAAACCGCCGAACGCTTCAAAAAAGCAGACTTGATTTTCTTCCCGGAATCCGCGGATATACGGCGCGTAAATATCTAATTTTTGCATAATTTGGATTGCTTTGTTTTTCTTTTGTTCGTTTTTAATGTTCATAATGTTTTTCTCCTGTTAGTTATAAAATTTCTATAAGTCCGTCGCTGTATTCGTGTACGTAACAATCGCCGCAGGCTCTTCCGTATTTATCGAAGTCGATATAATCTTCTAAAAATTCGGGAATTTCATATCCGCAGTCATTGAGTCGCTCTCTGCCGTAATCATCCCAGTCATAGCCCGAGTACAGGTAAATATCGTCATCCCAGTATTCGCCGCGTTCTTCTACTTTTCTTTCAAAATCGTCGAAATCGCGGATTTCGAGAAAAGCGCAGAATACTTTGTATTTGTAATCGTTATCGAGAATGCCCGATTCTTTTAAAGTTTCAAACAGCGTTTCGGGGTTGGTATAATCCCAGTTGCAACAATCGGAAGGTATGCCTTCTATGTCCTGAATGAATAATTCTTCGTCGATGCCGTCGAGTTCGAAACCTTCTTTTTTCAGTTCGGCAACGATTTCTTCCCAGTCGTAAAACTCGGATAAATCGAGCCATTCCGAGCCTAACGCACGCTCGTTACATTCGTTGTAACTGCCCCAAGAGCCGATTACGATTTGAATGTTACCGTTCATCTTATTTGCCCTCCGCGAGCTTGTACCAGATTTTATACTCGACTTCGAGATCGAGCATATCGTATGCGCCGTCTTTTTCGCGGTACACGGGAACGTCTGTGAAATACATTGTAACGTAACCCTGAAACTCGTCAGGACGATCTTTCAAAGGCTTACAACGATTGACAACGTCGTCGAACACGCGAATGTACGGCTTGTTGTTCTTTGAGATGCAAGGGCAGAGCAGACTGCCTTCGGCAAGATAACCGAAACCGGATAATTTTTTATCCGACTTGCTGCGAACGCTTTGAATAGAGAAAACTACTTTTTTCATTTGGAATATACCTCCGAAAATAATTTTTTTTGCCTTTTCGGCAACAAAAAAACAGCACGGAGAAAATTGAGAATCCGAGATAATACAAATAGGGGAAGCGCGAAAGTCAACGAAGAAGCAAGAAATTATTGCATACAAGTTAAGAAAAATTAAAAAAAGGGGGAGAAATAAAAAAAGCCGAAATTGAAGCAAATCAATTTCGACTCTCAAATTATATAAAAATTATAAGCAATAATTTTTGCCGTTGACTTTCGTTTTTCTCTGTGCTACACAAAACCAACCGAAAAGGCAAAAAATTTTTCGGAGAAACAGAAAAAATTTTCAGTTGAAAATCTCCGAGAAAAAAGATTTCACAAAAATTTCACAAATATTTATAATAAAAGAACGAGATACCTTCGATTTGAAAGTATCTCGTAAATATTGAAAGAGGAAAAATTGGGCAAAAAAGCCTGAAATACCGCTTAAATGTATGAAAAAACTATCCGAATCTCTTGATTTCCGTCAAAAAAGTTCGGATAGTCCCACTTTGGTGGAGTTAAGGGGAGTCGAACCCCTGGCCTTTTGAATGCCATTCAAACGCGCTACCAACTGCGCTATAACCCCGAGTTACCTTTATATAATAACATAACGGGGGAAGAACTGTCAAGCGTTTTTTACGGCGTTTACGGCACAATCTTTTTTGTATAGGCGCTTTTTTGGCGAAAATAATGTTCCGGAAGGGGCGTTTACAATAAATCGGCAATTTCGCAGATCAGTCGTTCCGTCTTTTCCCAGCCGAGGCAGGGATCTGTGATCGATTTTCCGTAAATCGTGCCGTCGGTTTTCTGGCAACCGTCTTCGAGGTAACTTTCGATCATCAGCCCTTTGATCATCGCGGCTACGTCTTTATTGTGTCGCATGCTGTGCAGCACTTCTTTGGCGATTCTCGGCTGTTCTTCCGCGTTTTTCCCGGAATTGGAATGATTTACGTCGATGATTGCCGCCTTGCAACGTAAATTGGTTTTTGCATACAAATCCCGCAAAGTCACGAGGTCTTCGTAGTGATAGTTCGGTATATTCTGCCCGAATTTGTTCACCGAACCGCGTAAGATCGCATGGGCGAGGGGATTGCCTTTGCTTTGTACTTCCCAGCCGCCGTATGCGAAATCATGTCCGTTTTGCGCGGCGGTAAGCGCGTTGATCATTACGGAAAGATCGCCGCTCGTCGGGTTTTTGAAGCCCACGGGAATATCCAACCCGCTTGCAGTAAGGCGGTGTTGCTGATTTTCCACGGAGCGCGCGCCTACCGTTACATACGATAAAATATCGCCGAGATAGCGATGACTTTCGGGATAGAGCATTTCGTCCGCACCAGAAAAGCCCGTCTCTTCCAGGCAGCGGAGATGCAGCCGACGGATGGCGATGATTCCGCGGAACATATCGGGCTTCCGCAAAGGATCGCTCTGATGAAGCATGCCTTTGTATCCCTCGCCCGTAGTGCGCGGTTTATTGGTGTAAATGCGAGGCACGATTACGATTTTGTCCTTTACTTTTTCCCGCACTTTCGCAAGGCGCGAAAGATAATCGAGCACGGCGTCTTCGCGATCGGCGGAACACGGCCCCGCAATCAGCAGAAATTTTCCGCTTTGTCCCGTGAGAGCCGCGCGGATTTCCTCGTCGTTTTTCGCTTTCAGTCCGTTCGCTTCGGCGGAAAGCGGATACATTCTGATCACCTCTTGCGGGGAGGGTAATTTTCGTTTGAAAAGCATGTTCATCGTTGTTATGCTCCTTGCTTGTTTTGCCTGCCCGATTGTTTTTTTCGCGGGTGCAGGCGTTTATATCACGGTGAACTCGACGCCGAGCGACGAAAGATCGGAAAAAAACGAGGGGTAACTTTTTTTTACCGCTTCCGCACCTTCGATCGTTCCGCCCGTCAACGTGCATAAAACGGCGAGCGCCATAGCGATCCGATGATCGCCGTGAGAGGATAGGGGCTCGTTTGGCGTTAATGCTTCGCGTGCGGGGCGTATTTCCACGGCGTTTTCTTTGATTTCGGCGTCGATTCCGAATTTTTTCAGTTCCGCTTGCATTGCCGCCGCGCGGTTGCTTTCCTTTAATTTCAATCGCCTTGTTCCCGTAAATACTCCGCCGTGTTTCGCCGCCGCGACGGAAAAGAGAATCGGGGCGAGATCGGGATAATCGGATAAATCGATTTCGGCAAAGCCACGTGATATTTTTTGCAGAAAATCGAGGCATTTTTTGTCGCTTTGCGCGCTTTTTTCCGATAAGCCGCTGACGTATACGATTCCGCCGAGTGCGTTTAAAGCGAATAAAAACGCCGAATTCGACCAATCTCCTTCCACGCTTATTCTGCCCGCCTCTTCGCCGTAACGCGCAGCAGAGGGGCATTTAAAGCCGTCAGAATCGATTTCACGTTCCGTTTCGTTTTTCGTAAACGGAAATGCGGGGGAAAGAGGGGGGCGATAGGTTTGTCCGCCGCCGATAAAATACGAATTTTCGCTTGTTTTTTCGATGTTTACGCCGAAGAGCCGCAAAGTATCCATGGTGAGACGGATATATCCCGCGCTTTCCGTCGGCGGAAGAATTTCGATTTCGCTGTCTCCCCGTAAAAGAGGCAACGCAAACAATAATCCCGAAACGAATTGACTGCTAATGTCGCCGCGCAAACGATATTTTCCCGCTTCGAGCGTTCCGTCAACGGAAATTGTTCCGACGTTTTCCTGTTTTTTGTTTTTTTCTTGCGCGGAAAAAGCGAAAACGGCAGACGAAGAGAGCGCCTCTTCGTATACGCCGATCCCGCGTTCGATCAGACGTTGCGTTCCCTCGAAAAGCGCCGCTTTATCGCCGCCGCAGGCAAGCAGGGCAAGCGGCAGAATAAAACGCAGAGTGCTTCCGCTTTCGTTGCAGGGGAAAGTGCCGCTTATATGAGGCTTTCCGCCGGTGCCCGTAATCGTAAGAGTATGCGTTTTTGGTGCGGAAAGCGAGGAAGAGAGCGGAAGCGCGTCGTCGCCGTCGAGATAGCAGCAACCGTCGCCGAACGTTACGCTTGCGCCGAGCGATTCGATACAGGCGATCGTGGCCCGGATGTCGTCGGATAAAGAGAGATTTTCCACGACGGTTTTTCCTTCGGCGAGTGCGGCACAGATCAGAATACGATGCGCGACGCTTTTCGACGGCGGGGCGGAGATCTCGCCGCGCGCTGTGCTTTTTCCGATACGTACGATCATTTGCGAGCCTCGCTTTTTTCGCCCGCGCATCCGATGAGAAAATCGATTGCTTCAACGTAGCCTTTGAATCCTTTTCCCGAGATCGTCGTTTTGCACGCGGGGCGCACAAAACTGATTTTTCTGAAATCTTCCCGTTCGTTCACGCGGGATATATGCACTTCGACGGCGGGAATATTCACGGCTTTCAGCGCGTCGGCGATCGCTATGCTGGTATGCGTGTATGCGGCGGGATTGATCACGATTCCGTCGAATTTATCGAAATACGCGCGCTGAATCTCGTCTACGATTTCGCCCTCGTGATTCGATTGAAATATTTCAGCCGTTACGCCGCATGTTTTTGCGTGCGCTTCGATTTCCGCGATAAGATCGGCGTAAGTGCCGTTGCCGTAGATTTCGGGTTCGCGGATTCCCAGCATATTCAGATTCGGACCGTTAATTACAAGGATTTTCATAAAATTTGCGCCTTTTTTGCGATAGATTCCAATATTATTTCGTTTTCGGTTGGTTTTATAATCCGCGTAGGATTTGTTCCGCCGCGCTTTCCTCGTCGGAATCGTTTTTAATTAATTCGTCCGCGGCGGAAAGGTACAGGGGAAGCCGTTTTTCATACAGCCTTTCAAGCGCGGCGCGCGTTTCGGAAAGCGGGTGATTTTCGTCTGCGGACAACAGGGAAAGCGGACGATCGAGAAAGAAAATTTTTCCGTTCTTTTTTAAAAAACGGATATTTCCCGAAACGTTGATTATGCCGCCGCCCGTGGCGATTACGCAGCCCGTTTTTGCTGCCGCTTCTTTCACTGATATTGCTTCTTCTGCGCGGAAAGCCGCTTCGCCGTATTCTTTGATAAATGCCGCGGGGCTTTTTCCCGTGCGCCGCTCCGTGAGGAGATCGGTGTCGATAAAAATTCTTCCCGTTTTTTCGGCGATCCGTTTTCCGATTTCCGTTTTTCCCGAAGAGGGCATGCCGATAAGAACGACGTTTCTTTTTTCGCGCAGTGTTTTTACGTACACGCTTTCGCACAGCGCTTCGTCCGTCGGAACGTCTTTTACGACGGAGTATGCCAGTACGGCTTGCGCCGCCAGCATGTATAAGCCGTTTGTGTGGGGAATGCCGCGCGCTTGTGCGCTTTCGATCAGCCTTGTGGTGAGGGGATTATAGATCACGTCGATCACGCCCGAAAGGTTTTTGAAAAGATCGGGATCGATCGGCATATCGTCGATTGCGGGAAACATGCCCACGGGGGTGGCGTTGGCGATAATTTCGGCGTCGCTATGCAAGGATACCGCTTCTTCATAGGTGATTGTGCCGTCGCTTTTTTTTCTGGAAACGATTAAAATTTCTTTTGCGCCGAGATCGGAGAGCACGGCATACAGCGTTTTTTTCGTACCGCCCGAGCCGAGAATCAATGTCTTTTTCCCGTTCACATGTATGCCTGCGCGTTCGATCATACGTTTTGCGCCGTAGTAATCGGTGTTGTAGCCGTAAAGCACGCCGTTTTTATTTACGATCAGGTTCACCGCACCGATTTTTTTCGCTTCTGCCGAAATGCCGTTTAAAAAAGGGATTACGGCTTCTTTGTAGGGAATCGTAACGTTTATGGCTCTGAAATTTTTCAGGGCAAGAAATTCGCTCAGTTTTTCGCGAGGAATTTCCAGAAGTTCATAGGGGTAGTTCCCTATTTTTGCATGTATTTCTTTGGAAAAACTATGCGTCAGTTTTTCGCCGATCAATCCGTATTCCATAATTTTTCCTCGTGGTGTCGTCCGCCGCGAAAGGCGTAAAATCGATGTGTTTTTTCAGAAAGAATCGAAAGCCGCCCGCTTTATTTTGCCTTGTCGGAAATTCCCTCGGCGAGAACGTCTGTGCCGAAACGAAGCGCGAGTAAATCGCACACGACAAACGCTGTGATTGCGTTGATTACGGGAACGGCGCGCCGCACGATACACGGATCGTGCCTGCCGTTCACAGTGATTTTTTCGTTTGTTCCGTTTAAAAAATTCACCGTGTTCTGTTCGATATGAATCGAAGCGGCGGGCTTTACGGCGCAGGAAAACACGATAGGCATGCCGTTGGTAATCCCGCCGTTGATGCCGCCGCCGTGGTTCGTTACGGTGACGATTCCGCCGTTTCCTGCAATACGGAAAGAATCGTTCGCTTCGCTGCCGCGCATTTCGGCAAGAGTAAAACCGTCGCCGAAAGATACGCCCTTTATTCCGCCTACGGAAAAAAGCGCGTGCGATAACACGCTTTCAACGCTGTCGAACCATGGTTCGCCGAGCCCCGCAGGTATGCCGCATACCGCCGTTTCCGTAACGCCGCCTACGCTGTCGCCGTTGTTTGCCGCCGCTTCGATCGCTTTAAGCATTGCGTTTTTCTTATCGGCGACGAGTACCGGGAACGGATCTTCCGCAAGCCGAGTTATATCGGCGGAGGGATCGACGGAAAACGGGCGGTCGGCTACGCCGCCGAGGCGCAGAATATGGCTGCCGATCGTAATATCCGATTTTGAAAGAGCGGCGGAAAAAATTGCGCCCGCGGCAACGATCGCCGCGGTGACTCTGCCCGAAAAATGCCCGCCGCCGCGATAATCTTCAAACCCGTGATATTTGCAATATGCCGTATAATCGGCATGAGAAGGGCGGGCGATTCCTCGTGCTTTTTCGTAATTTTCGCTTTGAATATCGCCGTTTTCGATAAGGATCGTGAGCGGCGTTCCCGTCGTTCTGCCGTTGAAAACGCCGCTTACGATAAAAAATTCGTCCTGTTCTTTACGTGCCGTTTCAAAAGCGGAAGAGGGGCGGCGCAGCGCAAGCGCTTTTTGCATTTCCGTTTTGTTTATGGGAATCCCCGGCGCTAATCCGTCGATTACCGCGCCTACGCATGTTCCGTGACTTTCGCCGAAAACGGTGAGCGTTACGCTTTGCCCGAACGTATTTTTCATAAAATCACCTCGCATAATTCCAGAATTTCGGGAACGCTTTTTGTGCGGAAAGAATATTTGCCTATATCGTCGGCGTACACTACGTCGATCAGATCGTTGTTGCCTTCCGCCTTTTTGTCTTTACGGATAAAATCGGCGATTTTTTGCGGCGAAAATGAAGCGCGTACGGGCAAATCGTATTTTTGCAACAGATTTTTCAGACGGCTTACGATTTTCGGCGAAGCGAACGGCAGCATGCCGAGCGAAACACATTCTCCGTGCAACAGTTCGCCGTGTTTCTCGCTTTCTATCGCATGCCCGATCGTATGACCGAAATTCAGCACTTTTCTTAAACCTTTTTCTTTCGGATCGCGCTCCGTTACGGATATTTTGAAGCGCAAAGATCGAATGATGATTTCTTCCGCGTTTTTTTCAAACGATGCTTCGTCTTCGAGTAGCGCGAATAATTCCTTATCGCCGATCACCGCCGTTTTGATCGCTTCCGCGATTCCCGCATGCAGTTGCCGAGGCGAAAGGGTGGAGAGAACGTTCGGATCGATAATCACGCCTCGAGGGGGGTAAAACACGCCCGCCGCGTTTTTTACGCCGTCTAAATCGATTGCCGTTTTTCCGCCGACGGATGCGTCCGCCTGGGCGAGAAAAGTGGTGGGAACGTTATAAAACGCGATTCCGCGCATATAGGTGGCCGCCGCAAAACCCGCAAGATCGCCGACCATGCCGCCTCCCGCCGCTACTACGCCGTCGTGCCGCGTAAAGCCGCCGTGCAACATGGTGCGCAGAAGAAAAAGATAATTTTCCGTGTTCTTGCTTTTTTCGCCTTGCGGAAGCGCGATAAGCACGGGATCTTTAAAATGTGCCGAGATACGGCGGATATAATCTTCGGGTACGCCGTCGTCCGTTACGATCAGCGTTTTTTCGTTTTTCGCAAAGGCGGAAAAAGCGCCGTCGTCGTCGATTGCGCCGCGCTTTACAAGAATATTATAACAGCCGTTTTCCGCGTTTGTTCCGATGATCATTCCGTTTTTCTTCCTTATCTGTAAGTTCCCGCAAGTTTCATTTTCGCGCAAACGGCGGAAAGTTCCCGAAGCATAGCCCTGCCGTTTTCCGACGCGACGTTTCCGTCTGCTTCCGCGTAAAAATAATAGTTACGGCTCATATCTTTCTCGGGGCGACCGGTCAGCGTTCGTATATTGAAATCGTGCGCGCCGATGATGTTTAACGCCTGCGCCAGCGAGCCGGATTCGTTTTTCACCGCGAAGGTCAGAATAAAATGCAAATCTTCGTCCGGCTCGTTTGCGGAGGGGAGGTTCTGCACGCGCGAAAACACAGCGAATCGCTTTGCGGCGGAAGAATCCGCGCCGTGTCCTTCGGGGAAATCCTGTACGTCCTTCGTTTCCACGACGGCGTTGATATAAAGGCTTCCCGTAAAGGCAAGATCTTTCACCGTGCGCGGATCTTCCGAAGAATCGCCGTCGATCGGCAGTACGGCGCAATCGCATTCGCCTTGTTCTGCGGCGCGGTAGGCAGCGATTACGCTCGGATAGGCGTAAAGAGAGGCGTTCGGAAAGGCCTTTTTTGCGGCAAAAAAGCATGCCGAGCCTTCGTTGCCGTAATACGCCGCTTTCATACCTTTCGTTTCGCGTATTTGCAGATCGCGGGAAATCTGTATCACGGAAGAGATGAATCTTACGTAATATTCCCGTATTTCGTCGTCGGAAATATACGCGCCGTTGCGCCTGATCACGTCCGCTTCTCTCGTTTTGTCGGTCACCGCGATGCCCCGTGTTTTTTTATAGGCGGAAATACCTTTCACGGCGTTCATACGCGCTTCAAAGAGTTTCGCCGTCTGTTTATCGATCTCGTCGATTTGTTTTCTGTAATTTTCGAGTTCGTTGTTTTCCCGCATAACGATTTTTTGTCTCCTTCGACGGGACGACGGAAAACAGAAAGCGGTTTCCCGGATTCAAAGAGGGAAACCGCCAAAATTCGCCGATCCGTTCTTTTTAAATTATAATCTATCCGCGCGATTTTGTCAAGCAGACGGAAGAAAAAGAGGGATTTTTACGCGCCTTTCACTTCCTGCCACATTTTGTTCGCTCTCGAATTCACGTCGGCATCGAAATAGGACATCACCGCAAGACGATCTTTCGTAGCGGCGTCGGGGAATTGCGCGAACAACTGACGATGCAGTTTCTCTGCGGGAACGGTGAGCACGTAGTTTCCGGAATCGCTTCCGCCGAAGAAATAGCCGAGATCGTACAAGGCGGTGTCTTCTTCCGCCGCGCCTTCTTCCGCCGAATATTTTTCGGAGATATATTCGAACATTTCCGCGCCGCCCACGCAGGGGGTATAGCCGACGTAATCGCAGTTTCTCACGGCATTTTCGGGCTTGGAAATAAAGTTGACGAAAGCGGTTGCCGCGTCGGTGTTCGCGCCGTTCATCATCACCCAGCCGTCGAACCAGAGGTTGGAAGAGGCTTCGGGGATCACGTAATCGTACAATACGTTGTTTTCTTCTTCCGCAAGATCCATGATATATACGGCGTCGCCGCTCCATTGATAGGAAAGATCGTAGTTGTCGCCTTTGATCACTTCGTCTTTGGCGTCGTCGGTCTCGAATCTGATCTGATTGTTTTTCGCGCTTAAAAGCAACTCTTTCACTTTTGCCATCGTATCGGCGGAAGTATCGCTCATTTTTTCGTTCAGAAACGCTCTATACGCGGCAAGATCGATCGTTCCCGCTTCGTATTCCGCTTTTTTTGCCGTCAGTTCGGTTTCGTACAGCATGCCGAGCCCCATAAAATAGGAATCGCGTACGTTGTTCTTCGCGGTGGCTCTGTTTTTCAACGCGGAATTTGTGATTACGTTCCAGGATTTTGCCGCTTCTGCGTATTCGCTCTTTACAACGAAGCCCGTCGTGCCCCACATATATCCCGCCGCGTATTCGCTCCAGGAAGATCCGTCTTTGTTTTTGCCGTTTTCAAAGGTTTCTTTGATGAAAGGGGATACGTTTTTCGCGTAGTAATTGTCTTCCGCGGAGGTATCGAAGAAAGATTCGGGATATTTTTCGAGTTTTCCTTCCGATTGCAGTTTCATGATCATGTATTCGGAAGGGCAGAGCAGATCATACGTTTCGCCCGAACGGATTTTGTTGTACATCGTTTCGTTGTCATCAAGCGTAATGTATTCCACTTTGATTTTTTCGCCGGTTTTTTCTTCGTACCACGCCTCGAAATCTTCGATCATGGAATTTCTGTCGTCTTCGCCATCGTCGATGTATTCTTCCCAACTCGCCACGCGAAGAACGGGGGTTTTGCTGCAGGAAGCAAGTACGGGCAGGGCGGAAGCGAAAAGAGAGGTTGCTAACGCTGCGGAAATGATTTTTTTCATTGTTTTTTATACTCCTTTGGAATTATCCGATTTTTTCGATTTTTTGATCGCAATGATGTTCGCCGTGCTTACGGCGATAACGATAAGAAGAAATACGATCGCGGTGAACGCGCGGTATGATGCTTTGATCTGAGGGGCTTTTTTGCCTTTCGTCAGCGAATAAATGTGCGTGCTGATCGTGTGGAACGTATCGGGTTTCGTATACGCCGCCACCACGTAGTCGTCTAGCGATAACGTTACGGCGAGAAGAAATCCCGAGACGATTCCCGGCAGAATCTGCGGGATGATCACGGAAAACAACGCTTTTGCGGGCGTTGCGCCGAGATCGAGCGCGGCTTCGTAAAGAGAATTGTCCATCTGTTTGAGTTTCGGAATCACCGACAGCACGACGAAGGGCGTACAGAGCACCATCTGCCCTACGACGAGCGGAATGAACGTGGATTTATCGATTTTCAGCGCCACGATTAAAAGCACGAAGGAAATCGCCGTCACCACGTCCGCGTTGATTACGGGAATACGGCTCACGCCTGATAATACCGCCGACTTTTTTTTCTTTGAATAGAAAATCCCGATCGCGCCCGCCGTACCGAGAACGGTGGAAAGAGTGGCTACGATCAGCGCGAGAAGCAACGTGGAAAGCACGGTGGGCAGCGGATCGTTTGAAAAATTAAAGAAATATTGATAGTGGCGGAAAGAAAATCCCGTCCAGGTTTTTATGGAATTGCTTGCGTTGAAAGAATAAATCGTCAGAAGCACGATGGGGGCGTAGATAAACGCCAGAATCAGAAGGATAAAGACGATTTTTAAAATTTTACCCGCTTTTTTCATAATCGTATCTCCTTGTTTCACCACAAACCCTTGGCTTTCGCCGCGCCCGAATCGTCTTCTTTAAAGCCGCCCGTCAGCCACGTGAAGAGGAACATCGCAAGAAGCAGGATAATCGCCGTTACGCTTCCCGCGCCCCATACGTCGTTTAAAAACGCGCCGTCGATAAAATCGCCGATGATCGTCACTTTGTTGTTCGTCATCCAGTTCGATACCACGTAGTTCGTCATCGAGGGAAGAAACACCATCGAAATGCCGCTGGCGATGCCCGCTTTGGAAAGGGGAAGAGTCACTTTCAAAAAGGCTTTCGCTTCCGTCGCGCCGAGGTCTTTCGCCGCTTCGAGGTAACTCTTGTCTATTTTTAAAATCGTGGTGTAGATCGGCAGGATCATAAACGGCAGGAAATCGTACACCATACCGAGTACTGTGTTGAAAATATCCCAGCCCGTCGATTTATTGATCAGCCCCATCCAGTCGAGCAGTTCTTTAAGCGCGTTGATCCGCAGAACGAAGTTTACCCACATGGGAACGATGAAAAGCAGAAGTAACGCCGACTTGTTTTTCAGTTTGCAACGCGCGATGATATATGCCACGGGATAGGCGATCAGAAGGCACACCGCAGTGCTTAAAAAGGAAATAAGAAGGCTGCGTCCCGCCACTTTCAGATTGACGGGAGAGGTGAAAAACGCCTTGAAATTTCCGAAGGTCAGTTCGCCCGTCACGTCGTCGCGGAAAGCGTAGTATACGATAAAGAAGAGGGGCACCACCACGAACACCGCCAGAAACAGCGCGTAGGGCAAAGCCAGCCAACTTCTCGAAAAACGCACTTTTTTCTTCATTGCGCTTTTTCCTCCGTAGATTTCAGCGTAAGGCGGATCTTATCTTTCGGAATCACGAGGCTTACGTGGTCGTTTTCGTTCCACAGATCTTCGCAGGCAAGCACGTAATCTTCTTCGTTTTCCGTGCGCACGATGTAGCGGTAGTATTCGCTTTTGTAAATCAAAGAAATGATGTGTCCGCGTGCGCCGCCTTCGTCGGGATCGTCGCTCATGGTGATGTCGTGCAAACCCACTTCCACGTTCACTTCCACGCCCGTAAGATCGATTTTTTCTCCCTTGGCGGTGATAAGGTATCCTTCTTCGTCGAGGTGCGAGCCTTTATACAGTTGCGTTACGTCGCACTCGAATTCTCCGTCGCCGAATTCCACGGTGTTTTTCTTCGTGATAACGCCCGTGAAACGGTTTACGCGGAATACTTTTTTCATTACGTGGATTCCGTCAGGCAAAACGGAAAGCCCTACGGTGTCGCCCACGGCGGGCGCTACGGTGCTGCGCACTTCGATTTCGTATCTACCGCATTGCACCAGGATCTGATAGTGGATTCCTTTGAAGATCACGGAGGTGACTTTGCCTTTGAGTTGTCCGTTTTCGGGCGCGCCCACCTTAATGTCTTCGGGGCGGACGACTACGTCTACCGGCTCGTCCTTTTCAAATCCGCCGTCTTCGCAGGGGAAGGCTTTGCCGCAGAAACGAACGAGATTGTCCGCGGGCATCACGCCCGTGAAGATATTGCTTTCGCCGATAAAGTCCGCAACGAACGCGTTTTTCGGCTCGTTGTAGATATCTTCCGGCGTGCCGATCTGCTGAATATAGCCGTCGGACATAACGATGATCGTATCGGACATCGTGAGGGCTTCTTCCTGATCGTGCGTCACGTAGATAAAGGTGATGCCGAGGCGCTCGTGCATGGCTTTCAGTTCCAGTTGCATTTCCTTTCTCATTTTCAGATCGAGGGCGCCGAGAGGCTCGTCGAGAAGAAGAATTTCGGGCTCGTTGATGATGGCGCGCGCGATGGCAATACGCTGTTGCTGACCGCCCGAAAGCGTGGAAATCGAGCGTTTTTCAAAACCTTCGAGGTCCACCACCTCCAACGCTTTTTTCACCTTTTCTTTGATTTCCGTTTTGGAAAGGGGAACGAGTTTCGTTTTCGTTTCGCCTTTTTTATCGGCGCACGTGGTTTCAACGCGTTTGAGTTTCAGGCCGAAAGCAACGTTGTCGAAAACGTTGAGGTGGGGGAAAAGCGCGTATTTCTGAAATACCGTATTTACGGGGCGTTTGTTCGGCGGAAGAAGGGAAATGTCTTCGCCGTTTAAAAGAATTTTGCCTTCGTCGGGAAGTTCAAAGCCCGCGATCATGCGCAAAGTGGTGGTTTTGCCGCAGCCCGAAGGACCGAGCAGCGTAACGAATTCTCCCTTTCGCACATAAAAATTGATGTTGTCGATTACCTGAGCGCCGTCGTAGCCTTTTGATACGCCGACGAGTTCGATGATACGAGAAGTGTTTTTATCCATAGTGAAATATCTCCGCGATAATATATCAAAAAAATATCAGAAATTGGGGGGCGTGGAAATCCACAGAAACTTAGCCGTGCCGCTGCCGCGATTTACGATCGCGTGGGGCAGAGAAGCGGAATAATAAAACGCTTCGCCCTTTTTGCATAGGTAATCTTTTTTTCCGATCCTGACGGCGATTTTGCCTTCCAGCACAAACCCGAATTCTTCGCCTTCATGGGGAAAATCTTCTGCGGTGGAGGTATTTTGCTTCAGTTCGATCATCACCGGTTCCATCATGTTTTTCTGCGCATTGGGAATCAGCCAGCGGAAAAGAACGCCGTCGCTGTCTTTTTCGATAAACTCTTCTTTGGTAAACACCACTTTTTCGTCTTTCTCTTCGCGGAAAAATTCCGCAAGATTGCTGCCGAGCGCGGAAAGAATATCCGTAAGCGTGGCGATGGAAGGGCTGTTCAGATTGTTTTCGAGTTGTGAAATGTAGCCTTTCGTCAACTCGCACCGATTGGCGAGTTCTTCCTGGGTAAGCCCCTTCTGATGTCGCATCGATTTTATTTTTTCGCCTAAATCCATAAAAAGTTCCTTTGTCTGCTGATAATAAACCAAAAGTTTAGTTAAAATAAACCAACGGATAAGATTATATTAAATTTGTATCGGTTTGTCAAACGTTTGAAAGGCGTTTTTTCGTGTTTTTTAAAAAATAACGGAAAAATTTTTTATGCGGTTTTTGCTTGGCGAACGCGTGCGGGAATCGTATGAAAGCAGGGCGGGAAAACGATGCGGAAAAACGAAATCGGTGGCAGCGATCCGAAAAAGGAAAAAAGGCACGAAAATACCCGCCGCGCCGTGGAAAATCCGAACGCGTCGGGTACGAAAAAACAGTTCTACCGCAGGGCAGAACCGCATATTCATATAAAGCCGTGATACGGCGGATAAATTCTTTCGCTTATCGTGCGGAAAGAGGGAGGATAGGGCGGTTTACGCCATAGCCTCCAGTTTCTTCGCCAGTTTCGCTTTTTTGTTGTTGGCGCAATTCTTGTGGATAACGCCCTTGGAAGCGGTGGAATCGATTACGGAAACGGTTTCGGAATATACTTTCTTCGCTTCTTCCTTGTCGCCCGCTTCTACGGTAGCGAGGAATTTTTTGATCTGGGTTTTCATTTGCGATTTGATCGCCTTGTTTGCGGCGGCTTTTTTCTCTGCAACCAAAACTCTCTTTTTCGCGGATTTGATATTAGGCATGATATTCTCCTTGCACTGTAAATATTTTCTGTGATTTTTCGCCTTGCCTGCGGTCGCTATGTTATCGCGGAACGCACGGCTCAAACGAATTGCGTAGTTTATTTTAGCATAAAAGAAAAGTATTGTAAACTGTTTTTAAGGGGGTTCTTTATGAAAATCGCCGAAAAATGCGAAAATTTTTCTTCTGCCCGTCCGCAAACGCCCGATTTTTCCCGTTCCGTATGCCTTTTCGACAGCGGAATCGGCGGCTTGAACGTATTGTTCGCCTGTCGGCGGATTCTGCCCGACGAGAAGTTTGTGTATTACGGCGATAACGAGCGCGCGCCTTACGGCAATCTTCCGGAAGAAGCGGTGAAAGCGTACGTATACGAAGCGGCGGAAACGCTTACGGAATATCGCCCGAAAGCGCTTGTGCTTGCCTGCAACACCGCCACGGCGCATTGCGCGCGCGCGTTACGTAATATGTACCCTTTTCCTATCCTAGGATCTTATCCGCCTCTTCTTTCGGCCGGCAAACACGGCGGGGAGGGGCTTGTTCTCGTTACGCGCTCCACGTATTCCAGCGAATTTTTCGCCTCTCTTCTGCGCCGTGCCCGCACGTTGTATCCCGCCGTACGTTTTCTGCCTTATCCCTGCGACGATCTCGCGGCAATAATCGAAGATACGAACGGCAGGGGAAGCGCGAAATTATACACTTCCGGTCTGCCTGCCCGCAAATTTTCTTTCGTTGTGCTGGGGTGTACGCATTACGCTTACGTGAAAAAAGCGATTGCCGATTTTTACGGCTGCCCCGTATACGACGGGAACGAGAGAACGGCGCGGCGTCTTGCCTGTATTCTCGCATCCCGCCGCGTAAAGAGCGGTGAGGATAAGGCGGATAACGGCGGTACGGAAAAAAGCGCTTATTGCGTAACCATTCCTGACCACAACGTTGATTTTTCGGAGGAAAACGTTTCTTCGGATGGAAAAGTATTGTTTGTGGGGAGCGGAAAACGAAAAAACAAGGATTTTTACGAACATTCGTTTGTGGACACATTGTCCTGAAAGGGGCAAAAATGGTCAATTTTTCCTCAAAACGCCGTTTTTGAAAAAAAATTCATAAAAAATAGTTGACAGTGGTTAAAAATGGTCGTATAATTTGGTCGTAATCCAAAAAAGGGGGTAAGTCTATGGAGGCGCTGTTCTTCGGCTCGTACGAACATCAGATCGACGACAAGGGCCGTTTCAGGATACCGGCCAAGTTCAAAAAGGGCTTGGAAACGTATCCCGAAAAAACGTACAGTTTCGTCCGCGGACTTTCCGGCAGTATCTGCCTTTTCCCCGACAGCGTGCTTGAAGAATCGCTCGCTTCTCTTGCGGAAGAACGCGTTTCCGAAGCGAGTCCCGTTTCGCTGATGGTGTTCAGCAGCATTTATCCGGCGGAAGAGGACGCGCAGGGCAGAGTGACGCTTCCCCCGAAACTCAAACAGATCGCGGGAATCAAAAAGGACATCGTAACGGTGGGGCGCGGCAAACGCCTTGAAATCTGGGCGGCTGAAAAGTACCGCGAAATCACCGAAAACGTCGATTACGATACCGAACTTAAAAAACTCGGCATATAAAAGAGCGCGAAAGCGCGTAAGGCGGCGTAAAGATGCAGAATTTTTCCCATATTCCCGTTATGCTGGAAGAGTGCATGGAAAATCTTGCTTTAAAAAGCGGCGGCGTGTATTTCGACGGCACGGTGGGCGGAGGCGGACATTCGTATGAAATCTTAAAGCGGACGGCTCCCGACGGAAGACTGATCGCCACGGATCTCGACGACGAAGCCCTTGCGGCGGCGAAAGAAAGGCTTTCCCCGTTTGAAGGAAGGTTTTCCCTTCATAAATCCAATTATAAAGATTATGCGAAAGTGTTGGATGAAGAAGGCGTGGATTTTCTTGACGGCGTGATTCTCGATTACGGGGTGTCTTCCCATCAGATCGACGATCCGAAAAGAGGATTTTCCTATCGGGCGAAAGAAGCGCCGCTCGATATGCGTATGGACGAAAGCGCGGCGCTGAACGCGGAAGCGGTGGTGAACACCTATTCCGAAGAGCGGCTTTCAAAAATCATTAAGGATTACGGCGAAGAGGCGTTCGCGGGAAGAATCGCCAGAAACATCTGCCTCGCGAGAGAAGAAAAGCCGCTGAAAACGTGCGGCGAACTGGCTTCGATCGTAGAAAAGAGCATTCCCGCAAAACTCCGTTACGGCGGCGCGCCCTGCGAGAGAAAAACGTTTCAGGCGATCCGCATCGAGGTGAACGGCGAACTCGACGGGCTGTACGATCTTGTGATCGGGCTGACGAGACGCCTGAAAAAGGGCGGCAGAATCGCGATTCTCACCTTCCATTCCCTCGAAGATCGGGCGGTGAAAGAAGCGTTTAAGTATCTTGAAAATCCGTGCACTTGTCCTAAAAATTTCCCCGTGTGCGTATGCGGGAAAAAGCAGGAAGTGAAAATCATTACGAAAAAGCCGATTACGGCAAGCGAAAAAGAAGTGGCGGAAAATTCGAGAAGCAAATGCGCGAAATTGCGCGTGGCGGAACGGATCATCTGAAAAAAGCAAAACAAAAGCAAAAGAATAAAAGAAGGGTAATTTTGGTAAAAGAAGAAAAACGGTAGAAGAGGAAACGGCAATGACTACGGTATGGGAAGCACAAACGCTCGACAATGTACAAACCGAAGAAGCGAAACGTCACAACGAGATGATTCGCGAGAGATACAGACAGTTGCAGAACGCGGAAGAAATTCAACTTTCCGAGACTTTTTCCGATGCGGAACAGGCGAAAGAAATCGCTCCGTCCGCACCCGCTTTTAACGCTGCGCCCGCCGTGCCGGTTGCGCCCGTTACTCCCGCGCCTGCGGAGCCCGCAAGAACGGAAGAACGCAGCGTAAACGTTTCGCAACAGCAGCGCGAACTCTTCACCGCAGATACGTTCCGCCGCGTGCTTTCCGATAACGTGCAGGAACAGACGGCTGCCCCCGTGCAGGCGGAAGCCGTGCGCGAAATCTACGCGCCCGCGCCCGTGTTCGTTCCCGAAAAAAAGAACGAAGCCGTTAAAGAAGCGCAGAAAGAGGCGGAAACGTATTCTCTTACGTCCGCCGCGAAAGCGATGATCGCCGCGTTTGCCACGCTCGTCGTTCTGATGCTCACCGTGATCGGCATAAACACCCGTATTCTGAACGCGAAAGGTGCGGAACTTACGGCGCTCGAACTGCAGAGAGCGGAACTCGTGGAGGAAAGCCGTGCCCTTGCAGAAAACATCGTGAACACCACAAGCGAAGAGACGATAGCAAACTGGGCGGCGCAGAACGGCTGGACGAAATAAAGAAAAAAAGATCCGTTCGGCGCGATACAGCCACCGAAAAACTACAATTTCATCAAGGAGAGAAACGGCTATCAAACGTTTGAAAAATGATTATTCGGTATCCGTTTTACGAAAGAGGTTATTTGCCGTATCGATGGCGATAACCTTTCTTTTTTGCATTTTATGCGCAAGATTTTTCTATGTGCAGGTGGCGTGGAGCGGCGATCTGGCGGGGAAGGCGATGGATCAGTGGACGAGGGAAATCCCCGTGATCGCGGAGCGCGGAAAAATCGTGGACAGGAACGGCGAACTTCTTGCGGATAACGGAACGGCGTATGCCGTGTTCGCAAGATCGAACGCGGTGAAAGACGCGGAATACACGGCAAAGAAACTTGCGGAAACGCTTTC
Organism: uncultured Christensenella sp.; assembly: GCA_905203015.1. Classification (GTDB taxonomy): domain Bacteria; phylum Bacillota; class Clostridia; order Christensenellales; family Borkfalkiaceae; genus Scatosoma. The sequence continues at coordinate 73,283 of CAJKUC010000009.1, read as the reverse complement.
GCTGGATTACGATAAAATCTACGATGCGCTCACGGGAAAACGCGCTTCGGAAATCACCGTGGCGAAACGCGTATCCAAAGAAGCCGTCGAAAAACTTGCCGAAACGCCGCTGAGCGGCGTATATTATTCGCGGGATAACACGCGTTCTTATCCGCACGGGGAAACGCTCTGCCAGACGATCGGCTTCACTTCGTCGGACAATACGGGCTCGGCGGGGATCGAAAAATATTACGAATCGTATCTTCGCGGAACGGACGGCGAAGTGCTGTACGAAACGGATCTCGTCGGAATCGGATTAAACGGCGCCGCGGCGGCGTACAAACCTGCCGAAAACGGGTATAATATCCGCCTTACGATCGATCTTCCGATTCAGATCTCGGCGGAAGCGGCGCTCAAAAGGGTGTGCGCAACGTATTCGCCGAAAAGCGCGGAATGTATTATTCTCGATCCCGATACATTCGAGATTCTTGCGATAGCGGCGTGCCCGTCGTACGATCTGAACAACGTGCCGAGAGACGATATTTCTCTTCTGAACGCGCTTTCGAGAAACAGGATTATATGCGATATTTACGAGCCCGGTTCTACGTTCAAAGTGATCACGGCCGCGGCGGATCTCGAAGAATGGAAACGGGGAAATGCGTCCGCGTTTTCTCCGTCGCACGTGTTTTCCAGCAGCCGCACACGCACGGTGGACGGCACGACGGTGAAATGCTGGAGCAATCACAATAACGGCAAACACAGCAATCAGACGCTTTCCGACGCATTGAATAACAGTTGCAACCCGTGCTTTACGGATATGGCTCTCGCGCTCGGCAAAGAGACGTTTTACGATTATCTCACGGCGTTCGGATTCGGTAAAACCACGGGCGTGGATTTCGGCGGGGAGGCTTCGGGCATGCTGCTTGCCGAAACGGCGGTGCGGAATTGCGATCTTGCGCGAATTGGTTTCGGGCAGACGGTGGCGGTGTCGGGAATACAACTCGCCTGTGCCGTGGCGTCGGCCGTGAACGGCGGGTATTATTACGAACCGCGAATAGTGAAAGAAATTTATGCCGACGACGGATACGTTTTGACGAGGAATGAAAAAAAACTGAAAAGCAGAACGGTGAGCGAAGAAACGAGCGCGCTTCTTGCCTCTATGCTGGAAGGCGTAGTGGAAAAAGGAAGCGGAAAAAAAGCGTATCTCGAAGGCTATCGGGTGGGCGGAAAAACGGGTACGGCGCAAAAGTACGAAGACGGACATATCGCTTCGGGGAAATACGTTTCGTCGTTCGTCGGATTTTTCCCCGCAAACGCGCCGAAATATCTCGCGCTCGTGGTGATCGACGAGCCGCAGGGCGCGTATTACGGAAGCGTGGTGGCTGCGCCGTGCGCACGCGAAATTTTTTCCGCGATCGCGGAATTGAAAAACATACCGAAAGCCTTCGCGGAATAAAATAGAGAAAGAACGAAAAACGGCGGAGGCAAAGCGGAATGAGGCTGAAAGATCTTGCGACGGCGATAAACGGAACGATTGTTTTAAGCGGGGAAAGCAACGGAAGCGGGAGCGATAATCCCGAAATAACGGGCGTTTCGTGCGACAGCAGATATATCCGCGAAGGCGAAGCGTTTTTTTGCCTGACGGGCGGAAGCCTCGACGGCGGAGATTTCGCGGCGGAAGCGGCGGAGCGCGGAGCCGCGGCGATCGTAACGGAAAAAGCGATCGTGCTGCCGAAATCCGCGCGGGGAAACGTGCCGAAACAGATTCTCGTGCCCGATACGAGAAAGGCGATGAGCCTCGCCGCCTGCGCCTTTTACGGCTATCCCGCAAACGACGTGAAAACGGTGGGCGTTACGGGAACGAACGGAAAAACCACGATCACCTATCTGCTGTCCGCGATTTTTGAAGCGGCTGGGAAAAAGACGGGCGTGATAGGAACGACGGGCCTCGTGTATGCGGGAAAGAAAATCGATCCCGCGCTCACCACGCCCGATCCCGCTTTTTTACAAAAAACGCTTGCCGATATGCGGGATCACGGCGTAGAATATGCTTTTCTGGAAGTGTCGGCGCATGCGGTTCATTACGAAAAGATTGCGGGGATTCCTTTTTATGCGCGGATTTTTACCAATTGTACGCAGGATCATCTCGATTTTTTCAAGACGATGGAACGCTATGCCCGTACGAAAGAATCTTTTTTTCTGAACGCGGAATCGGACGGTTTTTTTGTGGTGAACACGGATGACGGAACGGGGCGGAAAATCGCGGACGGACTTAAAATGCAGGGTAAAAAAGCGTTTACCTACGGATTGGAAAACCCGTCGGACGCGTTTGCCGTGATCGCGGACGAATCTCCGGCGGGGAGCAGGTGTCTTATGAATTTTTCCGATACGCTCTGCCGTGCCGCGATTCCGCTCGCGGGCAGGCATAACGTATATAACGCTCTCGCGGCGGCGAGTCTTGCGTTTCTTGCGGGAATCCCTCCGGAAACGATCGCCGCGGGCTTGAAAAACGCCGTTCCGCCGCGCGGCAGACTGCAACGGATCTGCGGTGTTCCGGGCGCGGAAATTTTCATCGATTTCGCGCATACGCCCGACGGGCTCGAAAAATCGCTGAACGCGGTTCGTCCGTTCTGCAAAGGAAAATTGTATTGCCTTTTCGGCTGCGGCGGGAATCGCGATCATACGAAACGTCCGAAAATGGGCGAGGTTGCCGCAAAAAACGCCGATTTTTCTTATCTCACCTCGGATAATCCGCGCTATGAAGATCCGTGTGACATCATTCGTTCGATCGAAGCGGGGTATCGCCGCTTTTCCGATCGCTACGTGTGTATTCCCGATCGGAAGAAAGCGATTTTTTACGCTGTGGATCGGCTGAAAAAAGGAGACGTGCTTCTGATCGCGGGAAAAGGCGGGGAAGAATATCAGGAAATTATGGGCGTGAAATACGAATACGACGACGAAAGCGTAACGGAAGAGGCGATTTTTTCCCGGGGCGGAAAAGGATAACGCCGATAAAAAAACGTAAAAAAGCACAGACTGTGAGTATCGGAAAAAACCTCGGCGAAAAGAAACGCCGCGCGGGAAAAAACGGAACGGAGGGGAAAACGGTTGAGGATTTATGCTTTTTCGGCGATCGCGGCGTTTTTATTGTCGGCATGTTTTTGCCGATTGCTTTTGCCCGTATTGAAAAAACTGAAAGCGGGGCAGAATATTTTGTGCTACGTGAAAGAACACGAGAAAAAGAAAGGCACGCCCACGATGGGCGGGCTTTCGTTTATCTTCGCCGTTTTGATTTTAGTGGCCGTATTCGCGAGGAAATGCGACAGACCGACGATTGTCGCTTTGTCGCTGTTTCTCGCCTTTGCCGCCGTGGGGTTTCTCGATGATGTAACGAAGATTAAACGCAGAGATAATCTGGGATTGAAGCCGTATCAGAAAATCATTTTTCAGAGCGTCGCTTCCGTGCTGGCGGGCATTTATTGCTATCGTTCCGGGAAAATTTTTCTGCATATGCCGTTTTCGGGAAAAAACGTAGGAATCGGGGTATGGATCGTGCCGCTCGTCGCGTTTGCCTTTCTCGCGCTTGTGAACGCCGTGAATCTGACGGACGGGCTGGACGGGCTGGCTGGCGGATCGTGCGCGGCGTACTTCTTTTTTTTCGGAATACTGATATTGGCGCAGGCGGCGAAGGAAAACGGCGGCGCGATCTCGGAAAATCAGCCGCTGGCGCTTACGTGCTTTTGCGTTGCCGCCGCTCTTTTCGGCTTTTTGCTTTTCAACGTGCCGCCCGCTTCCGTTTTTATGGGCGATACGGGTTCGCTCGCGCTCGGCGGACTCGCCGCCGCCGTGGCGGCGTTTTCGGGAAACGCGCTGTATATCCCGCTGATCGGAATAACGTTCGTCGTTTCGGTCATAACGGTGATTATGCAGGTCATATATTATAAAGCGACGAAGGGCAAGCGTATTTTTTTGATGGCTCCGATTCATCATCATTTTCAGAAAAAGGGCTGTTCCGAAAGTAAAATTTCGTTTGCTTACGCCGCGGTTACGGCTCTCGCCGGAATCGTCGCTCTCGCTTTTTTCCGATAAACCGTAAGAACGCATTATTGCGGTCGGACGCGGAATAAAAGAGCGAAAAGGCTGAGCGTCGCAGTGATCGCAAAAAAGAGGTGAAAAATCATGTATCCCACTTGTCAGAGTTTTCTCGTTTTCGGATTGTCGCGCTCGGGCGCGGCGGCTGCCGAATTTCTTCTCGCGAAAAAAGCAGAAGTGTTTATCTGCGACGACGTGCGCGGCGGCGCGGTGGAACGTACGATCGGCGAACTTACGAAAAAGGGCGCGAAAAACGTGAAAGAGGAGGATCTGCCCTCCCTGATCGATCGTTGCGACGCGCTTGTGCTCAGCCCGGGAATTCCCGTGGATCATCGGCTGGCGGTGGCGTTCAAACGTCATAAAAAGGCCGTGATCGGGGAAACGGAACTTGCCGCGCGTTATCTGAAAAGCCCGATCGTCGCCGTGACGGGGACGAACGGAAAAACGACCACCGTTTCCATGATCGCGGAGATGCTGACGGCGGACGGAAAAAACGCGAAGGCATGCGGGAATATCGGTACGCCGATGCTCGCCTGTATGAATCTCGGCGGCGACGACGTTGCCGTTGCGGAAATATCGTCTTTTCAGTTGGAAACGCTCTCTTCGCTGCGCCCGCACGTGGCGGCTGTACTGAATATCGCAGAAGATCATCTGAACAGGCATTACAATATGGAAAATTATGTATTTCTGAAAAGCCGTATTTTGAAAAATTCGGCGGAAACGGAGTGCGCCGTTCTGAATTACGACGATCCGATCGTACGTACGTTTGCCGAAAAAACGAAGGCGAAAATCGTGTGGTTTTCGCGCAAAGAAAAAGTGACCGGCGCGTACGAGGCAAACGGCGCGTTGTATTACGGAGAAGAGAAGATAACGGAAATAAGCGAACTTGCTCATACCGAACCGCACAATATCGAAAACGCTCTGGCGGCGATCGCCTGCGCGAAACTGCTCGGAACGAAAAGCGAGGCGATCTTTTCCGTTTTAAAAACGTTTAAAGGCGCGCCGCATCGGATAGAATACGCGGGCGAGGCGGACGGCGTAACATATATCGACGATTCAAAGAGCACGAATACCGATTCCGCGATCAAAGCCGCGGAATGTATGAAAAACGATACGATTCTGCTTCTCGGCGGCAAAGATAAGGGCTACAATTACGACGCACTGTTTGCCGCGCTGAAAAAAACGCGTGTGATACGCTGCGTTCTGTACGGGGAAAATGCGTTTAAAATTCTGGAAAGCGCGGCGCGCAGCGGCTACAAAAATATAACGCTGACCGAAAAATTCGTTTATGCCGTGAAAATCGCAAGGCTTCTCGCCGTAAGCGGGCAGACGGTGCTTTTAAGCCCCGCCAGCGCGAGTTTCGACGAATTTTCGAGTTATGAAGAGAGAGGTGACGCATTTGTTTCAATCGTACGATCGTGGCAACGGGAAGAGAACGAAAGGCAGCCTTTCGCCGCAGAGCAGGCAAAGGCTTGCGCCGCGGCGGACGGTAACGACGATAAGGCGTGCGGGGACGGTAAAACGGGCGAAGACGACGAAGACGGAAGCGGCGCGGAAAACGTCGTATATCTCGACGATACATATCGCTCGAACGGGCGAGGCGGAGAAGAAAAGGAAGAATAACGATCGCGTACGCGGGGATATTCCGCTTCTTGCCGCCGTGGCGTTTCTTGCCGCGCTGGGGGTGCTGTTCGTGTATTCGGCGAGTTATTACACGGCGGAAAAACAGTATGGCGATAAGTTTTTCTTCGCGAGGAAACAACTGATCGGCTTTGCGGCGGGAATCGTCGCGCTTGTTTTCGCAGTGCGCTTCGATTACGCGAAACTGCGCAAAAAAGCCGTTCGCTACGTATTTTACCTGCTCGCGGCGATTCTGCTCGGATTGGTGTTCGTACCGGGCGTAGGAAAAAGCAATTACGGGGCCACCCGCTGGATCGGAATAGGCGGCGTTACCGTTCAGCCGTCGGAAATCGCAAAATTCGCTCTCGTTGTGTTTATCGCGGGATATGCCGCGGATAACATGGAAAAAATTCCGACGTTCAGGGGCATGCTTCCCGTGCTTGCGGCGGGCGGAGGATATTGCGCGCTGATCATCGCGGAGCCGAATATGTCCGTCACCGTCGTGGTAGCGGCGGTGACGTTCGGCATGCTGTTTTTAAGCGGCGCGAAAATGAAATATTTTCTGCTGCTCGCGTTGCCCGCGCTTCTCGCCGTGCCGGTGATGATTCTTGCCGAACCGTATCGGTTGTTACGGCTCAGCGCGTTTCTCGATCCTTGGTCGTCGCCGAAAGACGAGGGATACCAACTCATTCAGTCGCTGTACGCGCTCGGCAACGGCGGCTGGTTCGGCACGGGGATTTTTCGTTCGCGGCAGAAATACAGGTTTCTGCCTTTTGCCGAAAGCGATTTTATTCTTGCCGTAATCGGCGAAGAAGTCGGATTCGTCGGCATTGTTTTGTTGTTTGCGCTGTGCGCGTTTATTATTTTCCGCGGGATAAAAATCGCCGCTTCGGCGCAGGACTTTTTCTCTTTTCTGCTCGCTTCCGGCATTACGCTCACGTACGGTTTGCAGACGATTGTCAACGCGCTTGTAGTGAGCGGCAGTATTCCGCCCACGGGGATTCCGCTGCCGCTCGTTTCTTCGGGAAACACGGCGCTGATCGTTTCGCTCGCCTCTTTCGGCGTGCTGTACCGTATTTCTCTCGTCAACAAAAAATCGGCTGCTTTCATACAATAAAAACATAGGGGGTGCATTATTTCCCATGGATAAATTTATTGTACAAGGCGGCTTGAAACTGTATGGAAAGGTGAATATTCAGGCGGCGAAAAACGCAGTGCTTCCGCTGCTTGCGGCTTCCATTCTCACCGACGAACGGGTGACGATACGAGATCTGCCGTTTATCAGCGACGTTGAAAATATGATACATATTCTCAGAGAACTGGGATGCGAGGCTGCGCGTACGGGCGCGGATATAGTGATCGACGGAAAAAACGCCGTTTCTCACGAGATTCCGTCCACGCTTACGAAAGAACTCCGTTCGTCCGTTTTTATGCTGGGATCTGTGCTTACGCGTTTTCATCGCGCGAAAATTTCTTATCCCGGCGGGTGCGATATAGGGCTTCGCCCGATCGATCTGCATCTTTCGGGACTGAAACGGCTGGGCGTGACGATTATCGAAGAAAACGGCTATGTGATCTGCAGCGCGGAAAAAATCCGCGGGGCGGATATACTGCTTGATTTTCCCAGCGTGGGAGCGACGGAAAATATCATTCTCGCCGCCGTGAAAGCGGAGGGGAAGACGGTGATCGGAAACGCGGCGAAAGAACCGGAGATTATCGATCTGCAGAATTTTCTCGTCGGCATGGGCGCGAAAATCAGCGGCGCGGGCAGCGGCACGGTGACGATCGAGGGCGTAAAGGAACTGCACGGCGTGGATTATACGCCGATGAAAGACAGGATAGAAGCGGGTACGTTTCTGATTGCGGCGGCGATGAACGGCGGCAAAATCGAAACGGAAGGCGTAACGGAAGAAAATATTGCGGCTCTTTTACATAAACTGCGTGAAAACGGTTGCAAAATCACCGCAAAAGGTGATAAAATAAAATTGGAAAGCGACGGTGATCTGAAGGCTGCCAGCCTGGTGGAAACGTTGCCTTTTCCCGGATTTCCCACGGATATGCAGGCGCAATACACGGCGCTTTCCGCCACGGCGCGGGGTACTACAGTGGTGGTGGAAAATTTATTCGAGACGCGTTATAAATATGCGGGCGAATTAAAAAAGATGGGTGCCGATATCACCGTTCGCGGAAGAACGGCGGTGGTGCGCGGAACCGATCGGCTGCACGGCGCGCTTTTAACGGCGGGCGATCTTCGCGGGGGCGCGGCTTTGGTGCTTGCCGCGTTGCGGGCGGAAGGAATCAGCGAAATTCACGATCTTTCGCATATCGATCGCGGATACGATCGCTTCGAGGAAAAACTGCGTTTGCTCGGCGCGAAGATCGATCGGGAAAAAATATGCAGGTAATCCGTGCGGATAAACGCGTGATTGCGGCGCGCGCATACTTTTTTCGTGTGCGTTTTTGCAGACGGCTTTATTAAAGGCGATATAAAACAAAGAAGTTTACAAAAGAGGATGAATTGAGATGAGAGCGAAAAAAATCGTGACGATCATACTGACGCTTGTCGTATTTTTTACGGCGGCGTTTCTCGGCGTTTCCGCCGTGTATCGGATCGAAGAAGTGACGCTCGTTCTGGATCACGTTTCGATGCCCGCGCTGGAGGAAGCCGCCGCGTTGAAAGAATCGCTTGAAAAAGCGTACCTGAAACGCAGTACGATCGGCGCGGACGATACCGCGGCGAAAGAAGAAATTGCGAAATTTTCGTATTTTCGCCTTACGGGGTTTAAAAAAGATTATCCCGGGCGCCTTGTGATTACGGCGAAAGAAGACGCGGAAGTGTATGCCGTACGGCGAGGCGATTTATATGAAATCTGTTCTGCTTCCGGCGCGGTGTTATCTTTGCGCGAAAGTGCGAAAAACCGTGCGGACGGAAAGGATAATCTTTTCGTGGAGGGACTTTCTGCGACGGAGAATTTTTCGCTTTCTCCCGCGTACGCGATTTTAAAAACGCTGGACGAGAAATTCGGCGGAATACGGGCGAACGTCACGGAAGTACGGCTCGTTTCTCCCGCTTCCGATTTTTATTATCTCGACGTTTCTTTCCGCGAAGGCGTGAAAGCGAGAATTTACACGCCGGACAGCCGCCCCGAAGGAAAGGCGGAGGAACTGTACGTATATTATGCCGAAAAACTGACGGTGGCGCAACGTACGAAAGGCGCGATATACGTGCCCGAAAACGGAAACGCAAGTTATTCGGAGCGCTCGCTCGATTCTACGGAACAGGCATAAGAAAATTCGGAATAAATCTTTTTCGGCGCGGGAATACCCCGCGCTTTTCGTTTATATCGCGTTTACGGTGCAGCCGGAAGGGGAAAAGAAGAAAAATACGCAAAATTTTATTTGTAAACGCGAAATATTTCGCGTTTTAATTGACTTTTTTTCCGCTTTGTAGTATAATCGGGTTAAAATAAGTATTTTAAGTATTTGCGGAAAAGGGAAAATCGGAGCGTACGGCAGATGAAAAACGAAAGCGTCGCAATTTTTGATATTCGATCGTATGAATTGACTTTTTTAATCGGCGGAAGGGGCGTGAACGGCACGTTCGTATTCCGCGGAAGCGAAAGCGATTTTTACGACGGCTACGGTGCGGACGGATTTTTCGACGTATCCTCTTTTTCTTCCGCCGCAACGCGCGTTTTCAACGCCGTGCTCTCTTCCTACGAGGGTACGATGCGCAAACTGTATATCGCCGTGCCCGCGCCGTTTATCAAGGTGCGCACGAAAGGGCAGACGCTTTCGTTTCCGAAACGAAGAAAAATCACGGAAGCGGAAATCGACGTGCTTTTTTCGTCGGGGCTGAACGAACTTACGGAAAACGGCAGATACGTCGGCTGTTCGGCAATGTATTTTTCCGTAGGGGATAACCGCAGATATTTTTCCCGCAGCGACGTGCTGGCAACGAAAACGTCATTGCTGCAAGGGGCGCTCTGCTATTATTTCGTGAACGAAAATTTCTACGCTTTAACGCAGAAACTCTTTTTGTCGATGGGATTTACGGAAATCGAATATATTCCGCAGTCGCTGGCGATGGCTACCTACCTTTTGCCCGCGAAAACGCGCGAGGGATATGCCGTGATTCTTGACGTAGGCGACGCGGCTTCCGTGCTTTTGGTGGCTTACGGCGGCGGGATCGTACATCAGGAGACGTTTTCCTGCGGCGTGGGGCAGATTTCCGCCGCGCTGATGCAGGAATTCGGCGTAGATTTCGATAAGGCGTGCGAAATACTTGCCGCGGCGGACGTATCGGGCGGCTTTGTGAAAAAAGACGTGATGTGGACGGATCGGGACGGAAATTCTTATCCCGTGCAACGCATAAACGACGTGATCAAATGCTCGCTCGACGAATTATGCGAATATACCGACGATTTTTTCAGCCGCTATTACGGGAATAAAAAAATTGCGGGGGATTCCACCAATCCCTTATATCTCACGGGAGAGGGCGTGGGCGAAATACGCGGGCTTTCCGAACACGTTTCGAGAAGGCTGAGCCGTATCACGCAGGTGGTGCGCCCGGAAATTCCGTATTTCGACAAACCTGTTTATTCATCGCGTATCTCCGCTTTGCATGCCGCGCTGGAACGCGCGGAAAAGCAATCGGGTATACGACAATTTTTCAATATATTCGGAGGAACAAAAAAATGACGGAAGATTTTTACACATACGACGAAACGGAAGATCGCGAACTGAACGATACCGTTCGCCCGCAGGAAGAAGAAGTGCCCGACAGTCAGTTCGGCGTAGCCAAGATCAAAGTGATCGGCGTAGGCGGCGCGGGCGGCAACGCGGTGAACAGATTGATCGAATCGGGGCTGAAAGCCGCGGAATATTACGTGGTGAACACGGATAATCAGGTGCTTGCGCGGTCTTTGGCGCAGAATCGTATTCAGATCGGCGTGAAACTTACGAAGGGGCTCGGCGCGGGCGCCGATCCTTCCGTGGGAAAACTTTCCGCAGAGGAAAATAAAGATCTTATTCAGAAAATTTTAAAAGGCACCGATCTTCTGTTTATTACGGCGGGTATGGGCGGAGGCACGGGCACGGGCGCTTCTCCCGTGATCGCGAAACTGGCGCGCGAAATGAAAATTCTCACCGTTGCCGTGGTGACGCTTCCTTTCTCGTTCGAGGGGAAGAAAAAGATGGATTACGCGCTTGCCGGCGTGGAAGAATTGAGAAAATACGTCGATTCCATCATCGTGATCCCGAACGACAAACTGCGCGGCGTGGTGAAACAGGGAACGTCGTTCCCCGAAGCGTTGAAAGTGGCTGACGAAGTGTTGCGGCAGGGTATCCGCGGTATCGCGGAACTGATCGTGAATCCATCGCTGATCAATCTCGATTTTGCCGACGTGCGCACAACGCTGAAAGATCGCGGCGTGGCGCATATGGGTATCGGTATCGCAAAGGGCGAAAAACGTATTGCCGACGCGGTGCGTTGCGCGATTTGCTCGCCGCTTCTGAACACCACGATCGAGGGCGCAAGTTCCGTGATTCTGAACGTGGTGGGCGGCAACGATCTTACGCTCGACGAAGTATGTCAGGCGGCAGAACTCGTCAAGGGCGTGATCGATTATTCCGCGAATGTGATTTTCGGCGCGTGCATCGAAGAGACGATGTCCGACGAAGTGGAGGTGGTGATTATCGCCACGGGCTTCCCTTCGGGCGGGCAATCGATTACGGGCGCTACCGACGCGCAGACGGCGGCACAAAGGGCTGCCGCGCTTTCCGATAAAATCGATCGGGCGTTCGGCTACCCCGCGCAGAGCGAGCAGACCGCACAGGCTGCGCAACAGGGCGCTTCGCAGCCGCAACCGTCCGTTTCTCCCGCTTCCGCGGCGAATAACGGCGCATATCAGAATTTTTCCGGGGCGCAGGGCGGATTTTACGGCGCGCCTCAGCCGCAGGCGAACGCGCAGAATTTTTCGCAGGATCGGGGATATTACCCTCCGCAGAATCCCGCCGCGCCCGCGTATCAGGCAAATCCCGCAAATAATCCGTATATGGCGGGAAACGGCGCGAATAACGGCATGAACGGCTATGCGCAGCAGAATCCGCAGGGGAATTTCGAGCCCGAAACGCCCATCGATATGCCGCAGAACGAACAGCCTGCCGAAAAGAAACACCGCCCGAAATTCGTTGAATTTTTCATGCGGAAAAACGATAAAAAATAAAACGTCGCTATCGATAAAGCCTGTCGGCAGAAAAAATATATCAAAAAAACAGCCTCTTCCGATACCTTGCGGAAGAGGCGATTTTTTATGACAGAGAGGGGATAACGGATCAAGATTTTAACGGCGGGCGTTTTACAAGCGACGGAGAAAAAGCGGATCGATCGAAAAAGCAACGGATAAAAATTCAAAAATCCGATAATAAAATCGGCACAAAAACGCGGCGCGCCGCCGATACAAACGGCGCGGCTCATATGAGCCGAAACGGAAAAGTTTTTTTCGGTTCGCGGAAAATCAGAACAAGCGCTCTTTGGCGTAGGCTGCGAGAACGGCGTTTTGTATGCAGGCGCGCGTTTCCGTGTTCAGCGGGTGCACGAGATCTTTAAACCTGCCGTCTTTCGCCTTTCTTCCGGGCATAATCACGAATAAGCCCGTTTTGCCTTCGATCACTTTCAGTTCGTGAATCACGAAACAGGAATCGAGCGTAATCGAAGCGGCCGCTTTGATTTTAGAGTCCGTGTCGAATAGCCTCACGCGTACGTCCGTTATATTTATCATATGCGTTTACCTCTATCGGATATTTCTATTATTTTACCACTTTTTATTTAGCAAATCAATTATTTCACGGTAAAATTTCATAATTTTATAAAATTTTGTCATAAAAAACACTTATATATTCATACAATAAGGCGATACGTTTTTAGAGGGGCGGGTATGACAAAAAACTATTGTTTTCTCGGAATCGGCGGGGCTTCGATGAGCGCACTCGCAAAATATCTTATTTCGGAAGGGCATACCGTGTTCGGGTACGACGCGGTGTCCTCGCGGCGAACGGAAGAACTGGAATCCATGGGAGTGAAAATATATTTTTCGCAAATGCCCGACGAAGAGGAAAAAGCGGCGATCAACGGCGCGGACGAAATCGTGTATACTTCGGCGATTTCCGCGGGAAACGCTCGTTTCGTCGAGTGCGCGGCACAGGGGAAGAAAATGACTTCGCGCGGCGAATTTCTCGGGCGGATCGCCCGGGATTTTTCCGAAGTGATCGCGATTGGGGGCTCGCACGGAAAAACGACGTGCACCGCGATGTGCGCGCATATTTTCCGCGCGGCAAACGAAGCGTTTACGGCGCATATCGGCGGCGACGATTCCGAATTTAAGAACTTTTGTTCGTCCGGCAAAAAATATCTGATTACGGAAGCATGTGAATATAAGAAAAACTTATTGAAATTACGCCCGACCCTTTCCGTGCTTCTGAATATCGATCGCGATCATCTGGAATGTTACGGCGGAATCGAGGGGCTTACCGCCGCATTCGTGCAATATTGTAAAACGGGAACACGCGGCGCGATCGTATGCGCGGACGACGAAAAAACTCGTCTTGCGCGGTTGACACTGCCTTATCCGTCGTTCGGAATAGAAAATGCGGGCGCGTATTATTCTGCGAAAAATCTTAACGCGAAAGACGAAAAATATTCGTTCGATTTTTACGAGGGCGGGAAGAAACTCTGCCGCGTTTCTTTGAACGTCGAAGGAAAATGCCACGTATATAACGCGCTGGCGGCCGGTGCGGCGGCTCGCTTTTTCGGGTTATCCGCCGAAGCCGTGAAAAACGGATTGATTTCTTTTCGCGGGGTGAAAAGACGATTCGAGCGGCTGGGTATGCGCGGCGGCGCGGTGTGGTATGCCGATTACGCGCACCATCCGAGGGAAATCGCTTCCACGCTTTTCACGGCGCGGGCGATGGCAAAATCGCAAGGGAAAAGATTGCTGACGATCTTTCAGCCGCATACTTATTCGCGCACGAAAAATTTGTTTTCCGAATTCGTTTCCGTGTTGTCTTCGATAAAGGACCTCCTGATTTTTAAAACCTATGCCGCCCGCGAAACGTACAGCGAAGAGGGCAGCGCGAAAACGCTTTGCGATGCAATCGGGAACGCGGCTTATGCCGAAACCGACGAGGCATTGAAAGATTGGATCGATGCGCATGCAGAAGACGGCGATTTCGTGCTTTTTCTCGGCGCCGGGGATATATACGATCGGGCGGAACGAATTTTATCAGACCGACCGGAAACGCAAAACCGTAAAAACGGGAATACGAAAACGTAAATAAGAACGGCGCGCCGTGAACGGAAAAAATAAAGGCGAGGAGCAGTCTTTTGTTTTTCGATTCGCTTTTCGATTTTACCGCAATGCCGTAAAACTTTTTTCTTACGGAAAACAACGTAAAAAATCATCGTAAAAAATCCGTCTTTCAAGGCTGTAAATCCTTGATTAAAGCGAAAAAAAATGCTATAATTATCAAGGTTATACCATTCGGAGGTGCGTGCCTTGAGAGAGGAAAACGGTAACGAGGGAAAAGTTACGGAAACGAAAGAAAAAAACGTAAGAAAAAATAACGAAAACGCGCTTGTTACGAGGGAAAGCCTCGGAGCGGTAGGCGCATTGTTTTCCGCGTTGGCGTTTCTTATTCTTGTGACGAGATCGCTGATTTTCGGCGGGATCGGCGCGGCGGTGGATTCTTTTCTGCTCGGCGTATTCGGGTATGCGGCATACGTTGCGATACCCGCGCTTTTCGTCGCTTCTTTATCCGCGTTTCTCGGTAAGCGTTTTTTCAAAAAACGCGGCACGGCGATTTCCGTATTGCTTACGCTTTTTTGTATCCTTTTGCTTGTTCACGCAGGGGCAACGCTGCGCTGGGAAAGAGAAGGATATTTTTCCGCATGCTTCAACGCGGCGGAAAACGGCGTGAAAACATGCGCGCCCGCAGGCTGGCTGGGCGGGCTGATCGTAGGCGCGTTGTTTGCCGTGGCGGGAAACGTGGGCGCGTTTCTCATTCTTTCCGTCGTACTTTTGCTCCTTTTAACGCTGAACGTAAGATGTTTCACGGGAAAATCCGTGTTCGCGGCGATCGCTTATTCTCTGAAAAAAGATAAAAACGGGAAAAACGCGCAGAATACGCAGAATCAAACAAACGATGCGCAATCGGGATATGCGCAACAACCGTATATGCAATCGCAGTATGCGCAGCCGCAAAACGGCGGCTATGCGCAGAATCCGGCGGGGGGCTCAAACGCGGATATACGGAATACGGGCTATTCTCCAGACGGCGCACGGTATCGCGGCGAATCCGTTTACGGAAATGAATTTTCGCGCAATTCGTTTGTGGGGGATCCTTCCGCGAACGGCTACGGTAACGGCGCGGATTACGGGCAGGGAGCAAATTATCCGAATTATCCCGTAAACGGCAACGATTATTCCGATCCTTCCGCAGAGTCTGCTTACGGCAATTCATCCGTCGGCGGAACATATGAAAAATACAACGAATACGGGTTCCCTGCCGACAACGTACGTCAGCGCCCCGGCGTGACGTTATCGAGAAATCCCGACGGGTATGCCGCAGGCGGACAGGCAGGGGGCTACGCGCCGTCTTCTTTCTCGCCGTTCGGCGCACCGAACGGTGCCGGTAATGCGAACGCGGGTGCATCGGGAAATGTCGGGCAGAACGCCGCGCAGAGCGGAAATAATGCGGTGTATGGCAGCGATCCCGTGGAAAGTTTCAGAAACAATCTGATTTTCGATCCTAATTCAAAATTCAATCGCAGAAAATCTGCGGCAAACGAGCCCGTTTCCGCGGCGCCCGTATTCCGCCCCGAACAGGCGAAGCCCGCGGCGGCGCCGCCGCAACCTTCCGGAAATCGGAATTCTTCGGCGTTCGGTTCGTTCGGAACGTCGTACATCGATTCGTATGCGGATTCGATCAACGGCAGAAATTCCGCGGATCGGATCGTAAACGACAAGCGCCGCGAAGAGACTCCGTTCAATGCCTATCAGAGAGAAGTTTCCGATTTCGGCGGCACCGAAAATCGTGATCTCGGCACTTCTTCCGATCGGGCAGGCTTCGGCGGAACGGGAAGAAACGACGTTTCGGGCGGCGTTTCTGCGGAACGCGGATTCAATGCGGAAACGAACCGCAATGAAGATGTTCGTTTGGGTGAAAATTCCGCGCTTTTCGGAAATACGGAAAACGAGCAATCGCGAGGCGGAATCGCCGACGATTCCTTTACCGTACGCGATATGCCGCCCCGTGAAACCGATTCGAGATTCGATACGGCGCGCGGCGATAACGGCAATGCCGATCTTTTCGGCGATAATCTTCGCGCGTCTTCCGGTCGGGATTCCGATTTCACGGAAAACACGCGTTCCGATCGCGGCGGCGACGATCTTACCATTTTCGACGACAACGACGAGAACGAGGATATTTATCCTCTCGGCGGCGAAGCGGGAAGAAGGGATAACGATGATGATCTGCCTCCGTTCGACGGCGGCAGAGAATTTACCGCGGGAAGAGATTTTACGGCAAATCGCGGCGAAACGCAAGGCAGAGATCTGCCGGATACAAGGGAAAACGGCGGAAGATTCGGCGGATCCCGCGAAATGCCTTCTGCGCGGAATCTTCCGGAATCGAACGCAAGGGGAGGGGATATGCGGAATACGTCCGCGCCCGTTCCTCCCGTTCCCGCGCCCGTTCCGAAAATCGTTCCCGAAAAGAAACCGGAGCCGCCGAAGCCGAGAAGGCCGTTCAGAAGCGCGCCGCTTGACTATTTCGATTGCACGGATACCATTCCCGACGCGAATAATGCCGAAATCGATGAAAACAAACAGACGATTCTCGATACGCTGGAAGCCTTTAAAGTTCCCGATGCTTCGATTGCTTCCGTTACCTGCGGCCCCACCGTTACGCGCTACAATGTAGCCGTGCCGAGATACATATCGCCGAAAAAAGTGGTGGCTCTCGATCAGCCCATCGCAATGAATCTGCATGCGGCGAACGGCGTGAACATCGCGCCGAATTTCGAGGACGGCACGATCAGCGTGGAAGTGCCGAACCGCAAACGGCAGACGGTGACGCTGGGCAGCATGCTTGTGGCGGACGAATATATCAATGCAAAGCCCAACGCGTTGATTTTTGCTATGGGTAAAAACGTGGGCAATAAAAAAATGTACGGCGATATACGCAAAATGACGCATATCCTCGTTGCCGGTACTTCCGGCTCGGGCAAAACGGCGTTTTTACATTCCGTGATCATATCGTTGATCATGAAATATTCTCCCGCCGATCTTCGTCTGATTCTGATCGATCCGAAAAAGACGGAATTCGTCGTGTACGAAGGTTTGCCTCATCTGGTGATCAACGAAGTGCTTTCCGATACCAATAAGGTGATTCAGAGCCTGAACTGGGCGATTGCCGAAATGGAACGCCGTTACGATCTGTTCAACAAAAAGAGCCGTTCGGGAACGTACGTGATCAATATCGACGAATACAACGCGAATCTTACGGAAGGGGAAGAAAAACTGCCCAAGATCGTGATTATCGCCGATGAGGTGGCGGCGATGATGCAGGACGCGAAGAAAGATATGGAAGATCGCATCCAGAATCTTACGCAGAAATCCCGTGCTACGGGTATTCACGTGATCCTCGCCACGCAGCGCCCGTCTACCGACGTTATCACGGGCGTGATCAAGAGTAATCTGAAATCGCGTATCGCGCTTTCCGTCGCTTCCGAAATCGATTCCCGCGTTATTCTGGACGAATCTGGCGCGCAGAACCTTTTAGGGCAGGGAGATCTTTTATATTCCACGGAAGGCACGAAAACGCCGATCCGTATGCAGGCGCCGTTTATTTCTTCCGAAAAGGCGCAGGAAGTTATCCGCTATATCAAAGAGAACAACGATTGCTATTTCGACGAAGCGGCCGCGGAATTTATCGATAAGCCGAAAGGTCAGTCCGGCTCGGGCGACGGTGCAAGCGGAGACGACGACGCCGTGGACGAAGTGTACGTAGAGGCGCTGAGAAACGCGATTTTAAGCAACAGCGCTTCGATTTCGCTGGTACAGAGAAAATGCTCGGTGGGCTACAACAAAGCGGGCAAAATCATAGAGTGGATGGAAGATCAGGGCTATATTTCCGCATTTGACGGCGCGAAAGCCAGAAAAGTGCTGATTACGCCAGAACAATTTGAGGAAAAATTCGGCCCGCTGTGATAAAAAAAATTTTTTCGGAATTTTTTTAAACATGACGTGAAATGTCAGGTTTTTTGTGCTATAATAGCACCGTTGCCGAAGAGGAAAGAAAAAAAGTGTTGAAAGAAAAGAAATTCGGAGTGATTTCGCTCGGTTGCGATAAAAATCGGGTGGACAGCGAAAAATGCATCGCGGTATTGGAAAACGCGGGATACGTATTGACGAACGACGTTACGGAAGCGGAAATCGTGGTGATCAATACCTGCGCGTTCCTGCAATCCGCGCGGGAAGAATCCGTAGACGCCGTACTGGAAACGGCGGGTTATAAAAACGGAAAATTGGAAAAAATCGTAGTGACGGGTTGTCTGCCGCAAAAGTATTCGGCGGAACTCTTTCCGAAACTCACAGAAGGCGACGTGTTTCTCGGGATCAACGATTACGATCTTCTGCCGTCCGCGCTGGAAACGGCGTATAAAACGGGCGAAAGAGTGAATCTTGTGGGAAAGGGCGCGGATACGTTCCGTTTCGCCCGCGTGCTTACCACGGCGCCGTATCTTGCGTATCTTAAAATCGCCGACGGATGCTATAATCATTGCACCTACTGCCTGATCCCGAAAATCCGCGGAAAGTATCGTTCGTATCCGATGGAAAACCTTCTGGAAGAGGCGAAGAATCTCGGCGACGTGCGGGAACTTGTGCTGGTGGCGCAGGATACCACCCGTTACGGCGAAGATCTGTACGGAAAAAATTGTTTTCCCGAATTGATCAGGCGGCTTTCCGCGTTGGAAAACATCGGAAAAATCCGGTTGCTTTATTGCTATCCCGACGCGTTTTCCGACGAGTTGATCGAAGAGATAAAAACGAACGAAAAAGTGAACAAATACGTCGATATTCCTTTGCAGCATTCCGAAAACCGTATTTTGAAACTGATGAACCGTCGGGGCACCCGGGAAGAGTATTTAACGCTTTTATCCCGCCTGAAACGGGAAATTCCGGGGATCGCGATCCGTTCAACGTTTATCAGCGGTTTTCCCGGCGAAACGGAAGAGGAGTTCGGCGCGATGAAGGAATTTCTGAAAGAAGCGGAATTGTTCAATTGCGGATTTTTTGCTTATTCCAAAGAACCCGAAACCGCGGCTGCGAGAATGAAAGGTCAGGTGCATTATAAAACGAAAGAACGGCGCGTGCGGGAATTGTACGAAACGCAACGCGGCATATCGCAGAAACTTTTAAACGAGTACGTGGGAAAAACGTTGCGCGTACTTTGCGAGGGGATCGATTACGACAGTGAAAAATTCGTCGGCAGGGCGTATTTTTCGGCGCCGGAAATCGACGGGAAAATATATTTTAACGCGCCCGAAGCGACGGAGGGAGAAACGTACGAAGTGATTATCGACGAAGCGCTCGCTCCCGATCTTTTCGGGCATACGGAGGATTACGATTTATGAATTTACCCAATAAATTATCTTTGATACGGATCTTCATGATCCCGGTATTCGTTCTGTTTTTCTTTCTGAACGTTCTGCCTTACAACGAAGTGTATGCCGCGGCGATTTTTGCCGTGGCGGCGATCACCGATCTTCTCGACGGGCACATCGCGAGAAAATACGGGCTCGTCACCAATCTCGGCAAATTCCTCGATCCGATCGCCGATAAAGTGCTTGTTTCCACGGCGTTCGTTCTGATGCTGACGAATTACGAGATATTCGGGGCGTTCGGCTACGGATTTTATGTGGCGGGGGCGGTGTGCGTGTGCCTGATTCTCGCGAGAGAACTGATTATCAGCGCGTTCCGCCAGATCGCGGCTGCAAACGGCGTGGTGCTTGCCGCGGATATGCTCGGAAAATTCAAGACGAATTTTCAGGATTATTGCGTGGTTGTTCTGATCGCGTCGGCGGCGTTTACGGGCACGGCGCAGACGGTGTTGAATATCATCGGGTTGGTTTTGTTTGTAATCGCCGTGATTCTTACGGTGATTTCGGGGATTTCGTATATCGTGAAAAATCCCGACGTATTAAAAACGCAAAAATAAAGGGACTTAAAAAAGATCATGCAAGCGGCGGCGATCATCGTGAATAATTTTCCTTTTCCCGGCGGGAAAGGCGTGACGGAAGAGGCGGAAAACGCCGTCGGACTCGGCGAAATCCGTTTTGTGCGGTTCAACGAAAAAACGGCTTCCGTTCTGCTTTCTTACGAGGGAGAATCGGACGTTTTGCTTGTATTTGCAAACGAAGAAATTCTGCCTGCGCTTTCCGAATCCCTGGCGGGGCTGACGGACGATTTTTTACAGAGCGACGAATCGGGCGCGGGAGTGTTCACCAAAAACGGTTTCGATATTTATCTTTCGCCGTACGAAGAAGAAAAGAGGCGGATTTATTACAGAAACGTTTGTTTCCCCCGCCTGAAACGCCGCGGCTTCATCAGGGAACGGCTGGTGTTCAGAGGGATCGGCTGCGATAAAAAACGCTTCGACGAATGTGTGAAAAAATGCGCCGCATATCAGGCGGAAGGACTCGGCTTTTCTTATGCCGAACAATACGATGACGTTCGCATGGAAGTGACGTACGACGCCGCAACGCCGAAAACGCTGCTCGATAACGTTTCTCGCGTGATCGCGGGCACGTTCAGCGAAGAACTGTACGCGATGGACGATACGCCGATCGAAAAAAGGCTGTGCGAACTTCTGAAAGTGCGCGGGCGGAAGATCAGCGTGGCGGAATCGTTTACGGGTGGCGGCGTCGGCAGAAGAATCGTCTCCGTTCCGGGGGCAAGCGAAGTGTACTTCGAGGGGCTGAATACATACGACGGAACGGCGAAAATCAAGCGCTTGAACGTTTCGCCGTACACGCTGAACACGTTCGGCGCGGTATCCGATCAGACGGCGTACGAAATGTGCGCGGGGCTTCTTTCCACGGGAGATTGCGGCGCGGCGATTTCCACCACAGGGCTGGCGGGGCCGAAAAGCGACAACAGCGGGCTGCCCGTAGGATTGTGCTTTCTTGCCGCGGGGGTGGACGGAAAAATTTACATCGCACGGCATGTGTTTTCGGGGACGCGGGAAGAAATCACCGAAAAAGCGATCAATCACGCGCTTTTCTGGGCATATAAGCACTTGAAATAAACAAAGGGCGGAAATCCCAAAATACAGCGAAACGTGTTTTACATTACGAAAAAATAAGGACAGGAGAAATATATATGGCTATTGACAAAAATGCGGAAAAGATGAAGGCTCTCGACGCGGTGCTTCTTCAGATCGAAAAGCAATACGGCAAGGGTTCGATCATGCGGCTCGGCGACGAAGCGGGAAATGCGGAAATCGACGTGATTCCTTCGGGGTGCCTCACGCTGGATCTTGCGCTCGGAATCGGCGGCTTCCCCCGCGGAAGAATCATCGAAATTTACGGGCCCGAATCTTCGGGTAAAACGACGGTGGCGTTGCACGCGATTGCGGAAACGCAGAAACTCGGCGGCGTTGCGGCGTTTATCGACGCGGAGCATGCGCTCGATCCCGTATATGCGAAACATCTCGGGGTGGATCTTGAAAATCTGTACGTCTCTCAACCCGATACGGGCGAACAGGCGTTGGATATCTGCGACGCGCTCGTGCGCAGTTCGGCGGTGGACATGATCGTTATCGACTCGGTGGCGGCGCTTACCCCCAAAGCGGAAATCGAAGGGGATATGGGCGATTCTCACGTGGGCTTGCAGGCAAGATTGATGTCGCAGGCGTTACGTAAACTTACGGCAATCGTGAATAAATCGCATACTTGCGTGATCTTTATTAACCAACTCCGCGAAAAAGTGGGCGTTATGTTCGGCAATCCCGAGGTGACCCCCGGCGGCAAAGCGTTGAAATTCTACGCGAGTATCCGTATCGACGTGAGAAAGATGGATACACTGAAAGACGCCGACGGCGCGATGGGCAACAGAACGAAGGCGAAAATCGTGAAAAACAAACTCGCGCCTCCTTTCAAGCAGGCGGAATTCGATATCGTTTTCGGCGAGGGAATTTCGCAGGAAGGCTGTATCATGGATATGGGGATTCAGTTCGATATTATCGGCAAGAGCGGCGCGTGGTTCTCGTATAACGGCGAAAAAGTGGCGAACGGCAGAGAAAAAATGCGTCAGTTCTTAAAAGATAATCCGGAAATCAGCGCGGAAATTCAGCAAAAAATCCGTGCGGCGGCTAAGGGCGCGAGCGAAATTATCGAAGGCGCTTCCGATACGAGCGAAGCGGATTGACGTATTTGTTCGCCGTATGAACGCAGATTTACGGAAAGCGGAAACGAGGAGTTTGTATGAAATACGGATTTGTAAAAGTCGCGGCGGCTTCGCCCGATTTACGCGTGGCGGATGTGAAAGCAAATGTCGAAGCGATTCTTTGCGAAGTGAAAAAACAGGCGGAAGCGGGCACGGAAGTGCTCGTTTTTCCCGAACTTTCTTTATGCGGCTATACGTGCGGCGATTTGTTTTTCGACGATACGCTGCTTTCGGCAACGGAAAACGCGGCGGCGTATCTTGCGGAAGAAAGCGGAAAATTCGCGGAGCATATTTTGTTTTTCGTAGGTCTGCCCGTGCGGAAGGGAAGCGCGCTGTATAATTGCGCGGCGGCGATCTGCGGCGGGAAAATTCTTGCGTTGATTCCGAAATCCGCGCTGCCCAATTATTGCGAATTTTACGAACAAAGGTATTTCACGGAAGCCTGCGGAGGCGCAGATCGGGAATTTTCTTTTGCCGGCGGAATCGTGCCGTTCGGCAGAGAAATTCTGATCGGCGATACAAACGGCGATACGTTTGTGGCTTGCGAAATCTGCGAAGATTTATGGGTGGCGGATTCGCCCGCAGAGGCGCACGCGCTTGCGGGCGCGCAGATTATCGTGAATCTTTCCGCCTCCGACGAAACCGTAGGAAAAGCGGAATACCGCCGCTCGCTGATCAAAGCGGCTTCGGGAAGGTGCGTATGCGCCTATGTGTACGCCGACGCGGGAAAAGGCGAATCCACGACGGATTGCGTGTTTGCGGGGCATTGCCTCATTGCCGAAAACGGCGGCATTTTAAACGAGAGCGAATTATTTTCGGGGAGCGGAGCGGCTTCGGAAATCGACGTGGGATTTTTAACGCACGAACGGCGGAAACTCACTACGTTCCGCCCGAAAGACGACGGGTATCTGCGGGTATTCGCTTCTTTCGTCGGCGATGCGGATTTATCGTTGCGAAAAATCGAATCGATGCCGTTTGTACCGTGCGGAGAAAAAGCGGACGAGCGGAAAGAATTGATTTTATCGTTGCAGTCGCAGGCGCTGGCAAGGCGACTTACGCACACGCACGCCGCATGCGCGGTGATCGGCGTTTCTGGCGGGCTGGATTCTTCTCTCGCGCTTTTGGTGGCGGCGCGGGCGATGGATATCTGCGGCAAAAAACGTTCGGATATTATAGCCGTGTCCATGCCGGGGTTCGGAACGAGCGAAAAAACGTTGCAAAGTTCTCTCGCGCTTCCCGAAAGCCTCGGTGCAACGGTGAAAGCGATTCCCGTTTCGGATCTCGTCATGCGGCATTTCGAGGACATCGGGCACGATTCCGCCGTTAGAAACGTCACGTACGAGAACGCGCAGGCGCGCGCGCGTACGTATAATTTAATGGACCTTGCAAACGAATACGGCGGTATCGTGGTAGGCACGGGGGATTTAAGCGAACTCGCGCTCGGCTGGTGCACGTATAACGGGGACCATATGTCGATGTACGGCGTGAATTCGGGCGTACCCAAAACGCTGATCAGGCACTTGGCGGAATATGAAGGTAGGCGGATCGGCGGAAAAACCAAGCGGGTGATCGGAACGATTCTCGCCACGGAAATTTCGCCCGAACTCCTTCCGCCCGACGAAAACGGGCACATCGCGCAGAAAACGGAGGATCTCGTAGGCCCTTACGAATTACACGATTTCTTCCTGTATCATGCGCTTCGGAGGGGGGCTTTGCCCCGAAAGGTGTTTTATCTCGCGGAATATGCGTTCGGGAAGAAATATGATAAAAAGACGATTGCGAAATGGCTGAAAAATTTTTATAAAAGATTTTTCGCACAGCAATTCAAACGTTCCTGTATGCCCGACGGCGTAAAAATCGGATCGGTGACGTTATCTCCCCGCGCGGATTTCCGTATGCCGTCCGACGCGTTCGCTTCTCTCTGGATCGAAGAAGCGGAAGAAATCGAAAGATCGCTCTGACGGTAACGTGGCGGAGACCTGCCGTCGTTTTTGAAGCGGGCACGACGCAGCGGAGAAAACAGAAACAATTACAGAAAAAAACGGCGTTCGGGCATGCTTTCCGCGTGCCCGGATCTTTTTTGTTAAAAAATTTTCATATTTTTGGAAAAACAAAGGAAAAAGGACTGAAAAAACAAGGTCAAAGTATTGACTTTTTTATTTCTTTATAGTAAAATAGAGATTGGAAAGTCCTGCATACTGTGCGGTATGGCGCGGACGTTCCGAAAAAGGAATTTAAAGTTTTATTACAATGCAGGAGGCAAATAATGAACGTATCATCATTCGGCATCCTGTTTCTGACCGTAAGCGGCGGAGTATTTATCGGTAGCCTGATTGCGGCGGTGCTCGTCACCGTGCTTCTGGCAATTGTAGGTTTTATCATCTATAAAAAGAAAAATACTGAAAGAGAAATCGGCGAGGCAAATTCGGAAGCGAAGAAAATCGTCGATGACGCGAAAGCGGAGGGGCAAAAAATCACGACTTCGGCGCGCGAAGAAAGTAAGCGCGTTTTAAAAGAAGCGATTTTGGAAGCGAAGGAACAGGATCTTAAATTACGCAACGAGTTCGATCGCGAAACGAAGGAAAAACGCGCGGAATTGCAACGCGCGGAACAGCGGCTGACTCAGAAAGAGGATTCGCTCGATCGTAAAATCGAAGCGTTGGACGAGCAGAAGGCAAAAATCGAGAGTAAAGAAAGCGAATTGGACGAATTACAGCATAAGTTGGATTCGCAGCACGAACTTATGGTGCAGGAACTCGAACGCGTGGCGCAACTCACCCGCGACGAGGCGAAAAAAGCGCTTACGGAAGAGATTCTCGACGAAACCCGTCACGAAGTGGCGAAAGAAGTACGCTCTTTAGAGCAGCAAGCCAAGGACGAGGCGGAAATCAACGCGAAAAAAATCATTTCGCTGGCGATTCAGAAATGTGCGGCAGATCAGTCTTCGGAAATCACCGTTTCCGTTGTGCCCCTGCCCAGCGACGACATGAAAGCGCGTATCATCGGCAGAGAGGGCAGAAATATCCGTGCCCTCGAAAATGCCACGGGAATAGAACTGATTATCGACGATACGCCCGAAGTGGTGATTCTTTCGGGATTCGATCCCGTGCGCAGGGAAATCGCACGCGTATCTTTGGAACGCCTGATCGCAGACGGAAGAATCCATCCCGCAAGAATCGAAGAAACCGTGGAAAAGGTTACCCGCGATATCGACGTACAGGTGCGCGAAGCGGGCGAAGCGGCGGTGTTCGAGGTGGGCATTTTCGGCTTGCATCCCGAATTGGTGAAACTGATCGGCAGGCTGAAATTCCGTACGAGTTACGGGCAGAACGTGTACAAACATTCGATCGAAGTGGCTACTCTTGCGGGGCTGATGGCTGCGGAACTGGGGCTTGACGTAAACTTCGCGAAACGCGCGGGGTTGCTCCACGATATCGGCAAAGCGGTAGATCAGGAGCAGGAAGGCACGCACGTACAGATCGGCGCGGAACTTGCCAAAAAATATAAGGAAAACGCGAATATCGTGAATGCGATTATGGCGCATCACGGCGACGTTGAACCGAAGACGATCGAAGCAGTGCTGATTCAGGCGGCAGACGCGATTTCGGGCGCGAGACCGGGGGCGAGAAGAGAGACGGGAACGAATTACGTAAAACGTCTGGAACGCCTCGAAGCGATCGCTTCCGATTTTCCCGGCGTGGAAAAGAGTTACGCGATTCAGGCAGGGCGCGAAGTGCGCGTTATCGTGAAACCCGATCAGGTGGACGACGCGCAGGCGCTGTTTCTCGCCAAAGATATAGCGAAGAAGATCGAAGCGGAACTGGAATACCCGGGACAGATCAAGGTGAACGTCATCCGCGAATTCAGAAGCGTGGAATACGCGAAATAAAACGTAAACGAAAAGATCTTTTCTTTCGGCGTTATTGCCCGGAAGGAAGGATCTTTTTTAGATCGTTTTTAGTTTTTCTGTACGATAGAATAGAAAATTAAAAATTTTTTTCGTTTTTTCACTTATTTTATCGAAAAGGCGGTTTTTCGGCTTGACAATTTTTCGTTTTTTCATTATAATAAATAGGTAGCCTTGCGGAAAGAGAGATTTTCTTTCTTCCGATAAGAGAGAGACGGTGCTACTATGGCTCAGTTGGTAGAGCGCGTCCTTGGTAAGGACGAGGTCACCGGTTCAAATCCGGTTAGTAGCTCCAGAAACGGTCGGCGGTCAACGAAAGTGTGATCGTCGGCTGTTTTTCTTTTTGCCGCAAAAAAATTCCGCAAAAAATATGGGCGCAAATCGATTGCCAATTCAGGCGATTTTAAGGTATAATTATCAAAGAAAGAGAAATTCATGTAAAAGGGTGTGGAATGATGGAAAAAAATCAGGAAATAGTACAGTCGGGCAGCGTTAATGGAACAATGAAGCCGAATCGACGGGCGGTAATAGTGGCTGTATGGATAATTACGATGGTGGTGCTGCTTATCTGCACTGCCGCAACAAGAACAACGGTACATGAAAACGGTAGATATCATACCAAAAAAGAAGTGGCGCTGTATCTGTATACATATAAAAAACTTCCCTCGAATTATCTTTTGAAATCCGAGACGGAGAAGAGCGGCGAACAACCGGAAGACGGCTATTATATCGGCGGCGATGTGTTCAGATATGCAAAAAAGATTACGGAATATACGGAAAAAACCGATTTGAGAGAATGCGATTTGGACTATCCCGAAAATACATCGCGGCGCGGACAGAAAAGGCTGGTGTATGCGGCGGACTGTTCCGAAATTTTTTATACAGATACGCATTACGGGGATGACGGAGATCCCGCCTTTGTTCCTGTTAAAAAGAAAGATATCAATAAAACGTCGGATATTTTTCAAGCCTTTTCAATCGTCGGGGCGGTGTGCGGGGGTGTTTATGTCATCTATGTTCTTGCTGTAAGAAAAGAGCCTGCAAGCGATTTTTTGCGGGATGCGAAAACGTCGTGCTTTACCGTAATAAAGATTGTCGGTTATGCCGTTCTTGTGCCGATCGCAATCGTATATCTTTTGATATCTTCCTTATTTAAACGGCTGAAAAGATCATAGAGGGGAACAAAATATGCCTTCGGGAAAAGAATATAAAGAGTATATAGCCGGGCAGTTGGCGCGCGCGGCGGGCGGCGAACGAATTGTGTTCAAGCCGATGATGGGGGAATTTTTAGCGTATTGCGACGGCGTTTATTTCGGCGGGATATTCGATGATCGCTTTTTGGTGAAAATCACGCCGACGAACGAAAAGTACGCAATGCAAAAAGAAATTCCTTACGACGGAGCAAAGCCTATGTATATGCCGACCGATCCCGATGATGCGGAAACGTTGTGCGCGATCGTGGAAGATACATGCGCGGGGCTTCGGGCGGCAAAAAGAAGCGGTCGGGCAAATAAAACGCAAATACGCGGATAAAAAGCGGCTGAAAAGCAAACGTGCGGATAAAACGGAATTTTTTCACAAATCGACGCTTTTCAAAAAACGTGTCGTTCCGTTTTCAGTTTCGATTTGTTATAATATACTTGCCGATAGGGAGAAAAGCCCTCGGCGGGAGGTATGTTATTATGAAAAACACAGACAAGATTTATGCGGAAAAACTGGCAAGCGAATACGCGACGAAATCGGCGGGGAAAGCCGTTGCTCTCAGAAAACTCGATGAGAAAGTGAAGCGCCCGCCCTTGATCGCGGCGTTTACGGCGGGGATCGTGGGAACGCTTGTATTCGGCACGGGAATGTGCCTGGCGATGAAAGTGATCGGTTCCGCAACGACGGGATCGATGATCGGCGGAATCGCCCTCGGCGTTCTCGGAATGATTATTGTGGGCGTGAATTACCCGATATACAAAAAGTTTCTTGCCGCAAGAAAGAAAAAGTATGCGTTCGAGGTGTTGCAACTTGCCAAAGAGGTGGCGGAAAACGCGGAAGAGTGACGCGGCGGGCTTCTGATTATCAAAACGGCTGAAATCAAAACGACATGCGAAAGGAAGATATTGCAGCGAAGCGGCCGCATGGCAAAGCACGGCAAAAAGGAGTCGGCAATGAATAAAAACGAAAGTAAATATTTTAATACCGCTCTGAAAATGGACGAAGCCCTGCTGACGTTGCTTGAAAAGAAAGATTTCGATTTTATCACGGTGAAAGAAATCTGCGTTGCCGCAAATGTCAACCGCTCCACTTTTTATCTGCACTACGAAAACACGTACGATTTATTGTCGGAAACGATTTCCGTGTTGAGCGAGAGGTTTGCGGAATCCTTTCGCAAAAGCGATTTTCCGCAAAAAATAGGCAGCGTACAAACGCACGAATTATATTTAATCACCGACGAATATCTGTTTCCGTATCTCGCTTTCGTGCTGCAGAATAAAAAGGCGTTCCGCGCGATCTGTTCCCGCCCCGATCTGTTCGACGCGGAAAAATCTTATAAAACGATGTTCGACGATGTTTTTTCACCCATTTTATCCCGTTTCGGCGTGCCGGAAGAGGAGCACGAATACAGGATGGAATTTTACACGAAGGGCGTATCGGCGATCGTTATGCGCTGGGTGGCGCGCGATTGTATAGAGCCGATTGAAAAAATTGCCTCGATCGTGAAAAATTGCGTGGGGCATGCCGAAAGCGGAAAGCCCGCGGAAAAATTGCCGCAACAATCGCCGCCCGATTCGCAAACGTAATCTGCAGAACGGGCGAAAGAAACGAACGGAGGAAAAACGGCGTGAAGGGCGCGTAACAATCGCTGAAAAACGCATACAACATCAATGAAAATTAAAGAAACGATCGGAAAATGCAAATCTCACCCTTTTTGGGGAAGATACGGCGGATCGGCTTGGTCCGCCGTCACCACGTCCGCATTTGCCGCGTATAATATCTTTCTCGGCGCGTTGTTTGTTTCGGCGTGGCATATCAGCGCGGGGATATATTATGCCTTTCTGGCGGCCGCAAGGTGTACGCTGATTGTATCCGAAGCGAAAAATTTCCGCGAAAGCGATCGGAACGCGGCGGCGAAGAGGGAAAGGCGTACGTTTTACGGTGTTTCCGTTTTCACGTTTTTGATCAACGTGGCGTTAATTACGCCTGTATCGATTATGGCTGTCGGGAAAAAAACGGTGAATACGGGAACGATCGCCGCGATAACTGTAGCCACATACACCACGTATAAAATCGCGGCGGCATGCGTGCGTTTTAAAAGGGCGGGAAAAAGCGATTCGCTTGCGCTGATGCAGTTACGGGAAATCGGACTTTGCGACGCGCTGTTTTCCGTATTGTCGCTGCAAAATACGTTGATCAGCGTATTTTCGGAAGCGGGGGATACGTCGATTTTTACGTTATCGGTTGTTTCAAGCGGCGTGATCGTCGCGCTTATCGCGGCGTTGTCGTTCCGTTTTACGATCCGTGAAATCGCCCGTCTGAAAAAACGGAGCGCAATCGTCGGAAAAACGTCGGCGGGCGGCGATAACGAAAAGTAAAACGAGAAAAAGCATAAGAAAAGGAGAGAAAAATGCAGTATAAAAGATTCGGAAACACCATCGTTGTAAGGATAGACAGAGGCGAAGAAATTACGGAAAAAATCAAAGAGGCGGCTCTGAAAGAAAACGTGCGCTTTGCGTCTGTGCAGGCGATCGGCGCGACGGACGAATTTGAGGCGGGCGCATATAATTTTCCGCAAAAGAAGTATAATTCGCGCAGGTATGCAGGCGTTTTCGAGATTGTTTCCTTGCTTGGCACGATCGATCGGAAAGACGGAGAATATTATGCGCATTTTCACATTTCCGCAGCCGACGAAAACGGCGTCGTATTCGGCGGACATCTGAATTCCGCGCGCGTTTCCGCTACGTGCGAGGCGGTGATCCGATTGATCGAAGGCGATATTTCGCGCCGTACCGACGAAATCACGGGGCTGAATTTGTGGGAATTTTAAACGCTATGCGCGTAAAATTTTTTCATAATCGGTTTGTTCCCCGCACGATTTCCGCGTAACAGGCGAGGAAAAGAGAAACACGGCAGAAGCGAAAGATCTGAAAAAATTTACGATTATGCAAAAAATACGGCAAAAAATACGGCAAATGAACGCGGAAAACTTGCAAATTTTCCGCGTTTATGCTATGATAAATACAGTGATTTCCGATCGAAGTTTTAAAAATACGTCGTATGGAAGAAAAAGGGAGAAAAACAATGATTTACGAACTCGCGGGGTTGCGGGTGAACGTGAAAAACCGTTGCCGTTATACAAGCGAATTCTGCAAAGAATATCTTTCCGAAGATCAGGATTCTTCGGCGGACTTTGAAGCGGAAACGACGAAAGAAGAATTTTACGCCGAAAAAGAAGCGTCTCCCGGATTTTCCGACGGGTATATCGAAAATATCTGCCTGTATCGCAAAATCTGCCTGCAGATGCCGGAGTACGACAGATTTTTATTACATTCCGCCGTGCTTACGTTCGAGGGAAACGCTTATGCCTTTCTCGGCAGAAGCGGAATCGGCAAATCAACGCACACCGCGCTTTATACGGCGCATATAAAGGGCTCGGAAATTTTAAACGGCGATAAGCCGATTATCGCGCGCACGGGAGACGAATTTATTGCGTACGGCACACCGTGGAACGGCAAAGAAAACAGAGGAAGAAAAGGCTTCGCGCCGCTGAAAGGACTGTGCTTTATCGAACGGGGAACAACAAACGAGATCGGGCGTATTTCGCCCGCCGAGGCGGCAGACAGATTGTTTTCGCAGATTTTATTGCCCACGGAACGGAGAGCGGCGGAAAAAACGCTGGAACTTGCCGACGGTATCGTTACGAACGTACCCGCGTACGTATTGCATTGCAATATGGAAACGGAAGCGGCGAAAACGTCGTTTTCCGCTTTAACGGGAAAATCGGCGGAAGATTATATGAAATAAAGCCGCGAAACGTTGCGGCGGAGCAAGGAATATATCGGCAGAGGCATGCGGCGGCATACGAAAAAACGAATTGCAGAGGGTGAAAAATGAAAATCAAAGACGGTTTTATTATCAGAAAGGTGGGCGGAGAAAATATCGTTGTTCCCGTCGGCGAAGCGGGAAAGGAATTTCACGGCATGGTGAAACTCAATGAAAGCGGCGCGTTTTTATGGCGTTTTTTCTGCGCGGAACACACCGAAGAAGAAGCGGTGCGCGCATTGCTCGAAGAATACGACGTAGACGAAGAAACGGCGAAAAACGACGTTGCATCATTCGTGAAAGTGCTGAACGACTCGCATTTTACGGAACAGAAATGACGGCGTGCGTCACGATCGAAGAACTCATCGAAACCGAGGGAAAGTATGTAGGCCCTACGGTGGGAGTGAGCATGTTGCCGATGCTGAAAAGCGGCAGGGACAGCGTGGTGATAGAAAAGAAACAGGCGCGTTTGAAGCCTCTGGACGTAGCGCTGTATAAACGCGGCGAAAAATATGTGTTGCACCGCGTGATAGAAACGCGCGAGGGCGGGTATGTGATTCGCGGCGATAATTGTTATGCCGACGAACTCGTTCCCGAAGAAGCCGTTTTCGGCGTGCTGACGGAATATTTCCGCGGAGAAAAGCACATCGATTGCAAAACGGACGAAAAGTATCTTCGGTATGCGAAAAGACGCGTGAAAAATTATCCGGTCAGGCGAATTTTCGTGCCGTTCTTCCGTAAGTGCCGCGCGGCATTTGCTAAAATTTATCACGCGGTGTTCCGAAAGAAAAAACGGTCGGAAACGAAATAAAGTAAAAAAACTGCCGTACGGAAAAATAAACGGAGTAATTAAAAATACCCGAAAAATGCGGGGCGGAGAAAGCGTTGAAAGAAAAAGAATCGGTGAAAGGCAAGGCATGGCTGAAACGGGAAATGCGCCCGTACAGGCCTTCGGTAATATTGCTCGCGGGGTTGACGGTGACGGCAACGCTGCTTTCTCTTGCCTTTTCTTATCTGATCCGATTCGTGATTAACGGCGCGGCGGACCGAGACTCAAAACGGATGTGGATTTTCGCCGCCGTATGCGCGGGAACGGCGTTTTTGCGCGTGGCTTTGCAGGTAATCCGATCGTATTATGCGGAACGATGCAGAGCGAAAATCACCGTGGGGCTTCGTTCGCGCCTGTTTACGGGATTGCTTCGCGCCGATTATGCGGAAGCGGAAAAATATCACAGCGGCGATCTTCTGAATCGCTTCACGTCCGACGTGGCGGAAGTGGCGAATACGGGGGTGAGTATTCTTCCTGCCGTGGCAGGCATGCTCGTGCAGTGCGTGGGGGCGATCGTCGCTTTATTTTTGCTGAATCCGCTTTTTACGGCGGTGTTTGCCGCAAGCGGTGTGTTCGTGTCGCTCGCTTCCGTGTTTTTCAGAAAGAAAACGAAAAAATATCATAAAATCCTTACGGAGGCAGACGGAAAAAGTCGCGCGTTCATGCAGGAAGGGCTTGTTTCTCTGACGACGATCAAGGCGTACGGCGCGGAAAAACGAACTTCGGAAAAAGCGGAAAATCTGCTCGGCGATTATTATTCCGCCAGAATGAAAAAAAGCAGGCTGAACGTGGCGCTCGGCGGTTCGTTTTCGTTGCTTTCCGCGCTTTCCACGGTGTTTGCCGTGGTGTGGTGCAGCGCGGAAATCGTAAGAAAAGGCGGATCGGATTACGGCTCGATTTTATCCGTGATATTGCTTTTAAGCCAGTTGCAACAGCCTTTCACTTCCTTTTCATCCGTGCTTCCTGCCTGTTATTCGCGGGCGGCTGCGGCAGAACGGCTGGCGGAAACCGACGATATTCCCGCCGAGAAAACCCGCGTACGCAGCGAGAGCGAACGTGAGGCGGAATACGAATCCGCGGAAGCGATTTGTTTTAACGAGGTGAATTTTTCCTACGCGGGGCGGGAAACCGTTCTTCGCGGCGGAAAAGCGCGCGTGCCTTTGAGAAAAATCACCTGCATTACGGGCAGATCGGGCTCGGGCAAGAGCACGCTTTTCAAATTGCTCATGCATGTGTACCGTCCGCAAAGCGGGGGAATTTATCTTGAACGGCAAAACGATCGGAAAGGCGGCGAAAAGGGAAATCGGGGCGATATTTCCGCCGCGGAATCGCCGACGGAAAACAACGCGGCGTATGTTCCCGTTACGGCGGAACAACGTGATCTTTTCGCTTACGTTCCGCAGGGGAATTTTCTTTTTTCGGGAACGATTTACGAAAATCTTACTTTTTTCGCGGAAAAAGAGGTTTCGGATGAGGAACTTCGCCGCGCGATACAAACGGCGTGCGCCACGTTCGTTTACGATTTGCCCGAGGGGCTTTCCACGCCGCTGCACGAACGCGGAGCGGGGCTGTCCGAGGGGCAGTTGCAACGCCTTGCCGTTGCCCGGGCCTTGCTTTCGCGCCGACCGATTCTTCTTCTCGACGAAGCGACGAGCGCGCTCGACGAAAATACGGAACGCGATCTTCTGGCGAATATCAGCGCGATGAACAACGTCACGTGCCTAATCGTTACGCATCGCCCCGCCGCGCTTTCCGTCGCCGACACGGTGATCGGGGTTGAAAACGGCTGTATTTCGCTGTTGCGGGAACGCGGAATCGATGAAAAAATATAAAACCCACCGTGTCGGTGGGTTAATATAGAATTTTCCTATACCCCGCGGAGAAAAGAAAAGGAAAAAAGAGAAAGATCGAATAAGAAATCGGCTGTTTTTACGGCGATAATTGCGGTATCGTGCGAAAAACGCCTTTTTTCGTATAAGAATTTTTTATAAAAAGAATCGTTTTGTCTTGCGCGATAGGCTTGACAAGATAATACAATGTAGGGTATAATATTTCAAGCCGACAACAAGATATAGTGTCCGGCAAAAACGCGGCGTTTGGCGCAAGAAAGGAGGCGGCGATAATGAAAGGTTATATACATTCTTTTGAATCTTTCGGCACGGTAGACGGCCCGGGAATACGCTTCGTCGTTTTTGCGCAAGGATGCCCGATGCGCTGTTTGTATTGCCATAATCCGGATACGCGAGGGGCTGGCGGCACTGCGTACGATACGCAGGAAGTGTTGCGGGAAATTCTGAAATACGAACGGTATATCGTTTCGGGCGGGGTGACCGTTTCCGGCGGCGAGCCGCTTGTGCAGGCGGAATTTTTCGCGGAATTGTTCTCGCTTTTAAAGCAGCGCGGAATCCATACGGCACTCGATACGTCGGGCTGCGTATTCGATCCCGCAAACGAGGAAGCGAAAACGGCGACGGATCGGCTGCTGGATCATACGGATCTTGTGCTTCTGGATATAAAGCATATCGACGAAAAGGCGCATATCGCGCTTACGGGAAGGAGCAACGCGAATATACTCGCTTTTGCGAAATATCTTGCGGAGAGAGGAAATAAAGCGTGGATCAGGCACGTGCTCGTGCCCGGGTACACCGACGACGATGACGCGTTGAAGCGGCTTGCCGATTTCGTGTGGGCGTTGCCGAACGTGGAGAAAACGGAAATTCTGCCGTATCACACGATGGGTAAAGTGAAATACGAAAAAATGGGGCTTGCCTATCCGCTGGAAGGCGTGGAGCCGCCCTCGAAAGAGCGCGTGGAAAACGCGCGTCGCATTTTTGCGGAAGAAAAAGCGAAAATACGCGGCTGAAAAAGGGCGGAAACGCGACGGCTGACGGCTTAAAGAGAAAATAGATTCGTTAAAAAACGGGGAAAAGACGAGCGGCAAGGGTGAAAATTGAGAATAAACACAAAGGAAAGGTGCTGAAAATGCAATACGAAGGATGGGAAGGCTTCAAAAGCGGAGCATGGGAAAACGAAGTCAACGTAAGAGACTTCATTCAGAACAACTATACGCCGTACGAGGGAGACGGGGCGTTTCTTGCTCCCGCTACGGAAAACACGAAAAAATTATGGGCGATCGTCACCGATCTTTCCGCGAAAGAACGTGCGGCGGGCGGCGTGCTCGACGCCGATACGTCGATCGTTTCGTCGCTTACTTCGCACGGAGCGGGGTATCTCGATAAAGACCTCGAACAGATCGTAGGTTTGCAGACGGATAAGCCTTTCAAACGCGCGTTACAGCCGTTCGGCGGAATCCGTATGTCGGAAGAAGCGTTGGAAATGTACGGCTATCATCTCGATCCGAAGGTGAAGGAGATTTTCGCGAAGTACAGAAAAACGCATAACGACGGCGTTTACGACGCATACACGCCCGAAATGCGCGCGGCGAGAAAAGCGCATATTCTTACGGGGCTTCCCGATACGTACGGCAGAGGCAGAATCGTAGGCGATTATCGCAGAGTGGCGTTGTACGGCGTGGATTATCTGATCGCGAAAAAGGAAGCGGATAAAAAGGCGATGAACGGCGAAATGACCGCCGAACTCGTACGCGACAGAGAGGAAATCTCGGAACAGATCAAAGCGCTGAAACAATTGAAAGAGATGGCGGCTATTTACGGTTGTGATATTTCTCAGCCAGCAAAAACGGCGAAAGAAGCGGTGCAGGCACTGTATTTCGGCTATCTCGCGGCGGTGAAAGATCAGAACGGCGCGGCAATGTCGATCGGCAGAAACAGCACGTTCCTCGATATTTATATCGAACGCGATCTGAAAAAGGGGCTGATTACGGAAACGCAGGCGCAGGAATATATCGATCATTTCGTAATGAAACTGCGTATCGTGAAATTCATGCGTATCCGCGAATACAACGAATTGTTCTCGGGCGATCCCACGTGGGTTACCGAATCGATCGGCGGTATGGGCGAAGACGGCAGAACGCTCGTTACGAAAACGGCGTTCCGTATTCTGCATACGCTTGATAACCTCGGCCCTGCACCCGAGCCCAACCTTACGGTGCTCTGGGCGCGTGCCTTACCCGAAAATTTCAAAAAATTCTGCGCTGATCTTTCCATTCGTACTTCTTCGCTGCAATACGAAAGCGACGAACTGATGCGCCCGTTGATGGGTGACGATTACTGCATCGCCTGCTGCGTAAGTTGCATGCGCGAGGGCAAAGACATGCAGTTCTTCGGCGCGCGCGCAAACCTTGCGAAATGCCTTCTGTACGCAATCAACGGCGGCAGAGACGAACTTCTGAAAGACAAGAACGGCAAACCTTTCCAGGTGGCGCCCGAATTCCCCGTGATCGAAGGGGACGGCCCTCTGAATTACGACGAAGTGGTGAAGCGTTACGATCACACGATGACCTGGCTTGCCGATCTTTATGTGAACACGCTGAATCTGATCCATTATATGCACGATAAGTATTCTTACGAAGCGCTGGAAATGGCGTTGCACGATACGAAAGTGCGCCGCTTCTTCGCTACGGGTATCGCGGGGCTTTCCTGCGCCGTCGATTCGCTTTCCGCGATCAAATACGCGAAAGTGTATCCGATCAGAGACGAAGACGGGCTTGTGGTGGATTACCGTATCGAAGGGGATTATCCCAAATACGGCAACAACGACGATCGCGTTGACGAAATCGCCGTATGGCTTCTGAAAACGTTTATGGGCAAGATCGCAAGCCATCACACCTATCGCGACAGTATTCCTACCACGTCGATCCTTACGATCACGTCGAACGTTGTATACGGAAAGAAAACGGGCAACACGCCCGACGGAAGAAGAGCGGGCACGCCTCTTGCACCCGGCGCGAATCCCATGCACGGCAGAGATCACACGGGCGCGATCGCTTCGCTTTGCTCCGTGGCGAAATTACCGTATACGTTTGCACGCGACGGCATTTCCAATACCTTCTCCGTCACTCCCGCTTCGCTGGGCAGAGAGGACGAATAAGCGTAAAAATCGCCTGATCGCATGGCGGACCGGAAATAAAACGCGGGCGTAAAGCAACCGAAAAACGCCGATCCGCCGAAAAAAATCATTTAAGGAGAAAAAACACTATGTCTGTAAGAGTAGATAATCTTGTAAATATGCTTGACGCATACGTTGCCGACGGCGGACACCATCTCAACGTAAACGTATTCAATCGTGAAACGCTTCTCGATGCGCAGAAACATCCCGAAAAGTATCCGCAACTTACGATCCGCGTTTCGGGATATGCCGTTAATTTCAATAAACTCACCAAAGAACAGCAGGACGAAGTGATTTCCCGTACGATTCACGAACATATGTGATCGCGGAAAAAAATTGATTCCGGCTGAAATAAAGGTTTTTCGTCTATGGCAAAAACACAGAAGAAAAGAAAATATACCAAAAAAAGAAAAGCGGCGGTGACATTGCCGCTTTTCGTGGTGATTCTGATCATTGCGCTGATCGTTACGTTATACATTTTATATACGCTCGGTTATCTCGATCGCTGGATGAAACCCGGCACGGGCGGCGATAATCCGGGCAGCGGATCGGGAAACGGCGGCGAGAGTATCATCACCGACGATCTGCAGATTCATTTCCTCGAACTCGGCAATAAATACACGGGCGACTGTACGCTGATCAAAGTGGGCGATACGGAAATTCTCGTGGACGCGGGTTCGCGGCAGTCTTCGGCGGGAACGATTACGTCTTACGTAAAAAATTATTGCACCGACGGCGTGCTGGAATACGTGATCGCAACGCACGGAGATCAGGATCATATTTCCGGTTTTGTGGGCACTTCGGAATATAAAGGGATTTTCGAGGCGTTTGAATGAAAAACAATCATCGATTTTGCGCGTACGTCTAAAACTACGTCGCTGTATAATAAGTACGTGGAAAAACGCGATGCGGCGGTAGCAAAAGGGGCGGTGCATTACACCGCGCTCGATTGCTGGAACAACGCGAACGGCGCACAGAGAACATACGAACTCGCGCCCGATATCACGCTGAATTTTCTGTATCAGAAATATTACGAAGAAGATACCACCGACGAGAACGATTATTCCGTATGTTTCCTTTTAACGCAGGGGAATAATAACTATCTGTTTACGGGAGATCTTGAAAAAAACGGCGAGGCATCGCTTGTTGAAAAAAACGATCTGCCGAAATGCAAACTGTTCAAAGCGGGGCATCACGGCTCGAAAACGTCTTCTACGGAAAAATTGCTGGAAGTGATACAACCCGAAATCGTATGCGTGTGTTGTTGCTGCGGCTCTACGGAGTATACGCCGGATATTGCCAACGTATTCCCCACGCAGGCGTTTTGCGATCGCGTTACGAAATATACGAAACTGATTTACGTCACCACGATTTATTCCAAAACGGCGGAAGGAAATTTCGAGTCTTTAAACGGCAATATTGTGGTGTCGTCGAACGGCGGCGAAGTGAAAGTGACGTGTTCGGGCAGCAGCGAGCCGTTCACGGAAAGCGAATGGTATAAAATGTATCGGCAGAAAGCGGCGTAGGCAAAATATTGCAGCCGCGAGGAGTAAAAGGTATGTCAAGATTCGAGCGCACGATCGGCCTGATCGGCGAGGACGGCGCGGAAAAATTAAAAAACGCCAGAGTGTTGCTGTTCGGCATAGGCGGCGTAGGCGGCTATGTGGCGGAAGCATTGATCAGAAGCGGCGTGGGCAGGCTGGACGCGGTGGACGGCGATACGGTGGCGGATTCCAATATCAATCGCCAGATCGTTGCTCTTACGTCTACGATCGGCAGGTATAAAGCCGAAGTCTTTTCGGAACGCGCGAAAGATATCAATCCCGAAGCCGAAGTTACGGCGTATAATCTGTTTTTTAACGCGGATACCGCGCAGAAGTTCGATTTTTCGGCATACGACTACGTGGTGGACGCCGTGGACGACGTTCCCGCGAAAACGGAGATTATCGTACGCGCCGTCGCGGCGGGCACGCCCGTTATTTCCGCTATGGGCGCGGGGAACAAACTCGATCCCACGCTGTTTAAAGTATCGGATATTTCAAAAACGAGCGTTTGCCCGCTGGCGCGGGTAATGAGAAGAAAATTGCGCGAACGCGGCGTGAATCATTGCAAAGTGGTGTATTCCACGGAAGAGCCGCGGGCACGGCGCGTGCCGCCTTCGAGCATGGCGTTCGTTCCGTCGGTGGCGGGGCTGATTATCGCAGGTGAGATCGTCCGCGATTTAACGGGCGTTCGTGCTGGCGAACCGCGCGCGTAATTACGCCGTAAATCAGAAACCGTAAATTCAAACGACAAGACCTCCCGGGTCCGTACATATCCGTGCGGAAAAAGGGAGGTCTTTTAAGCGTTAAAAAGAAAATCTAAAGCGATTTAATCGTTCAGATTCCAGTCGATCGGGGGAAGATTGTGCGCCGTAAGATACTCGTTCGTCTTTGAAAAGTGTCTGCAACCGAAAAATCCGTTGTATGCCGAAAGGGGCGAGGGGTGCGCGCACTCCAAAATAAGATGCTTCGTCTGATCGATCAGCGGTTTTTTGCTGCGCGCGTTTCCGCCCCAGAGGATGAACACCACGTGTTCTTTCTTTTCGGAAATCAGACGGATCACGTTGTCGGTAAACCACGACCAGCCGCATTTGGAGTGAGAGTTTGCCATATGCGCGCGCACGGTGAGCGAAGTGTTCATAAGAAGCACGCCTTCTTTCGCCCATTTCGTTAGATTGCCGCTTTTCGGCGGCTCGTAGCCGAGGTCGTCTTTCAGTTCTTTGAAAATATTTACGAGGGAAGGGGGCGGCTCCACGCCGTCTTTTACGGAAAAACACAGCCCGTGCGCCTGCCCTTCGTTATGATAGGGATCCTGACCCAAAAGCACGACGCGCAGCGATGAAAACGGCGTATAGCGAAAACAATTGTATAAATCGTACATATCGGGGTACACCGTATGATTATTGTATTCGTCGATAAGAAACCGACGGATTTTTTTATATTCTTCGCTTTGAAAAAGCGGGGCTAAAATTTCGTTCCAGTCGCCGAGATCCACCATAATTTTTTCCTCTTTCGTTGCAGGTTTAAGTTTTTCGTATATGATTGATTTGTTTTTGATAAGTCGATCGGTTTGTCAATCGATAGCCGCAAAGATTCCGGGCAACGCTTTTTCCAGATTTGCAAGCGCCGCGGCTTTGTTTTTCAGAAACTGTTCCGTCGTGCTGCCGCTGCCCGCCACGTCGGAAATCGCCTTTACGGAAAAGGCTTTCACTCCCGCGCTTTTCGCCGCCTGTAAAATCGCCGCGCCTTCCATGTCGCGGATGTCCGCTTTCAGCGTTTTCGTAAGCAATTCGTAATCGGCGCGCGAATCGTTGAAGCGATCGGAAGAGCCGAGTGCGCGTTTTTCGAGGGAAAGCGGATGCGTGGCAAAGGAAAGATAATTTTCCGTGTATTCGTCCAGCGTGCCGATCTGCCCGCCGTTGAGTTGCGTAAGATCGAAATCGAATTGCACGGCTTTATCTATGGCGTAGACGGCGCAAAGCGACGTTTTTTCGTTCAGTCCGCCCGCCACGCCGAAATTTAAAATCGCCTCGGGAGAATAAAGCGTAAGGGCGATCGTTGCGCCGATCGCCGCATTTACCTTTCCTACGCCGCAGACGATCAGAACGAATTGCTTTCCGTAGGCTTCGCCCTCGTACGTCTTTTTCCCGCAAATCGTTTTTTGCGCGGCGATCCGCGCGTTGTGCAAAAGAATTTCCGCTTCGCTTTCCATGGCGATTACAGCAGCGATCATAATATACCTCGTAAAGTTTTATTTTTTTGTGCGGCGGGAATCGGAACGATTCAATCGGAGAGATTCAATCAAAGCGATTCAATAATCCGCGCGCACGATGGTTTCGATTTTTTCGTTTTTCCGCATGCATAAACATGCGAAGCAATTTTCCGTTTCGATCCGTTCGATCGTAACGTTTAAAGGAGTTCCGTCCAGTACGGGGCGAAGATCTTCGTTTCCGTTTTCATCAGGCAGAAAGCACAGACGTTTCAAAGAAGCGAATACGGGCAGGGAAAGATATTTTGCCGTGGCTTCGCGCATCGTCCATAATTTTAAAAATTCTTCGCGGGAAGAAGCCGCTTTTCTTTGTTCTTCCGCAGATAACCGCGCAAGGATCGGATCGAAGTTTCCGTGTCGGAATATGTTTTCCGCGTCCGTTCCGATTTCGTTTTCCGAAACGCCGAGAAAGAAATAATCATCCGTATGCGAAAGGGAAAATTCAAGCGGCGCGTCGCAAAACGGTTTTCCGTGTTCGTTGCGCGAAAAACGTACGTTATCGTATCCGT
The DNA here is from genome assembly GCA_905203015.1 of uncultured Christensenella sp. Taxonomy (GTDB): domain Bacteria; phylum Bacillota; class Clostridia; order Christensenellales; family Borkfalkiaceae; genus Scatosoma. The sequence continues at coordinate 31,973 of CAJKUC010000009.1, read as the reverse complement.
AATAGCGTTTCAATACGAAGGCAACGAAATCCGCGGATGTCCCCGAACGCTTTGCATAATATAATTCTGCCATAAATACAGTATAGCAAAACGCCCGCAAAAAGTCAAGCGGAGAAGGCTGAATCGCCCGCCGTGGGAGAAAATAAAGAAAAATAAAAGAAATATTTGATAAAAAAGTGAAATTTTTTTGGGTTTTTTGCGAAAATAATGCTGAAAACTTTTGACACCACGCGTGTAATATGATAAAATATTTACATTGATATTTACGGGCAAGGGGTTTATATCGAAAAGTATGTCAAACGAACATGAGGGGCACAGGAGCAGACTGATCGCAAAAATAGATAAAAACGCACTGGAAGAGCACGAGTGGCTGGAATTATTGTTGTTCAACGCACTGCCGCGTAAAAACACCAATCCGCTGGCGCATAAATTGCTTTCCGCTTTCGGAAGCATAGAAAATATTTTCGCCGCGCCGATTTCAAAACTTACGGCGATCGACGGGATAGGCGAAAGCATCGCCGCTTATCTGAAATGTATCGGCAAGTTTTACGAAAATTACCGTCCCGGCGAAGGGATCGCGTATCCGTCGCATTTTGAAACGGCGGCGTTCAGGGATTACGTCGTAAAAGAATATGCACACAGAAGAGTGGAAGTTTTCGACGTATATCTTCTGAATAAACATACGAATATTATTTTCAGAAAACGTTTTGAGGGGTTAAGCGAAAACGCCGTTTCCGTTCCTGCCTGCGATATTGCCGAAGCGATCGCGTTGAATAAGCCGAGCGGCGTGATTTTAGTGCATAATCATCCGTCCGCCTCGTGCAAACCGTCGAAAGCGGACGACGACACAACGAAGAAAATGGTGACGTTGTGCAGTTCTCACGACGTACTGCTTTGCGATCATTACGTGGTGGGTTACAAGAAAGACGTGTACAGTTATCACGCGGCGGGCGAAATGGCGCATATCAGCAAAGAATATTCCATCAATGCGATTCTGGAAAATTCCGAACGCTTCGCCGAAGCGACGAGGCGCCAGCGTGAAGAGGCGGAGGCCATGAGGAGAAGCAAAGAAGCGCAGGAGGCGCGCCTTGAAAAATTAAAACGCGAAAACGAAAAAATGCGCGGCAAAATAAAAGAGGATCATATTCTTCATGCATTGAAAGGAAAATCGTTTTATTCTTCCGACAAGGAATTGCCTTTTTGAAAAGTACGGCGACGTTATATCGGAGATATGATAAAATAAAAACGCGTTGTTTCCCGTAAAAGGGGGAACAACGCATGTTTTTTATAAGGAGAGAAGCGCGATACGCGGCACGGCGGAATCGCTTTACGCCGAGGCGAAAAATTATTTCGTGCTCTTTGAAACGTTGAAGAAAAATTCCACGACGTCGCCGTCCTGCATCACGTATTCTTTGCCTTCGGAACGTACCTTTCCTTTTTCCTTTGCCGCAACGAGGCTGCCGAGGTTTAAAAGCACTTCCCAGTTCACCACGTCGGCGCGGATAAAGCCCCGCTCGAAATCGGAGTGAATTTTTCCCGCCGCCTGCGGCGCTTTCGTGCCTTTCGTGATCGTCCATGCGCGGCTTTCTTTTTCGCCTGCCGTAAGGAAGGAAATCAGCCCCAAAAGGGAATAGGATTTTTTGATCAGCCTGTCCAGCCCGCTTTCGCCAAGCCCGAATTCTTCCATAAACAGCGCTTTGTCGTCTGCTTCCATCATCGAAAGTTCTTCTTCCGTTTTAGCGCAGATCACAAGCACTTCGCTGCCTTCTTCCGCGGCGAATTTTTTCACCTGCACCACGAACGGCAGGGAATCTTCGTCTTTCCCCATATCCGTTTCCTTGATGTTGGCGGCGTATAATACGGGCTTGGAAGTGAGAAGAAAAAGATTCTGCATGAATTCCTCGTCTTTTTCTTCCACGGGGAAGTTACGCGCGGGGTTCTCCTTTTCGAGAAACGCGTAGATTTTTTCGAGGAACGCGTATTCTTCCGCGGCTTTTTTGTCCGCGCCGCCTTTCGCGTTGTTTTTCACTTTGTTCATACGCGTCTGTACGGTTTCCATGTCGGAAAGAATCAGTTCGAGATTGATCGTTTGTATATCGCGTACGGGATCGATGGAATTTTCCACGTGCGTGATGTTTGAATCTTCAAAACATCTCACTACGTGCACGATCGCGTCTACCTCGCGGATATGCGAAAGGAATTTGTTGCCGAGCCCTTCTCCGTGCGAAGCGCCTTTCACCAGTCCCGCTATATCCACGAATTCGATCACGGCGGGGGTGACTTTTTTGCTTGAATAGAGCGCGGCGAGTTTGTCGAGCCGCTCGTCCGGCACGGCCACTACGCCTACGTTCGGTTCGATCGTGCAGAAAGGATAATTGGCGCATTCCGCGCCTGCGTGCGTGATGGCGTTAAACAGCGTGGATTTTCCCACGTTGGGCAAGCCTACAACTCCGAGTTTCATATGTTTCTTACTTCCTTAAATGATTTGAGATGTCGTTTCCGTCCGCGTAAAAGACCGCGTAAAAGATTTTTCAACCGCAGAAGGAAATTTTCTTCCGTATAGCGTTTGCTCCTTTATGCGCGACGGATCTCTATAATTATAATATAAAATGCGAAAATAAGCAAATTAAACTTGCTTATTTTTGAAAAATATGTTAATATATCTTTTGAAAAACAAAAATTCGGCGTCGCAAAGGTCGGCTCCGATCGGCGGAGGGTTCGTTTTTAATCATGGATTACAAAAAATACATTGCGGAAAGAATCAAAATCGACGGCGTTACGCCCGAAGAGATCGCTTCGTATCTCTCCGTGCCGCCCACGAACGATATGGGGGATTTCGCTCTTCCCTGCTTCAAATTCGCGAAAATTTTAAGAAAACCGCCCGTGCAGATCGCGGAGGATCTGAAAAATGCCTATCCTACGGATCATGTGATCTGCGGCGTATCCGCCGTGAACGGCTATCTGAATTTTTCCATCGACCGCACGGCGTTCGTGAAAACGACGCTGGATAAAATCGCGGAAGAAGGCGAAAAATACGGCTCGGATACGATCGGCGCAGGAAAGACGATCTGTATCGATTATTCTTCGATCAATATCGCGAAGCCCTTCCATATCGGGCATTTGTCCACCACGGTGCTCGGCGGGGCGTTGTATCGTATTTTGTCTTTCCTCGGCTATAAAACGGTGGGAATCAATCACCTTGGCGATTACGGCACGCAATTCGGAAAACTCATTTCCGCCTATAAACGTTGGGGAGATAAAGAGACGGTGCAAAAAGGCGGAATCCGCGCTCTGAACGAGTTATACGTACGTTTTCACCGCGAGGCCGAAACAGATCCCGCGCTCGACGACGAAGCCCGTGCCTATTTCAAAAAAATCGAAGAAAAAGACGAAGAATGTCTCGCGCTTTTCCGTTGGTTCAAAGAACTTACGCTGAAAGACGTGCAGAAGATTTACGATCTTCTGGATATTCGCTTCGATTCGTATGCGGGCGAGAGTTTTTATTCCGATAAAATGCAGCCCGTGGTAGACGAACTCAAAGAGAAGGGGCTTTTAAAAGAAAGCCGCGGCGCGCAGGTGGTGGATCTCGAAGAATACGGGATGCCGCCCTGTATCATTTTAAAATCCGACGGCACGTCGCTTTATGCCACGCGCGATATGGCGGCTGCGATTTATCGCAAACAGACGTACGATTTTTATAAATGTCTGTACGTTGTGGCGTATCAGCAGAATCTGCATTTCAAACAGTTTTTCAAAGTACTGGAACTCATGGGGAAAGACTGGGCGAAGGATCTCGTGCACGTGGCGTACGGCATGGTGTCGCTGGAAGAGGGCACGATGTCCACGAGAAAGGGCAACGTGGTGTTCCTCGAAGACGTAATCCGTCGTTGTATCGAAAAAGCGTACGAGATCATCAGCGAAAAGAATCCCTCGTTGCAGGGCGAAGAAAAAGCGAAAATCGCCGAGCAGGTGGGCGTAGGCGCAGTGATTTTCGGCGCGCTGTATAACAGTAAAATAAAAGACATCGTATTTTCTTACGATAAAGTGCTGAATTTCGACGGGGAAACGAGCGTGTACGTACAGTACACCTGCGCCCGCGCGAAATCGGTGTTGCAGAAAGCGGGCGTCGCTGCGGAAAAATCGCGCGGCTATACGCTTGATTTCGCTTTGAACGAGGCGGAAACGGATCTTGCGAAAGCGCTTGCGGATTTTCCCGATACCGTACGCGAAGCGGCGGAAAAATACGAGCCGTCGTTTATCGCGCGTTATGCCGTGGATCTTTCGCAGAAATTCAATAAATTTTATTTTGATTGCAAAATTCTTTCCGCGGAGGACGAAAACAAAAAGGCATTCCGCCTCGATCTCACCGCCGCTACGGCGCGCGTTCTCACCAACGCTTTTGCGTTGCTCGGCATTTCCATGCCCGATAAAATGTAACGGCAATATTTGCCGATCAAAAAATAAGTTCGGCACAAGGCGTTCTTCGTCGCCGCAAGGCTTACGAAAAAACGGATTGCGATAAAAGACGGCTACGCGAAAAACGCTCTTTCGGATAGAAAAAGGGCGTTTTTTGTCATTTTTCCGAAAAAGGGGAAAAATTCTTTGACTTTTACAAAAAGTATGGTATTATAGAAAGTAAGCGGGCGCATATGCGGCGCGCCGCGCGACGGAGGCGGGCTTGTAAGTTTTTACGGGGGTCGCCGATAATTCGGGGTGAAAGATGGACGGCGGAAACAAGACGGACAATTTCATAAAAATACTCGATCCGAAAAAAAACGCGGATAAAGAATGGTTTTTATCCCTTTTAGACGACGAGAAACAACGCCTTTACGAAGAATCGCACTTAAAGGCGGTGCTGATTATGCTTCGCGCGACGAAGATCAATGCTTTGAAAAAATCGATTGCGGAAGCGGACGAAGAACTCGCCGTTCTGCGCGCGAAAATCAGTAAAAACGCGGAAACGTACTGCCGTATCAAGGCTCTTGCCGCAGAGAGGAAACGCCTGATCGCCGAAATCGATAAATGCCGCCCGTTTTTCGACGAGCCGTATTTTGCCCGTATGGATCTCACCGACGAAAAAGAGGGATATAACGCCTATTATATCGGCAAACGCGGCGATATGCGGCTGGAAATCGTGGATTGGCGCGCGCCGATCGCAAGGCGGTATTATCAGAAATCCAGCGTTCGTTTTTCCATTAACGAATACGATTATAAAGTGGTGTTGCGCCGTGCGCTCCGCGTAAAAGCGGGAAAAGTGGAGGGCTTTAAAAACGAATTTCTTTCCGTAAGGGAATATCTTTCTCCGGAGGAAATTTCGGGGCGCGACGAAGAAATTCTGTTCGATCCGTATCTTCGCGAAATTTTAAAAAGCAGAAAAGAAGAAACGAACATCCGCGACATTATCGAAACGATACAGGAAAAGCAGTATGCCGTGATTTCTTTGCCGGAACGCGAAAATTTCGTGCTGCAGGGGTGCGCAGGCAGCGGAAAAACGATGGTGATGCTGCATCGCCTTTCCTACCTTATGTATAACGACGAAAACGTGCGCCCGAGGGACGTGCTGTTAATCACGCCGGGAGATTCGTTCAACGAGTTTATCGAAGAACTTGCCGAAATCCTGCAACTTGAAAAAGTGCGTGCGATGACGGTAGGGCAGTATTTCTCGAAAGTGCTTTCGCATGCGGGGATCGACGCGGAAAGCAAAATAGATTATTCGTCGAAAGAGAGCGAAAAATATCTCGCTTATCTGTATTCGCCCGCGTTTTTGCGCGATATCAGAAAGAAAGTGGATAAATCTTACGACGATCTGCACGGCATTTTCACGGGGCAGGAGTGTGCGGAATACGTACAGGCTCTGGCAAAACGCACCGACGAGCAGATCGAAGCGTACGAAAAGGTGAAGAACGCTTCGCTTCGTATCCGCCGCGCCGTGCTCGGCGAAATCAAAGAAAAAAAGGATGGCGGAGGCGTATATTATACGAAGCCTTTCCGCTATCTGATGAACGCGGTCACCGTGGTGAACGATTTTCTGAAAAACGTGGTGAAAGAAGAAAGATCGTCCGTTCCCGCTTATTTTTTCAGGCAGATATGTTCGTTTTACAACAACGCGGCGTATCTTGCGAGAAAAACGGAAGAAATCTGCACCGACGCGCTTTCTTCTCTTTCCGATCTGGCGCAGGCGGTGGAAAAAGAAGTCGCCGACGTGAAGCGCTACAAACAGTCGATCGGCGGCGTGGAAACGTATGTGTTTCCCGATCGCCTGGCGGCGAAAGAAGAACTGCTTTCGGAAATAAAAAAGGTGACGGCGAAAGTGGAAAAAATCGGGGAAAGGAACGATGCTTTTTCCGAATTTTACGCGTTTTTGCGCGGAGAAAGTACGTTTTCCGCCATCGGAAAGGGAGAAAATTTCACCGATGTGCTTCGCTATTTTTATCGCGAAACGATTAAAAAGAGCAAAGTGAAATACGGCATGACGAACCGCGCGCTGTATCCTTCCGATCGTTACGCGCTGTGCGCCCTGCTTTCGGCGACGGGGGAAGAATTGCGCCCCGCATATTCGTTCGTGTTCGTGGACGAAGCGCAGGATATTTCCGCGGGCGAATACGCGCTGCTTCGCAAGATAAATTCCCGCGCGGCGTTCAACGTCTTCGGCGATTTACAGCAGAACGTAACGCCGTATCGAGGCGTTGGCAGTTGGGAAAACGCTTTCGGCGACGTAAATATTTACAAACTCAATAATAACTACCGCAATACGAATCAGATCGTGGAATACGTGAAAAACGACGTGGACGCTGATATGGTGGCGTTCGGCGTGGACGGCCCCCCCGTGGAGACGATTTCTCCGCGTGCCGTCACGGCGTTTTTCGCCGATAAAAAGGGATTGAAAGCCGTGATCTGTACGGAACAAGATAAAGACGAATATATGCGCAAAAGTTATTGGGATGTGAGCAAAAAGGGCAGGCTTTCCCGTACGAAAATCAATATTCTCACCGTTTATGAAAGTAAAGGGCTCGAATTCACCTGCGTCGCGGCGGTGGTGAAAAACATGTCGAAAGCGGAAAAATATATTGCCTGTACGCGCGCGTTAAACGCTCTCGCGATCGTTGAATGATTCAAAATCGGTAAAAAAACGGAAAAAACGCGGAAAACGCGGCATGAAAAACGGCGTCAAACGGTTGAAAAAAATAAAATAAAGTGCTATAATTAAAAAGTATAATTCATCGCTTCTGCATCGGGCGGAAGCAAAAATCACGCAACGAGGAAAAGATGGCAGAAAACGAAAAAGCAGAAAAAACAGAGAAAAACACATACAGCGCAAAAAACCTCGAAGTGCTTGAAGGGCTCGACGCGGTGCGTATGCGCCCCGGTATGTATATCGGGTCTACGGGCGTAAAGGGGCTGCATCACATTCTTTGGGAAATCGTGGATAACGCGATCGACGAAGCGGCGAACGGATTCGCAAACAAAATCAAAGTGGTTTTGTATAAAGACGGAAGCGCGTCGGTGGAAGATAACGGGCGCGGTATCCCTACGGATATTCACCCCAAAGAAAAGGTATCCGGCGTTCAACTCGTATTCACGAAATTGCATGCGGGCGGAAAGTTCGGGCAGGGAAATTATCAGTATTCGGGCGGTCTGCACGGCGTGGGCGCGTCCGTTACGAACGCGCTTTCCGAATGGCTTCGGGTGGAAGTCCGTCACGGGACCGTGTATAAAATGAGTTTCCGTTCGTTTTACAACGCGAGGAAAAAGAAATACGAATCGGGTATTCCCGACGGCCCGCTTGAAAATACGGGCGTGAAAACGAAACAGACGGGCACAACGGTGCGCTTCAAGCCCGATCCCGCCGTTTTTTCCGAAACGAATTTTTCGCTGGATACGGTGGAAGAACGACTGAACGAACTGGCGTTTTTAAATCGCGGGCTGGAAATCACGCTCATTGACGAGCGTATCACCATGGCGGACGCGAAGCGCATGCGCGGCAATCTCGAAGCGGACGACGATTTCGCGGACGAAGAGAACGCTGCGGAAAGCGGCGAAAGCGCGGAAGAAATCGCTGCGGAAAAAGAAGATAAAAAAGCGTACACGCCGCACGATTTATTCGACGAAGCGGATGCCGCAACGCTTGAAAAAGAGCCGTACACCGTCATATTCAAATACGACGGCGGCATCAGCGATTTCGTGCGCAGTCTCAACGAAGAGAAGAAAAAATTATATCCTACGCCCGTCTATTACAAGACGGTGAAGAACGATATTTCCGTAGAATTTGCCGTGCAACACACCACGGAATATACGGAAAGCCTTTTTTCGTTCGTGAACAACATTCCCACGCCCGAGGGCGGCTATCACGAAGCCGGTTTCCGTTCGGGTATCGCGAAGGCGTTCAACGATTATGCGAGAAACAACGGCTTCTTAAAAGATAAAGACGCGAATTTTCAGGGCGACGATTTCCGCGAGGGGCTGACGGCGGTGCTTTCCGTTAAAATGCGGGAAGTGCAGTTTGAAGGGCAGACGAAGACGAAACTCGGCAATACGGAAGCCCGCCCCGCCGTGGAAGCGGCGGTGATCGAAGGATTCCGCGAATTTGCGAATACGCGCGGCGCGAAAAAGACGTTTGAAGAAATCATCAAAAAAGCGCAGGGAGCCGCGAAAGTGCGCCTTGCCGCGAAACAGGCGAAAGATAACGCCCGCGCGAAGAACAGCATCGACGGGCTTACTTTAATCGGCAAACTCGCTTCCTGTTCGGGCAGAAAACCCGAATTGAACGAAATGTTCATCGTGGAGGGCGATTCCGCAGGCGGCACGGCGAAGCAGGCGCGTATCAGGCAGTTTCAATCCATTCTGCCTCTTCGCGGCAAACCGCTCAACGTGGAAAAGAAACGCCTCAGCCAGATTCTCGAAAACGAAGAAATCAAAACGATCATCGGCGCGATCGGCGCGGGAATCGACGGGATCAACCCGGGATTCAATCTCGATAAAATCAATTATCATAAAGTGATCATCCTTTCCGATGCCGATCAGGACGGTATGCATATCCGCTGTATTCTGCTTACGTTCTTTTTCCGCTATATGCGCGATCTTGTGAACGCGGGGCACGTTTATATCGGTATGCCGCCGCTTTATAAAGTGTATAAAGGCGATAAAGTGGAATACGCTTACGACGATAAAGAACTTGCGGAAAAGATCGCGAAAGTGGGAAAAGGGTATCAGTTGCAACGTTATAAAGGGCTCGGCGAAATGAGCGCGGAACAACTTTGGGATACCACGATGAACCCCGCTACGAGGAATCTTACGCAGGTGACGATCGAAGACGCCGCGAAAGCCGAACGCATGATCACCACGCTGATGGGCGATAAAGTGGAAGGGCGTAAAGAATTCCTCGCAAAATACGCGAATTTCAATAAACGCGACGATTTCATGGATAAAATAGAAAACAAGGAGGAAGCATTCCGTGGCTAAAACGAACAAAAAAGAGCAAACGCCAGTCGAGCCGAAAGGTCAGTTATTCGTCGAGCCTCTTGAAAACGTATTGCATTCCTCCATGCTTCCCTATGCGGAATTCGTTATTCTCGATCGCGCTCTGCCGCGTGTGGAAGACGGATTGAAACCCGTGCAGCGGCGTATTCTGTACACGATGAACGAGATGGGGCTTACGCCCGATAAGCCGCACAAAAAGTGCGCGCGTATCGTGGGCGATTGCATGGGTAAATATCATCCGCACGGCGATTCCAGCGTTTACGGCGCAATGGTGAATATGGCGCAGGATTTCAATATGGGGAAAGTCCTCATCGACGGACACGGCAATTTTGGCAGCGTGGACGGCGATCCCGCCGCCGCAATGCGTTACACGGAAGCCCGTCTTGCGCCGCCCGCGCTCGAACTTTTACGCGATATAGATAAAGATACCGTTCCTTTTTCTTTGAACTTCGACGACTCTCTGAAAGAGCCGGACGTGCTTCCGGGGAGATTCCCCAATCTTCTCGTAAACGGCGCGTACGGAATCGCGGTGGGGCTTGCCACGAATATCCCCACGCACAATCTTGAAGAAGTGATCAACGGCGTGGTAGCATATATCGATAATCCTGCGATTTCACTGGAAGAGATGATGCAATACGTGCCTTGTCCCGATTTCCCCACGGGCGGAATTATCATTGCCAACGAACTGATTCAGGCGTATAAAACGGGGCGCGGCAGAATCACTCTCCGCGCGAAAATTTCCATCGAGCCCACGGATAACGGAAAAACGAACCTGATCATCAGCGAAATTCCGTATCAGGTGAATAAGGCGCAGTTGCTTCGCCGTATCGTGGAACTTTGCGAAGAGAAGAAAGAAGAACTTGCCGCCGTGGATCACGTTTCCGACGAATCCGATCGCTCGGGCATGCGCGCCGTAGTGCGTATCAAAAAGGGTGGCGACATTCGTCAGGTGCTGAAAATATTATATAAAAACACCGATCTCGAAACGTCGTTCGGGATCAATATGGTGGTGATTGCCGACGGCAAGCCGCAGCAACTCGGTCTGATGGAAATCATCCGCCATTACGTGGCGTATCAGCGGCAGGTGATTCTGCGCCGCACGAAATTCGATCTGAACGAAGCGGAAAGTCGTTGCCACGTACTTGAAGGCCTGATTATTGCGGTACGCAATATTGATGAGGTGATTGCGATCATCAAAGCCGCAGAAAGTACGGCGGATGCCAGAGCGAAACTCATGAAACGTTTCGAGTTGACGGAAATTCAGGCACAGGCGATCCTCGATCTGCGCCTTGCCCGTCTGACGAAACTGGAAGTTTTCAAACTGGAAGAAGAACTGAAAGAGTTGAAGAAACTGATTAAAAAACTCACGGCGATCGCCAAGAGCAAAGATCTGCAACTTCAGGTGGTGAAAGAAGAAATCACGGAAATCCGCGATAAATATCCCACGCCCCGCCGTTCGCGCCTCGTTTACACAAGCGCGGAAGCGGACGATCTTCTTTCCGTCACCAGCGAGAAAGTGCCCGGCTCGAAGTGCCTGCTTGTGCGCACGGCGGATGAAAAGATCAAAGTGCTTACGGGAAAGAACGCCGAGGCTTTGTCCTCGCCCGTTTCCGGTAAATTCAAGGCGGGAATGATCGCTCTCGATACGCTTTCCACGGTGACGGATAAAACGATCTATGCGTTCACGAATTTCGGCAATCTGCATCGCCTGAATATTTCCGACGCCGCGTTGCCCTGCAAACTTACCGACGAAGGCGTATCGCTTTCTGATCTTTCACAGGGCGCGGTGGAAGGCGAAAAATGCGTTAAATTCTTTGAAATCGGCGAGAAATTCCCCACGGGAAATCTTTTGTTCTTTACGGCGAAAGGTATGGTGAAAAAATCTTCGTGGGAAGAATACGAGGGAATACGCAAAGACGTGTTGCAGGCGGTGAAAGTGGCGGATGACGACGAACTGATCGCCGTGGAAGAAGAACGCGAAGAGGATGAAACAATGCTCTTCGTAACGGAACAGGGCTATTGCCTGAACGCCCTGAAAGACGATATTCCCGCGCAAGGCAGGGTGTCGGGCGGCGTAAAAGGCATTATGCTGCGCGAGGGCGATAAGGTGAAATTCGTCTCACAGGTGAACGGAGAAGGCGAAATCGTCATCGTTACGAGCGAAGGTAAATTCAAGAAAGTGATCTCGTCGCAGATCGACGTTACGGGGCGCTATAAGAAAGGCTCGATGATCGTAGCGCTTCCCGACGGTGCGAAAGTGCTCTCGGCAAGTTACGTCACCGTGCCGTATAAGATCGCGGTGGTGGAAAAGGGAAATAAAATTTCCTGCGTTTCCTCGGAAGATATTCCCATCGCGATGCAGAGCGCGAAAGCGCGGAAAATTTCCGCTTACGACGAGGGCAGCGTGATCGCCGCATATCCGCTCTTTTATCAGACGGAAGAATAAAACGGGCTTTTCATAAATCCTTTTCTTCGGGCATAGAATAAAGCAGTAGCGATAATTCTTGCCCGGAGGTATAAAGCGTTGTGGGAAGATCTTGAAGAAAGAGTGCTTTGTTGCGCGGAGTATATCGTGCAGACGGGTTGCACCGTCCGCGCCTGCTCCGCGCATTTTTCGATCAGTAAATCTACGGTGCATAAAGATATGACGGAACGATTGCCGCAGATCGATAAGGCGTTATATGCCGAGGTGCGCGCGATTCTCGATAAAAATCTCAGCGAAAGGCATATCCGTGGCGGCAATGCCACCAGAAAAAAATACGAACTGAAAAAACGGATCGCGGCGCATGCGGCTGGTTTACACGGAGACACCGTGAATCTATCGCCGCAGGCGGATTCGTTCGCAGGCTCGGCGTTTTAATCGTGCAAAGCCGGGTAAAACAGGCGGCGCAAGGTACGGAGAAAAAGCCGTTCGACGAGTCAAAAACGGAAGCGCAAAAGATATAAGATGTGGTTTTGCGAAAAAAATGCCTGTTGCGCCGAAAATTTTTTCAAATAGCCCGAAAAACGCTTGACTATTTTTCATTATGTAAGTATAATAATTTATGCTGTTTGACGAAAACAAGCGCATTGAGGCATAGCGCAGTTTGGTAGCGCGCTTGGTTAGGGACCAAGAGGTCGTGGGTTCAAGTCCCGTTGCCTCAACCATAGAAAGTCCACATAAAAAATATGTGGACTTTCGTTATAATCGAGGCGTAGCGCAGTTGGTAGCGCGCAGCGTTCGGGACGCTGAGGTCGTGGGTTCGAGCCCCGTCGCCTCGACCAGATATACAGAAAGAAGCACCGGCACGGCGGGCGCTTCTTTTTTGCGCAAAAAAGGAATTTGCGACGAGGGGAGAGGCGGCTTTTTAATAATTCCACCAGTCCTCGTCCACGATGTCTGGCGGCTCTGCGGGATCGGCGGGGGAAAGTTCGTCGCCTTTCGCGGTGACGGCAGGCAACACGATGGTTTCGCCGATTCTGTCTTTATACAGCGGGGTTACGGAATATTCGTAACTCTTTCCTTTTTCCACTTCGTCGATGAAAATTTCCGTGGGTTTTCCGCGGTAAACAACGCATTTTTTTCCGTTTTCCTCCCGCTCCACAAGGTATTCGTATCCGTCGGGCGGAGATTCCGCGAAAGTAATGGAAACTTTTCCGTTTTCAAAAGCAATCGCCGGCACGCCGATTTTCGGGCGGGAAAAGCGCGTGGAGCGTTCGAGAGGCAGATTCCGACGGCTGAAAATTTCGTAAATTTTATAATTTTCGGGCGATAACTCGTCTGCGATCGTAAGTTTATGCTCTTTTTCGTAGTCTGTTTTATCCAGTGCGATTTTTTCCATGTCGTCGCATGGCGAAAAGTTTCCGATTGCCTGCCTTTTTCCGATTTCGAGGAAAAGCCGGTATAGTTTGTCGCATGGCACGCCGCCGCCCGTAACGCCGATTTTCGTGTTATCGGCGTTTCCAAGCCATATCGCGGCGGTATTTGTTACGGTGTAGCCAAGCGCGTACGCGTCGATGTTTCCGTTTTCGTCGCCGTTCGTGCCCGTTTTTGCGGCGATTTCAAAAGGAAGAGAACGCAGTTTTTTTGCCGTGCCGTCTTTCGCGCACGTTTGCAATACGTCTGTAATCAGCGCGGCGGTACTTTCCGAAAAGGCTTCGGTTTCTGCTTTTTTTCTTTCTTGTTCGCCGCTATATACAACGTCGTTGCCGATTGCTATTTTGCGTATAAACGCCGCCGGGCAGTAAATTCCGCCGCGTGCAAACGAGGAATACGCCGCCGTCAGTTGCGTTAAAGTATATCCGTTTTTTACGCCTCCGAGCGCGGCCGCAAGCGAGAAATCGCTTTCATTTGCGGTTAAGCCGAGTTTTTCGAGATAAAAACGGCTTTTTTCAAGCGTAAGCGCGTTCAGCGTTTTCACGGCGGGCACGTTCAGGCTTTTCGCGATCGCTTCGCGTGCCGAAACGTATCCGTAATATTTGTTTCCGTAATTTTTCGGCGCATACCCTCCGAAATCCGTCGGCTCGTCGAGAACAGGCGTTGCGGGCGACAGAAGCCCTTCTTCAAAGGCGGGGGCATAAACGCAAAGAGGTTTGATCAGCGAAGCGGGAGAGCGCCTGATTTCGCCGCACGTGGAAAAATACGCCGAAACGCCGCAGGAATCGTTGTTTATCACGGCTGCCGTCGTATCGCTCGTTTCTTTGGCGTTTGTTGCGTTCGTCGCTTTCTGAGCATCTGCAGGGGCGTTATTTCCAGCGCTTGTTTTTTTTAAAGCGGATGTTTTCGCTACGTCGGAAAGCAGAGAATACAACGTGTTTTGCAGATCGGAATCAAGATAGGTGTAAATTTTTATTTTTCCGTTCAGCAGCAAAGAGTATTCGTCCGCGATTTTTTCCAGTTCGTCGTATACGGCGACAAAATAACTGCCGTCCGTATTGCTTTGTTTTGTGCTTTGCAGGGGCAAAGGCTCGTTTTGCGCCGCTTCTTTTTCGTTTTCGTCGATGTGCCTCGCGCGAAACATTGCCGAAAGCACGACGTTTCTTCGCGCTTTGCATTTTTCGGGATTCTTAAACGGAGAATAATTGTTCGGCGATTTCACCAGCCCCGCCAGGCATGCGCCTTCGCCGAGAGTCAGTTCGTCGGGCGTTTTGGAAAAGTAAAATTCCGCCGCGCTTTTAATCCCGAAACAGTTGTGCCCGAAATAAATGGAGTCGAGATATTTTTCGAGGATTTCGTCTTTCGTGTAGCGTTTTTCGAGGGCAAGCGTCAGTTTCAGTTCTTTCAGTTTTCTTCTGATCGTTTTTTCCTGCGTAAGATGCGTGTTTTTCACCAGTTGCTGCGAGATCGTAGATGCGCCTTCTTTGAAAGATCTTGCGATCAGATTGTTTTTCGTCGCCCGCGCCATGCCTTTCAGATCGATTCCGCCGTGTTTGTAAAATCGCCTGTCTTCCGTATCGATAAAGGCGTTTTTCACGTATTCGGGAATTTCCGCAAGCGGAAAAGCCCGCTTCTTATCCCCGAGGGAGAGCGTTTTCACGGCGTCGTCGTCTTTGTCGTATAATATAATTTCGTCGTTTGAAAGGCTCAGTTTACTTTCGTCGAGGCGCACGTCTTTCGTTACGATCGAAAAAGCCGCGCCGCAGGCAAGAAACGCGGCGCAGAGCGCAATTAAAACGCACAATAAAATTTTTCTTCCCGTTTTCATCTTTTTTAGTATTTTTCGTTTTCTTCTTTTTATGAGAGAAGCGGGAAAAGACTTGATAAAATCAAAAAAAAAGTGTATAATGATACTGTTCAGAATGGGTGTATAATTGCCTGATGACGATCTTTGCGCGCGGCGCGTAAAAACGTTGATTTTAGCCGTAAAACGGCAGAAGGGCAACTTACGGTAAAAAAGACGAAGGTAGAAAGAAAAAATATGCAGGGTAAATATTACGTAGTTACATACGGCTGTCAGATGAACGTGCACGAATCGGAAAAAATCGCGGGATTGCTCCGCTCCGTTGGCTATGAATCTGCAGCGTCGCAGGAAGAGGCGGACGTCATCGTTTTCAATACGTGCTGTATCCGCGAAAACGCCGAAAATCACGCGTTCGGCAATATCGGCGCGCTGAAAAAACTGAAAAAGCAAAAGAAGGGGCTGATTATCGCCGTGGGCGGCTGTATGACGCAGGAAAAGGGCAAGGCGGACGTTCTGAAAGAAAAATTTCCGTTTATCGATATTATTTTCGGCACACTGAATCTGGAAGAATTGCCTGCGCTGATCGAACAGAAAAAACGCGCGAAAAAACGCGTTGTGAAAATCCGCGAAAAAGAGGGCGAAATCGTGGAAAACGTGCAGCCGTTCCGCACCAGTTTTCCGAACGCATGGGTGAATATCGCTTACGGCTGCGATAATTTCTGCTCGTATTGTATCGTTCCGTACGTTCGCGGCAGAGAAAGATCGAGAAAGGCGGAAAACATCCTCGCAGAAGTGAAATCTCTCGTAGAGCAGGGCTATAAAGAAATCACCCTTCTCGGGCAGAACGTAAATTCTTACGGCAACGATCTTGCCGACGGCACTACGTTCGCCTCGCTTCTCGATCGGGCGGCTTCGATCGAAGGAAAATTCCGCCTTCGCTTCATGACGAATCATCCGAAAGATTTCAATGCCGACGTGATCGCCGTTATGAAAAAGCATCCAAAAATATGCAGACTTGTACACCTGCCCGTGCAATCCGGTTCGGATGAAATTCTGCGCCGTATGAACAGGCGCTACACTTCGGAAAAATATCTCGACGAAATCCGTCTTTTAAAAACGGAAATTCCCGAAGCGGAAGTCACCACGGATATTATCGTAGGCTTCCCGGGGGAAACGGAAGAAGACTATTTAAAAACGGAAGAACTCGTGAAAAAGGCGGATTTCGCTTCGGCGTTTACGTTTGTCTATTCAAAGCGTTCGGGCACGCGGGCGGCCGAAATGCCCGATCAGATTCCCGAAGAAGTGTCGAAAGACCGCATCATGCGGCTTGTGGCGCTCGTCAATTCTCTTACGCGGCAAAAATCGGAAAAATACGTGGGGAAACTTACGGAAATTCTGTGCGAAGATTACGACGAAAAGAAAAAAACGTATCTCGGCAGAGACGAATTCGGGCGTATGGCGTATTTTCCTTATCCCGAAAACATCATCGGTAAATTCGTGCAGGTAAAAGTGGAGTCGGCAAACGGCATTTCTTTAACGGGTACGGTGGAAAAAATCGAGGATTAAATGAGGGGAAAAACGAATGGCTAACACAAGCGAAAACGAAAAACAAAAAGATAAAAAACAGCCACAGCCGTCGAATATGATGAAGCATTACCTCTCGATGAAAGAGAAGTATAAAGATTGTATTCTGTTTTACCGCCTCGGGGATTTTTACGAGATGTTTTTCGACGACGCGATCAAGGTGTCGTCGCTTCTCGATCTCACGCTTACGGGAAAGGACTGCGGCTTGAAAGAACGCGCGCCGATGTGCGGTATTCCGTTCCACGCCGCCGATACGTATATCGCGAAACTCGTCGCGCTCGGCGAAAAGGTGGCGATCTGCGAACAACTTTCCGATCCGAAGGCAAGCAAAGGGCTGGTGGATCGCGACGTGATCCGTATCGTTTCGGCAGGTACGCTCATCGAAGACACGCTTCTCGACGAAACGAAGAATAATTATATTGCCTGCGTTTCCAAAACGGAAGAAAGCATCGCCGCGGCGTGGGCGGATATCACCACGGGCGAATTTTCCGTGGCGGAATTCAAAGGAGACGCGGAAAACGCGTTGTCCGACGCCGTCGGTTTTCTTTTGGGACTGGGCGTTGCGGAAGTGATCTGTAACGACGATATGGCGTTGCTTTCCAAAGACGTGAAAGAAATCCGCCACGGCGCGCTGCCGCCTTTTTCCTGCTACGTGCCCTGGGCGTTCAACGTAAAACATGCGGAAAAAAATCTGCTCGAACAGTTCCGCGCTTCTTCTCTTTCGGCGTACGGTATCTCGGGAAAGGAAAACTGTATTTCCGCCGCCGGAGCGCTGATCGAATATTTAAAAGAAACGCAGAAGCACGCGCTGGAAAATATTTCTTCGATCAGATACGTAGATCAAAGCGAATATCTTACGCTCGATTCCATTGCCGTGAGAAATCTGGAACTGGTGAAGAACAATGCGGAGGGGAAAAAATACGGCTCGCTTTTGTGGGTGCTCGACGATACGAAAACGGCAATGGGCGCACGCCTTCTCAGCCGCTGGATTTTATCTCCGCTTAAAAACAAAGAGAAAATCGAAGAACGCCTCGAAGGTGTGGAAGAATTGTATAACGCTTCCGTTCTTCGCGTGGGATTACAGGAAACGCTCGGCGGCATCAAAGACGTGCAGCGCCTCGCGGGGAAAATCTCGAACGGCAACGTGAATCCGAAAGATCTCGATACTTTGCGTAAATCCCTTGAAGCCTTGCCGTCGCTTTGTTTCCAACTTTCGGGCTTCACCTCGAAGATTATGCAAAATCTGCTCTCGTCCTTCCCGAATACGGACGATCTCGTCGCGCTGCTTTCGGATACGATCGCGGAAGATCCGTCTGCGATGACGAAAGACGGCGGGTATATCAAAGAGGGGTACGACAGTGAACTCGACGAACTGAGAAACATGCGCGCGCACGCCGCAGGGCTCATAAAAGATATGGAAACGCGCGAAAAAGAGCGTACGGACATCCGTACTTTAAAAATCTCTTTCAACCGCGTGTTCGGCTACTATATCGAAGTATCCAATTCGTTCAAAGACAAAGTGCCGCCGGAATACATCCGCAAACAGACAATCGCCACGGGTGAAAGGTACGTAACGGAAGAACTGAAAAAATTGGAAGAACGTATTTTAACGAGCGAAGAACGCGCGCTTGCGCTGGAAGATCGGATTTTCAAATACGTCGTGTCCGTTCTTTCCGGACGGCTCGTAGATTTGCAGAAAGTGGCGGAAAACGTGGCTACGCTCGACTGCCTTACGTCGTTTGCCTCCGTATCGAAACAGCGTAAATACGCCCGCCCGAAAATCATGGACGAAAACGCGCCGCTTATCATTTCGGAAGGCAGACATCCCGTGGTGGAAGCGCTCTCGAAAGAACGCTTTATTCCGAACGATACGTCGATGGACGGCGAAGGAAACAGAAGTCTTATCATCACGGGCCCTAATATGGCGGGCAAAAGCACGTATATGAGGCAGGTTGCGCTGATTGCGATCATGGCGCATATCGGCTGTTTCGTTCCCGCAAAATCGGCGCAGATTCCCGTAATCGATCGCGTATTCACTCGCGTGGGTGCAAGCGATAATCTCGTGTACGATCAGAGTACGTTTATGGTGGAGATGACGGAAGTGGCTTCCATACTGCTTCACGCCACGAAAAACAGTCTGCTCGTTCTCGACGAGGTTGGGCGCGGCACAAGCACGTACGACGGGCTTTCCATCGCCTGGTCCGTGATCGAATATCTCACGGATAAGGTTCGCGCGAAAACGCTGTTTGCTACGCATTATCACGAACTTACGGAACTGGAAAATACGATCGCGGGCGTGAAAAATTATAAGGTAACGGTACGCGAAATCGGCGGCACCGTGGTGTTTTTGCGCAAAATTCAGCGCGGCGGGGCAAACCGTTCTTTCGGTATCGAAGTGGCTTCGCTTGCCGGCGTGCCGAAAGAAGTGACGGATCGCGCGAAACGTATATTAAAAGTGCTGGAAAACAGCGACGTGGCGAAAAAGAGCGCGATAACCCTTTCCGAAATCGCCGCGACGGCGGGAAATGGCGAAAACGAGGAAGAAAACGAAAACAAACAGAGGGAAAGAAGCGAAGTGGAAAATATCATCGCCGATACCGATGTGAATTCCCTTTCTCCGATGCAGGCGTTGCTGCTTCTTTCCGATCTGAAAGAGAAACTGCAAAAAGACGAATAACGAGGAAAGATTATGTCGAAAATCAATATATTGCCGCCTGCGGTGTATAACAGAATCGCGGCGGGCGAAGTGGTGGATCGGCCGTATTCCGTCGTGAAAGAACTGGTGGAAAACTCGATCGACGCGGGTGCAAGCGAAATTTCGATTTACGTGGAAGACGGCGGAAAGGGAATGATCCGCGTTACGGATAACGGCTCGGGAATCGGGCGCGACGATTTGCAATCGGCGTTTTTGCCGCATGCCACCAGTAAAATTTCCCGCGCGGAAGATCTGGATTCAATTTTAACGCTCGGTTTCCGCGGCGAAGCCGTGGCTTCGATCGCCGCCGTTTCAAAGATGACGATTGCCTCGAAAACAGAGGACGGAAAATGCTATTCGCTTTCTTCGGAAGGCGGCGTTCTGGGCGAGATTAAAGAAATATCGGGAGAAAGAGGCACGGAAGTCACCGTTTCCGATCTGTTTTTCAACGCGCCCGTACGCCTCAGATTTTTAAAATCCGATCGCGCGGAAGAGGCGGATATCACCACGTTCGTGGCGCGTTTTATCCTTTCCCGTCCCGACGTGGCGTTTACTTACTACGTAAACGGAAAAAACGTTTTGCAATCGTACGGCGAGGGCGATGAGGCGGCTTTCGCCTGCGTGTACGGCGCGGCTACGCTGAATAATTGTTATCGGATCGACGCGGATAAACACGGCGTAAAAATTCGCGGCTATATCGGCAATCAGAATTTTACCAAATCGAATAAATCGTATCAGACGGTATTTTTGAACGGCAGATACGTTGCCAATCAAACGATTTCGGCGGCGATGACGAACGCCTACGCGAATTATCTGATGAAACGGCAGTATCCGTTTTATGTGCTGCATATCGACGTTCCGCCCGAAATCGTGGACGTGAACGTTCACCCGAATAAAGCGGACGTGCGGTTTTCGGATAATAAGATCATTTACGGCTGCATTTATAAAGTTGTGTCCGATGTGCTTGACGGCAACGCGAGCGCGCTCGATTACGTCGTGAACGGAAAAGAATCGGCTGCGGCAGAGCACGCAACGCAATACGCGGATAAAAACGGCGAAAAAACAGACGCCGCGAACGCGGAAGCCGAAGCGGAAGTGCGCCGTATTTCCGCGCCGCCGCTCTCTTACGCGGAAGCACGCAAAGCGATGGCGGAGATGGACGAAAAGCCCGCGAATGCTGCGAAAAATCCGGATATGGAATTGCCTTTTTCCCTGCCGGAAACAAAAAACGATACGCTTTCGGGCGCTTCTTATTCCGCGTATCGCGAAGCGGAGCAGAATATGGAAGATGTGCCGTACGTGCCCGAAAAAATGCGGAAGGCAGGCTACAAAACGGCGGATACGAGAAACGGCAATACCGCCGCACAAACGGAAAAAAACGGCAGAAAAGGGCGCGACGAACTTCGCGAAATGTTTTCAGATCTGTATTTCGAGCCGTCCGTTCTCACGCTGAATTCGTCGAACGTAGATAAAGCGGAAAGCGCGAAAAAAGCGCTTGCGCAACAGGAAGATGGTGCGCAGGAAAGCGCCATCGCGCCTGCCGCCGCGGATATTTTCGAGGAAAACAGAAAATATCTGCTCGAAAAAGAAAAGGAATCCCGTCAACAGCATATCGACGTATCGTCGTTTATCTACGCGGGTAAATTATTCAATACCTATTTATTGTATGAGCACGGCGACGAAGTGTATATCATCGATCAGCACGCCGCGCACGAAAGGCTGATTTTCAATCGGCTGAAAGAGAAAATGCAAAACAGAAAAACGGCTTGTCAGGCGATGCTTGTGCCGTATACGATTGCTCTGAACGCTTTTGAGGGCGCGTTTTTACGCGAAAACCTCGATCGGATCCGCGAAATGGGCTTCGATATCGTGGAAGCGGAAGAAAACGTTTTTGCGGTTTCGGGCGTACCCACCGATCTTGTCTCGATCGATCTGCCTTCGTTTTTCCATGATATTTTAGGCGAGGCGGGCGGCTATCGCGCGATCAGGCTGGAAGATCTTCTGAAAGACAAACTCGCCACGGCGGCGTGCAAAGCGGCGGTAAAGGGCGGCGACGATCTTTCTCAGGCGGAAATAGACGAATTATTCCGCCTGATCGACGGAAATCTCGGTCTTAAATGTCCGCACGGCAGACCTGTCGTTGCCAGAATGACGAAATACGAACTTGAAAAAATGTTCAAGAGGGTGGTATGAGCGCAGGCGGCGATAAAAACGAAGCGAAAACGGCAAGAAACGGCGTGATCGTGATCTGCGGCCCTACGGCTTCTTCCAAAACGAAATTTGCCGTATCGCTTGCCGAAAAACTGCATACCGAGGTGATTTCGGCGGATTGCATGCTTGTGTACCGCGATCTGAATATCGGCACGGCAAAGCCGACGAAAGAAGAAATGCGCGGAGTAAAACATTATCTGATCGACGTGGCTTCGCCGCACGAAAAGTTTTCCGTCGGCGATTACCGTGCTTTGGCGTTGCCGATTATCGACAGGTTGCAAAAGGAAGGAAAAACGCCGATTATATGTGGCGGCACGGGGTTTTATATCGATTCGCTTTTATACAACAGCGCATTCGGAAGCGTAGGCGCGAACGAGGAAATCCGCGAAAAATACGAAGCCGTATTAAAAGAATACGGCAAGGAAGAGGGGGCGAAAAGATTGCACGCCCGCCTTTACGAAGTGGATCCCGAAAGCGCGGCGATTCTGCATGAAAACGATACGAAACGCGTTATCCGCGCTCTTGAAATTTTCGAGCAGACGGGAAAAAAGAAATCGGAGCAGGCGGATACGAAAACGCCGCGTTGCCCCTTTAAAGCGTTTTGCGTGGATTATCCGCGCGATCGGCTGTATGAAAGAATCAATGCCCGCGTAGATAAAATGTTTGAAGACGGGCTTGAAAACGAGGTGCACGCGCTTTTAAAAGACGGCGTGCGTAAAGACTCGCAGTGCATGCAGGGCATCGGCTATAAAGAGTTTGTCGAAGGCGAAGAAGCGGGCGAATCGGCAGAAGAGATCAAGGAGAAGATCAAACAGCATACGCGGAATTATGCGAAAAGGCAGATCACCTATTTTAGACGTATGCCGAATCTTACGAAAATCGCGCCGGAACAGATAGAAAACGACGAAAATCTTGATTTTATGGCGGAGTATCTGACGGATCTTATGTAACGCGATATGTATTATGTCACACGTAATAACTATATCACGCATAGTACGATTTATGCGTTTTAAATGCTGATATTATGCCTCGCATAATAATTATGCCTAACGTAGTACGTAACAACATACAAAGAAAACAAACATCTGAGGAATCGAAAATATGAACGAAATAAATACGGAAACAGAAGAAAAGATTAAGGCGCTTATCGCTTCCGCCGAAGAAGAACTCGGCGAGTCGTTTCGCGTTGCGGATGAAATCAGCGAATACAATCAGGCGAAAGTGCTCGACGCTTTTGCCGAAAACGGCGTTGCGCTCCGCCATTTTAATCCGTCCAGCGGTTATGGCTACGGCGACGAGGGGCGGCACGTTCTCGGAAAAGTATATGCGAAAGCGTTCGGCGCGGAGGCGGGGATCGTATCGCCCGCGCTTCTCAGCGGCACGCATACGCTTGCCGTCGCGTTGTTTGGTGTTCTGCGCCCGGGGGATCGCGTGCTTTCCGTTACGGGGCTTCCCTACGATACGATCCGCGGCGTGATTTACGGCGAAGGAAACGGCTCATTGAAAGATTTCGGCGTTGAGTTTTCTCCGCTCGATATGACGCCGCAGGGAAAGGTAGATTATTCCGCGCTTGAAAACGTACTGCAAAAAGAAAAGGCGAGAGAAGAAGCGGGCGAAAAACCCTTGAAAATGATTTATATCCAGCGCTCGCGCGGATATGAATTACGCGATCCTTTAAGCGTTGCGGAAATCGGAAAAATCTGCTCGTTTGTGCGTGAGCACGGCTTTAACGGCTGCATTTTCGTAGATAATTGCTATGGCGAATTTGTAGAAAAGCGAGAGCCGTGCGACGTCGGCGCGGATATTGCCGCGGGCTCGCTCATCAAAAATCCGGGCGGAGGTCTTGCTCCTACGGGCGGCTATATCGTAGGCGGAAAAAAATATATCGAAATGGTGGGCAGCCGACTCACCGCGCCGTCGATCGGCGACGAAGTGGGGTCGTACGCTTACGGTTACAGATTGTTCTTTCAGGGATTTTTCCTTGCTCCGCACGTGGTGAATCAGGCTGTGAAAGGCAGCCTTCTCATCGGAAAATGCATGGAGCGGCTGGGGTATGAAAATTTCCCGAAATTCGACGTTGTTCCCGCCGACATCACGCGCGCGATCCGTTTCGATACGGAAAAACAACTCTGCGATTTTATCACGTCGGTGCAGGCGGCTTCTCCCGTTGACGCGTTCGCCGTATGCGAGCCGTGGGATATGCCGGGGTACGACACGAAAGTGATTATGGCGGCAGGCTGTTTTGTGGAGGGGGCGTCGATCGAACTTTCCGCCGATGCGCCGATCCGTAAGCCGTACACCGCTTATTTTCAGGGCGGGCTTACGATGGAGCATTGCAAATACGCGTTGAAGAAAATTCTTGCGAAATTGCTTTGATTCCGCTTTTTTACGAATTATTAAAAAAGCATTAAAAAGAGGAAAGACTATAAAGAAAACGGCACGGAGATAACACACGGAAACAAACGACGATAAACAATAATAGGTAAAAAAATTTCCGGGCGGGGTAATCCGTCCGGAAATTTTTTATATAACATGGAGGTATAGTCAAATCAATACATACCGCCCATATCTCCGCCTGCGGGCGCCGCGGGCGCGGGAGGGGTGGGAATATCGGTAACAACGCTTTCCGTCGTAAGAAGCGTAGCGGCAACGGAGGCCGCGTTTTGCAATACGGAACGGGTTACCTTCGTAGGATCGATGATACCGCTTTCCACCATATCGCAATACTTGTTGTTCAGTGCGTCGAAGCCGAAGTTCGCTTTCTTTGCGTTCACCACTTTGTCTACGATCACAGAGCCGTCGAATCCGGCGTTCTTCGCGATCTGACGGATGGGTTCTTCCAACGCCTTCAATACGATCGTCGCGCCCGTCTTTTCGTCACCCGAAAGGGTAGCCACCAATTTCTTCAAAGAGGGAATTGCGGAAAGAAGAGCGGTGCCGCCGCCGGGAACATAGCCTTCTTCCACGGCTGCACGCGTAGCGGCAAGAGCGTCGTCGATACGCAGTTTCTTTTCTTTCATTTCCACTTCGGTGGCTGCGCCTACATTGATTACGGCTACGCCGCCCGCCAACTTCGCAAGACGTTCCTGTAATTTTTCTCTGTCGTAATCGGATTTCGTCTCCGCGATCTGCGCCTTGATCGAAGCCACGCGCGCTTTGATATCTTCCGGGTTGCCCGAGCCGCCGATAATCGTGGTGTTTTCTTTATCCACGCGCACGGTAGCGGCTCTGCCGAGCATATCCGTCGTAACGTCTTTGAATTCCACGCCGAGATCGGAGGAGATCACCTGACCGCCGGTAAGAACTGCGATATCCTGCAACATTTCTTTTCTTCTGTCGCCGAAGCCGGGGGCTTTTACGGCAACGGAATTGAACACGCCTTTCAGTTTGTTTACGATGAGGGCGGCAAGTGCGTCGCCTTCCACGTCTTCCGCGATAATCAGAAGTCTTGCGCCTTGCTGAGCAAGAGGCTCGATGATCGGCAGAATTTCCTGCAAAGAGGATACCTTCCGATCGGTAATCAGAATGTAGGGGTTGTCGAGTACGGCTTCCATTTTATCCGTATTCGTCACCATGTAAGCGGAAGCATAACCGCGGTCGAATTGCATGCCTTCCACGGTGGTGAGTTCCGTATTCATCGATTTACCTTCTTCCACGGTGATTACGCCGTCTTTGCCCACGATTTCCATTGCGTTCGCAATCAAAGCGCCCACTTCTTTGTCGCCTGCGGAAATGGAAGCCACCTGTTCGATCGCTTTCTGGCTTTCCACCGATTTGGAAATGGATTTAAGATGCGCCACGGTAGCGTCCACGGCTTTTTCGATGCCGCTTCTTAAGATAATGGGGTTTGCGCCCGCCGCCAGGTTTTTCAAACCTTCGCGTACGATTGCCTGTGCCAGCACAACGGCGGTGGTGGTGCCGTCGCCCGCCACGTCGTTTGTCTTCGTGGAAACTTCCTTTACGAGTTGCGCGCCCATGTTTTCAAAAGGATCGGGCAATTCGATTTCTTTTGCGATCGTCACGCCGTCGTTCGTGATGAGCGGCGCGCCGAACTTTTTATCGAGCACAACGTTTCTGCCTTTCGGCCCGAGAGTGATTTTCACGGTGTCGGCAAGCGTATTTACGCCCGCTTCCAGAGCCTTTCTCGCTTCGTCTCCGTATTTGATCTGTTTAGCCATAATTTTGTTCTCCTTTCCTTATAATACGATAGTGTTTTTCGCGGTATGCGTTTCAAACGCCTGAAATTCCGGGAGGGGATCCTTACGATCCGCCGATTGCGGAAGCGTTAAAATCCGTCTGCCGCGAATAAAAATATGTTTCGGTTATGTTTCAGTCTTCCACGATAGCGAGAATGTCGCTCTGTTTGATAATCGTGAATTCTTTTCCGTCCACCTTGAATTCCGTGCCGGCGTATTTCGAGCAGAGCACTTTATCTCCCGCTTTCACCTGCATTTTCACTTCTTTTCCGTCTACAAGTCCGCCGGGGCCGACCGCCACTACAACGCAGGTCTGAGGTTTTTCCTGCGCGGAAGAGGGAAGGAAAAAGCCGCTTTTCGTCTTTTCTTCCACCGTCACGTTCTCTACGACCACTTTGTCGAATAAAGGTTTTACGTTCATTTTGATTCCTCCGATATTTTTTCGGCGCGGCGGCGTTTACTATAGTCCCGCCGCTTCCGATTTATTCTTTACCGAAATATTATAAACGCATTTTTTTTTCGTCAAACGGCGAAGAGAAAAAAATACGGGAAAAAATCTGCGATTTTATGCGCGGCGGCTCGTTATATAAAACGAATGTTGTTGTTTGTATTCTTTTTTTCGCATTTTTTTGACGTAACGCGCTAAATTTCCCGTTTGCGGCGGCGCAAAATATTGATTTTAAGGAAAAAAAGTGCTATAATAAAACCGATTGAAAAAAATCGTCGTGTTGCGAAAGAAAAAATCCCGCTGCGCGAAACGAGGTGAAAACATGACAAAATCTTTCAGATGGGACGAACGCTTTATGCGCCTCACCGAAACGGTGGCGGGCTGGTCGAGTTGTTTTCAGGAAAATCGCCATGTGGGCGCGATCATCGTGCGCGATAAACGCGTGATGACCACGGGCTACAACGGCGCGCCCGCGGGGGTGAAAAGTTGCGAAGAAAAAGGGGAGTGTCTCAGGCGTAAACTCAACGTTCCCAGCGGCACGAAACAAGAACTTTGCTTTGCCGTTCATGCCGAACAGAACGCCGTGATTCAGGCGGCGAGATACGGCATCAATGTTTCGGGTGCAACGCTTTATTGTACGCATCAGCCGTGCGTAATCTGTGCGAAGATCATTATAAACGCAGGTATTTCGCGCGTCGTGTATAAAGAAGGCTATCCCGACGAATTTTCCCTGAAACTGTTCGACGAAGCGGGCGTAAAGGTGGAAAAGTATTCCGATCTTGAAGCCGCGGCCGAAAACGAACGGGCAACCGGTAAAGATAATTAAGCCCGATAATACAATCGGCAAACAGAAAAAAACAAACTTCGCCGGAACAAAAGAAATGCGATCCGGCGATTTTAAGGAGATAAAAGATATGAAAAATCCCGTAGTTACTTTCACTATGCAGAACGGAAAGGAGTTCAAAGCGGAACTCTATCCCGAAAAAGCGCCGAATACGGTAAACAATTTTCTTTCGCTCGTAAACAAAGGATTTTACGACGGTATTATTTTTCATCGCGTAATCGCGGGGTTTATGATTCAGGGCGGCGATCCCACAGGCACGGGAACGGGCGGCCCCGGCTATAAAATCAAAGGCGAATTTACGGGCAACGGATTCAAGGGGAACGATATCGCGCACGTTCGCGGCGTTCTGTCCATGGCGCGTGCCATGGACAAAAATTCCGGCGGCTCGCAGTTTTTCGTGATGCACGAGGACGCAGGCTATCTGGACGGGCAATATGCGGCTTTCGGCAAAGTGATCGAAGGGATGGACGTAGTTGACGAGATAGCAAACGTGAAAACGGATTGGAACGACAAACCCGTGAACGAACAGAAAATGGCGAAAGTCACGGCGGAAACGTTCGGCGAAATATATCCCGAGCCGCAGAAAGCGTAATCGGGCGAGGTAAAACGGCGGCTGAATCGAGCCGCGGAAAAACAAATCGGGAGAATTTATAATGACGGATTATACGATATACAACAACCCGCTGATTACGCGCTATGCAAGTAAAGAAATGCAGCATGCGTTTTCCGACGAAAAACGTTTTCGCCTTTGGAGAAAACTCTGGATCGCGCTTGCCGAATCCGAAATGGAACTGGGGTTACCGATCACGCAGGCGCAGATCGACGAAATGAAAAAATACGCCGACGATATCAATTACGACGTGGCGGAAAATTACGAAAAAGAAGTGCGCCATGACGTAATGGCGCACGTAAAGGCGTTCGGGCAGCAGGCGAAAAGTGCCGAACCGATCATACACCTCGGCGCGACGAGTTGCTTCGTAAATTGCAACAGCGAGGCAATCATGATCGACGACGCGCTGAAAATCATCCGCGCGAAACTCGTGAACGTGATCGATAAATTGAAGACTTTCGCGCTGAAATACAAAGATCTTCCCACGCTCGGGTTTACGCATCTTCAGCCCGCGCAACTCACCACGGTGGGTAAGCGCTCGAGTCTTTGGCTGCAGGATCTCTGCCTCGATATGGAGAACCTCGAACATCTCATGGGTACGGTGCGCCTTCGCGGCGTAAAAGGCACTACGGGTACGCAGGCGAGTTTTATGGAACTTTTCGACGGCGACGAAGCAAAGGTGAAAACGCTGGAAAAGAAAGTGCTTGAAAAAATGGGATACGAAAAAGCGTATTCGGTTACGGGGCAGACGTATCCGAGGAAATTCGATTATAACGTGCTCTGCGTTTTATCGCAGATCGCGCAAAGCGCGTATAAATTTGCGAACGACATGCGCCTTTTGCAGAATATGAAAGAACTGGAAGAGCCTTTCGGCAAAAAACAGATCGGATCTTCCGCTATGGCATATAAAAGAAACCCCATGCGCTGCGAAAGAATCTGCGCTTTGGCGAGATACGCTTTGTCGCTTCCGATCAATGCGGCGATCACGTCGTCTACGCAGTGGCTCGAACGTACGCTCGACGATTCCGCCAATCGACGTATCGTGAACGCGCAAGCGTTTTTAACGGTGGACGCGATACTGAACGTATATATGAACGTTGCCGAAAATATCGTTGTCTACGAAAAGACAATCGAAAAACATGTGCGCGAAGAACTTCCGTTTATGGCAACGGAAAATATTCTGATGGAATGTGTAAAGGCGGGCGGAAACCGACAGGATCTTCACGAAGAAATCCGAACTCTTTCGATGCAGGCGGCATATCGCGTGAAGAGCGAAGGCGGAAATAACAACCTTCTCGATCTGATCGAAAAAGATGACGCGTTCAAAGCGGTCCACGGGAAATTGTCCGAAATTCTCGATCCGAAAAAATTCGTGGGGCGTGCGCCGTCGCAAGTCGTTGAATTTATCGAAAAAGACGTGGATCCGATTCTGAAGAAATACGCTTCGTTGCTCGGCGAAACGGGAGACGTGCGTATCTGACCCGCGTTATATACGGAAAGCGTTAAACGTCATAAAAAACGAAAAGCCCTGCCGATCGGCGGGGCTTTTACTATTACATGATAACTATGCCACACATAATATATACGTGTGGCATAGTTATATTTATATGTGTGAAATAGGTCTTGATTTATCATATACGGCGGCGCAATCGAAAAAACGCGCGCAGGCATTTCTCCGTAAAGATATACCGTCCATCGGGCAACGATCCTGAAAAAGGTAGGTGTCGCCCGCCGAACGAAGGGGCATTTTTGTATAAAAAGAAAGGTTTCCAACGCCGTAAAACACTTCAAAACCCGCGTTTTTCAAGGCTTTCTGTCGTTCGTCTTCTCCGTTTTTGCCGAACGTCCATTCGCCGTAAGGATAAGCGAAAAAAGGCGTGCTTCCTACGATCGGGGCTACTTCGTTCTTCCATTTTTCTATATCCGAAACCACTTCGTCGGCTGTACAACGTTTAATATGTCTGTGAGAATACGTATGACATCCGAATACCCATCCGCGATCTTTCAGTGCGTTTGCCACGATAACGGCTTTTTTCGTTTCCGCTTCGCGGCACACGCTGTTGCGGTCCGTCCTGTAACCTAAAACGCCGTCGAATCCCGTAAGAAATATAATTCCGCGTGCGTTATTATAAGAAAAATCGGGATGTTCACCGATGAAATCTTCCAGAATCGGCGCAAATTCTTCTTTGTGTACGAGTTCTTCGCCGTTTTTATTTTCAGTGACGGCAACGATTTCGCCGCTTATTACGTCAAGCCTGCTCGACGTGCCTTTGCCCTGATTTTTCCGTGCGTATACGATATCGTCGAAAGAGAGGATCAGCGGAATTTTTCCTTCGGGAAAACGGAAGGATTTTCTGCGCGACGTTCCGTCGGCGAAAGTATATGTGCTTGCGGCGTTTACAAGCACGTAATCGTTTTTGTATAAAGCCAGAAGAATCGCGCGAAATTCTGCCGGCGTAAGACAGTCTTCGTCGAGATTTTTTCCGTAGGAATTTCCCGCCGCGAAAGCGATTTCGGGGTGCGAAATCAGATTGTGCGTGAAAAGATGTTCTACGATTCCGTTTGCTTTCACCGTGACGCACGGTATATCGCCGTTTCGATTCGTTATTCGTCCGGAATCGGCGGTGAGAACGGCGTTTGTCTGATCGCCGCATAAAGCGCACGATCCAAAAACGAAAA
The DNA here is from genome assembly GCA_905203015.1 of uncultured Christensenella sp. Taxonomy (GTDB): domain Bacteria; phylum Bacillota; class Clostridia; order Christensenellales; family Borkfalkiaceae; genus Scatosoma. The sequence goes on along the minus strand of CAJKUC010000009.1, from coordinate 1,569 downwards.
ACGGCATGATCATTCCAAAAAAAAACGCGAAAGCCGCCATAACGATTTTTGCGGAAATCCGCCGCCGCAAGGCTTTTATACCGATGAAAAATCGATGAAAAATACTCATATCCGCAGTATCGGCGAAAGTATGTCGGTTTATGCGCGGAATAAACGATTTATCGGTTTATGAATTATCCGGCGGTTTTCGCAACGGCGCAACGATTGTGAGAAAAAGCAAGAAAACTGTTTTCACAAACGCTTGACAATCCGGCGGTTTTTATCGTATAATAAAACGGTATAAGCGCGATCGGAAAATCCGATGACTTATACAGAAAGAATACGGCATAAACGCCGTGCTTGCTTTTTGTTGCGAGGGCAGATAAAAACAGATGTTGTACGTATTGAAAAACAGACATACACAGATAAAAGTTTCCGATCTCGGCGCGGAGATGATCAGCGTGATCGTAGACGGGAAAGAACGCTTGTGGCAAAACGCCAACGGCGCGTGGGCAGGTCATGCGCCTCTGCTGTTTCCCGTATGCGGGCACTTCGGCTGTAAAGTAGGCGGAAAAGTATATCCCATGCCGCCGCACGGTTTTGCGAAGGATATGTTGTTCACGGCGGAAAAACAAACGGGATCGAGGCTTGTATTTTCTCTTTCTTCTTCGGAAGAAACGAAAAAGTTTTATCCGTACGATTTTGTGTATCGGATGGAATATCGTCTGAACGGTAAAAAATTGACAATCGTTCACACCGTGGAAAATCCTTCGGGCAGGCCGTTGTATTTTGCTTGCGGCGGGCATGAATCGTATCTGATAGAAAAAGGGATCAGCGATTATAAACTAGTGTTTCCGTACACGGAAACTTTCGTACATCGTCCGCATAACGAAGAGGGCTACCTTACGGGCGCGCGGGAAACGCTCGGCGTGGGTAACGAATTGATTCTGCCGGACAACTATCTTCAAAACAGCGCCACCGTGATTCTGGAAAATCTGAAAAGCGAACGCCTTCGGCTGTGCGAAAACAACGGCACGCCGATTGCCGACGTTACGTTCAAAGGATTCCATAATCTGCTTTTATGGCGGCCCGAAAACGGAAAAGTCGTTTGTATCGAGCCGTGGTCGAATCTTCCGGACGAGGAATCCGCATGGCAGCGCGAATTTTCTCGTAAGGCGGGCGTGTTCGAGGTGAACGGCGGAAAAACAAAGAAATTAAAGCGTACGATCCGTTATTATTGAAATTATTGCGACGGAACGCGGCTTATTGCGAGCGGAAAGAACAAATTTGCGGCACGCCGCATCTGCCTGTGCGACGTACAAAAAAATCGTGTAACGCAACCGCAATACACGATTTGGCGGGGGAGACGCGATTCGTAAGGAGCGAAGCGACGGAACAGCGATTCCTGCCCGAACGGGCGAATCGCGTCAGACGCAACCTTTGCGTGTGAGAACGCTCGCGAGGCGATAAAAGCAACTCGGTACAAAAAAATCGTGTATCGCAACCGCAATACACGATTTGGCAGGGGAGACGCAATTCGTAAGGAGCGAAGCGACGGAACAGCGATTCCTGCCCGAACGGGCGAATCGC
>CAJKUC010000008.1 GCA_905203015.1 uncultured Christensenella sp. | reverse complement strand
ATATATGATATTTCATACTATGCGTGGCATAAATATAATGTTTGACATAACACTCGTACGTGGCGCCGATATGAAATGATTGCGCGATGAAGTATTTTTTTGTACGGGAAAATACGGGGTTTTGCTGATCAAAACAATTTTAAAAACATCGGCGGATTGAACGATAAAAATATATGCACAAAAATAAAAAAAGAAAAAATATGCGTAAAAATGCGCGACATTTCAAAATAAACGTGCTATAATGTAAATTACAGATACGAGTTTATTATACGGTCGCGGGGTGCGAAAGCACCGTGAGGAAAGTCCGAGCAGCGTAGGACAGGATGCCTGATAACGTCAGGTGAAGGTGACTTCAAGGACAGTGCAACAGAAATAAACCGCAACGATTTTTTCGCGCAAGCGGAGGTCGTTGTAAGGGTGGAAAGGCGAGGTAAGGGCTCACCGACGTCGCGGTAACGCGGCGTGCCATGTAAACCCCATCCGCTGCAAGATTGGGCGATCGTCGTACAGGGTTGTCCGCCCGACGACCGCCGTGAATATCGCTTGAATTTGTCGGCGACGGCAAATCTAGATAAATGACCGTACACGACAGAACTCGGCTTACAGATAGACTCGTATCTCCTTTTTGAACAATTCGTGCTTCTTCCGTATTTTCGGAAGAGGCTTTTTTCGTTTTGTTTGCGTTTTTTCTGTGGCTGTGTTTTTTAGAGGCGATTGCGGAGATAGCAATTTACTCGTTCGTTTATTCGTGTTCCGACAGAAAAAAATATATTTTTACGGCGATTGCCGTCAGAGAAGTCATAGAGTATTTCGTTTCGGGCATACAATAAAAAGCGTCGGGAACGGCGGAATTTGTCGTTTTAATAAGAAAAAATAAAACATAAGAAAGAGCGAAAGAGAAAGCACGGCAGACGAAGCGATGAAAAATGCAAACATGCACAAATATGCAGAAGACCCGCAGCGGAATAGCGTTACGTTATAGCGGGAAGTTTTTATGATTTGCTTTTCTATCTTTGATGTTTGCTCCGTACTCCGTAAGTCTTTCGCGGCGTTTCTATCACGAAAGATTTTTCGATTAAAAGCAATCGGAATGAGAACGCGGATAAAAGATGAAAAGCGGAGAAAAATCGATCTGGAAACGAAAATTCGCTAAAAATCAAACCGAAAAGAAAAATCAAACCGAAAAAGCAAATCGAAGAGAAAAACACTTGGAAAAGCCAAAGAAAACTTCCGGGAGGGAGCAAAAGAAAAACGCCTGAAAGAACAATTTTGCATAAGCCTGGGGAGGGAAAAATGTTGCTTGGCGTATTCTGGAATTTTTTATGTAAGATCGGGTTTCTCACGGGGCTTATCGGCGGAAAAAATTCGTTCTCGAAACCGTTAAGCAAAGAAGACGAAGAAAAATACCTGAAACAACTGCACGAAGGAAAGACTTCTTCCGAACGCCGTGTGGCACAGGAAACGTTGGTGAAGCACAATATGCGGCTTGTGGCGCATATCGTGAAAAAATATCGCGGCGCGGCGGAAACCGACGATCTGATTTCCGTGGGAAGTCTCGGATTGATCAAAGCCCTCGATAAGTATCAGCCGGGGAGAGGCACAACTCTTGCCACATTTGCCGCGCGATGCATCGAAAACGAAATTCTGATGCTGATCCGCGCGAATAAAAAACATAAAAACACGATGTCGCTTTCCGATCCCGTGGGGCTGGATAAGGACGGGAACGAACTTACGCTTCTCGACGTGCTAGCGGAAAAAGAAGACGGCGTATTCGAGAACGTAGAAAGATCGGTGGTGCACGAACGGCTTTTAAAGCAGATTAAAAGCGTGCTCACGGAAAGGGAATATGAAGTGGTGTGTATGCGTTATGCTTTGGAGGGAGGCGCGCCGAAAGCGCAACGAGAAGCGGCAGAACGCCTCGGGATTTCCCGTTCGTATGTGTCGAGGATAGAAAAACGCGCGATTTCGCGTTTGAAAAAGGCTCTTTCCGTTCGCGATTTTTACGATTAAACGTGCGATCGGAAAGGTTTGCGATGTCTGAAACGCATCTAAACGATACCCGCAGAAGTATTACGTCGGTAAATGACGTAGAAACGTTGCAACATTGCATCGCCGTAATATGAAAGCGTTATAAAAGCGTAGAATAGCGTTGCATGTGCCTGTATTCTTTGACTATTGGAAAAAAGCGCCGAATTTCTCGTGTTGAAAATGTCCGTATGTTAAAAAGCGCGGCGCGTTATACCGGGAGCATAAAGGCGGCGCGGACTCAGTCAATGAGAGACAAAAAGACGAATTGTGTTTCACGTGAAGCATATTTTTCGGCGAAAAAAACGAGTTTTTTCTTTGGCGCGGGCTTGACATTTTTTTTCTTTAACGCTATAATATCTTTCGTAAACGGACATACTTACGAAAGGTGAAAGCGCATGGAAAGAAACGAAGAAAAAACGAATGCCGTCGGCATGCAAAAAGAGAAAGAAACGGAATATGCCCGGAAAAAACGGCGCAGCGGCGTGCTGCTGCCGATTTTTTCATTGCCGGGGGAATACGGTATCGGCACGCTGGGAAAAGAGGCGTACGAATTCGTTTCGTATCTTGCGGAAGCGGGCATGAAAGTGTGGCAGATTCTGCCGCTGTTGCCTACGGGGTACGGTGACAGCCCGTATCAGTCCGTTTGTTCGTATGCGTTAAACTACTATTTCATCGATCCGGAAACTTTGAGAAACGATGGGCTTTTATCAGCCGAAGATCTGGAAACGGCTCGTAAAAACGGAGATTTCGAGCCGCTTTGCGGCAGTTTACTCTGCGGAGGCGAACGCATCGATTACGAACGCCTGTTTTATAGGCGCGTTCCTCTTCTGAAAAAGGCGTTTTCGCGCCTTCCGCACGCCCCGGAACAAATCGCAAATGGCTTCGCTTCGTTTCTGCAAAAAGGCGAATATTACGATTTCGCGCTTTTTATGGCGCTGAAAGAAAAATTCGGGTATCTTCCTTTTTCAAAGTGGGGCGAATATGCCGTCTATTCCGAGGAAAAAGCGGCGGCTTTTGCGAAAGAAAACGAAGAAGAAATACGTTTCTGGCAATTTACGCAGTACGAATTTTTACGCGAATGGAACGCGCTTCACGCTTTCGCGCATGAAAAAGGAATAGAAATTTTCGGGGATATGCCGATTTACGTTTCGGGCGATTCCGTGGAGATGTGGAAGTACGGTAAACTTCTTTTCGAGACGGATGAAAACGGTTTGCAGACGCAAAAAGCGGGAGTGCCTCCCGACGCGTTTTCAGCAGACGGGCAACTTTGGGGAAACCCCGTGTATCGTTGGGAAGATATGAAAAAAGACGGCTACTCCTGGTGGAAAAATCGTATCGGAAAAGCATTTGATTTATACGATATAGTGCGGATCGATCATTTCCGCGCTTTCGATCGTTATTATTCGATCGACGCCGCGGCAACGTCTGCGCGGGAGGGCCGATGGCTGGACGGGCCGAAAGAAGCGTTGTTTGACGGCATGCATTCTTTGGAAATCGTGGCGGAAGATCTCGGGCTGATCGACGACGGCGTTCTGAGGCTGATGAAAAACGTAGGGTATCCCGGAATGCGGGTGCTGGAATTTGCTTTCGACGGAAACGCGGAAAATACGAACAAGCCCTCAAATTCTCCCGTAAACAGCGTGACGTATACGGGCACGCACGATAATATGCCGTTTAAAGAATACACGGAAAAATTGCCCGAGTTGGAACGTGCGCGCTTTGCTTCGGATTTCGCCTCGGAATGCGAAAAGGCGGGGTTTGAATTGCAGGCGAAAACGGCGGAGGAATATTGCGCCGACGCGGTGCGGCTGGCGTTTGCTTCACCGTCGTTTCTCTGCGTTGTTCCGATGCAGGATATTCTCGCTCTCGGCGAAGGATCGCGGATCAATTCTCCGTCTACGCTTTCCACGGAAAACTGGAGTTACCGATTTTCCCGCGAGCAGATTTTCTCTTCTGCGGTGAAAGAAAGGATTCTCGCGCTCGGCAAAGAATATCGCCGTTGATCGGCGGACGAAGCGCGTTCCGCCCGATGTTCGCGAAAAATGCGCGCGGAACATTAAAAACGAATTTCCGACTTTCCGGAGTTTATTCCGGTTTGTCGGAATTTTTTATTTCCGGCAGCAATTCATGGTGCCGGTTTCCTGCGCGGCTTCCGATATTTTTTCGCTTTCGGGGATAATTTTTCCGTTTTGTTTTTTCAAAGTATAAAACGCGCCGAAAACACCGAAAATAGGTGTGTGCGTGAAAAACACGCCGCAAAATCCGTGAAAGGAGAGAAACAATTATGACGAATCGTGAAAGAAAAATCAAGGCGAAAAAGAGAACGTTTGCCGTGTTTTCGGCAACGGCGATTGCCGTAACGGCCGTAGCCGCCGCATCCTGTAAAAAAATGACGGGCGGCACCGTAACGCTCACCGTGTGGTGTTCGCAGATGGATACCGATCTGGCGAAAGAAATCGCGGAAGATTTTAAAAAGGCGCATGCGGATACGGAATACGAATTTCGTTTCGTGGCGCAGGGGGAAGACGAGGTGGCTACGAAAATTCTTACCGACGTGGAAGCCGCGCCCGACGTATTTTCTTTTTCCAGCGATCAGATCCTGAAACTGATTGCAGGCGACGCGCTTTCGCGTATCGGCGGCGACAGGCTGACGCGGATCAAAGAGAACAACGACGAAAAATCGGTGGATTCCGCCACGGTGTCGGCAGGCGGGGAAGAAAGCGTATATGCTTTCCCTTATACGGATAACACGTTCTTTCTTTATTACAACAAGCAATATTTAAACGAAGAAGATATTCTTTCGCTCGACGGAATTCTTGCCAAGTGCAGCGCGAATAAAAAATTCGCTATGCCGCTGAACGACGGCTGGTATAACACCTCGTTTTATTTCGGCGCGGGGCTCGGCTACGAAGTGACGTATAACGATTCGTTTGCCGAAACGAAGATCACTACCGATTTCGGCGGCGATACGGGGAAAAAGGTGACGCAGGCGCTGTATGAAACGGTGTCGAATCCAAAAGTGTTGCCCGACGCGAACGATTCCACGATCGCCGCGGGATTTTCCGACGGTACGGTGATTGCCGCCACTTCGGGTATCTGGAACAAAAAGACGTTTTCCGGATATCTGAAAGATAATTTCGGCGTGGCGAAATTGCCCACGTACACTTACGATCGCGGCGGCAGCGGAGAAGAGCAGAAACAGTTGACGGCTTTCGCGGGGTATAAACTGATGGGCGTGGGGCAATACTCGAAAAATAAAACCGCCGCCCTCGATTTCGCGGAGTTTTACACGAATAAAGAAAATCAGATCCGCCGATTCAAAGACCGCGGATTCGTTCCCACAAACAAAGAAGCGCGCGGGGAAGAAGACGTGCAGAGCGACGCTTGCGCGAAGGCGATCGAAACTCAGTTGAAATATTCAAAAACGCAGAAGAACGTTCCTTCCACGCTTTGGCTGCCCATGCAGGGGCTCGGTAACGCCATGATCACGGCTGCCACCACGGGCAGCGCGTTTAAACTGGAAACGGAACTCGCTTCGTACGTGAAAGCGATAGAAAAAACCGACGCGTAACGGCGGCGACGAATACGAAGCAGGGCGCGGGAGCGAAAAAAAGCGTTCCCGCGCTTTCGGCAAAAAAGGACGGGCAGAGAATGAAGGAAACGGAAAAGTTTTCGGGAGAGGAAAAAGAAATCCGGAAAAGCAAGGAAGAATCCGCGAAAAAAACGAACGTGATTTCCGCGTTGAAAAACGGCTCGGCGGCAACGAGGATCTCGGCTGTTTTTATGGGCGCGGGGCAGATTTTTCGCGGGCAGATCGTGAAAGGCGCGTTGTATCTTGCCGCGGAAACGGCGTTTGTATTGTTTATGATTTTTTTCGGCGGCGGCTACGTGGCGAAATTGTTTTCGGGTAACCTCGGAACTGTTGTTTCGGGCGAAGTGTGGAACGAAGAAACACAGGTGTTTGAAAAGGTGGCGGGGGACAACAGTTTTCTGATCCTATTGTACGGCGTGACGAGCCTCGTCGCGATCGTGCTGTTTTTGTTTGTGTGGGCGGCGAACGTGCGCGGAAGTTTTGCAAACGACGAAAGAATACGTCGAGGAGAAAAAATTCTTTCTCTGAAAGAGGATATAGAAGATCTTCTTAATCGCAGGTTTTATATCCCGCTTTTGTTGCCGCCGTTTATCGGTCTTCTTGTATTCACCGTGTTGCCGCTGATCTTTATGATTCTGATCGCGTTTACGAATTACGATTATAATCATATGCCGCCGGGAAAACTTTTCGGCTGGGTGGGCTTGCAGGGATTCAGAACACTTTTTTCGTTTGGCCGCGGAGAATTCCCTGCGGCGTTTTTACAGGTGCTGTTATGGACGTTCGTCTGGGCGTTTTTCGCCACGTTCACGAATTTTTTCCTCGGCATGCTGATTGCGATGCTCATCAATAAAAAAGGAATAAAAGGCAAGGCGTTTTTCCGCGCCGCGTTTGTTACGGCGATCGCCGTGCCGCAATTCGTCACGCTTTTATTGATGCAGAAAATTCTCGATCGGAACGGTATTTTAAACGTAATCACGGGGGCGAACGTGATGTGGCTTACGGATACAAGGTATCATGCGCTGATTCCGAAAATTTCGATTATCCTCGTGAATATATGGATCGGCGTGCCGTATACGATTCTGATGTGTTCCGGGCTTCTGATGAACGTGCCCGTATCTTCCGTGGAAGCGGCGAAAATGGACGGAGCGAATCCGTTTCAGATCTTTTTTAAAATCACTCTGCCGTATATTCTGCAGATGACGACGCCGTATCTGATCACGCAGTTTGTGGGAAACATCAATAATTTTAACGTCATCTGGCTGCTTACGAACGGCGGCCCGCCCGACGGCGTGCGTTTCGGCTCCACGAAAGCGCAAGCAACCGATCTGCTCGTTACGTGGCTGTATCGGCTGACGACGGATGCAAACCCGCAATACAACGTGGCTTCCGTGATCGGAATCGTGATTTTTGCGATCAGCGCGGCGATTTCGCTTTTCACGTATAATAAATCGGGCGCAAGCAAAAACGAGGAGGCGTTTCAATGAAAGAAAACGGGAAAACGACGCAGCCCGTAAACACGGGCGCGGCGAATATCGGGAACGGCGTTCCCGCGTTGGCTTTAAACGAGGCGGCGGGCGGAAAATATACGCCGGACGGAAAAACGCCGGGCGGGGGAAAGAGCGGAGAAAGATCGGATCGGGCGAAAAACAGAAGCGCGCGCGGGCGCGAGAAAGCGGGGATCGCGGCGGGGTACGTCGTATTGTCGCTGCTTTCCGTTCTCTGGCTGTTGCCGATCGCTTATCTGATTTATACGGCGTTCCGCGTGACGCCCGATACGGGGATCATCAATAAATTGTTTCCCGATAATCTCGCGCTCGGTTTCGGGAATTTCAGGCGGCTTTTCAAAGAGACGGCGTTTGCGGTATGGCTGAAAAACACGTTGATCGTTTCATCCTGTTCGTGCGCGCTCACCACGCTGTTTATACTGATGGTGTCGTATGCGCTTTCGCGGCTGCGTTTCCGCCTGCGGAAGCCGATTATGAACGTGTTGCTGATTCTCGGCATGTTCCCGGGCTTTATGAGCATGATCGCCGTATATTTTATTCTGAAAGCGATGGGGCTGACGAATTCGCTTTTTGCCCTGATTCTTGTGTATTCGGGAAGCGCCGGGCTTTCGTATTATATATGCAAAGGCTTTTTCGATACGATTCCGCGCGCGATGGAAGAGGCGGCGTTTCTCGACGGCGCGGGGCAACCGACGATCTTTTTTAAAATCACTCTGCCGCTTGCGAAGCCGATCATCGCCTACACCGTGCTGACGTCGTTCATTGCACCTTGGTGCGATTTTATTTTCGTGAATACGATCATAAACGACGGCGGCAAGTATACGCTTTCGTTGGGGCTGTTTAAACTGATCAACGAAGAAAAGAGCGGATTCAATAATAACTTCACCGTTTTCTGCGCGGGCGCGTGTATCGTCGGCGCGATTATCGTAACGCTGTTCATGAGCATGCAGAAATATTATGTGGAGGGCGTGACGGGCGGCGCGGTGAAATAAGAGAAGAAAAGGCGGCGGAAAAGCGGATGCAGAAAACGAAATATTTTATAAAAAAGCACTTTTTCTATAAAATAAAGCAAGACAACGGCGATTTGAGATGATACAATATTTGTGTATGATTAAATCGTTTGATCGTCGGAAACGGCGGGAAAGCGGTCCGATAAATCGACGAGGAGGAATTTTATGAAGAAGCGCTTTTTGAAAATCGCCGCGATCTGTCTTGCGGTATCCGCGGCTCTGGCATATCCTGTCGGCGTTGCGGTTTCGGCTTTAAGCAAAACGGGGCAGTCCGTATCCGCTGCCGACGTGATCACCGTCGTATCGCCCGCGCAATCGGCGGAAATCGATCTGGATAACGCCGCGGTGAAGAAGTATTTTGCGGAATACACGCGGAAAAGCAGTTACGCTTACTACGGGCACGGCGATCAGTATTTCATGAACGACGTGAAACTGGAATGGCAATCGGACGAAGCGCAGTATTATCAGGTGTATCTTTCCGAGGATAAGTTTTTCTCGTCGGCGGAAAAATATCTTACGACGCGGCCCGAATACCTTCTGCAAAATCTTGTGCCGAACAGGGAATACTACTGGAAAGTGAAAGTTTCTTACGAAAACGGAGAGCAGAAGACGTCGAAAGCGTATAAATTCACAACGAAAGGCAGCGTAAGGGCGATTACGGCGGAAGGCGTATCCAATTCGCGCGATCTCGGCGGCGCAAAGACGGCGGACGGAAAGACGATGAAATACGGCATGCTGTACCGCTCGGCGAATCTCGATTCGATTACGGAGAAAGGGAAAAAACAGTTGCGTATGCTCGGCATAAAAACGGAATTGGATCTGCGCGGCGATACGCTGACGAAATCCGTCCTCGGCGACGACGTAACACTGATCAATATCAAAGGCGCGTATTACGTGGGGCATTTCAAAGGAATCGAATTCGGGTACGACGAAAATAAAGAATACATAGGCTATTTCTGCGACGAATTAAGGGCGTGCGCAAACGAGAGCAATTATCCGATGATCTTCCATTGCGCCATAGGGCGCGATCGCACGGGCACGCTGGCGGCGTATCTGCAGATGCTCTGCGGCGTTGCGGAAGAGGATATTTATCGCGAATTTGAATTTTCGCATCTGTCTGCGGCGGGCACGGCGGACGGCTCTACGGAACTCGGCGTTTATGCGCCGTTCAACGCGATGATGGAACAGATCAAAGCCAAAGAAGGAGCCACGCTTGCCGAAAAAGCGGCGAATTACGCCATAAAAATGGGCGTTACGGCAAACGACATCGCTTCGATCCGCAATATTTTGCTGGAGGGCTGAGAAAATGAAGAGAGTAAAACGATTTTTAACGCTGTTGTTTGTTTCCGCTCTTTTCGTCTGCTGCTCTGTCGCAGCCGCTTTTATCGGCAGTGCGGAGAGCGCCGATCCTGCGAGGCCGGATATTTCTTCCGTTACGGCGATGAACGAAGGGGAAGAAACGGCGCTGAAAGCGGGGACGAAATACGTGGGGAATAAAGCGATCGGCTACGGCGATACCGTGGCTTTCGGATATAAGAACGCCGATTCCGCGAAACAACTGAGGATGGCGTTCGGCATCGGATCTTACGGCTTTTATCTGTATTACAATCCCGGAAATCCCGTTACGGTGATGAGTTGCGATATGAGCGCCTGGGCCAGAAAAAACAATATCGTTACGGTATCCCGCGATTTGTTCGACGAGTACAACGAAATAGAACTGTGCCTCACCGAAAAAGGCGAACAGAACGTGCGATTGGAAATGCGCTATACGGACGGCGAAGAAAGAAAGACGATCGGCTGCGATTTCGCCAAAGCAGAATCGAGCGACGGATTGCTTCGATACGGCGATATGAATTTCGACGGAAACAAAGTGAAATCGCTTTTACCCGCGCCCGTGTTCGGCAACGGATTTTTATACAGCGGAGAAAACGTTACGGGCGAAAATCAATACGGCGGTTGCTCTCTGGCGGCGGTTTCGCGCGAAAAGGCGGGTGCGGCGGGCGTACCAAAGGGCTTTGAAAGTGATTGCGTTCTGATCGCTTCGAGCGATAAAGCCTCTTTCGATATGTCGTTCGATTTTACGGCTCTTACTTATAAAAGAAAGCATATCACGGAAATTTCCGTTCGGCTGTACATAGAGAAAAACGCCGCGGATACCGACGGCTATCCCGAAATTCGTATTCCCGGAAAAAACGGCTCGTGGATATTGCGCAGCGCCGTGGGTGCGGGAAAAACGGGACAATGGATCGCGATATCGTTTTCTTCCGACGTAATCGACGCGCTTTGCCCCGAAGGGATTCTCGGCAAATTCGTATTCTGCGTGCGTTCCAACGGGCAGGCGAAAATGTTCATCGACGAAATCGCCGTGGAAACGTTGCCGCGCGACGGCGTTGCGCCCGTGATAAATGCGGCGATCACAAGTTTTAAAACAACGGAAGGCACGTATCCTACGCTCGATTATATCACCGTCACCGACGATTCGGGCACGTTCGACGTAACGTACGAATGGTCTGACGGGGCGCTTGATTTCAACGGCAGATTAAAGGCGGGCAATCACACCTGCACGATCACCGCTACCGACGGCTGGGATAATACGGCAACCGTCGTTATCCGCTACGACGTGGAAAAAGAAACGCCCGTGGAAAGATATTCGATTGCGTTTCGCTGCGACGGCGCGGAAGATCGCATTATCGAATATTCCGCGGAAACAACGGATTACGTGATCGCGCCCGATATTCCCGTAAAGCGTTTTTATCGCGCGGCGTGGGAGGAATATTCTTTGGAATTTACCTCCGGTCAGGTGGTGAACGCGGAATATACGCCGATAAGTTATACGATCGATTATTACGCGGACGGCGAAAAGACCGAAACGAAAACATATTCGATAAGCGACGGCGATTATGCCGATCCCGCCGTTCCGCAAAAGAAGGGATATACGGCGAAATGGGAAGAGTACCGCTTTGAAGACGTTGAAACGATCAGCGTCCATGCGGTGTATACGCCGATAGAATACACCGTGACGTTCGAGGCGGACGGCAAAACCGTTGCGGCCGTTACTTATAATTACGATAATAAAAATATCGTCGAACCCGCCGTCCCCGAAAAGAGATATTACGAAGGCGCATGGGAAGAATACGCCCTCGAAGGCGACGTCACCGTTACCGCCGTTTATACGCCTGTGATTTACACCGTCACCTATATGGCGGACGGCAAGAAAGCGGGGGAAGTGAAATATTCCGTAGAAGATTACGATTTCGACGAGCCTGCCGTTCCGAAGAAAGACGGGTATACGGGGAAATGGGAAGATCACGAATTTCTGTTCGAGAATATTACGGTGAACGCCGTTTACACGAAAAGCGAAACGCCCGCAGAACCCGATTCTTCCGATTCGGACGGCGGAGATAAGAAGAAAGGCTGTTCGTCGTCGGTTGAGAAAATTGCGCCGATTCTTACCGTAGCGATCGCCGTCGCGGGCGCGTTTGTATTCAAACGCAGAAAAGATCTGTGAAAAATTCGTAAAGAAAACCGTAAAAAAATAAAAACAGGGGCTATTGCTTTGCCGCTTTGATCGCGGCGGGCGGCGGCCCTTGTTTTGTCGTTTGAAAGCAATTTAAAAATATAACCGTTTTCATCGACGAAAAAAACGGGCGTTTTACAAAAAGAAAATTTTTTCGGCGCTTGCCGTTCTTGACAAAACGCACGAAAAAGTATAAAATAAAAGAAACAAAAAATCGAGCGCTTTAAAAAGGCGGCGGAAAGAAAACGGCGGAAAAGATTATGAAGACGGCTATTTACGGCGCGGGGGCGATGGGAACGGCTCTCGGCGTGTTGATGATAAAAAGCGGAACGGCGGTGGATTTGTTCACGCGGAATACGGCGCACGTTACGGCGGCAAGAAACAACGGGCTTACGCTTCGTTGCTCGGCGGATAACGTTGCGTTCACCGTAAACGCGCCGATATTCACACCCGACGAAATGGCGGCAAGAAAAGAAAAATACGATCTTATTTTTCTGATGACGAAGCAAAAGGAAAACGGAAAGATCGTTGCTTTTCTGAAAGATTTTCTTACGGAAGACGGCGTGATCGTCACCACGCAGAACGGATTTCCCGAACGCGGCGTAGCGGAAATCGCGGGGGAAGAGAGAACGTTCGGCTGCGTGTGTTCGTTCGGGGCAAATTTCGCTTCGGCGGGCGAAGCCGTGCTTACTTCCGCGTTGAAAGCCTCGAAAGTGTGCGTCGGCGCATACGGGGAGAAAGCCGCGTTCACCGACGCGGCGATGAAAAAAATCGAAAGCGTTCTTCTTCCGATCGGAAAAATAACGGGCGGCGAATTTTATCGTAAAACGGAAAATCTTCGCGGCGTAAGGTATTCAAAACTTGTGCTGAACGCGGCGTTTTCGGGCGTTTCCGCGGCAACGGGAATGACGTTCGGCGAGGCGGCGAAAAATAAAAAAACGAAAAAAATCGTGATTGCCGCGGCGCGGGAAGTGATCGCCGTAGCGGAAAAAGACGGCGTGACGATCGAAAAAATACAGGGTCGAAACATCGGAAAAATTCTGAAAAAAGGCGGGGCTATCAAAGAGGCTTTTCTTCGTATCGCGTTGCCGTTTTTCGTGAAAACGCATAAAAATTCCGTGAGCGGCATGCTTCTCGACCTGAAACGCGGGCGGAAATGCGAGATCGATTTCATCACGGGCGCCGTGAGCGCGGCGGGGCGGCGGCTGAATGTGCCGACGCCGTATTGCGATAAGATAACGGAGATCGTTCACGGGATAGAAAACGGCATATACGAAACGTCGGAAGAAAATGCCGATTTTTTATTGCGCCCCGAAAAGAATTTCGATTGACAAAGGGCGGAAAAAGCGATATAATTTACAACGAAACGAAAAACGCGCTTTTCCGCCGCGGTTGCGGCATAGAAGAAAAAGAGCGGAACGAAAGAAAAGAAAGATAAAACGAGAAAGGAAGATTGAAAAATGGATCTGAACAAACTTGCCGACGCATTGATTCCCGATAAGGATTTAAAACCTCTGGAAGAATACGAAAAGATGTATCCGCCGCGCGATCTTGCGAAAGGCGCGGAAGTAACGCGTATCGCGCCGTCGCCCACGGGCTTTATGCATTTCGGAAATTTATACGTGGCTCTGGCAAACGAACGCCTCGCGCATCAGAGCGGCGGCGTATTTTATCTGCGTATCGAAGATACCGATCAGAAACGGAAAGTGGAAGGCGCTGTGGAAGTGGTGCATAAATCTTTGAAATATTTCGGCGTAAATTTCGACGAGGGCGCGGATAAGGGCGGAAATTACGGGCCGTATTATCAACGGCAACGCGCGAAAATTTATCATGCGTTCGCAAAAGATCTGATTCGTCGCGGGCTTGCTTACCCCTGTTTTTGCACAGAGGAAGATCTGGAAAAAACGCGCGAATATCAGACGGAAAACAAGTTGCTTCCCGGCTACTACGGAAAATTCGCGAAATGCCGTAATCTTACGGAAGAGGAAATTTACGAAAATCTGCGGCAGAAAAAGCCGTATGTGATCCGCCTGAAATCGCAGGGCAACGCAGAGATCAAGCATACGTTCAAAGACGAAATCAAGGGCGAAATCACCGTAACGGAAAACGATCAGGACGTGGTGATTTTAAAATCGGACGGGATTCCCACTTATCATTTCGCGCATGCGATCGACGATCATTTCATGCGTACCACGCTGGTGATGCGCGGGGAAGAATGGCTTTCGTCGTTGCCGATTCATATCGAACTTTTCAAAGTGCTCGGTTTTCCGCTGCCGCGTTACGGGCATAATTGTTCCATTCAGAAGATGGACGGAGAAAACCGCAGAAAACTTTCCAAACGCAAAGATCCCGAGGCTTCGCTGAATTTCTATCGCGAACAGGGCTATCCGCCGATTGCCGTGAATACGTATGTGATGACGTTGCTCAATTCTAATTTCGAGGAGTGGATGATGAAAAATCCCGCCGCGCCGTATACGGATTTCGGATTCTCCGTGGGAAAGATGGGCAAGAGCGGCGCGCTTTTCGACGTTGCCAAACTCAACGACATCGCAAAAACGTATTTTGCGGGAAAAGACGAGAAAGAAACCTTTGATTTTCTGAAAGAATGGGCGGAAGAATTCGGAAGCGAAGCGCAGAAGAAATATTTTGCCGACGAAGAATACGCGAAGAAAATACTTTGTCTGCTCATGGGAATCGGCAGCAAAAAGCGCAGAAAAGATTTCGCCTGTGCCGTGCAGGCGGTGGCTTCCATGGCGTATTTCTTCGACGAAACGTTTGCGCCGTGCGACGAATATCGTTTCGATAAAGAAACGGTGAAAAGCGTGATCCGTTCCTTCTCGGAAACGTACGATATAGCGGACGATTGCTCCGTATGGTTCGATAAAGTGAAAGCCGTGGCGGAAAAGAACGGTTTCTGCGCGGATATGAAAGCCTATAAGGCGAATCCCGAAAATTATAAAGGCAGCGTTTCCGACGTAGCCGAAATTCTGCGTATCGCCGTAACGGGGCACGCAAATGCGCCCGATCTTTGGACTATTATGCAGATTCTCGGCAAAGAACGTGTACTGAAACGGCTTGCGGCGCAGGCGTAAAGCCCCGCGTAAAAAGTATAATCGGATGATAATATCGAAAAAAAGAAGGGGTATGACGGCATGCCCCTTCTTTTTTGTGCGCGTTAAGATTTTTTGATTTCGGCTTATGAAAAAAAATTGCGAAAACGCACGGCGCAGATAAGCGACAGGCGCGTAAATACGTTTCAAAAACCTGTTTTTTCGTGCAATAAATCTTCCATGCCGTATTTTCCCGCCGCTTTTTCGATAAGAAATCGCGCGGCTTCGATTGCGCCGAGCGCGAAAATTTTACGGCTTTGCGCTTCGTGCCGTATCACGATCGTTTCGTCGTCGCCCGCAAAAATCGCTTCGTGCGTTCCCGCGATCGTGCCGCCGCGCACGGAGTGGATGCCGATTTCGTTTTTATTTCGCGAAGAATTTGTGCCGTTTCTGCCGTAAGAAAAACGTATTTTTGTTCCGCATTGCGTTTCTTTCGCTTTGCGCAATGCCTCGGCGATCATCATTGCCGTGCCCGACGGGGCGTCTTTTTTTTCTCTGTGGTGATATTCCGCGATTTCCGTATCGAAGTTTTGTCCAAGCGCTCTTTGCGCGAAAACGCACAGCATTTTTAAAAGATTTGCTCCGAGCGACAGATTCGCGGCTTGAAAAATCGGAATCGTTTTTGCCGTTTCGTCGATCCGAGTCTGATCGGAAGCGGAGAAACCCGTAGTCGCGAGCACCAAAGGAAGATTGTACGTCTTTGCAAATCCGAGGCGTTCCGCCAAACCGTCACGGGAAGAAAAATCGATGATTACGTCGCATAAAAAGCGTTCTGGAATCTTGCCGTTTTCTTGTGTATCGTTAAAAAACGCGGCAAACGAAGTGAAAATCGGCACGTTCGTTTCGTTGCGGTTTATTCCGCTCGGCTGTTCGTCGGAATAATATGCTTCGGGATAATATGCTTCGGGCGCGTTGCGGTCGATTCCGAAAACGTAACGGCAATCGGGTGATTCGTTTAACGCGGCGGCAAGGACTCTGCCCGTCTTTCCCAGCGCGCCGATAACCGCCGCCCGCAAAACGGGGAAAGCGGGGGCGTTTTTCGTTTCGTTTTGTTTTTCTGCCGTTGTCGTATCTTTTTTAATATCGTTCATAAATTTTCTCCGTCGGTTAAGCCCGCTTCTTTTGTCTGCGCTTTCAGCGCGTCGATGATTTTGCCGATTTGTTTTTCCCGATAACCGCAAAGCGGCGTAAGCGGAGCGCGCGGTGAGCCGCACGGGAAGCCGACGAATTTCATCGCCGCTTTTATCGGAATGGGATTTACGGCACAAAAGCATGCCGAAACGAGAGGGGTAAGCATATCGGTGATTTGCGCCGCTTTCTTTAAATCGCTGTTTTTTACGGCGAGGTACTGGGCTTTTATCAGCCGCGGCGTAAGATTGGCTACTGCTGAAATAACGCCGGCTCCGCCTGCGGCGAGAACGGGAAAGTTCAAAGCGTCTTCGCCTGAAAACACGTCGCATTTTTCGCGTACGAGCCGTAAAATTTCAAGCGTCGTTTTTATGTCGCCGCCCGCGTCTTTTATTCCCGCAACGTTTGGTATTTCCGAAAGTTTACGCATCGCGCGGGGGGAAATGCTCATGCCCGTGCGCGACGGCACGGAATATACGATAAGGGGAATACGCACGGCTTCGGCGATCGCTCTGAAATGATAATACAGGCCGTTTTGCGTGCATTTATTGTAGTAGGGCGTAACGGCGAGAAGCCCGTCGGCGCCGTATTCCTCCGCGATACGCGCGTTGTTTCGCGCCGTTTTCGTATCGTTGCTGCCGCAGCCGAAAATAAGTTTTACGAGCGGCGTTCCGTCGACGTTTTTCGGGGAAAATTCGTCTCTTGCCGATCGGGAAATCCGCATGATCTTTCGCTTTTCTTTTTCCGTTAGAGAAGCGGGCTCACCCGTTGTGCCGAGAAGAAGCAGGGCGTCCGTTCCGCTTTGAATCTGCCGTGCGATCAGTTGTTTTAAACGTTCTTCGTTTATTTCCTTTTTGTAAAACGGCGTTACGAGCGCGACGGCGGTGCCGCAAAAAAATCCTTTCATGTTAAAAATCCCTTCGATATAATTTGGAGCGCAGGCAGATAAAATTTTCTGCGGATAACAACGGCGTGAATGACCGGTTCGGTCTGCAGTGCGGCGGAAACGGCGATGAAATCAATCGAGGAAACCTTCCGCAGCAAGCAGTTCCGCAAGCAGAATCGCTCCGCCCGCCGCCCCGCGCAGAAGATTGTGCGAAAGCCCCGTGAATTTGTAATCGGATACGTTGTCGCGGCAAAGCCCGCCCGCGCAGATCGTCATGCCGTTGCCTTCGTCCCGATCGAGCCCGGGCTGCGGGCGGTCGTTTTGCGGAAAATAACGTATAAAGCGTTGCGGGGCGGAAGGGAGGCGCAGGCGTTGCGGCAACCCTTCGTAGGCGTTCCACCGTCGTATGATCTCGTCTTTTTCCGGGGGATGATCGAAAGAAACGAAAATCGCCGCCGTGTGCCCGTGCAAAACGGGTACGCGGAAACAACGGGCGAAAATAATCGGAGCGGCGGCGGGAACGATTTTCCCGTCTTCTATGTTTCCCCAGATTTTCAATGGTTCCGTTTCGCTTTTTTCTTCTTCGCCCGCGATGTAAGGAATCACATTATCGGAAATTTCGGGCATCGAATGAAACGTTTTTCCCGCGCCGGAAATCGCCTGACAGGTGCAGATCGTCGCTTTTTGTATGCCGAACGAACGTAAGGGATGCAGAAGCGGCACGTAAGATTGGAGGGAACAATTCGATTTCGTCACGATAAATCCGCGTTTCGTGCCCAGTCTGCGTTTCTGAAAAGGAAGAACGCCGAGATGTTCGGGATTGATTTCGGGAATGATGACGGGAACGTCGGGTAATCGCCGATTCGCCGAATTTACGGAAATTACGGGGAGTTCCGCTTTTGCGAAGCGCTCTTCCGTTTGCCGCACGATCGACGGATCGGCGTGTATTGCGCAGAATACGAAATCTGCGTTTTGCGCGATCTTATCGAAATCGGCTTCCGCGTTAAACAGGGGCATATTCAGCGTGCTTTCGGAAAAAACGGAAAAGCCGGTTTCGGAAAACGAAACGCCGTTTTTTGCAAGCAGGGCTTCACGATAAGTTTTTCCCTCGCTCGCGGAAGAGGCGGCAAGAACGGTCGGCTGAAAATACGGGTGTTTTTGCAGCAGCGAAACAAGCGTTCTTCCCACCATACCCGTAGCGCCGATGACGCCCGCTCTGTATTTTTTCATAATATTTCTCTCCTTTGCGCGCCGTATGTATCGTAAGCCGCGCGCCGTATACGAGCCGTATGCGTTGTGCCCGCAGACGTTTTTGCCGCCGTAAAAAAAGGAAGAACGTTCACGAAAAGTTTCCGAAAACAAGAAAATCGATTTTTATTTAAATTTATTTTTATTTTTTTTGCGATTTTCCTTGAAATAATCACAATTTTATAGTAAAATAGAAAACGAGTACGAAAACGAGAGTCGCTTTTATAAGGAAAACGCGCGGGAAGACGATTTCTTCGGAAGAATCGCTTCGGCGCGGCGCAAAGAAACGGCTTCGCGTTTTTTTGCGGAAGGTATTTTTTGATCGGCGTGAAACGCGCCGTCGGAGAGATTATGGCAGAACAAAAAAAAGGTTTGATAACAAGGTTGCTGGAAGGGAAAGAAAAGAGCGAAGAATACGCGAGAAGCACTCTTCCCACGAATCGCTGGCAACTGTTCTGGGATATTTTCAAGGGCAATTTCGGGAAGATCGTGAAAGTGAATCTCCTTGTGTTATTGTTCCTTCTTCCCTCGATCGCGATCGTAGTGATCCGTCTTCTTATGGAAAACAGCAACGGCGTTTTGTATCCGTTCGGCGCGAATCTCGGGGTGGGGTATCCTTCGATGCCCAGCCTGATCGGTCTTTCGGAAAGCCTTACGATGCGCCTCGATTTATTTATGTATCTCGCTCTGGCGGTTTCCATGCTGATTGCGGCCGTGGGAATTTCGGGCGGAATGTACGTTGTGAGAAATATGGTGTGGACGGAAGGGATTTTCGTCGCGAACGATTTCTGGCGCGGCGTGAAACTCAATTACAAGAACGCGTTGCAAACCGCGCTGTTTTTCCTTGTGGTGCTCACGCTGTGCACGTATTTCATCAATATGACGAATTACGTGCTTACGATTGATCAGAGTATATCGAAATTCCGCCGTATCTGGCTGAACGTTTCGCGGGTGATTTCATATTTTTCGATATTTCTTGCGGCGCTGATGTCGCTCTGGATGATCGCGCTCGGCGTAAACTACAAACAGAGATTTTTCACGATGCTCAGAAATTCGTTTCTCCTTACGATCGGTACGTTCCCGCAGACGATTTTCTTTGCGTTCCTCGCCGTAGTGCCTTTCCTTTTGTTCCTTTTCGGCAGCGGACTGTTTACGGTGATCGCCGTATTTATGATGCTCCTGTTCTCGTTTGCATACGCGCTTCTCGTATGGCTCGATTTCGCGCAGTGGGCGTTCGATAAATTCATCAACCCGAAAATCGAAGGCGCAAAGGTGGGCAGAGGTATTTATAATAAGGAAGACGGCAGCAGCACGGCTTATAACGTAGGCGAAAGCGCGGCTTCGATCGAATACAAACGCCAACTGCTTGCGGCGGGCAAATCAGATCTTGTGGCGCGCCCGATCAAGCCGATCGACGATTCGTTGCAGGTGTACGAACTGCCTTCGTCGTTTACGCGCGCCGATCTGCAACGCCTTCGCGAGAGCAAGCAGAATATCGCGGAAGACACAGAAGCATACGCCGAAGAGCATAAGAACGATCTGAAATACGTGGAATACAACAAACAATTCGCCGAACGCGAAAAAGCGTTGCAGGACGAAGTGGATAAGCACGGCAAGAAGAAAAAGAGAAAACCGCCGAAGATGCTCGGCTCGTGATGCCGCGAAAAACGGAGCGGACGAAAAAATGAAAAAAGATTTTGCGTACGCGCATCTTGCGCCCTGGTACGAATATCTCAGCGACGACTGCGACTATGAAAATTGGTCGCAGTATTTCGTTAATTTGCTGAAATCGGTTTCCTGCGATCCCGCGGGAAAAAAGGGAATCGATCTCGGCTGCGGAAGCGGATATTTCGCACGCTCGTTTTCCCGCCTCGGCGCGGCGATGACGGGGGTGGATATTTCGGCGGAAATGCTTTCCGTAGCGGAAGAAAAAACGCGGGAAGAAGGTCTCTGTATTACTTATATGCAGGGAGATCTTGCAAAATTCAAAACGTTTGAAAAATACGATTTTGCCTGCGCGGCGAACGATCTCTTCAATTACGTTCCGAAAAACAGATTGTTGCCCGCGCTGAAAAACGCGGCACGGCTTTTGAAAAAGGGTGGCGCGTTCGTTTTCGACATCAGTTCAAAACGAAAATTTTTGACGAAAATCCGGGGAAAAGTAAGTGCCGACGATCGGGAAGATATTACGTATCTTTCGTTCGGCAATGTGGAAAACGACGTGGCTACGCTGGACGTAACGCTGTTTATCCGAAGAAAAGACGGCGCGTTCGATCGTTTCGACGAAGTGCATACGCAATATATATATGAAAAAGAGGAAATCGCATGTGCTCTTTCGGCAGCGGGGTTCGATCCCGTGATAGCGACGGGAATGTACGGCGAGGATGAAAACACGGCGGACCGATTGTGCTTTCTTGCCGTGAAAAAGTAACGCGCGGCGATAAAATCGCATAATATCGCGGGATAAGCGGAACAAGGCGAAAGAAAAGGGATAAGGCGATAAAGCGGAGAAAAGCGGCGGTATGGAAGAAAAAAGAAACGGAGATCTTTTTAAATGCCTCGTATATAACGGCGGGGTTTCGCTCACGCTGATAAACGGCGGGGTCTTTTGCAAAGAAGGGCTGAAAAGGCAGGGTTTTCATGGGAAAAAAGCGGATGCCTTTTGTTCCGCTCTGCTTTGCGCCGCTTTTTTAAGCGCGAATCTGAAAGAAGAAACGGGCGAAATCTCCGCAACGATCAGAACAAACGGAAAGATAAGCAATCTGATCGTATCGGGCAACGCGGCGTTGTGTGTGCGCGGCTGTATCGACGAGGCGGACGCGGAAAATACGGGCGAGCGGGAGGCGCTGTTCGGAACGAGCGGATTTTTGCAGGTGGTGCGCGACGATAATTATTCCCGTCCGTTCGTTGGTTCGTGCGAACTTACGTACGAAAAAGCGGGCGGAAAAGAAGAGGATTGCGGCGGATTCGTCGCCGCGAATTTCGAGGAGTATTTCCGTGTGAGCGAACAACTTCCCACGAAATTTTTCGTGAACGTAAATACGGAAAAAGAAGAATTTTACTGCGGCGTTTTACAGGCGTTGCCGGGCTGCGAAACGGGTTGGGAAGAAGAGGCGGAACGCCTGCTTTGCATCGCGACGGAAGAATACAAAAAAACCGGAGATCCGGAATCGGCTGCGAAAAAAATTTCCGGCGAAATTTCCTGCGTGGAAAAACGGGAGATAGAATACAAATGCAACTGTTCGCGGGAGTATCTGAAAGGCGTGCTTTCCTCGATGGGAAAAGATGCCGTGGAAGAATTGCTGGAAAAAGACGGAAAAATCGAAGTGCATTGCCATTATTGCAATACCGATTACGTGTTTTTCCGCGACGATTTTGAAAAGAAAGAATGAAAAACGGAAAAACCGTTTAAAACGTCGGCGGAAAGTGTAAGTATATAAAGCGGTTTTTATACCGTGTGAAAAACAGCGGAACGCAGTGTGCCGCCGAAGAGGATAGCGATGTCTGCAAAAGTGAGAAGAATCGATTACGGAAAACGTCTGCTGAAGGAGCAGGCGGAAAAGCGGTACGACGAGGGAGATTTCCTCGCCGCGCTTCGCTTTACCGGTCGGGAAGTGGAATTTTACGGCGCAGACGCAGACGCTTTGGCTCGGCTTGCCGATATTTACGAAAATATGGGGCTGTACACTTCCGCTTTGAATTGCTGGTATCGCTTTGCCGATTCGTGCACTACGGAAGATCTTCCCGATGCATACGAGGGGCTTGCCGTAAATTATCTGAATCTCGGCAACGACGTGCAGTCGGCGTATTACTATAATAAACTGATCGACGCGGACGCAACGCTGACAAGCGCGGATAAGGCGCAGATCGCGGAGACGTTCGCCGCAGAAAGGGAAAACGGATTTCGTTTCGTATATCCGCCCGAAATCGCAGATTACCGCGCCGAGACGTCGCGCGGGGCGACGGCTTTGAAAAACGGAGATCTCGACAGGGCAATTTATTATCTGTCGCAGGTGAAAAAAGGCTCGAAAGAATACGCCGCCGCACAGGATATGACAGCCGTCGCGTTGCTTTTAAAGGGAGACGCGGAAGGGGCGGAGGAAATTTGCATCGATCTTCTGAAAGAATACCCCGAAGACGTACAGGCGCTTTCCACGCTTTCGGCGATTTATGCGGAAGAGGACAGACGGGCGGAAAGCAGACGGATCGCGGATAAACTCTGCTCGATGACGGGAAGGAGCGCGGAAGAAAAATATAAGATCGCCACGGTGGCATGCGAAAACGGCATACACGAAAAGGCGCTGGAACTTTTTTCGGAATTGGAAAAGGAAATTCCTTACGACGGGAATCTTCTGTATTTCAAAGCCGTGGCTGCGGCGGAATGCGGCAACGACGCCATGGCGGAGAGCGCGCTGGCGCGCCTGATCGAAATTTATCCGGACGCGGAAGTGGCGAAATATTATCTCGGAAGGCTTCGGCTGCATAAGGCGGATCCCGAAAAGAACGCCCGCCCCGCTTTTACGTATTTTTACAAAGTGCCGCAGGAGGAGAAAGAGCGCAGGATACTCGATCTCGAAGTGCTGCTGAAAACTTCCGCAAAGAGCGCGGCTACGATCGGAGATTCGATCGAAAGCGAGGGCTTTTTTCGCTGGTGTTTCGACGAAATGGACGGCATGGAGACGGAATTGCAGTTTCTGGCGATCACCGCCGCGGCGCATGCGGGCGCTGCGGGCAGCGAAGCGTGCGACGATTTTCTGCGCGGCGTGTTACTCGATTGCGAAGTGAAAGACGCGTTGAAGATCGAAGCGTTGCGGCTTTTGTTCGAGCGTGGCAAAGAATGTTCGTTCGGCGTGGTGATCTGTAACGTGTATAAAGAAGTGTATTCCCGCGCGTTACGCCTCGGAAAAACAAAGAGAAAGACGTTTCTTCGCGGCTATGCGGAAGCGGCTTCCAAATTCTCGATACTCGGCGCGGGATATACTGCGAAAATCGCCGCCGTGACGGAAAAATTGTATGCCGATCTTGCGGAGGCGGGTTTTCTCGAAACGGTGAAAACGCCCGCCGCGCTTGCCGCCGCGATTTATGCGGAAGCGGGGCTGAAAGAAGCGGGCGGGGGCATTATCGCCGCCTGCGCGCTGTTTGCCGCCTCGGAAAAGGAAGCGGGAAATATCCTTTCGGCTGCGGAAGTGGCGCGGGAAGCGGGCAGAATCCTTGCCGCCGTGGCGACGGCCGGCGAAAACGTGCTTGCGGAGATAAACAAGAAAACGGACGGCGCGGAGAAAAACGAAGCCGCGGACGAAGCCGCGGACGAAGCGGCGGGCGATTCGGCGGAAGAGAAAGCGCCCGAGCGGACGGAAGGCGAAAAAACGGAAAATATCGGGGCAAAACCCGATCCCGAAAAAGTATAAAACATAGCGAAATAAAGCGTAACGAACGAGAAAAATGAAACGAATGGATACGTCGGCATAAGAAGAAACGGCGTATGCGAAAGGAAGAATGCGAAAATGGAACTTATCGATTTTGACGGTCTGTTCGATAAAAAACTGACCGGATACATGAAAAAGAACGGCGGCAAACGCACGGAAAAAGAATGGGAAAATCTGATTCCCGAATTATACGAAAAATTCGGCGACGCGTTTCTGCCGAAAATCGGCTGTACGCCCCGCCAATATTATGCGCGCATGAACGACGAGCAACTGATCGGAACGCTCTGCGGGCATCTGCAGGGCGGAGTGCCCGTTCCCGAGTTTCTCTGCGCGGAAGTGGAAAAGCGCCGCCCTACGGAACGGATTTTATCCATGCTCGATTCTTCCGACGAAGAGACCGCGCTCTATGCCGTGCATTTTATCGGCGACGACGAACAGGCGTTCGATAAATATTTTTCCATCCTCGAAAAGGGCGAAGCGGGCGAGGACGTGGAAAACGAAGTGGCGGAATGCCTGAAAACGGCGGCCGACAAAGTGAAGAGCCGCGCTTTGCTTACATATCGCGAAGTCCGCGGGAAAAATGCGGATAATAATACGGCGGAAGAGCAGAAAGAACGCCTTGAAAAGCAAGCGGAATATATGCTGGAAATTTTGTCGCGTTCCGCTGCGGGCGACGACGAGATTTTTAACGTGCTTATATCCGCGTTCGGCGAAAAGGAAGAGAAAATACCGATGCGCGCTTCGTATCTCGCGGCATACGGCGACGAGCGCGCCCTGCCCGTTTTACTGAAGAGGATCGAAAACCGGGAAATCGGATTTGTGGAATTCCGCGAACTGAAATATGCGATCGAAGCCCTCGGCGGGGAATACAACGAACCTCGCACGTTTGACGGCGACGAAGATTTTATGAAAGTGGAAGATCAGTCCGCGAAAGAAGGTTTTTCCGAAATAGGAAATCTTTCGTAAAACGCGGCAAACGCAGGGAGCGCAAAGAAAAAAGTTCATAACGGGGAATTTTTCCGCATATAGTAAAGCGTGCAGTAAAACGTGCCTTTGCCGTATGCGGATTTTTTTATGCTTCCGAAAAGAGGCGAGGCGCGGAAAAGAACGGAGAAATGGCGGCGCTACTTGCCGCGCGGGAGGTTTTTCATTATGCGGGAATACAACGTTTACGAGGACATGGCAAGCCGCGCGGGCGGCGGGATTTACGTGGGAGTGGTGGGGCCCGTTCGTACGGGAAAATCCACGTTCATCAAGCGGTTTATGGAACGGCTGGTGATACCCAATGCCGCAGAGGGAAGCAAAAAAGTGATGACGGACGAATTGCCGCAATCCGCGGCGGGCAGGACGGTGATGACCACCGAGCCGAAATTCGTGCCGGACGAAGCGGCGGAAATCGCTTTGAAAGAGGGCGTTACGGCGAAAGTGCGGCTTGTGGATTGCGTGGGCTTTGCCGTGGCGGGTGCGAACGGATTTGAAGAGGACGGAAAGCCTCGGCTGGTGAAAACGCCGTGGTCGAAAGACGCTTTGCCTTTTGAAAAAGCCGCGGAACTCGGCACGGAAAAGGTGATTCGCGATCATTCCACGATCGCGATTCTGGTGACGACCGACGGCTCGGTGACAGATTTGCCGCGCGAGGCGTACGAGCGGGCGGAAGAGCGTACCGTGAAAGAAATCAAAAAGCAGAAAAAGCCTTTTGTGATCGTGCTGAATTGCAAAGATCCGGGCAACGAAAACGCCGTGAAAATCGCGCGTGCGGCGGAAAAGAAATACGGCGCGCCGACGATCGCCCTGAACGCGGAAGAAATGACGGAAGAGGATATCCGCGGCGTATTCCGCAAGGCGCTTCTCGAATTCCCCGTAACGAGGATCGATATAAATCTTCCCGAATGGGTGCGCTCTTTGCCGGAAGAGAACGAAGTGATTTCTTCTCTTGAGAGCAAATTGAAAAAAGCGGCGGCGAAAACAAACAAAATGCAGGATTGCTTCTCTCTTGAAAATCTGTTCGGAAAAGACGACGATTTTTATAATCCCGACGGCGTATCGATGGATCTCGGCAAGGGCGTGGCGGAAATTTCTTTGAAGGCGAAAGAGGATCTGTATTTCCGCGTGGTGTCCGAAGAGTGCGGAGAGGAAATCGGAAACGATTACGATTTGCTTGCGTACGTGAAATCGCTTGCCGAAGCGAAGAAAAATTACGATAAAATCAAAGCGGCGATGGAAGAAGCGGACGAGTGCGGCTACGGCGCCGTGCCGCCCTCGAAAGACGAAATGCGTTTGTCCGAGCCGAAACTGGTGAAAAAGGGTTCGGGGTACGGCGTGGCGTTCCATGCCGTTGCGCCGAGTTATCACGTGCTGAAAGTGGACGTGACGGGCGAAGCCGCGCCTATCATCGGCAGTAAAGAACAGGGCGAAGATTTCGCGAAAGAACGCCTCGCCGAATACGAATCGGACGAAAGCAAGGTGTGGGAGACGAATATTTTCGGCAGAACGCTGAAAGATATCGTTGCCGAAGATATGGCGCGCAAGCCTTATGCCATGCCTGCGGAAGTGCGCAAAAAAATGCGCCGCGCCGTAGGACGGATCGTAAACGAAGGCAAGGGCGGCGTGATCTGTATTCTTCTTTGATTGCGTCAAATTTCGGTAAATGACAAAAAGACTATATATAGACTCATTATTCTTCTTCGGGAAATTGACAAAAGAAAAAAGGTCTGCTATACTTACCGCAGGGACAGTTGTTTAAGCCGCAGGCGGGGTGTACGTATTTGCTTTTTTGCGGCGGAATTTCCCGACGGCGTTTTCCGCATGGCAGCGGCGCGATTCCCGTAAAAAAAGCGGGCTCGCAGCCGATAAAAAAACGAAGGAAAACGGGAGATTTATGGATCGCTCGGAAAGCGGCGAAAAGCCGCGGAATAAACAGGAACGCATAGACGTTATCCCCGACTACGATTACCTCTTTACGGAAAGCACGAACAAAAAAGGGAAGAAAAAGAACGGATTTTTCGGCAAAATCGTGAAAATGAACTTTTGCCCGCTGTTTTTTTCTTCCCTTCTTTACGTACTGCAAGCCGCGCCCGTGTGGCTGATGCCCGTGCTCACCGCCGACATCATCGACGCGGTGACTATGGCTGCGGGCGGGCAGGTTGCCGTTTCGCAGGCTGTGAAGACGATTTCGATCGACGCCGTGATTCTTGCTTTGTCGATATTGCAGAACGAGCCGACGACTCTTTTCCGCGTGACGATTATGAGCAAAATGCTACGTTCCACAAGCGCGGGAATCAAAAGTTGCGTGGTGCGGAAATTGCAGAGTCTTTCGATTACATATGCGAAAGACATGGAAACGGGCAGGATACAGTCGAAGTTTTTAAAAGATACGGATTCCGTGGATTCGCTGTTTTCCTGCCTGGCGCAGACGATTATTCCGAATGTGATCAGCGCGCTGATTTCCGCGGCGATCGCGCTCTCGAAAAACGGTATCGTGGCGTTGTTCTTTTTGTGCGTGGTGCCGCTGAACGTGATATTATCCCGTCTGTTTTCAAAGAGAATCCGCTCGGAAAACAGGGCGTTTCGTCTCAGAACGGAAAGCATGAGCGGCAGGCTTACCACCATGCTGGAAATGATGACGGTGACGAAAGCGCACGGACTGGAACAGACGGAAATCGCCGCAGTGAATAAGTCCATTTCGGGCGTTGCGGACGCGGGATTGAAAATCGATAAAACGTACGCCCGTTTCGGTTCGTGGGCGTGGTGTCTGAACACCTTTCTTTCGGGCGCGTGCGTGGTGTTTTGCGCCGTTCTCGCGCTGAAAGGGAAAATTTCCGTGGGCGATATCGTGCTGTATCAGTCGATGTTCGTTTCGATCAGCGGTTACGTGATGGCGCTCGTGAATCTGTTGCCGAGCCTCAGCACGGGCTTCGAGGCGCTCGATTCCGTTGCCGAAATCATGAACGCGAAAGACGTGGAGATGAATATCGGCAAACGCGAAGTGCCTTCGATCCGCGGCGACGTGGAATTCGATCATGTGTTTTACAAATATCCCGACGGCGAACGGTATATCGTGCGGGATCTTTCGCTTTCCGTAAAAGCGGGGGAATGTATCGCCGTGGTGGGCGCTTCGGGATCGGGTAAATCCACGATCATGAATCTGATTATCGGATTTTTAACGCCCGTTTCGGGGCGGATTCTCATCGACGGCAAGCCTCTGGACGAATTCAATCTGTCGCAATACCGCCATCATATTTCCGTCGTACCGCAAAATAGTATCCTGTTTGCGGGAACGGTGCGGGAAAATATCACTTACGGCCTTACGAGATATTCGGAAGAAGATTTGCAAAAAGCCGTGAAAATCGCGGATCTCGAAGAAGTGCTGAAAGATCTTCCGAACGGCATAGATACGGATATCGGCGAACACGGCGATAAACTTTCGGGAGGGCAGAAGCAGAGAATCACGATTGCCCGCGCCCTGATACGAAACCCCGAAATTCTGATTTTCGACGAAGCGACGAGCGCGTTGGATAACGTATCGGAATACCACGTACAAAAGGCGATTTCCGCCTGTATCAAAGGCAGAACTACGTTCATCGTGGCGCATCGTCTTTCCACGATCCGCGACGCGGATCGTATTCTCGTGATGGAAAACGGCGTGTGCGTGGAATCGGGAACGTATGAAGAACTGATGGAAAAGAAAGGAAAATTTTACGAACTGAAGAGCCTGAACGACATCAATACGAAAATAGCGGAAGAAGCGCTTGCCTGAAAAGCCTCTTCGAGGCTGTTTTCGTCTGCGGGCGAACGGCCGTTCTCGTGCGTCGCGGCAGGAAGACGAAAAGAGCGTTTTTTAAAAGTTCCGCGGGCTGCTTTCGTTTACGAAGAATAAAAAACGCAAACGGCGGCTATACTTCTTTTACGAGACGGACGGATCACGTGCGGATCGGGCAATGAGCCGATTCCGATAATCCGCCGACGGAAAGCAAGGAGGCGCAGAATGGGCAGAAAAGCGGGGAGGAAAAGCGAGAAGGTGCATAAGATCACGGAAGCGGAATATGCGGAGTATATTATGTCGTTGAAAGACGAAACGCCGCCGCTTGCGTACAGAAAATACGAAAAAGAAGATCTCGCTGCAAAAAAAGAAGAAAGAGAAAAAACGACTTCCGAATAAAACGCTTTCGTTTATTCTCTCGTTTTCCCCGCTACGCGCCCGGAAAATACGCGTCGAAACAGGGCCCCTGAAGAGGGCGCATGCTTTTCTTCGTTTTTTGACCGATACTTATAGTATTTTTGCGGAGAAAACAGAAAAAAAGCGGCGAAAAACGATATTTTTTTGTTAAAACTCTTGACGTTTTGCAAGATTTTGTGGTATAATAATAAACGAACGGAAAGGGGATATCCCGAAAGGCGTTTTTTTCGCGGACGATACGTTTCGTTTTTCGGAAAAAACGACGAAACAAAAAGAGAATCGAGGTGTGTTATGGCAGATTTGAACGCTCAACAAAAGCAAAACGGAACGCGTAACTGGTCGGTCGCTCAACGTAACGAAACGGCGTTGATGCTGGAGGATATGTACAGAGGGATCGCGGGGGATCTGAAATCGGTGAAGAAAGAGATCCTCAACGAAATGAAGTATGCTTCATTGCAGACGGGGGTGTTGTATCAGTCGATCGAAAAGGGAAACAAAGATACATACGCCGTATTGAAAAAAGAACTTTCCGAAATATGCGCAAATCTGAAAGCACAATCCGATGCGGCTGCGGCACAGATCAAAGCCGCGCTGAAAGAGGGCTCTTGCGGCGACGAAAACGCGGCGGACAGAGCGGTGATGGAGATTAAATATCTCTATTCGCAGAATCAGGGCGTTTACGAA
This sequence comes from uncultured Christensenella sp., assembly GCA_905203015.1. GTDB lineage: Bacteria > Bacillota > Clostridia > Christensenellales > Borkfalkiaceae > Scatosoma. The sequence goes on along the minus strand of CAJKUC010000008.1, from coordinate 67,062 downwards.
TCCCTTTCTTCTATGCTCGAATCTCTGAAAACGAGCGAAGCGGAAACGAGCGAAAATCTCATTTCCAAGGCGGACGAAATGCTCGCTAAAATCGACGAGGCGCTTTCGTCGCTCGGCGAAAAGGTGGAATTGCTGGCAAACGGCGCGGAAGAAACGGATTACGACAAGGTAGCCGAAACGGTGAAAGAGCGCGTGATCGAAGCGTTGCCCTACGAAGAGACCGATTACGAAAAGATCGCGGAAACCGTAGCGGAAAAAACGGAAACGCAGGCGGCCGCGCACAGCAAGGAAATTCTCGACGTTCTGGCGGCGCTTCCCGCTCCCGAAAACGTGGATTATAACCGCATTGCCGACGAAGTGGGCGATAAGGTGCTTGAAAAAGTTACCGATCTGCTCGGCGAAAAGAGCGAAGAAAAAGACGAAAAGGCGGCTTCCGCCGCGTACGATCGTATCGTATACGGCACGGCGGAAAAAGTGATCGAATCGTTGCCTCCTCTGGAAAGAATCGACTATGCGCGTATCGCGGAATCGAACGCGCTCACCGACGAAGCGCTGGCGAAAATCGCGGACGCCGTGGCGGCGAAAATCGTTATACCGCAGCACGAAGAAATCGATTACGAGAAACTCGCGGATACGGTGATCGCGAAACTTCCCGCGCAGGAAGCGATCGATTACGACAAACTTGCCGACGCGGTGATCGCTAAGATGCCTGCGGCGGAAACGATCGATTACGAAGAACTGGCGAATACGATGCTGGAAAAGATGCCCGCCCCCGAAGCGATCGATTACGAGAAGATTGCGGATACGGTGATTGCGAAACTTCCCGCACAGGAAGAGCCGGATTACGAAAAATTGGTGAATACCGTGATCGAGAGGATTCCCGCAGCGGAAGAAATCGATTACGAAAAACTTGCGGAGGCTGCGGCGGCGAAGATCGTGATTCCCGAACAGGAAGCGATCGATTACGATTTGCTTGCCGACACCGTGATCGGAAAGATGCCTGCGACGGAAGAAGCGGATTACGACAAAATTGCGGATACGGTAGCGGATACCGTAATCGCGAAACTTCCCGAGACGGAAACAATCGATTACGAAAGATTGGCTTATGCGGCAGCGTCGAAGATCGAAATTCCGGAAACGGAAGCCATCGATTACGACAAAATCGCAAACGACGTGGCGGCGAAGATCGATATTCCCGCCCCCGAACAGATGGATTACGATCGTCTTGCTTCTTCCGTGGCGGAGAGGATTCCTTCCCCCGAACCCGCTACTTACGAAGTGCTTGTGGACGAGGAGGGGATCAAATCAATAGCGGAAACCGTATCTGCCGCCGTAGCGGAGAAGATGACGGAAAACGCCGCGGACGCGAAAGCCCCCGAGATCGATACGGGCGCGCTTGCGGAAGAAATCACCGAAAAGATGGGTACGCCTACGTACGAGACGATTCTCGACGAAAGCGGCGCGCAGATGATCGCCGACGCGGTGGCAGAAAAATTGCAGGGAATGCCCGTGACGGTGGCAGCCGTGGCGACGACGGAAGAAACGAAAGAAGAGCCGGAACAAGCGCCCGCCGAAGAGCCCGTAAGCGAAGCGGAAGCGGAAGTGGCCGTGGCTGAAGATACGGCGGCAACTGCGGAAGACGAATACGTTACCCGTTGGGATCGCAGTTTTACGGCGAAACTCAAGCAGAGCGACGACGACATGAAAGATCGTTACGGTATGATCAAAAACGCATTGCTTTCGTATAAAAAAGTGAAATCCACCGTGAGTTGGAATTGCGACAGATTCAATTGCGGCAGAGCGACGGTGGCGAAGATGAATATCCGCGGTAAGACGCTTTGCGTGTATTTCGCTCTCGATCCCGCAGATCCTCAGTTTAAACAGACGATATACAATCAGCGCGATATGGGCGATCAGAAAGCGTATGAAAAAACGCCGTTCATGATGAAAATCAAGAGTGACCTCGCCGCGAAACGCGCGGTGCGGCTTGTGGAAGCGATGTCGGATCAATGCGGTACGGTGAAGAAAAAAGACTTTGAAGAAGTCGATTACAAGAAAACGTATCGTTATGCAGCCGACAGGCAACTGGAACTGACGGGATTGATCAAAAAGACGAAAGGCAAAAAGGTGGCGTTCGATTTCGATTAAGCATTTATTGATCGGCGGTGAAATGCCGGACTGGTGAAAGAGGGGAGGGCTGAAAAATTTTTTCGGCTCTCTTTCTATTCCGAAGGGCGTAGATAATGCCGCACGGGCGTTGAACGGCGGCAAAAAATGTTTTAAAACGCTTTGCTCGTTTCGTTATCGATTTTCGGAACGGGCAGGCGACGAATATCCGGAAAATATATTCATTAAACAGAGAAGTTGTTGCCCGACGGGCGCGTAAAATCGCAAAATTACGTGCGAAATACTCTTGTTTAACGCTTTCGACGTTGCGGCGCGACGAGATTATGAAAAGAACGGATAAAGCGTTCGGCGGATCGTATATTTTTTCGGAACGGGGCAAACGCACAAGCGCAATAAGCAACAAAAAAGAAACAAAGCGATTTTTTGCAAAAAATCGCCAAAATTCCGAAAAACAACAATTACAATTAAAAAACGAAAAAAATCGGCGCAGAAAACTACTGTGCGGGAAATTTATATTAAAAGCGAGTACAACGATATGTCCGAAAATTCGGGAATGTTTTTTCGGAAAAAGAAGAATGGAAAAAGAAGAGTCGCGAAAAGAAACGCGAGGGGAGTTTTCTGTTAAAACATTTTTAGCAAAGTTGGCGGAACATTTTTTCCTTGGTATCGTTTATTTGTGAGATTATGAAAAATACGGCGCCCCGTGCCGCTGAAAAACGGGGAATAAAAATAGTTTGTGAGGAATAATGGAACAAGAAACAAAATCAGAAGAAATGAAATCGGTACGGTTGTACAACAGACCCGCGAAAGCGATGAAAACGAACGGCGGCGTTGCGCAACGCAGAGTGAAACGCACGCAAAACGGTGAAAACGTTGCAGAGAAACGATCGGCCGGAAACGTGAAAAAACCTCGGATCGGAACGAGAACGACGGAATCGGGAGCGGCGAAAGCCGTTTCTTCCGAAAAAACGGGAGATCGCGGCGTACGCGCAAACAGAAAAACGAACGGCGTTATGGGAAATCGCAGAACGCAGGGCGATAAAGCAGGCAAAGCGATCCGCGCGGGCGGTGAAGGCACTGCCATGACGGCAACGTTTGTTCCCGTATACGACGGAGGGCGCGGCGCGCTTGCCGCGGAAAAGAGAACTGCGGAAAAAATCGCGCAGAACGCAAGTACTTTGAACGCATTGCCGCGTGAGAATGCCGCAAAACCGATTGCTGCGGGAAAAACGTTCGTCGCCGATCCGAAATATCTGCAAAAGCGCGCGGCGCTTTCCGAAAAGAAGGAATCTTCCGCTCCGTTATACGACGCAACGGGGATTCTTACAAGCGTGAAAAGCGCCCCTGCGAAAACGCGCGGCAGCAAAAAATGTGTAAAAATCATCTTTTTGGGCGGCGTAGGAGAAATCGGCAAAAATATGACCGCGATCGAATACGGCAACGACATTATCGTGGTGGACGCAGGCCTTACGTTCCCGAACAACGAGGACATGCCGGGCATCGATCTTGTGGTGCCCGACATCACCTATCTCGTGCAGAACAAGGATAAGGTGCGCGGCGTATTGCTTACGCACGGGCATGAAGATCATATCGGCGGCGTGCCGTATCTGATGAAAGAACTGAATTCCGGAACGCCGCTTTACGGGACGAAACTTACGTTGATGCTGACGGACAACAAGTTGCAGGAAAACCACGTGCAGAACGTGCCGCAACGCGTGGTGTCGGCGGGAGACGTGGTGAAACTCGGCTCGTTCGAGGTGGAATTCATCAATGTGAACCACTCCATTTCGGGCGCTGTGGCGTTGGCGATTCGCACGCCGTTCGGGCTGATTTATCATAGCGGAGATTTTAAAATCGATCTTACTCCCGTGGCGGGAAAGCCGATCGATCTCGACAGAATCGCCGCGCTCGGGCGGGAAGGCGTGCTTTTATATCTCGGCGAATCCACGAATATCGAACGCATGGGCTATACGATGAGCGAGACGGTGGTGGGCACTACGCTCGATCACCTGTTTGCGGAAAATCGCGATCGTCGTCTGATCGTGGCTACGTTCGCTTCCAACGTGCATCGTTTGCAGCAGATTATCGATCGCGCCGTGCAGTATGGAAGGAAAGTGGCGCTTTCGGGGCGCAGTATGCTGAAAGTGGTGGACGCCGCGGTAAAAATCGGCGAACTGAAAATCCCCGAAGGCATTCTGGTGGATCTTGCGAAGAATAAAAATCTGTTCGACAGAGAAATCGTGATTTTATCCACGGGCACGCAGGGCGAGCCGATGAGCGCGCTTACGCGTATGGCTTCGGGCGATTCGGATAAAGTGACGATCGGCGAAAACGATACGGTGATTATTTCCGCGTCTCCTATTCCCGGAAACGAAAAAATGATCTATCGCGTGATCAATAATCTGTATCGGCTCGGCGCGAACGTGGTGTACGAAAGTCTCGAAAAAATTCACGTTTCCGGGCACGCCTGCCAGGAAGAGCATAAAATTTTGCATCAGTTGCTGCAACCGAAATTCTTTATTCCGATTCACGGCGAATACCGCCATCTGAAAAAACATGCGCTTCTTGCGGAAGAAATGGGCATGCCGCCGCAGAATATCGCGATCGCGGACATCGGGAATTGCTTTGAACTCACCGATAAATCTTTAACCCGCGGCGAGAGCGTTCCCGCCGGCACACGTCTGATCGACGGCGAAGGTTTCGAGGATTACGGCACGAGTGAAGTGATGAAGGACAGGCTGAAAATGTCGGCGGAAGGCGTCTTCCTTGTATCTCTTGCCGTTACGGGCGATTATATCGTGGGCGAACCCGCGATCGATTGCCACGGCTTTGTATTCGGCGAACAGATGGAAAAAGAGGAAGTTTACGACGTGGTGAAACGTGCGGCGGACGCTTACGATTATGCGAACGGATCGAAAGACGATCTTTCCGTATTCGTGCGCAAAGCCCTGAAAAACTACGTGTTTAAAAAGACGAAACAATCGCCCTTCATCGTTGTTTCGATTGTGGAAGTGTAACGGATTCCGATGAAATTTTCGCAGAGCGTTTTAAAACTGCATATTTCCGAAGAATTGAAGAAGAAACGCGAGGAAGCGAAGGAGAACGGCGTGCCCGTAGCCGACGAAGAAACTCTTGCGTATCTTCTTTACACCGTGAAAACGATCCGCCCGAAGCGTATTCTCGAAATCGGCACGGCGGTGGGGATTTCGGGAACGGCGATGCTGCTTGCGGAAAGCGGCGCGCGGCTGACTACAATAGAAGTGGACGAAGATTCTTTTCTGAAAGCAAAAGAAAATTTTGCTTTCTTTTCGCTTTCCGATCGCGTGACGGCGTACCTCGGCGACGCGGGAGAGATTCTTCCTGCAATGCCGAAAGAATCGAACGGCGCGTACGATCTGATTTTTCTCGACGGGCCGAAAGCGCAATATCTGAAATATCTGCCCGATCTGAAACGGCTGCTGAAAATCGGCGGCGTGCTCTTTTCCGACGACGTATTGCTCTATGGCTGGGTGAACGGCGAGGCACCGAAAAAACGTCACGTGCTAGTGGATAAAATCCGCGAATATCTGCGCGTTTTATGCGATGACGAATCGTTCTGGACAAGCGTTCTGGAACTCGGCGACGGCGTTGCCGTAAGCGTACGGGTTTCATAAAAATGCGGGTTTTGCAAAACGCGTTTTTGGCGCAACAAACGGCAGAAAAAAGCGTGAGGGAAAAACGGAACGGCGGCGAATATACGGCAAATCGGAAGGGATAGAAAAGGCACGGCGTAATGAAATACAGACGAAAAGAAACGAAGAATCGGGAGAATTATCTGACGGCGGAATTATGAATACGGAATTGCTGGCTCCTGCGGGAAATTTTGAAAAAATGAAAACGGCGTTCCGCTTCGGAGCGGACGCGGCGTACATCGGCGGAAAGAATTTTTCGTTACGCGCGTTTTCCGATAATTTTACGGCGGACGAATTGAAAAACGCCGTACGCTATGCGCACGAACGCGGGAAAAAAGTGTACGTCACGGCGAATATTTTTGCGCGGAACGCCGATTTTTCACTTCTTTCCGATTATTTCCGCATACTGGAAGAGATCGGGGCGGACGGGGCGATCGTAAGCGATCCCGGCGTGATGTATGCTTTGAAAAAAGCCGCGCCGTCGTTGCCGTTGCACGTTTCCACGCAGGCGAATACGCTGAATAAATATGCCGTAAAATTTTACGGCGAAACGCTCGGCGCGGCGCGCGTGATTCTGGCAAGGGAACTTTCGATCGCGGAAATTTCCGAAATCAGGCAGTACAATCCCGATATAGAACTGGAAGCGTTCGTCCACGGCGCAATGTGCATTTCGTACAGCGGAAGATGTCTGCTTTCCGATTATCTCGACGGCAGATCGTCGAATCGCGGCGCGTGCGTACAGTGTTGCCGCTGGAAGTACGAAATCCGTGCGCTCAATCCAACGAACGGCGACACGGGCTGGCTGCCGTTGGAAGAAGACGGGCGCGGTGCGTATATTCTGAACGGAAAAGATCTGAATATGATCGAAGAACTTTCCGCTTTGAAAAACGCGGGGGTAAATTCGTTCAAGATCGAAGGAAGAATGAAGAGCGAATATTATCTGGCAACGGTGGTGAACGCATACCGCCGAGCGCTGAACGGAGAGGACGTTTCGCGTTGCGAAAGGGAACTGTACGCCGTGGCGCACAGAAATTATACGAAAGCCTACGCCTACGGAAACAACGCGAAAACGGAAGAATATTCGGCTGGGCAGGTGAAAGGCGAATACGATTACGTTGCGAACGTGCTTTCCTGCGAAAACGGGCGGGTGCGTGCGGAAATGCGGAATCGTTTCCGCGAGGGTGAAACGCTTTGCGTTCTTTCTCCTTCGGAAAACTACGGGAAAGAATTTTCCGTGAAAAACATGTTTTCCGAAAATGAAAACGCCGCGTCGGATGACGCGAAACTGGTGCAGGGCATATATTCGTTCGATTGCCCGTATCCTTTGCGCGAAGGGGATATTTTAAGACGGCGGGCGTAAGGAACCGGGCGGAAAAACGGAGGCAGGATTGTGAAAAAGATACTTTTGATAGCGACGGGCGGAACGATCGCTTCCACAACGGGGAAGCACGGCTTGTCGCCCACGGTGAAAGCGGAAGAACTGGTGAAATACGTTCCCGAAATACGGGAGTTCTGCGAAACGGACTGTATTCAGCCGTTCAATATCGACAGCACGAACGTCACGCCTTCGCACTGGCTTATTCTTGCGGAAACGATCCGCGAAAATTACGGAAAATACGACGGATTCGTGGTGTGCCACGGAACGGATACGATGGCATACACCGCCGCGGCGCTTTCGTATCTGGTACAAAATTCGCCGAAGCCGATTGTGCTTACGGGTTCACAGAAGCCGATCGATAAGGAAGATACCGACGCGCGGATCAATCTTCGCGACGCGTTCTCGTATGCCGCGAGCGAAAAAGCCGCACAGGTGACGATCGTGTTTCAGGGAAAGGCGATAGCGGGAACACGTGCGAAAAAGATACGCACGAAGAGTTTCAACGCATTCGACAGCGTGGATTTTCCTCCGCTCGCCATGGTGCGGGATGGTAAGGTGCTGCAATATATTCCCGCTCCGCAGGATGTGAAAACGGCAAAAGAGCCCGTATTTTATTCGCGGCTCGACGGAAGGGTGGGGCTTTGTTGTTTAACGCCCGGATTTTCGGAAAAAGTGCTGGATGCTTATTTTGAAAACAACGACGCGGTAGTGCTTTCCGGTTACGGCACGGGCGGGATTCCCGAAGGAGATTATTACAATCTCTACGAAGTGATCGAAAAATGGAAAGGAAAAGGCAAAACGCTCGTCGTTACGACGCAGGTGCAAAGCGAAGGCAGCGATATGAGCATTTATCGCGTGGGAAGAGATTTCAAGGCGAGATTTTCGATTCTCGAAAGTTACGATATGACGTGGGAAAGCATCATTACGAAACTGATGTGGATTTTATCGGAAACGCGCGACGAAAAGAAAATCGAAGAACTTTTTTATACGCCGATCAATTACGATCTGATCGTGTGAACATAAGCGCGGTTTTCCATACGAGAAAAGCGCGGATTGAAACTGCGAAAGAAAACGACGGACGATCGAAACGTCGCTGAAGCAAATGAATGAACGGAGACACGGAAAATGGAAGAATTGACAACGTTTGAAGAACTGAAATACGAACGCCCCGATTTCGACGGTGCGGAAGCCTTTTATGCCGACGCGGAAAAGAGGCTGAAAAACGCGGAATCCTTTGAAGAAACAGACGAAATTATAAAGGAAGAAGAAAAAATCATCGGGCATCTGAATACGATGGCAACGATCGCTTCTATCCGCCGCAGCGTGGATATGTCAGACGAGTTTTACGAAAAAGAAGAAGAGTATATCGATCGCCGCGCGCCCGAAACTTCGGCAAAAGCAAGGAGTTTTTATCTTGCGCTTATCAATTCGGCGTTTGCGAAAGAAATCGATAAAAAATACGGCGAAAACTATCTGAAAACGATACGGCTTTCCGTGGATTCGCTTTCGGAAAAGAACGTGCCGCTTATGCAGAAAGAAAACGAATTGTGCAACGAATACCGCAAAATCATCGCTTCCTGCCGTATCGATTTCAACGGCGAACAATGCAATCTGCAAGCGTTGGAAAAATATTTTTCTTCTCCCGATCGGAAATTAAGAAAATCAGCCTGGAAAGCCTATTCCGCCTTCTTTGAAGAAAACGACGAAAAGATGGGGGAAATCTTCGGCGAACTGATCAGAGTACGCACCGAAATGGGAAAAAATCTCGGCTTTGAAAATTTCGTGCCGCTCGGCTATATGCAGCAGGGGCGCCTGGATTACGACGAAAAGATGGTGGCGGAATATCGGGAGCAGGTGAAAGAAGTGCTTGTTCCCTTCTGCGAAAAACTGTACAAGGCGCAGGCGAAGAGGATCGGCGTGGAAAAAATCATGGTGTACGACGAAGCCTATCTGTTCGACGGCGGAAACGCCGTTCCCGTGGGAGACAGGGCATATCTTGTGGAGCAGGCGCGCGAAATGTATCACGATATGAGCGCGGAAACGGGCGAATTTATCGATTATATGATCGATCACGATCTGATGGATCTGGATAATAAGCCGAACAAAATGGCGACGGGATTCATGACGGCTCTCGACGACTACAAAGCGCCGTTCGTGTTTTCCTGCTTTAACGGAACGACGGGCGACGTAGACGTGCTTACGCATGAAATGGGGCATGCGTTTGCGGGCTATGAAGCGATGCGCGCGCAGCCTCTGAACGCCCTTGCGAGCGAGCCTACAGATATAGCCGAGATCCATTCGATGTCGATGGAACAATTCGCTTATCCGTATGCGGAGAAATTTTTCGGAGACAAAGCGGACAAATACCGCATGCAGCATTTGCAGGAAGCGTTTACGTTTGTTCCTTTCGGCGTAGCGGTGGACGAATTTCAGCATATCGTGTATAAAAATCCCGATATGACGGCCGAAGAGCGCACGGCGGCGTGGAAATCGCTGGAAGAAAAATATATGCCTTGGCGCGATTACGACGGCGACGAATTTTTCGGTAAAGGCGGCTGGTGGTATCATAAAATCCATATTTTCCTGTATCCGTTCTATTATGTGAATTACACGCTGACGACGCTCGGCGCGCTGGAATTCAAGAAAAAGATGCACGAAGATAAAGAAAGCGCCTGGAAAGATTATCTTACGCTCTGCCGCGTGGGCGGATCGCTCGGATATCTGAAAACGCTTGCGGCGGCGCATCTTTGCGTACCGTTTGAAAAGGGCAGCGTGAAAAAGGCGGCGTCTTACGCTATGGGTGTGCTCGAGGAGCAACTCGGTATTGAAAACGAGTGAACGCGATCGCACGGCATAGGCAATGAAAACGATAAAAAATCAATGACTCTATAAGGAGAAAGACGAAAATGAGACAATCTCAACTGAAAAAGTATGCGAAACTTCTCGTGAAAACGGGAATCAACGTAAAGAAAGGACAGACGGTGTTTGTGCAGGCAGGGCTGGATCAGCCCGAATTCGTTGCGCTCGTAGTGGAAGAATGCTATAAAGCGGGGGCGAAAGAGGTGTATGTGGAATGGTCGTATCAGCCCACGGAAAAACTCAGCGCGCTCTATATGTCGCAGGAGACGCTTTCCGAACTGAAACCCTGGGCGGAAGCGAAATGGGCGTACAAAGCGGAAAAATACGCCTGCCGCCTGTTTATCGAATCGGAAGATCCCGACGGAATGAAGGGCGTGGACGCGCATAAGATGAGCGAATCCCGCAAGGCGATTTTCCCGAAGATCAAAAAGTACCGCGAGGCATTGGAAAATCGTCATCAGTGGTGCATCGCCGCCGTTCCCGGGGCGGCTTGGGCGAAGAAAGTTTTCCCCGAACTGCCCGAAAAACGCGCGATCGAAAAATTGTGGCAGGTGATTTTGTACACCGCCCGCGCGGACGGAAAAAATCCGATCGCGGCATGGAAAGAGCACAACGAAGATCTGAAAAAACGCTGCGATTATCTTAATTCGCTTTCCCTTGCTTCCCTCGAATATAAGAGCGCGAACGGAACGGATTTCAAAGTGTGGCTGAACGAGGACGGTATTTTTACGGCCGGCAGCGAAAAAACGCTGGGCGGGCGCGTATTCAATCCGAATATTCCCAGCGAAGAAGTGTTTACGTCGCCGAAAGCGGGAAAAGCGGAAGGGATCGTTTACGCCACGAAACCGCTTTCGTATCAGGGAGAATTGATCGAGAACTTCTCCGTGCGTTTTGAAAACGGCAAAGCGGTGGAAGTGAAAGCCGAAAAAGGCGAAGAACAACTGAAAAAGATGATCGCGATGGACGATGGCGCATGCATGCTCGGAGAATGTGCGATTATTCCGTTCGATTCGCCGATCAATAATTCGGGCGTGCTCTTTTACAATACGCTTTTCGACGAAAACGCAAGTTGCCATCTTGCACTGGGGCGCGGTTTCAACGAATGCCTGAAAGGATACGAGAATTACACGAACGAAGAGTGCAAAAAACGCGGGATAAACGACAGTATGATTCACGTGGATTTCATGATCGGCAGCAACGATATGAATATTACGGGAATAACGAAAGACGGAACCCGCGTGGAAATTCTGAAAGACGGAAACTGGGCGTTCTGAGAAATATTTTCCGAGAAAAAAAATCGTTTAAGCGGAATAAAAAAGCGGTATATATTATACGGAGCAAAAGGTCGTTTTACATCGTGAAACGGCGGTTTACGGAATTTATATCGTAAGAATCTGCAAGACGGGAAACGAGACGTCCGCATAAAAGGATGCGGGTGCGCGTTGCCCCGTTTTGTGAGGAAATAAAAGCAAACGAAAGCCTGTTTTCAGGCAAAGGAGAAAAAATTATGACGAAGATAGACGTATTTTCGGGATTTTTGGGCGCGGGAAAAACTACGCTGATCAAAAAACTGATCAAAGAGGCGTATGCAGGCGAAAAAGTAGTGCTGATCGAAAACGAATTCGGCGAAATCGGCGTGGACGGCGGCTTTCTGAAAGACGCGGGCGTGAATATCACCGAGATGAATTCGGGATGTATCTGTTGTTCGCTTGTGGGCGATTTTGCCAAAGCCCTGAAAGAAGTGGAAGCGAAATATCAGCCCGATCGTATTATCATCGAGCCGTCCGGCGTGGGAAAACTGAGCGATGTAATCCGCGCAGTGGAACGCGCGAACGTGGAAAACGGCGTGCTGAACGCTTTTTGCGCCGTGGTGGACGCGAACAAGTGCAAGATGTATATGAAAAACTTCGGCGAATTTTTTATCGATCAGGTGGCGAACGCTTCCTGCGTGGTGCTGTCGCATACGACGGGAATTTCCGAAGAAAAACTGCATACCTGCCTGGAAATGCTGAAAGAGGTGAATCCGGATGCGAACTACGTGACGGCGGAATGGGATAAACTCGACGGTAAAACGATTTTGTCCGCTATGGAGAAAAAAGATTGCCTCGAAGCGGAATTGAAGAAACTTGCCGAAGAATATGCGCACGATCACGATGAGGATGAGCACGAACATTGCCATCATCATCACGATGACGATGATGACGAGGATGAACATTGCCACCATCATCACGACGATGATGATGGCGAAGAAGACGAGCACGAGCATTGCCACCATCATCACGACGATGACGACGAAGAAGACGAACACGAGCATTGCCACCACCATCATCACGATCACGACGATGATGACGAGGATGAACACGAACATTGTCATCATCATCATCACCATGCCGATGAAGTGTTTACGTCGTGGGGCATGGAAACGGCGCATAAATTTACGGCGGAAGAACTTGAAAACGCGTTGTCCGCGCTTTCCGACGAATCGAAATACGGCACCGTATTGCGTGCGAAAGGGATTGTTGACGGCGGAGAAAATTGGTGGCATTTCGATTATGTACCCGGCGAACCGGACGTACGCAGCGGCAGTGCCGGCGTAACGGGGCGTTTGTGCGTGATCGGCTGCAAACTGAACGAAGACGCTTTAAAAGAACTTTTCAAAGCATGATCGGCGAGGAAGAACGATAGGCGTAAACCGCCGTTTTTCGCGGCGGTTTACGGAAAAACGCGGAAATATCGGGCGGAAAACATACGAAAGAAAGGCGAGCGAAAGCGTAAAGAAAAAATTTTCGGAGCGAAAAACATGAAAAAATTACCGGAAGAGACTCCCGTTTACCTGTTTATGGGTTTTCTGGAATCGGGAAAGACGAAATTTATTCAGGAGACGTTGGAGGACAAGCGTTTTTACGCAGGCGAAAAAACGTTGCTTTTGGTGACGGAAGAAGGGGAGGAAGAATACGATCCTTCCCGTTTCGTCGTAAAAGACGTAACGATGCGCGTTGTTTCCAAAGAGGAAATGACGGTGGAAAACCTTACGAAAATGCAGTTGGAAGCGGACGCCGACCGTGTGCTGGTGGAATACAACGGCATGTGGACGCTCGACGTTTTATTCGACGCGATGCCCGAAGGCTGGTTCCTTACGCAGGTGATGACGTTTTTCGATACGAAGACGTTTCTTTCCTATAACGCAAACATGCGCCAACTTACGTTCGATAAGATCAAGAACACGCAGATGGTGGTGTTTAACCGCTTTCCTGCCGATACGCCGAAAGACGAATATCATAAGGCGGTGCGCGCGATTACGCGGCAGGCGGATATCGTATACGAACACACCGACGGAAAAGCGGAGTACGACGATACGGTAGATCCCATGCCGTATGATATGAACGCGCCCGTGATCGAGATCGCGGACAGAGATTACGCGTTGTTTTACCGCGATCTTTCGGAAAATATGGATGCATATATCGGAAAAACCGTGAAATTCAAAGGACTTGTGGTGAGCGACAAACGGCTTCCCGAAAACAGCATCGTGATCGGGCGGCATATCATGACGTGTTGCGAAGCGGATATTCAATACAGCGGGTTGGCGTGCGTGATGAAGCGGCCGATTGCGCTGAAAACGCGCGATTGGGCGGAAGTTACCGCAAAAATTTCTTATGAAAAGCACACAGTATATAAAGGGAAAGGTCCCGTGTTGATTGCCGAAAAGATCGAAAAATGCGAGCCGCCCGAAGAACAACTCGCTACGTTTTATTGATAACGGCTTTACGCGCAACGTAAATAAAGGGAACGGAAATAAAGCATGCGACGGCAAGAAAAACATTGTTTTTCGGCGCAGTCGCGCGCGGCGGAAGAAGAATGTTACGGAGAGAGAGCAAAGCGAATGAAGTTTATTATCGTCGGACTCGGTAAAGTGGGCAGAAATATTCTGCGTTGCCTTACGGACGAAGAACGCGAAGTGACGGTGCTCGACACAAACGAAGACAAAGTGCGGGAAGCCGTGGAAAAATATGACGTAAACGGCTTTTGCGCGAACGGCTGTATTGCGGAAGATTTAAAGGAAGCGGGCGCTGCGACGGCTGGGCTGATTGTTGCCGTGACGGCTTCCGACGAGCAGAACGTACTTTGCTGCATGATCGCGAAATCGTTGGGCGTGAAATATGCCGTGGCGCGTGTACGCGATCCCGAATACAATAAACAGATCGATTTTATGCGCGAACATCTGGGGGTGGACAGGCTGGTGAATCCGGAACGCGCGCTGGCGGAAGAAGTGGCGCGCGTAATCCGCTTTCCCGCGGCGGAAAAGGTGTACACTTTCGGCGAAGGAAAGGCGGAGATTGTGGAAATGACTCTGCCCGAAGGCTGTGCGCTTTGCGGTAAAAAACTTTCCGAAGTGGTGTCGCGCGATAAAAGATACAGCGTGCTTCTCGCGGCGATTTCGCGAGACGGAGAAACGTTCGTGCCCAACGGCAATACGCAGTTGCGGGAAAAAGACGTGGTGAACATCTGCGGCAAACATTACGATATAAGCGATTTCCTTCACGAATACGGCATGCTGAAGAGAAAAGGGCAATACGTGATGATTTTAGGCGCGAACAAAAAATCGTATTATCTCGCCGATCATCTTGCGAAAAACGGCTTTATCGTAAAAATCATTTCGCCGAACAGAGAAAAGTGCGAACAGATGAAAAATTCGCTCGGTTCGGTGACCGTGGTCTGCGCCGATTTCAATGATCCCGAGGTGCTGGAAACGGAGGGAATCGACGACGCAGACGCGTTCGTTACTATGTCCGATTACGACGAAAACAATGTGATGACTTCTTTCTATGCGAAAAAGAAAGGCGTGGAAAAAGTGATCACCGTGACGCAGAACGATCGCTACGAAGGATTGTTCGATTCGATCGATCTCGACGGGATTCTTTCTCCCTATCACGTGGTGGCGGAAGAGATCTCGAAATACGTGCGTTCGTTGCTCGTGCCCGAGGGAAGCGGCATTTTGTCGCTGTATAAAATCGCCGACGACGAGGCGGAAGCGCTGGAATTTTCCGTGAACGGGCACAAGGCGTTTACGGACAAAACTTTGCGCGAAATCGCGCTGAAAGACGGCGTGCTGATCGCCGCCGTGGTGCGGGGAAAGAATCTGATCGTTCCGAACGGCGCTACGACGATCGAACACGACGATCTCGTGATTATCGTCACCACGCGGGAACTCGTTTCTTCGCTGGACGACGTGTTGCGGTGAACGGGAGGAGAAAATGAAGTATCGTTCCGTTTTTATGGGGCTCGGAAAAATTCTCGCGTTTTCCGCGGTATTTTACGTTTTTCCCGTTATCGTTGTGTTGATCTATAAAGAATATGCCGCGCTGCCGGGATTCCTGATTGCGGCGGGGACGGCGCTATTCCTCGGAGTCGGTTGTTCTTTCCTTGCGCGTGGAGCAAATAAAATCCGTCACAGAGAGGCGCTGGTGATCGTGGGGCTGTGCTGGCTGCTTGTTTCTCTGATCGGGGCGATTCCTTTTTGCGTAGGAAAGTATCTGCCCACGTATGCCGACGCGTTTTTCGAGACGGTATCCGGTTTCACCACGACGGGGGCTTCCGTTCTCACCGATTTCGATCTGCCGAAATGTATTCATTTCTGGCGCGCGTTTACGCATTGGCTCGGCGGTATGGGGATTCTGGTGTTTATGCTTGCCGTATTGCCTACGCGGGGAGGAGACGGATTTCAGTTGATGAAATTTGAATCGCCCGGTCCGCAGGTGGGCAAACTCGTCAGCCGCATCCGTTTTACGGCGAGCATTTTGTATCTTTTGTATTTCGCGCTCACCGCGGTGGAATTTCTGTTCTTGTTTTTGGGCGGCGTTCCTGCGTACGATTCGGTGATTTTATCCATGTCTACGGCGGGAACGGGCGGATTCACTTCTACGGCGTCGAGCGTACTCGCGTATAACAGCACATACGTGGATATCGTGCTTACGGTGTTTATGTTGCTGTTTTCCGTCAATTTTTCGTTGTATTATTTCGCTCTGATCGGTAACGTGAAATCTGTGCTGAAAGACGAGGAACTGAGATTTTATCTGATTTTTATCGCCGCCTGCATTCTTGCGGTCACGATCGACAACACGATACGTTTCGCTCAGTATAACGGCAATTTCTTTACGGCGCTGCATTATACGTCGTTCGCCGTGATTTCCACGTCGTCTACTACGGGGTTCGTTCTTGCGGATTATGCGCAATGGTCGAGTTTTTCGCAATGTACGATTCTGCTGGTGATGATCGTCGGCTCGATGGCGGGATCGACGGGCGGTGGGCTGAAAGCCTCGCGCGTACTGATTCTTTTGAAATCTTGTAAAAAGAATACTGCCACGTTATTGCGCCCGAACGCCGTGTATACGGTGAAAATGAACGGAAAACCGCTTGCGCGCGAAACCGTGGCGGATGTGAAAAATTTCTTTTTGGTAGCCTTTCTGATCGGTATTGCTTCCTGCCTGTTGCTTTCGTTCGATCCCGTGGCGGATCTCACTACGGCGCTTACTTCTTTTCTCACCTGCTTCAATAACGTAGGTCCGGGGCTCGGAAGCGTGGTGGGCCCGACGGGAAGTTTTGCTCCGCTTACCGGGTTCTCGAAAATCATCCTTTCCGTGGTGATGCTGATCGGCAGACTTGAAATTTTCCCCGTGTTTCTGCTGCTTTTGCCCAAGACGTGGGAAAAAAGATATTGATATTGCGCACCGTGAAGAGGCTGCATTATCGCAGTACGATCGGCTTTCATCCGATCGAAAAGCGTATGAAGTAAAAATTACGGATACATTTTACGCAACGATATCGTAAAAAAACAAACCCTGTTTCCGAAACAAACGGATACAGGGTTTTCGTTATGAAAATTGCGATAAGGTAGGGCGATCAGCCGACGATGAGATTGATCAGACGATTCGGCACGACAACGCATTTTTTCACGGTTTTTCCTTCCAGAAGCGGCGCCACTTCCTCGCGCGCGCATGCTTCGGCTTTGATTTCTTCTTCCGTAGCGTCTTTTGCCACCATCATGCGGCATTTGATTTTGCTGTTCACCTGCACGGCGTATTCCGTTTCGTCGCGCACAAGGGCGGATTCGTCGGCGATGGGGTATTTTTCCTCGAATACGGAATCTTTATGCCCCAGCATTTCCCAGAATTCTTCCGCGGTATGCGGCGCGAACGGAGCAAACAGGCGGACGAGATCTTCCGTGCAGAGTCGCTCGAACGATTCGTTCTTTTCGGGAAGCGCGTCGTATTTTACAATCGCATTCACGTATTCCATCAATCTCGCGACGGACGTATTGAACGAAAACGCTTCGAGATCTTTCGTAATGCATTTTACCGCATAATTACGGGCGTAGTTCAGTTGTTTTTCCGCCGCGCCGAGCGCAACGGATTTTTTCGTCGGCTCGAATTGCACCGCTTTTTCCACGAGACGTTCCACGCGTTCCACGAAACGGGAGACCGATTTGATTCCGTCGTCGTTCCAGGGGCCGCCTTCCGTATAAGAAAAGCCGAACATAAGATAAAGGCGGAATACGTCGGATCCATATTCTTCCACGTATTTATCGGGGGAAACGACGTTGCCCTTCGATTTGGACATGCGGTTGCCGTCCGGCCCTAAAATCACGCCCTGATGAACGAGACGTTTAAAGGGCTCGTCGAAAGAAAGGTATCCCATATCGCGCAGGGCTTTGGTGATGAAGCGGGCATACAGAAGGTGCATGCAGGCATGCTCCGCGCCGCCGACGTACACGTCTACGGGAAGCATTTTATCCGCCGTTTCTTTGGAAAACGCCTGTTTGTCGTTGTGTGCGTCGGGATAGCGGAGATAATACCAGGAAGAGCAAACGAACGTATCCAGCGTATCGGGATCGCGCCGCGCTTTTCCGCCGCAGACGGGGCAGGTGCAATTCATGAATTCTTCGCTGGAAGCGAGGGGGGATTTTCCGTTCGGGTGAAATTCCACGTTGTAGGGAAGCCGCACGGGAAGATCTTTTTCGGAAACGGGCACGACGCCGCATTTTTCGCAGTGAATCATCGGGATCGGCGCGCCCCAATAGCGCTGACGGGATACCGACCAGTCACGCAAGCGATAATTGATCTTTTTGCCGCCTTTGCCGATTTTCGTAAGTTTTGCCGCGATCGCGTCGCGCGCTTCTTCGCCGCATAATCCGTCGAATTCGCCGCTGTTCACAAGAATGCCGTCTTCGGTGAAGGGAAGCGTGGTTTCCTCGCCGATTTTCTGCACCACCTGCGTAAGGGGAAGAGAATACTTTTTCGCAAATTCGTAATCTCTTTCGTCGTGTGCGGCTACCGCCATCACCGCGCCCGTACCGTAAGAATAGAGCACGTAATCGGCAATATATACGGGCACCTGTTTTCCCGTGAGCGGATGCGTGGCGTAGGCGCCCGTAAACGTACCCGTTTTTTCGCGGGCGGTGGAAAGGCGGTCGATGTCGTTCGCCGCGGCGGCGTATGCAACGTATTTATCGATGTCTTCCGCGCGTTCGGGGTGCGCCGCTTTCAGTTTCTGCACCAGCGGATGTTCGGGCGCGAGCACAACGTAATTCACGCCGAAAAGCGTATCGCAACGCGTGGTGAACACCGTGATCGGATCGCCCGTTTCGCAGGTGAATTCCACTTCGCAGCCCGTAGAACGACCGATCCAGTTCTTTTGCATGAGTTTCGTTTTTTCGGGCCAATCGAGATCGTTCAGTCCGCTTAAAAGTTCTTCCGCGTATTCCGTGATTTTCAGGAACCACTGCGTCATGTTTTTACGGAGTACGGGAGAACCGCAACGTTCGCAGACGCCGCCTTCCGCCTGTTCGTTGGCTAGCACCGTTTCGCACGAAGGGCACCAGTTTACAAGCGATTGCTTGCGGTAGGCGAGTCCTTTTTTATACAACTGTAAAAACAGCCATTGCGTCCATTTATAATAATCTTCTTCGCACGTTTTGATTTCCGCCGACCAATCGAACATCGCGCCCATGTTCTTTAACTGCGTTTCCATGGTGGCGATATTTTTTTCGGTGGAATCTTTGGGATGAATACCCGTTTTTATGGCGTAATTTTCTGCGGGAAGCCCGAACGCGTCGAATCCCATCGGCTGAAACACCTCGAAGCCCTGCATTTTTTTGAAGCGCGCATACGAATCGGTAGGCCCGTAATTATACCAGTGCCCCACGTGTAATTTCGCGCCCGAAGGGTATGAGAACATTTCGAGAACATACCATTTTTTATCGATGTTTTTCTTGTTGAAAACGTTTTCTTTGTTCTTTTCCCAACGTGCCTGCCATTTGATTTCGATTGCCTTTACGTCCATAATCGTTTTTGCCTCCGTGCGCTTTGCGTCGTTTGTATCCATTCAAAGCGGCTTCGTAAAGCGGCTTTTTCGCCGCCGGAAAATATTATAACAGAAAAATGCGGAGAAGTCAAATAATTCGCGGCGAAAAGCATACAATAATAGCGTGGAAAAAATACGTGTGTCAAAAGACGGGAAGCCCGATCGGTGTATAGCGTACGTAAGCGAAAAAGTGGGCGGAAAATTTTCCGCTCTGCCTTGCGTTGCGGGCGTTTCCTGCCTGAAAAACCGCACGTCGGTGGAATTTTCCACGGAAAAAATATACGAGCCGTACGTGAGAAAAGAAACGGCGTCCGCCGTGGCGGAAGTGCTGGTGCTGTTCTATAAATATCGCTTTTTTTCCGATTTATTGCCTTTGCCTTCGCTTAAACAAGAGGAAAGAGAATTGCTTCTCACCGCGCTGGTTTCCGCCGATTTCCAAACGGATAAAAAATATACCGAAACGCGGCTCTCCGGGCTGGACGAATACAGAATCGACGGCGTGTTTTTCTTTCGTCTGCAGGAACTGAAAGAAAGTTGGGTGCGGATCGCCTCGTACGTGCCGAACGAATTTTCTCCCGCCGCGCTGTATTCGTTTGTGCAATTTTTATCTTCGGAGGGCGAGGGACGGATATTTTTGCAGGGTGAATCCGCGTACGACGAAGAATATCGCCCGTTGAAAAAGAGCGCGCTGATCGGGGAGTATTCCGCGCCGAAAGAAATTCTGCTTTCGGGGGCGAGGCTTGTATACTGTTTCGGCGAGCAGACGGAGGGAACGAAAGACTTTCTGAAAAAATATTATGCCGAAAAGACGTTTTTTTGCTGAAAAACCGTTGACAAACGCGCGGGAATGTATTAAAATATCCGTACACGATGACAAGTAACTTTTTTATGCGGGAACACAGAGAGACCGATCTGCGGCTGAAAGTCGGTTATTCCGGGAAAAAGCGAAACCGCTTCGCGGGCAGGATTATATAACGTAATAAAAGAGGTCGGCTGTTTTTTGTTCGTCCGCTTTCGACCGTCGCTTTTTCCGGAAAGCGCGGAAGCGGAGGAAGGCGGAAACGGCGGCAATTAAGGTGGAACCGCGCGAGGGTTTCTTTGCGTCCTTAAACTTTTGATTTTTCGTTGTTTTTTGTGTGCGGAAAATCGGAAAGTTCAGGGCGTTTTTTTATTGCTTACGATTACGCCGAACGGAAAAAATCGACGGAAATTTCTTACGGATCCGTTTTTTACGTAAGTTTTCCGCAAAAGTATTTACGAAATCATTATTGCCGCACGGGCGCGGAAAGCGTAAGGCGGCAGGAGGCAGATATTATGGAAATTATTCTTAAAAACGGCGATAAATTATCGTTGGAAGAAAACGCCACCTGTATGCAGGCGGCGCAGGCAATTTCGGAGGGGCTTGCGAGAAACGCCGTATGCGCGAAAGTGAACGGCGAACTCAAAGATCTTTTCGCAGCGCTGAAAAACGGCGATACGCTGGAAATCGTGTCGCTGAAAGATAAAGACGGGCTTCACGTATACCGCCATACTTGCGCGCACGTGCTGGCGCAGGCTCTGAAGACGATTTATCCCACCTGCAAACTTTCGATCGGACCCGTGATCGACAACGGTTTTTATTACGACGTTGATTTCACGACGCCGATCACGATGAACGATTTTGCGCAGATCGAAGTGGAAATGCAGAGAATCATCAAGAGCAATTTCCCGATCGAGCGTTTCACCCTTCCCCGCGAAGAAGCGATTAAATATATGCAGGGCTTCGGGGAAAATTACAAGGTGGAACTGATCGAAGATCTGCCCGAGGGCGAAGAAATTTCTTTCTACAAGCAGGGCAATTTCGTGGATCTTTGCAAAGGGCCGCATCTTCCTTCCACGGGAAAAATCAAGGCGTTCAAACTGGTGAGTATCGCGGGCGCGTATTGGCGCGGCGACGAGCAC
Source organism: uncultured Christensenella sp. (assembly GCA_905203015.1). GTDB lineage: Bacteria > Bacillota > Clostridia > Christensenellales > Borkfalkiaceae > Scatosoma. The sequence continues at coordinate 45,729 of CAJKUC010000008.1, read as the reverse complement.
AACAAGATGCTCACCCGTATTTACGGAACGGCGTTTGCGAAGAAAGACGAAATGGAAGCGTATTTCAACATGCTGGAAGAAGCGAAGAAACGCGACCATATCAAACTCGGCAAAGAACTGAAAATATTCACGATTTTAAACGAGGGAAAAGGCTTCCCGTTCTTCCTTCCGAACGGCATGGTGCTGAAAAACACGCTGATCGATTACTGGCGCCAGATTCATCGCCGCGAGGGGTATGTGGAAGTTTCCACGCCCATTATGCTTTCCCGTTCGCTGTGGGAAACCAGCGGGCATTGGGATCACTATAAAGACAATATGTACACCACGAAGATCGACGGCGAAGATTATGCGATCAAACCCATGAACTGCCCCGGCGGCGTGCTCGTGTACAAAACGGAACCTCATTCCTATAAAGATCTGCCTATCCGTATGGGCGAACTCGGGCTGGTGCACCGCCACGAAAAATCGGGGCAGTTACACGGTTTGTTCCGTGTGCGTTGTTTCACGCAGGACGACGCGCATATCTTCATGATGCCCGATCAGATTACGAGCGAAATCAAAGGCGTAGTGCGGCTGATCAACGAAGTGTATACGCTTTTCGGCTTTAAATACCACGTGGAACTTTCCACCCGCCCCGAAAACAGCATGGGCAGCGACGAGGATTGGGAAAACGCGACGAACGCGCTTCGCGAGGCGCTGGAAGAAATGGGCACGGAATATACCGTGAACGAGGGCGACGGGGCGTTCTACGGCCCGAAGATCGATTTTCACCTCGAAGATTCGATCGGCAGAACGTGGCAATGCGGAACGATCCAACTCGATTTCCAACTTCCTCAGCGTTTCGAGATGGAATACGTGGGCGAAGACGGCGAAAAGCATCGCCCGATCATGGTGCACCGCGTAATTTACGGATCGATCGAACGCTTTATCGGTATTCTGATCGAGCATTATGCGGGGAAATTTCCCGTATGGCTCTCGCCCGTGCAGGCGAAAATTCTGCCGATTACGGAAAAGCAGAACGAATACGCGAAAAAGGTTGCCGCCGCGCTTACGGAAAAGGGCGTGCGCGTAACGGTGGACGACAGAAACGAAAAAATCGGCTATAAGATCCGCGAAGCGCAGATGGATAAAGTGCCTTATATGCTTGTAGTAGGCGAAAAAGAAGCGACGGACAACCTCGTTGCCGTACGCAGAAGAGATAAAGGCGATACGGGTGCGGTGCCCGTAGACGAATTCGTGAAAACGATCGTGAAAGAAATCGCGGATAAAACCGCGTTTTAACGCAATTGCAATCGGAAAAGCCTCGCAAAAAAGCGGGGCTTTTGAAAAATCGGGAAAAAGCCATGAACGGAAGAAAAATATCTACTACGACGGAAGGATTCTATTCCTACGGCACATTGGAAGAAATCGTGCTCCTTTTGAAAAACAGCGGATTCACCGCATACGATTGTTCTATGGTGAACGGAAAGGGATATAACGATCTGATCGCTTCGGAAAATTATGCCGATCGGGCGCGCGCGTTGCGCGCTTATTCGGATGAGATCGAACTTCCCTGCAATCAGGCGCATGCGCCTTTTCCGAGCGCGCGCGTCGGCGACGAAAAATACAACGCGGAAATATCCGGAAAACTGATCCGCGCGCTGGAAGTAAGCGGCATACTCGGCGCGAAAGTGTGCGTGGTGCATCCGTGCAATTATTATACGGCTGAGGAGAACGCGCGGAAAGTGTATCTTCCGCTTGCGCCGTACGCGAGGAAATTCGGCGTGAAAATCGGCGTGGAAAATATGTGGAATTTTTCGGAAAAGGGCATCTGTGATGCGGCGTGTTCTTCGCCGGAAAGTTTTACGGCGCACATGAAATTATTGCCGGAGGACGTATTCGTCGCGAATCTCGATATAGGGCATGCGGAACTGAAAGGGCTCGGCACGTCCGCGCCGGAGATGATCCGCGCACTCGGCGGGTATTTTCAGGCGATACACCTGCACGACGTGAATTTTTACGAAGATTCGCATACGCTGCCGTTCGTAGAAAAGATAGATTTTTCTGCGGTGATCGAAGCGATGAAAGAAGTGCGTTATGCGGGCGATATTACGCTGGAAGCGATACGGTTCGCGGAAAAAATGCCGAAAGAACTGATGCCCGCTGCGGCGAAATTTATGGCGGAAGTGGCGGCGTATTTCAAAAAACGCCTCGACGAATAACGAAAGTTGACGGAAACGGATAGCGGGCGGGCGTGCCGCTTCGTCGTTATGTTTTCGGAAAACGAAATTTTAAGGAAAGGCGGAAAAAACGGTGAAAAGAAAATTTTTTGCGCTTTTTCAAAAAAAATTTCCGAATTTACGGAAAACGGCAAAAAAACGCTTGACGGAAAGCCGTTCCGCGTGGTATTATATTCAGGCAAAGCAGAAGTCAACCTTCTCGCCGTGCGGTTTGAAATCGGTACGGCTCGATAGTTTTTTCCTGATATACGCGGCGTTATGCGGCGACGAAAGAGCGAAAAACGGGTGGCTTGTGCAAAGCGACCCGTAATTTTTTTGTGAGGTACACAACTATCAAAGACCAGTATCAGATGAACGGAGAAATCCGCGACAGAGAAGTGAGAGTGATCTCTTCCACGGGCGAAATGCTCGGCGTAATGAGCGCGGCGGAAGCGTTGCGGCTTGCGGAAGAAGAAAATTTGGATTTGGTGAAAATATCGCCCGCTGCCGTGCCGCCCGTTTGCAAGATCATGAATTACGGCAAATTTAAATTCGAGCAGGCGAAAAAAGAAAAAGAAAACCGCAAGAATCAGAAAACCGTGGAAATCAAGGAAATTTACCTTTCCATGACGATCGACGTCGGAGATCTGAATATCAAAGCGAAAAAGACGATCGAATTCCTCACCGAAGGAAACAAAGTGAAAGTGTCGATCCGTATGAGAGGGCGTCAGATGGGGCGTTCTTCCATGGGGGTGGACGTGATGAATCGTTTCTTCGGCATGCTGGAAGGAAAAGCGGTGATGGATAAACAGCCGCTTGCAGAAGGAAGAAACATCGTAATGGTGCTTTCGCCCGCGAAACAATGATTTTCGGCCGCGATCGCCGCAATGTACAAAGAGACGTTGATGTGCGGAAGAGCGGAGAAGATAGATAAACCAAGAAATTATATTCGGAGGACAAGTTATATGCCTAAACAGAAAACCCATAGCGGTACGAAAAAACGTTTCTGGCTGACCGGCAGCGGTAAGGTCAACAGACCTCACTGCGGCAAGAATCACAAAGCCGAAACCAAGACGAGCAAGAGAAGAAGAAATCTTCGTCAGACGACTCTCGTATCTTCCACTCAGGAAAATACGGTGAAGAACATGATGCCCTACAAGGACTAATAAGGAGAGACGAACATGCGTATTAAAAGAGGTGTGAACGCCGTTAAAAAGCGTAGAAAAATTTTTAAACTTTCCAAAGGCTATTTCGGAAATAAGAGCAAATCTTATCGTATCGCCCGCGAAGCGGTGATGAAGTCGCTGAACTATGCGTTCATCGGCAGAAGAAGAAAGAAGAGAGATTTCAGAAAACTCTGGATCGTCCGTATCAATGCGGCGGCTCGTCTGAACGGGCTTTCTTACAGCAAATTCATGCACGGTCTTTCCGCTGCGAACATCGATCTGAACAGAAAGGTTCTTGCGGACCTCGCGATCAACGACGCGAAAGCGTTCGCTCAGTTGGCGGAAAAAGCGAAAGCAGCCCTTTAAAAAAAGCGCAAAAGCCTTTTAGAATAACGCTAAAAGGCTTTTTACTTGTATTTTGAATTTTCGCGGAGGCACGTCGTTTTGAAAACGGTGATCACGTCAAAAAACAATCCGATCGTTAAGGAAGCCGCTTTTTTAAAAGAGAAAAAGGGGCGTGTCCGCACGGGATTGTTTTTCGTGGAAGGCGAAAAAATGACGGCGGAATGTATCGCCGCAGGGGCCGCAGGGCTGGAAATCGAGCGGGTGTTTTTTGCGGAAAATTACGCGGGAAGATTCGCCGATAAAATCGGAAAAGCCCTTGCTTTACGGGGAATTACGGAAGAAAAAATTTCTTATCTTTCCGAAATCGCGTTTTCTTATCTTTCCGAAGAAAAAACGCCTCAGGGCGTGGCGTGCGCGGTGAAAATTCCGCAATACGCGCCGAAATCACCCGAGGGCGATTGCTTGCTTCTCGACGGCGTAGCCGATCCCGGAAATCTCGGTACGATTATCCGCACGGCTAACGCGGCGGGGTACAAAGAAATTTATCTTGTTTCATGCGCCGACGCATATTCGCCGAAGTGCGTGCGATCGAGCATGAGCGGCGTTTTCTTCACGAAACTGTACGACGTATCCAAAAGCGAGGCGCTCGATCTTCTGAAAGACGTGCCTATTATCGCCGCGGATATGGGCGGAGAAAATATCTTTTCGTTTGTTACTCCGCAGAAAATCGCGCTGGCGATCGGAAACGAAGCGAACGGCATTTCCGAAGAGGTGAGAAAGGCTGCGAAATATACCGTAGCGATCCCGATGGCGGGCGAGCAGGAAAGCCTGAACGCGGGCGTGGCTGCCGCCGTGGCGATGTATACGCTGAGAAGAGAAAAATTTCTGAAAATAATGCGGTTTTAGCCCGTAAAAATACGGGATTATTACGGTTTAGGCGGAAGTTTTCCGGGCGGATTTCGGAATGCTTTCCGAAAAAAAACAGCAATGCCGATCGGGCGGAAAAGCAAACGTCGCAGCGTTTTGCGGGCGTTTGTCGCAATCAAAAAATTAAGAGGAGAATACAAAGATGTCCGGACATAGCAAATGGCATAACATTCAGGCAAAAAAAGGTAAGGCTGATGCGGCAAGAGGTCGTATCTTCACCAAAATCGGCAGAGAAATCGCCGTAGCGGCGAAGGGAAATCCGAACCCCGATACCAACAGCAAACTTGCCGATATCATCGCGAAAGCGAAAGCGGCGAATATGCCTAACGATAATATTCAGCGCAGCATCAAACGCGCGGCGGGAGAACTTAGCGGCGCGGATTATAAAGAATTGACGTACGAAGGGTACGGGCCTGCGGGCTCTGCCGTAATCATCACCACGCTTACGGATAACAACAACCGTACGGCGGGAGATATCCGCGCGATTATGGGCAAACACGGCGGTTCTATGGGAAATACCGGCTGCGTTTCCTACAACTTCGATACGAAGGGCTATATCGTGATCGAACGCACCGTGGAACTGGACGAAGACACCGTGACGGAGTATGCGCTCGACGCGGGTGCGGACGACGTGGTGGTGAGTGACGACGTGTATGAAATTTACACTTCTCCCGAAGCGTTTTCCGATGTGAGAAAGTATTTTGAAGAGAAGAACAAAGAGTTGATGGCTGCCGCTCCGAAATCCCGCCATTCCGACGAAGAAGAGCCGAAAATCCGCTTCGTGCAGGCGGAAGTGGCTATGATTCCGCAGAACAAAATCACGTTACCCGAGGATAAAGTTCGCGTATTCACGAATATGCTCGACGCGCTCGAAGATCTCGACGACGTACAGGAAGTGTACCACAACGTGGATCTTCCCGACGACGAAGAAGAGTAATTTTTTCGGGGTTGTCGTGCGATTTATACAAATAAACGTTCCGAAAACGGGCTTTTTCGTTTCGGGGCGTTTTTGCGCATAATCGGGCGAAAAAAACAAAGATAAAGAGATATACAACAAAATCTCTGCGTTTTTTGCGGCGTGACGGAGAAAAAACGAAACATGGCGGAAGGAAAAAGAAGATTATACACCAAAAAACGCGAAGATTCGCGGGCGCAGGCGAAAACGGCGGGCAGAAACGCGCATAACGCCGTGACGTATACGGCACAATATAAGGTGCAGCGAAGCGACACGTTGCTGGAATTTCTATTGAAAAAATGCAACCAGTCGCGGAATAACGTGAAATCGTTGCTGTCGGGCGGAAAAGTTCTGGTGAACGGCAGAGCGGAAAAGCAGTTTGATTTTCCTCTGGCGAAAGATGACGAAGTGAAAATCGCGAAAAACGCCGCTGCCGGATTAAATGCTTTGCGCGCGGAGACGGTCGCACCGAAAAACGGAAAAACTGGCGAAAAGAACGCGCGGCAAAAATCGGCGGCAACGCCGCAGAATCGCGTCGCAAAGCCGACGATGCCGAAAATTATCTATGAAGACGAAGAATTTCTCGCGATCGATAAGCCTGCGGGACTTCTGTCGGTGGAAAGCGATAAGGAACGGCTTTCGGCGTATTATCTTGCCGAGGAATATCTGCGGCAGAGCGGACGAAACGCGCGGGCGTACGTTTTGCACCGTATCGATAAAGAAACGTCCGGCGTTCTTGTGTTTGCCAAAGATATTAAAATTCATTCGATGCTGAAAATGCATTGGAACGAATTGGTGAAAACGCGCGAATATTACGCGGTGACGGAAGGCGTTCCCGAGGAACGAAGCGGAGAAATCGTTTCTTATCTGAAAGAGGATAAAAACCACCTCGTTTATTGCGTATCGCCGAAAGAAGGAAAGCGTGCCGTGACGAGATACGAAACGATTCGGGAAAACGGCAATTTTTCGCTTCTGCGGGTGGAGATAGACAGCGGAAGAAAAAATCAGATCCGCGTGGCGATGAAAGAGATCGGACATCCGATCGTAGGCGACGAAAAATACGGCCTTATCGATTCTCCGTTGAATCGGCTGGGGTTGCATGCTTCGCGCCTAGTGTTTACGCATCCCGTATCGAAGAAGGAAATCGCGTTTTCCGCGCCCGTGCCGTCTGAATTTTTCGGACTTTTTTCAGCCGATTCCGCGCTCGGAAAGCGGATAAAAAACAGATAACAGAAAAAACGTTTCGCATTGCGGAACGAAACGTTTTTTTGCATAAAACCGACGGAACGATGCAACATAAATTAAAAAAAACGTGCAAATCGGGCGAAAAGATCGGATAAATTAAAAAATAAACTTTTTCCGCGGGCTTTTTTTGCAAGACTCTTGACAAGATCCGCGGAAATGTGATATAATTGAGATCATAAGACGGCAACCATGTGAAAATGTGTCGCAGTCGCACTACGCCGACATGCGATCGCGGGAAGGGGAAAAATCGGATCGCGTTCGGCACCATAAGACAGAGGATAACGATTCATGAAATTTTTACATACGAAAGCGGGGCATGTCGTCGCGTTTTTGATCGCGGACGTCATCTCCGTGATCTGCGCGGCGCTGATCGCCTGGTTTTCCACGCCCACGCAGGAATTCAATGCCGTGGTGTTATGCTGGATTCTCGCGAATATCGCGGTGGTGGTGCTGGCGCTCTTTTTAGCGCAGGCATATGCCATGGTGCTGAAAGTGGCGAGCCTTTTCGACGCGTTCAGAATAGCCATCGCCGTAATTGCCGTGAGCCTTCTGAATACCGGCTTTGCAATGGCTACGGACGGCAGATATATTACGAAAGGTACGTCGCTGCTTTTCGGATTGTTGCTGTTCAATTTAGTGATCGCTTCGCGATTTTTCGTACGCATTTTCGGGGTGTTCGCCGTGTTTTTCAGGCACGGGGAAAAAGATAAAAAACGCGTGATGATTATCGGCGGAGGCGTTGCGGCTTCGATGATCGTGGAAGATCTGCTTACGTCGGAATACGCCACGAAACGCCCCGTATGTATCCTGGACGACGATCCGAATAAAAAAGGCAAGCATATAATAAACGTGAAGATCGTCGGCGAAATCGCCGAAGCGCCGCAAATGGCGAAAAAATACGATATCGACGAGATCTTTTACGCGATTCCTTCGGCTTCCGCAAAGAGGCAGAAAGAAATCATCACGATTTTGAAAGATTGCAAAAAGCCCGTAAAAGTGTTGCCCGGAATTTACGAACTCGCCGACGGAAAAGTGACGGTATCGAAACTGCGCGACGTGGAAATTTCCGATCTTCTGGGCAGAGAGCAGGTGCAGGTGGACCTTACGCAGATTCTTGCGTATATCGAAGATAAAACGGTACTTGTGACGGGAGGCGGAGGCTCGATCGGCAGCGAACTTTGCAGGCAGATCGCCACGCATCATCCGAAACGGCTGATTATTCTGGATATTTACGAAAACAACGCCTATGCGATCGAACAGGAACTGATCCGCAAATACGGAGATTCTTTGAATCTGCTTACGTTGATCGCAAGCATAAGAGACAAAGGCAAGATTCGCGACGTATTTGAAAAATACCGCCCGCAGATCGTGTTTCATGCAGCGGCGCATAAGCATGTGCCTCTAATGGAAACGAGCCCGAACGAGGCTGTGAAAAACAACGTGTTCGGTACGCTGAACGTGGCGACGCTCGCCGACGAATTTGCCGTGGAAACGTTCGTTCAGATTTCTACGGATAAAGCGGTGAATCCCACCAACGTGATGGGGGCGACGAAGCGTATCTGCGAGATGATTATTCAGACGGTGGGCAAGCACAGCAAAAACACGAAATTCGTTGCCGTGCGCTTCGGCAACGTGCTGGGATCGAACGGCTCCGTGATTCCGCTTTTCAAGCAACAGATCGCCGAAGGCGGGCCCGTCACCGTTACGGATAAAAACATCATCCGTTATTTCATGACGATTCCCGAAGCCGTATCGCTGGTGATACAGGCCGGGGCGTATGCGAAAGGCGGGCAGATTTTCGTGCTGGATATGGGCGAACCCGTGCGTATTTACGATCTTGCGTGCCATCTGATACAACTTTCGGGCTACGAACCGAACGTGGATATTCCCATCGTATGCACGGGGTTGCGGCCAGGCGAGAAATTATACGAAGAACGGTTGATGGCGGAAGAAGGCTTGCAAAAAACGCCGAACGGTATGATCAGTATCGCTAAACCGATCGATCTCGACGAGGCATATTTCTGGAATACACTCGATAAACTGTATCGTAAAGCCTACGAAGAAACGGACGAAATGAAGAAATACGTGGCGGAACTTGTGCCTACGTATAAATACATGCAATAAATACGCGCCATGATAATAAAAATGCAGACGGAAATTTTCTTTTCGTATCGGCGGGCGCATAAAAAACAAAAAGGGGGAAGGGAGGCATTTTGACGGACGTAAAAATCGAAAATATCTGCAGAAAATTCGGAATCGAGGGCGAATATCGTTCGTACGAAAAAATTACGAGCGGGCATATCAACCGGACGTATAAAGTGTATTTTTTCCGCGACGGAGAATTGAAAGATTATATTCTTCAGGGGGTGAATACATACGTTTTCAAAGATCCCGAAAAGGTGATGGATAATATTATTTCCGTTACGGAATATATCCGTACAAAAATCAAGAGTACGGGAATAAGCGCGAAGCGTTACGTTTTGCACTATCAGATGACGACGGACGGAAAGTATTACTATTACGACGAAAAGGGCGGATTCTGGCGTTGCAGCCGGTTTATCGACGATTCGCAGACGTTTCTGACCGCTTCGCCATTCGTGATGGAAGAATCGGGAAAGGCGTTCGGCGAATTTCAGAAATATCTTTCCGATTATCCCGTCAAGGATCTTTTTATCGCGATCCCGCATTTTCACAATACGATTCTGCGGTTCGATACGTTCAGAAAGTCCGTTGAAGCGGACGTATGCGGCAGGGCGAAGGGCGTAAAAAACGAAATAGAAGATTATCTCGCTCTGGAAAATCGCGCTACGGAAACGTACAGAGCGCAACGCGCGGGGATTCTGCCGCTTCGCGTGACGCATAACGATACGAAATGCAGCAACGTGCTGTTTGATCGGAAAACGCAGGAACATCTTTCCGTAATAGATCTCGATACGGTGATGCCCGGGCTCGTTGCGTTTGATTTCGGTGACGCGATCCGCGCGGGCGCAAATTCCGCCGCGGAGGATGAAAAAGACCTTTCGCTTGTGTCGCTGGATCTCACCAAATACGAAGCGTTTACACGCGGTTTCCTCAGCGTGGATAAAGATGCTCTCACGCAAGCAGAGATCGATTCGCTGGCAGGCGGCGCGATAGCGATGACGCTGGAATGCGGCGTACGCTTCCTCACCGATTATCTCGACGGAGATAAATATTTTTCTACGGATTATCCCGAACACAATCTTGTGCGCGCGCGTTGCCAACTTGCGCTGGCAAAAGATATGCTTACGCATTACGACGAAATGCGTGATATCGTACTGAAATACGCGCGGTAACAATCGAAACGACGGTTTGTTCTCTTATCGCACCGATTGTGCGATTTCGGAAAAAATGACGTGCGATAAGATATTATAAGACTTTTCACTTCTTTCCCGACGTTCGGAAGATACGAACGATACGTTTGAATCGGCGTAAAATCGCCGATGAAAGATAATGTAAGAATCGGGAAAGATTTTTTTTGCGTATTTTTCCGGAATTTGTTATAATAAAAGCGGAAACGCTCTGCGGTATATTTTGAAAATGCAGGCGGAAAGAGGAGGAAATTTACAAATGGAAAAGAAATATCTCGGCGTTATGCTGGATTGTTCGAGAAATGCGGTGATGAATATTGCCGAATTGAAAAGATTTATCCTTATTCTCGAAAAGATGGGCTATAATTGCCTGCAACTCTATACGGAAGATACCTACGAAATCGAAGGAGAGCCTCTGTTCGGCTATCGCAGAGGGCGTTATTCAAAAGAGGAACTCAAAGAAATCGACTCTTTTGCCGCGGAACACGGGATCGAATTGATGCCGTGCATACAGACGTTGGCGCATCTTAATCAGATTTTTCGCTATCCCGTTTATGAAGACATTCACGACGCGCAGGACGTTTTGCTTGCGGAAGAAGAAAAAACGTATGCGCTGATCGAAAAAATGTTTCAGACCTGCGCCGAATGTTTCACGTCGCGCAATATCCATATCGGTATGGACGAGGCTCATGGGCTGGGCAGAGGGAAATATTACGATAAACACGGAGACGTAAAGCGTTTCGATATTTTGCTGAATCATCTCAATCGAGTGGTGCGTATTGCCGAAAAATACGGATTTAAGCCGATGATGTGGTCGGATATGTTTTTCCGTATTGCGGGAGGCGGGGAATATTACCATAAACAGGCGATTCCGCAGGAAGTGCTGGATAAAGTGCCCGAAAACATTCAGCCCGTATACTGGGATTATTACAATATGGACGAATCGCTTGTGGAGTGCATGATAGAGCACCATCTCGATTTCGGAAGAAACGTATGGATCGCGGGCGGAGCATGGAAATGGTGGGGCTTTCAATCGGATAACGCCAAATCGATCCGTCAGACGAAGTGCCTGATAGGCGCCGCAACGAAGCACGGCGTGAAAGATATTCTGATTACGATGTGGGGGGATAACGGCGGAGAGTGTTCTCCGTATGCGGTTTTGCCTTCGCTGATGTATGCGGCGGAATGTGCGCGCGGAAACGACGACGTGCAGAACGCGAAAGAGAAATTTGCGGAAATCGTCGGCGAAAATTGGGACGATTTCATGCTGTGCGATTTTCCTTATCCGAAAAATATCGGCGGCAAAGATTATATGTTCGGCGTAAAGCAAATGGTGTATTCCGATTATTTTCTTTCTACATTCGATTGCGGCGTGCTCGGCACGGGGATAGAGAGAAAAATTTATGCGGATCTTGCCGAAAAATTAAATACGGCGGCAAAAAATACGAAAAATTACGGGTATATGTTTGAAAGTTATGCCGCGTTGTGCGACGTGCTGGCGGTTAAATACGATCTCGGCTACCGTACGCGTTTTGCTTATCGGAAAGGCGATAAAAAAATGCTTGCCGCGTTGCTTCCCGAATACGACGAAACGCTTTGCCGACTCGAAAAATTCACGCGGGCGTACGAAGAAATGTGGATGAAAGAAAATAAGCCGCACGGCTTCGATGTGCAGGATATCCGTCTCGGCGGAATCATGCAGCGCACGAAATCATGTGCCCGCAGACTGAAAGATTATATCGAGGGAAAAACGGAAAGAATCGAAGAACTGGAAGAAAAAACGTTGGATTTTACGACGGGCGGAGAACCGGATCCCGAAAAATACGGCGTAAACGGTGCAGGTTTCAACATATATTCCGTTATCGCCACGGCGAACGTTTTGTAAAGTGCGGCGCGTTTTTTTCGATGTAATATCGGGTATAATAAATAACGAACTTCGGAATTGCTTATAATGAACGGGGCAAGGCGATAAATATGGTAGATTTCGGTAAAATTTTTACAATACGGGATGAAAATAAGATTATCGACGGATGCACCGTATCTTCGGAAGATTTAAGCGGAATCGTTTATTTCGCTTTGGCGAAGAAAACGGATATCAGCCCGGAAATATATCAGAGCAAAAAGTTGTTAATTGTGAACAGCGGAACGCTGATCGCTTACAACAACAAGGGCTTTGCGAGGGTGGTGGAAGAAAATCGGGCGATTTTAACAGAGGAAAACACACCGATCGGAATGAAAAGCGAAAACGGTGCGGTTTATACGGAATTAACTATAAGGCGTGACAGTAAAATAAACGAAGCAATTAAAGCGGGAAACGTATTCAGTCTGAAAGATCTTGTTCCTTATCAGAGCGGTAAAATCGTGAATATGGACGTAGCGAGTAATGAAAAGACGAAATTCGTCATCATGGCGTTTGACAAAGGAACGGGGCTTTCCGAACATGCCGCTCCCGGCGAAGCGCTGATTTTCGCGTTGGACGGGGAAGGAATCATCGGCTATGAGGGAAAGGAATATCCGATTAAAGCGGGAGAAAATTTTAAATTCGCCAAGCAGGGCAGGCATTACGTAATAGCCGCCGAAAAATTTAAAATGGCGTTATTTTTAACGCTGGAATAAAATTCGTCGGAATAATCGGGAATAAATGAAACAAGCCGCATTCTATCACGAATGCGGCTTGTTTTGGTCTTCCCGGCGAGAATCGAACTCACAATTGCCCCTTAGGAGGGGGCTGTTATATCCATTTAACTACGGAAAGCAACGTATATAGCGAAAACGGCGTGTATTTAAAAAAACGAAAGCCTGCTAAACAGCAGGAAAATGCCGTATCACATTATAATATATCAATTATACACCGTTTCCGGAAAAAACGCAAATACTTTTACGCTGTTTTTTTGAGAAAAGGCTTTTCAAATTGTTGCAAAAACGGAAAAAAAGTGGTATGATATACAAAAAATTTCGAGGAGAAACGGATCGTGAATTACGTAGAAAGAATTTTGAAACAACTCAAAGAAAAAAATCTGGGGGAAACGGAATTTCATCAGGCGGCAACGGAGATTTTAACCTCGCTTGTGCCCGTAATCGAAGCCCATCCCGAATATGAAAAAAGCGCGTTGCTCGAACGTTTCGTAGAGCCGGAACGCGCCGTATTGTTCCGGGTCCCTTGGGTAGACGATAACGGCGTTGTACACGTCAATAAAGGGTATCGCGTTCAGTTCAACAGTGCGATCGGCCCCTATAAGGGCGGTCTGCGTTTTCATCCTTCCGTCAATCTTTCCGTGATTAAATTTCTCGGGCTCGAACAGATTCTGAAAAATTCTCTTACGGGGCTTCCTATCGGCGGAGGCAAAGGCGGAGCGGATTTCGATCCGAAAGGAAAGAGCGATAACGAAATTATGCGTTTTTGCCAGAGTTTTATGACGGAACTTTACCGCCATATCGGCGAAGATACCGACGTGCCCGCGGGCGATATCGGCGTAGGCGGCAGAGAAATCGGCTACCTTTTCGGGCAGTATAAACGAATTCGTAACGCTCACGTGGGCGTTCTTACGGGGCGCGGACTTTCGTACGGCGGATCGCTTGTGCGTACGGAAGCAACGGGCTACGGATTGATTTATATTACGGAGCGCGCTTTGAAAGACCGCGGAGAATCGTTGAAAGGTAAAACGGCGGTGATTTCGGGCAGCGGAAACGTGGCGATTTACGCGTGCGAAAAAGCGCAGGCGCTCGGCGCGAAAGTAGTAAGTATGTCCGATTCCAACGGCTTTATATACGATAAAAACGGAATCGATCTCGCCGTAGTAAAGGAAATCAAGGAGGTGCGGCGCGGCAGAATCAAAGAATATGCCGAAAAAGTGCGTGGCAGCGAATATCACGAAGGGTGCAAAGGCGTATGGTCGATTCCGTGCGACGTGGCGTTTCCTTGTGCGACGCAGAACGAAATCGACGAAGATTCTGCGAAAATTCTTCTTGAAAACGGCGTAAAATATGTGGCGGAAGGCGCGAATATGCCTTCTACGCTCGGGGCGATAGACGCTTTTATGAAAGCGGGGATTCTCTTTCTTCCCGCAAAAGCGGCGAATGCGGGCGGCGTTGCCACTTCGGCGCTTGAAATGGCGCAGTCTTCGGGGCGTTTGTTCTGGTCGGCGAAAACGGTGGACGAAAAACTGCGCGAGATTATGGAAAACATTTACGAAAACATTTCCGCGGCGGCGAAGAAATACAATCTCGAAGGAAATTACGTGGCGGGCGCGAATATTGCGGGCTTCGAGAAGGTAGCCGAAGCAATGATGGCGCAGGGGATCGTGTAACAAAAAAGGGCGATTCGCTTCTTTATTCCAATGCTTTCCGCTCGTGCAGGTAATACGGCGCGCCGTTACGGGAAAGCGAAGGAAAAAACGACATAAAACAAACGGAAAGCGGCGGACGGAAAAATTTTTCCGTCCGCCGTAATTTTTTCTCTCCTTAGCAAAAAAGTGTGATTTTATTTCTTTTCCGTTTCCATAGTTGCCGAATTGTAATCGTCCAGTTCTTTATTTAAGCCGCGATTCGTCTTGAAGGGAAGAACGAAGGAATGTTTCTGTTTAAGAGCCGCCGCCCGCGTTTTGATCGTTTCCTTAAGTTCTTCGTAGCGCACGACGATATTCTTTTCTTTCGCCCATTTGCGGATTCTGTCCACCACGCGGAACGAATAGCACACGTCGATCAGCATAATGCCGAAATAGATGCCGAGGAAATACGAATAAATCGGATTCGCCGCAATCCAGTCCGCGGCTGCCACGAGGTGTGAATGTACCAGAAAATAATAGGCCGTTCCCGCCGCGCCCCAGGCAAGAGTGAAAAGGGGGCAGATGATGCCCTGAATATTTCCGAAACGATCGGAATAATCCCAAAGTTTTACGTTCATGCCTTTGATGAAGATCAGCCCCGTGATATATTCGATTGCCGTCATTGCAACGGTGATTACCAGAATGATAAACACGGTGCGCCACACGGCGGAAGATATGAACGAATAATCAAACGAGCAGATGATGTATAAAAGCATGATTCCCGTGCCGTATAAAGGCAGATTCGGCCCAACGAGAAAGCCCGGGTTGATCCATTTTTTATGCACGGCACGGCGGAAGAAAAATTCCGAAATCCAGCCGATCGTTCCCCCGAAAATATAGATAAGCGATAATTTAATCAGCGTTTGCACCTTTTGTAACTCCTTTTGTGGGTATTTTCGCGAACGGTTTACGCTTTATAGAGTTTTTTGATGTAATTTTTTTCGCGGAAAGAAATTTTTCCGTCGATCGAAACAACGCAGAGGCATAATCCGATTACGTCGTTTACGAAACTTTCGTCTGCCTCGGCAAGCGTCGAAGCCAGTTCTTTCGAGTAGTCTTTCACGGCTTTCTTGAACGCGTAGTTTTTTGAAACGGCGGCTTTAACGGACGCAAAATCGAAATCCGAGCCGAATACTTTCACGAGCGCGGGATAGATAAGAATATATTCCTGCTCGTTGATTTTTCCGTCGGAAACGATCGAGCCAAGAATAAAGCATGCCAGAGTTTCCACGGGATCCACGTCGTTTACGCCGAGAAGACGGAGTTTTGCAAGGATTTTAACGGATTTTTCCGTGAGAATCGCTCCGCGTTCCAAAGCGGAAAGTTTTTCATATTCATTGCAAAGTTTTGCAAATTCAAACATAATGTTTCTCCTTTTTTAACAGGTAAAACGAAAGGCTCGTTCCCGTTGCCGCCAGAAAAGGCGGAACGGAAACAAACCGTAGTTGCCTTATAAAGGCAGGTCTTTTTTCGTGAATCTTACGGAACCCGCAAGGTATCCGAGAATACCGAGCACCGCAAGGATTGCGAATTTCCAGAGGAATACTTTCGTGCCGTCCATAATCGAGATAACGTCGAAGAAGGAAATGATCGTCACTTTATTGAAGTAGTTGAGGGAATCCATACGAACGACGGAGGGGATCACGGGGCTGCCGAACAAACCGAGCATAGCCGCCACGAGGGCGAAGATGGATAAGCCACCGCCGATTGCCATCGAACGTTTGCTGCGGTCGAACCAGCAGGAAGTGAAGAAGCAAAGACCGGAAAGGGCAAAGAGCACAAGGAACGCACCTGCGTTAAGAAGCAACAGTTTGCCGTAAGTGAGGGTAACGTCCGTCTTAACGATCGCAAGGCATACGCAGCCCGTAATCGTGGTGAGGCAGAACATCGTAAACAAAGAGCCGATCAGATATACCGCCTGCGTGAATACTACCGTTTTTCTCTTCGTGGAAGAGGAAAGCACGTACGCCATAGAGCCGCTGTCCACCTGGCCCGCAACGAGGTTGTTGGAAGCCATAATCATATAGATGATGGGCAGAAGCAAGCCGGCAAGTTTGTAGAAGATCGATCCTACGATCAGGGTGTAAAGATCCGCCTGGCCGATTTCTTTCAGCGCGTCGGAAACGCCTTGAGGCAGAGAGGCGAGAAGGCTGTTCGTGATGTCGCCCGTAACTTCCGCCGTTTTTTCGGTAAGTTGCGCTTTGTATTCTTCTGCGGTGATTTCGCCGCGTGCAAGGCTCTTATCCAGCACTTCCGTTTCGTATGCGATTCTGCCGCGATAGGTTACCACGGTGTTGAACGCGAGGGCTTTCAAAGGATCGTATTTATAATTGAAAGAATCGTATTTTTCTTTCGTAACGCCGAAAGAAGCAAGTGCCGCCAGGATGTTTTCCACGTTTTCGTCTTCCGTCATATTCACGGCAAGGAAGATCGCGGCGTGATCTTCGGCGCGTTCGGCGCGGTATTCCGCGCGTTCTTCGCTTGAAAAATAAGCGAGATCGGATGCGTGCGCCTGAAGAACGGACATGAAACTTTCGGGGATATCGTCTTCATTTGTTTCTTTTGCGTAGAACGAATCGAACATACCCGTCGCGCCCGTAGGATCGGTTTCCGTATCGGGGGGATTGATGGGGAACATCGCAGAAGCGAGAATTTCAAGATATCCCGCCGTTCCTTCCGTGTATGAAGGATCCGCTTCCAGCGCTTTTTCGCCGGCATACGTCTGTACCGCAAGGCATGCGCCGGAATAAGCCGCCGTGAAAGCGTTCGTCGCCGTGGCGGGGGATTGCGCTTTCCATGCGGCAAGAGCGGCTTGCTGCGAAGAATCGGAAGGATCGGTGATCGTAGGCATCGCCGCAAACCAGGTGTCTACGGCGGAAGCAAACGTTTTTCCCGTTTCCGTCTGCATTTCGGGCTTTTGTGCCTGCCAAGCGGCGTAGGCGGCCTGCTGTGAAGAATCGGAAGGATCGGTGATCGTAGGCATCGCCGCAAACCAGGTGAGGTACGAAGCGTTATCCTTCATATTGGCGGCGTAGGAAGCGTCAAATACTTCCATGCCTTCTTTTCCGTTCAGGTAATAATTGATCGCGCGTTTTTCCAATTGGGAATCGACTTCTTTCGTGATAATCGTATCCTGAATGGAATTTTTCACTTCGCCGAGGCTGCCGCTGCCGCTGATAAGCATAACGCACGCCAGCATAAAGCATACGGCTGCCATAATGATCGTCCACATCGTGCCGTTGGCTTTGCACGATTGCTTGAAAAGCGCTTTGCTGAAAAGACTTTCGTTTTGTCTTTTACCGTTCGTTTTACTTGCCATTTTTTTCTATCTCCTTTTTGTTGATGAGTACGTTTTTGAAATGCCGTTCGAGGCTGTAGGGCAATTCGGAAATGAATTTCACGTCGTAATGGCGCAGAGTCTGCAACATTTTCGCCGTGTCGGTTGCCGCGATTTTAATCGTTGCCTGATCGTATTGCGGCTGCAGGCGGATCACTTCGTACGGCTCTTTGATAAAGCGCTCGTAATCCGCTTTAGAATTGAATTCGATTTTGAATTCCTTTTGCGGACGGTTGCGAATGTCGTTCATTTCGCATACGTCGATTATATGCCCGTCGTTGATCAGAGCCACGCGATCGCAGGTGCTTTCCAGTTCGTCGAACGAGTGGCTGCTCATTAAGATCGTTTTGCCTTTTCTGTGCTCTTCCTTGATGATATCGAGGAAAGTGGCGCGCATAAGGGGATCGAGCCCCGTGGTGGGTTCGTCGAGGATAATGATCGGCGCGTCGTTCATAAGAGCGGCTACCAGCGCGGTTTTCTGCTTCATGCCTTTACTCATGCGCTTTAAGTTCGCGCGGGGATCGAGTTGCAATCTTTCGATCAGTTCGTTGGCATAGTTCATATTCGTCATGCCGAGGAAATCCGCCTGACATTTCAGAAAATCGATACCTGTTTTCAGATCGGGAAACGCGATTTCTCCGGGAACATAGCCGATCTGCGAAGCGATTTCGCTGGCGTGTTCCCAGGAAGATAAGCCGTTTACGTACGCTTTGCCGCGCGTGGGCTTCAGAAAGCCGAGGATGTTTCTTATCGTAGTGGTTTTTCCACTGCCGTTCGTGCCTACATAGCCCATCATTTCGCCTTGGGCTATATCGAGGTTCAGATCGAACACGCCGCGGTTTTCGCCATAGTCTTTCGTTAAACCGTCTAATTTGATAACGCTCATTTCAACGCTCCTTTGAAGTCTTTGTCTTCTTTGTAGAATTTCATGAAGTAATCTTCGAGCGATTCTTTGCGGTTGCTGAACGATACTACGTTGATATCGGCGAGAAGATCGATCAGTACGTTCAGATCTTTATCTTCCACGGATACGTAAATATCCGCTTCTCCTTCGTTAAGAAGAGAGAAAGAGGGGATTTTACCCTGTGCCCGTTCAAGGAAAATCGCCTTGCCTACGGGGGAACGGAACGTCACCGTATAGTATTTTCTCGAAGCGTGTTTCAGATCGTCCGCCACGAAATTCGAGACGATTCTTCCGTCTTTGATGATCGCGATGCGATCGCAGGTGGAATCGATTTCCGAGAAAATGTGGCTGGATAAAAGAATCGTTTTGCCGCGTTTTTTCTCTTCGTGGATAAACTGAATGAAGTTTTCCTGCATTACGGGATCGAGTCCGCTGGTGGGTTCGTCGAGAATGAGTACGTCGGGATCGGACATAAACGCCGTGACGACGGCGAGTTTTCTTTTTACGCCGAGGCTCATCCGCTTGGTTTCTCCCGAAAGGGCGGTGTCGTCCAGTTCAAACAGATCCAGCATACGATTCAGTTGCTCTTTGTTGTGGCAATGTTGCAGATCCTGCATCATTTTGATGAACGCATGCCCCGTAAGCCCTGCGGGAAGCGCGATTTCGCCCGGAATATAGCCTACGTTTCCCAATATCTCGTAGTATTTGTCGAACGTTTCTTTTCCGAAAATTTTCGTAGAACCGCTGTCCGGCTTTGAAAATCCCATCAGGTGCCGTATCGTAGTGGATTTACCTGCGCCGTTCGGGCCGAGAAAGCCGAACGCTTCGCCCTGATCCACGTACAGATCCACGTTGAAAACGCCTCGTCCGAAGCCGTAATCTTTCGTGAGATTGTTTACTTCAATTACGTGCATAAGTTTGCTCCTTATAATGTTATTTCATCTTTTCCCGCGATAACTCTGTGCCTAAAAAATTTAACGATTTCAGTTTGCTCTTGTTTCCACGCCTGCGGCGGTAACGCGGTATTCCGTTACGTTCGGAATCGTTTCGCCGTCGATCTGTAACGCGGTGGGGCGATCGAACACCACTTTAATGTCCTTACCCTGCTTCACGTCCACCATTTCGTTGTGTTTTACGTGTTCGCCCTTGAATATTGAGGGGAATACCATCAGCGTTTTTAGTTTGCTTTTTGCATACATGATCATTACGGATACCGTGCCGTCGCCGTTCAGCCGTTTCTGATCGGGCGCGGGAATCATGCCGCCGCCGTAGTATTTTCCGTTCATCGTAGGGGCAAGCCATACGTTTTTATAACGGAATTCTTTTCCGTCTACGGTGACTACCGCGTTGACGGGTTTGAAATGGAACAATAATCCCTTTACGGCAATGCCGGAATAACTGATTTTTTTATCGGGTTTTTCTTTGTGCAGCCGATCTCCCGTTTCGCAGCAGTAGCCGTCGATTCCGAAGCCCACGTTGTTTAAAAAACGACAGGTTTTTCCGTTTACGGCAACGGTGGGCAGTTTTAAAATATAAGGCTTAATGTCGCAGAGCCCGTCGGCGTTTTTGTCGCCGTTTTCGGCTACGTCGCGATAGAAATCGTTGCCGTTGCCCGCGGGGTAATACAGAATGTCGTTTTCGGGAATGTAGGGAATAGAATTTACAAACCGATTCAACGTGCCGTCGCCGCCGCAAAGAACGATTACGTCGTCTTTATTCAAAGAGGCGAAAAGCGCGTCGAAATTTTCCGCTTTCGTTACGTCGGTAAATTCCGCGTCTTTTCCGTCTAAAAGTTTTTCGGCGCAGGAAAGTCCGTTTTCTTCTTTTCCGAGCCCCGCAAGCGGGTTGTACAATACGTGATATTTCATCTTCGGTAAATCCTCCGTTGTTTTCGCGCGGGGTCGCTTTCGTTTCGTGCCCTTGCTTTTCGCAATCGTTACCGTATCCGCCTCTTTCTCAGAGGGCGTTTTGTATCGGAATAAAATATTTTACGAAAAACATTTAAACACTGTTGACATTTCCACACTGTTCATGGTATAATAATAATACAAAAAATCGAAAAAGGAAAGCACAAAAAATGCGTCAGTGTTGAAATTTGAACACTGTACTAAAAATTGTGCAAAAAAGAAGTAAAATGAAGGTGCAGAATATCAATAATTCTTCGAGAAAGACGAAGCGGCTGATCAAACAGGTGTTTGCGGAGATGCTTTCGGAAAAGGGGGAGATATCGAAAATCACGATCCGCGAACTTTGCGAACGGGCGGAAATCAGCAGAGGAGCGTTTTATTCGCATTACGACGATATTTACGGCGTGGCAGAAGATTACGAAAACGAATTGATCGACATATTCTTCGATAATTCTCGCCTTTTATCGCCTACGAATATCGAACAGTTTATCGATAGCGTTTTCGAGTATGTGCGCGAGAATAACGAAAATTATAAATTGCTCTGTAAATCGAACGATTTTCTTTTCACGGCAAAAAAACTTACGGCGATTGCGTCGAATAAATTTCTGGAACTGTGCTATTCTTCGCCTCTTTTAAAAGATAAAAGGTATCTCGAACTGGAAATAAATATCTTCGTGGAAGGGCTGCTTTGCGAATACGTGCGTTATTGCAGAGGGTATTCCGCCGTTCAACTGGATGCTCTTTGCGATTATACGAGAACGTGGGTGAAGCAATTTTCCGCACGCAGAGCAACGCCGCCTGCGGACCAGACGAAAAAGACGGAATGTCCGTCGAGATTGTGACGAGGTAACCGCTTTTGAATGCGGCTGAACGTTTGCGTATTTTTTACGAAAATGGAAAAATCGGAAAATGCGTTAAAAAGCATAAAAACAGGGTATAATAAAATTGTAATATCCGTACGATATAATATATTTGCTCGGGCGCGTGCGCGCGAACAAATATTTCCTTGTGCGTAAAGGCGGAATCTCCGGAGGGTGTCGTGTGCGGGTAAAAACGATTTAACGGGCAATGCGGTAAAACGCGGCGCAAATCATTTTTCGGGAGTGTGAATCATATGAAAAAAATAGCCTTTTTCGACGCGAAAGAATACGATAAAACTTCTTTTGAAAAATACGGGGAGAAGTACGATTTCAAATTCAAATATTTTGAAACGAAACTTTCGGAAGATACGGCGGATCTTGCAAAGGGTTGCGACGGCGTCTGCGTTTTCGTCAACGACGAACTGAGCGCGCCCGTGATCGACAAGTTGCGCCAGCATAATATTCCCGTCGTCGCTCTGCGCTGCGCGGGGTATAACAACGTAGATCTGAAATACGCAAAGGATAAAATCACGTGTATGCGCGTGCCTGCGTATTCTCCGTATGCCGTTGCCGAACATGCCATGGCGATGCTGCTCACTTCCGTGCGGCGTACGCACAAAGCCTATATTCGTACCCGCGATTTTAATTTCAGCCTTAATCGACTCGCGGGCTTCGATCTGCACGGAAAGACGGTGGGCGTGATCGGCACGGGAAAAATCGGAAAAGTATTCATCGATATATGCAAAGGCTTCGGCATGAAGATACTGGCGTACGATAAATTTCCGGGGAAAGAAGATTATTACGTATCGCTTGACGAAATTTTTAAAAACAGCGACGTGATTTCTCTGCATTGCCCGCTTACGGAAGAAACGCATCATATGATCAATGCGGAAACGATCGCCGAAATGAAAAAAGGCGTGGTGATCGTGAACACGTCGCGCGGCGGGCTGATCGACGCCGAGGCGTTGCTGCAGGGGATCAAAGATCGGAAGATCGGCGCAGCGTGCCTCGATGTGTACGAAGAAGAGGGCGACGTGTTTTTCCGCGATATTTCCGGGCATATTCTGGATGACGATACGCTTGCCCGTCTGATCTCCATGCCGAACGTTCTCGTAACGTCGCATCAGGCGTATCTTACGAACGAGGCGCTGGAAAACATCGCCGAAACGACGTGCGAAAATCTCAGCGCGTTTTTTAAGGACGGCTCGGCGCCGAATGAAGTACGCTACGAAAAATAACGAGAAGCGCGCGCATATCGTATAAGAAGCAACGAACGAAAAGCGTCCTTTCCCGACGTTGCGTAAAATCATTGCTTATCGGATGACAACGGTTTTTCCCGGATGAGAATAACGAAACAAATCAATAAAATAAAGTGTTTGTTCCGTCGTAACGATTCGTTACGGCGGAATAAATTTTTTGCGCGAGTTTCTCCGTTTCAAAACATTTTTTCGCTACGCCGGAAAGGGCGATTTCGTCGGCGTGGCGGATCACGCAGGGAAGACTGCCCGCCGCAAGGGCGGAAAGTACGTCTTCTCTGCCTTTTTTAACGGCAAGCGGCTTTATATACAGCGGGGACGTAAGGCATCGATCGATAAAATTTCTGCGGATTCCGAGCAGATTCTGCAGACATATCCGCCTGATCCGCGAAGCGGTGTAACGGCGGGAAGTAAGGGCTTTTATAACGTCTTTCCCGTTTCCCGCCGCTTTGAACAACGCGTTTTCCAGCCCTTCCGTACAATCGAGCGTAGCGGCAAGCACGTTGCGGGGCGTTTTCAGAAGAGATATTTTTTCGGCGGCAAGAAGCGTGCTCTGATCGAAATATCCCCGCGAAAGATCGTTTGCCGTAAATTCGGGCACGCCCGTTTCCGCGCACGGCACACAGCCGTTTTTTACCGCTGCGCGGATCGCCGCGGCGGAAGAAATGCTTCCCGTCAGTTCTTCTTTTTTATATGCGCCGATCCGTTCGACAGGCAGCAGCGTTATGGCGCGTTTTTTCGGCAGAAGAGCGCGGGCGTATTCCAGGGCGAGCACGTCGTTCGGCGAAGATAAAAGCGGGAACGCGGCGGTGCCCTTCAGGGCTTTTTCCCGCGAAAGAGCAAACGAATCGCCTTGCGAAAGATATTTTTTCATCGTTTCCGCATAGGAAGATTCGTCGTTCAGGATTTCCGCGGCGGCAAAAAAATCCGAGTCGGCGTGTTCCGCGCCGAAAGAAAGAAAAGAAAATGCGGGAAGAGAAGAAAGAATCGAAATCGCCCCCCGCGCGAAAATCTCCGCGGGTGACGTTGCGAACACCGCGGGCAGGGAAATCACCGCGTCCGCTCCGCCGAGAATCGCGTGTTTTGCGCGCACTGCGGCGGGCAGTACGGCGGCTTCGCCGCGCTGGGTGAAATGTTCGCCGAGAATACAGACGATCGCGTCCGCGCCCGAACGGCGTTTTGCTTCTGTGATATGATATATGTGTCCGTTATGAAAAGGATTGTACTCGCAAATAATTCCGCAAATTTTCATTTTTATGTTTCGTTTTCCTTGTTTTGCCCCGTTTTTTCTTTACAATCGCAAACCGATATGCTATAATTTAAAAAGAAGTTTCGGGCGTGTTACCTGTGCCCGCTATTTCTTCGCGGCTATATTTTGCCCGCGAAAAAATTATACACGAAAATATAAAAAAAATAAAGCGTTTACGGGAGATAATCGAAAAATGAAAAACGTACTTGACGAAATCAAAGAAAAAGCAAAAGCCCTTCACAAGACGATCGTTCTTTGCGAAGGCGAAGATTCCCGCGTGGTGAAAGCGGCTGCCGACGCTACGAAAGAGGGTGTGGCGAAAATCGTGCTTCTCGGCGACGAGAACGAAATCAAAAAGGCGAATCCCGATGTGGATCTGACGGGCGTTACGATCGTTAATCCGCTTACTTCTCCCGATCTGCCCCGTTATAACGCGCGCCTTTGCGAATTGCGCGCTTCCAAGGGTATGACGCCCGATCAGGCGGAAAAACTGCTGAAAGACGGCACGTATTTCGGCGCGATGATGCTGAAAGAGGGCGACGTAGACGGGCTGGTTTCCGGCGCGTGCCATTCTACGGCAAACACGCTGCGCCCCGGTCTTCAGATCATTAAAACGGCGCCCGGCGTTTCTTCCGTTTCTTCGTTCAATCTTATGATCTGCCCGCCGCAGGGCAATCAGTACTGTCCCGACGGACTGGTGGTGTTCGCCGATTGCGGTCTGAACCCCACGTACACTTCCGAAGGGCTTGCCGATTGCGCGATCGCTACGGCGAAATCCGCGAAAGAAATCGCGGGGATCGATCCGAAAGTGGCGATGCTTTCCTTCTCCACGAAGGGCAGCGCGAAACACGATAACGTGACGATGGTGGCGGAAGCGGCGAAGATCGCGAAAGAAAAAGCCCCCGAAATCAAACTTGACGGCGAATTGCAGTTCGACGCGGCGATCGTTCCTTCCGTAGCGGCGTTGAAAGCACCCGGATCGGATGTGGCGGGTAAGGCGAACGTCTTTATTTTCCCCGATTTGCAGGCGGGAAATATCGGCTATAAGATTGCGGAACGTCTCGGCGGATTTATGGCGGTAGGCCCGATTTGTCAGGGCTTTGCAAAGCCGTTGAACGATCTTTCGAGAGGTTGCAAATCCGAAGATATCGTAGCGGCCGTGGCGATTACGGCGTTGCAGACGCAACTGTAATGATGCGCGATCATCGCACTTTTTCCGCTTGTTCCGCGTGATTCCAAAGGAAAAACGGAAAATCCGATACTAAGAAAAACGAAAATAAATACGTTTGAGGTAAATAATGAAAATTCTTGTCATCAATTCGGGAAGTTCTTCGTTGAAATATCAGTTGATCGATATGGAGACGGAAAGCGTGCTTGCGAAAGGAAATTGCGAGCGAATCGGAATCGATCATTCCAGACTGATTCATAAGGCGAAAGGCGAAACGACGGAAAAAGAAATTCCCATGGAAAATCACAACGTCGCGGTGAAACTTGTTCTCGAAGCGCTTACGGATAAAAAAATCGGCGTTATTTCTTCGATGAGCGAAATCGGCGCGGTGGGGCACCGCGTAGTGGCTTCCGGCGAAGCCTTCAAGCAGCCCGCGCTCGTCACCGACGAAGCGATGGTGAAGATGGAAGAGATCAAGGATCTCGCTCCTTTGCACAATCCCGCGGCGATCGTGGGCGTGAAAGCGTGCAAGGCGGCGATGCCCGATACGCCCATGGTGCTCGTATTCGATACTGGGTTCCATTTCACGATGCCCGAATACGCGTACATGTACGCCGTGGATTACGCGCATTACGAAAAATATAAGATCAGAAGATACGGCGCGCACGGAACAAGCCATAAATTCGTTTCCCAGGAAGCGGCGAAATATCTCGGAAAAAATATCGAGGATTTGAAAATCGTCACCTGCCACCTCGGCAACGGTTCGTCGATTACGGCGGTGAAAGGCGGAAAATGTATCGATACGTCGATGGGATTTACGCCGCTTGCGGGCGTTCCCATGGGCACGCGTAGCGGAGACATCGATTATGCCGCGGCGGAATATATCGCCAGAAAAGAGGGGATGAACGTTTCCGAAATGCTCACGTATCTGAATAAAAAATGCGGTATGCTCGGCGTTTCGGGCGTATCCAGCGATTTCCGCGATCTTACGGCGGAAGCGGAAAAGGGAAACAAACGCGCGCAACTCGCGCTCGATATGTTCTCGTATGCCTGCAAAAAATACGTGGGCGCATACGCGGCGGCGATGAACGGACTCGATTGCGTTGTGTTTACCGCAGGCGTAGGTGAAAATACGCCCGTTGTGCGCAGCGCGATCTGCAAAGATATGGAATACCTCGGGCTGGAAATCGACGAAGAAAAGAATCTTTCCAAAAACGACGGAAGTATCCGCGACATTACGGGCAAAAATTCAAAAGTGCGCGTGCTGATCATTCCTACGAATGAAGAACTCGTTATCGCCCGCGAAACGCTGGCGCTCGTGTGAGATCAGGCGGAATTTGCAAGCAGGGAAGAACGTATCTTTCGGGCGGAGCGGGCACGCTTTTTCAAAAAGCGTGCGCCTTTGACGGCGGAGAGGAACAAAAACTTCTTAAAAACCGCGAAAAAGCCTTGAAAAAACGTTGACAAACGCAATTAAATATAATATAATTTTAAGGTCGGTTTTATGATGATACTCGACGTAAAAAAACTGAACGGATTGAAAGAGTATTCGGGAGAAGCGGAATTTGCTTTCGATCCGCCCGAAGATCTTATCGATATTCCTTACGTTTCTTTCGGCGGAAACGCTGTGGCGAAGATATCGTACGATATTTTCGAGGACGGCGAAGTGGAAATATCCGGCGAGGTGAAGTACCGCCTGAAAGGGCTGTGTTCCGGATGCCTTAAAGAAACGGAAACGGAAGTGACGGGCGGAATCGAGGCTCGCTATACGAGAAACGGCGACGGCGAAGATTATGCTTACGACGGGAATATCATCGATCTGAAAGAATTGTTTTACGATTCGATCGTATGGAGCATGCCGCGCGCTCTTTCCTGCGGGGAAGATTGCAAAGGCGTGGAATATTGAGCGCTCCGAAGCGGCGGCTGAATGATTCCGACGAAAAAAATAAGAAATCAAAAGTATTATGAGGTGTTAATATGGCAGTACCTAAGAGTAAACAATCCAAGAGCAGAACCAACAAACGTTTCGCAAACTACAAAGCGACGGCGGCCACTCTCGTGGAATGCCCTCATTGCCACGAACTGACCGAAGCGCACAGAGTGTGCAAGAACTGCGGTTATTACGACGGCAAAGAGGTTGTTGCGGCGAAAGAAGCGAAATAATTTCTTTGTGATCCCATCGCATTCAGGCGGGCTGCGAACAGCACCCGCTTTTTTGCGTTATAGAAAAAATTATCGTATATAGCCGCATAATTTCGGGGCGTAAGCGCGAATGATATGTATTAAAGGATATGTATTTTGCAGGCAACGGGCGCGGGTGAATCGCAGATATCGCGCCTATTCCGATACAGAAAAGGCGAGTTTTTGCTTTTTTGTAAGTTTTTTAATTTTTTGTATGCGGTATTGGTTGACAAACCTACCAACTTGGTAGTATAATACGGGCAAATTATGAAAATACTACGTTTCGTCGGCGCGTACGCAAAGATAATGCGATAATCGGCAGCGGAACAAAGCAAAACGGAAAAAAACGAAAAGGAGATATCGGCATATGACGAAAGAAAGATTCACCGTCACCGGGATGAGTTGTTCGGCATGTTCTGCGGGCGTGGAGCGCGTTACGAAAAAACTAAACGGCGTAAAAAATGCGGAAGTGTCCCTGCTGGGGGAAAGCCTCAGCGTGGAATATGACGAAAAGATCGTGACAAAAGAAGATATTTTTGCTGCCGTCACCGCTTTGGGGTACGGGATCGGCGAATACAGGGAAGGAAAAGAAGAACGCCGGAAAGGCAAAACGGAAATGTTGAAAAAGCGGTTTTTTATTTCGCTTGTCCTGCTTGTTCCGATTATGTATCTTTCCATGGGCGGTATGCTCTCGTTGCCGTTGCCGCCCGCCACGGTGAATTACGTATTGCAATTCGTGCTTTCGGCAGCGACGATCGCCGTCAATTTCCGTTTCTTCAAAAACGGTACTTCGGCGCTCCTGAAACGCGTGCCGAATATGGATACGCTCGTTGCGTTGGGCTCCGGCGTTTCCTTTCTGTATTCCGTATACCTTGCGATTCATGCGATCGTTATGGGCGGAATGCACGCGGAACATCTGTTCTTTGAATCGGCGGCGATGATTCTTACGTTGGTTACGCTGGGAAAATGGCTGGAAGCCCGAGCGACGGGGAAAACGGGCAAGGAAGTGGAAAAATTGCTTCGCATGATGCCCGATACCGTGCAGATCGAAGAAAACGGCGAAGAAAGATCCGTGCCTTTTTCAGCGCTGAAAGAAGGCGATATTCTCGTGGTGAAGCAGGGTGATTATATTCCCGTAGACGGTACGGTGATTGAAGGCAGCGGATATGTCGATCGTGCCGCGGTGACGGGGGAAAGCATGCCCGTGGAAGTGGAAAACGGTTCGGCTGTGACGGGCGCGGACATCGTGAAAAGCGGCTATATGAAAGTGAAAGCCGAAAAGGTGGGTGCGGACACCACGATTTCGCAGATCGTGAAAATGGTGAAAGAAGCGGGCGAAAGCAAAGCCCCGATTCAACACGTGGCGGACGTTATCGCTGGTGTTTTCGTTCCCGCCGTCACGTTCGTGGCGCTCGCTACGTTTTTAATCTGGTTTTTAGTGGGCAAAGACGCGGGAACGGCGGCAAATTACGGTATCAGCGTGCTTGTGATTTCCTGCCCGTGCTCGCTCGGGCTTGCCACGCCCGTGGCGGTGATGGCGGCTACGGGGAAGGGAATGTCGCTCGGCGTTCTTTTCAAAAACGCGGAAGCGTTGCAGCGGGCAGAAAAGATCAATTGCGTTCTGCTGGATAAAACGGCTACGCTTACGGAAGGGAAAATGCGCGTCACCGATTTTGTCGTAAACGGTAAGAATACGTCTGCCGCAAGCGTGCCTGCCGCAGAAAGCGGCGATACGCCGACGGCGGAAGAAAAAGAAATTCTGCATATCGCGGCGGCGATCGAAAGCCTATCCAATCACCCTATTGCCGATTGTATCCGTGCTTTTGCGGAGGAAAAGGCGGGCGAATCCGATAAAAAAGTGCAAAATTACGTATATGAGACGGGTAAGGGCGCGCGAGGAGAAATCGAAGGGAAAGCGTATCGTCTCGGCAACGATAAACTGCTGACGGCGGCAGAAGCGGCGAAAGCGAAAAAGGAAGAAAAACGCCTTTCCGCGGAAGGAAAGACCGCGGTGTTTCTTGCGGGCGAAGAAGGCGTGATCGCCGTATTCGCTCTTGCGGACGGCTTGAAAGAAACGAGCGTAGACGCCGTGGCGGCGTTGAAAAAAGCGAAAATCCGCGTCGCCATGGTGACGGGCGATAACGAACTCGTAGCCCGTTCGATCGCCGATAAAGCGGGCATTTCCGACGTTTTCGCGGGCGCGTTGCCCAAAGACAAGGCGGAAGCGGTGAAGCGCGTGAAAGCGGCGGGAGGCTATGTGGCGATGGTAGGCGACGGGATAAACGATTCTCCCGCACTGAAAGAAGCGGACGTGGGAATAGCCGTCGGCACGGGTACGGACGTTGCGATCGACAGCGCGGACGTGGTGCTTGTAGGCGGGGATATACGTTCCGTTTCCGACGCGATTCGTTTAAGCAAAGCCACCGTGAAAAATATCAAAGAAAATCTGTTCTGGGCGTTTTTCTACAACGTGGTGGCGATTCCTGTTGCGGCGGGCGTGTTTGCGAAATGGGGCTTGTCGCTTAATCCGATGATTGCGTCGGCGTGCATGAGTCTCAGTTCGCTGTTTGTGGTGACGAACGCTTTGCGTCTTACGAGATTCAAAGGCGAAAAACGCACGGATTATTCGGATACGAACGCGAAGAGCGGGCAAACGGACGGAAGATTTGACGGGATCGGAACAATCGGCGCGGCGAGCGAAGTTCAGGAAGATAAAACGGAAAAAGAAAATAAAAACAACAAGGAGAACAGAACGATGAAAAAGACTGTGACGATCGAAGGCATGATGTGCGCGCACTGCGTAAAACACGTAACCGACGCGTTGAACGCGATTGACGGCGTTACCGTGGAAAGCGTGGATCTGAAGAAGAAAACGGCGGTGGTGGAAGCGGCGGACGATATTTCGGACGAAGCGATGAAAAATGCCGTTGCGGAAGCAGGCTACGAAGTGAAAAAAATCGTCTGATTGCGTCTGACGGAAAAAGCGCTTGCCGAAAAACGACAAAATAAATACTTTCACGACGAGATCGGCCATAAAAAGTCATCTGCAATACGTTATCATATAAGCAAAGAAGCATTTGTTTCCGCGCTTTTGAAAAAAGATAACGCGCCGCGCTTTCGGGCACGGGCGGAAAGGAGATTTTTATGGCCGAAATGTTATTGCTCGATAAACGCACGAAAAACCTGATCGAGGACTACGTACCGAAAGGAGATGTCCTTGAGGGCGTCGTGTGTTTTTTTTCCGTATTCGCCGATTATACGCGGGTGAAAATTTTATCCGCGCTGGCAATCAGCGAACTATGCGTGACGGATATGTCCCGACTGCTCGGAATCAATCAGACTACGGCTTCGCACCAACTTCGTTTTTTAAAAAGCGCGGGGATCGTAAAAAGCCGTCGGCTCGGGAAAATCGTCTTTTATTCACTTTGCGACGACAGCATAAACGACGTTATTTTAAAAGGCGTGGAATTTTTGGGCTGCTGAACGTTTATTTGATGCGGAATATACATTTTTTTTAGCGTTTCTGTTCGTTTGTTTCCTTGCAAAAATTCCGTGTTTGGTGTATAATGATATACGGAAAAATACAGACGGACGGAAAAGACGTAATCTTTATGAACGAAATCATCGCTGAAAAACTGAAAATGCTGCCCGAACGCCCGGGCGTATATATCATGCGCGACGAATCGGACGTGGTGATTTACGTAGGGAAAGCGCGTATTTTAAAAAATCGCGTGCGCCAGTATTTTCAAAGCGGCTACAAGCCCGAAAAGGTGGCGGCGATGGTGGCGAGAATCGAAGATTTTTCGTATATCATCACGGCAACGGAAATCGATGCGCTGGCTCTGGAAAACAATCTGATCAAAAAATACAAGCCGAAATACAATATCCTTCTGAAAGACGACAAAACGTATCCGTATATCAAAGCGCATACGAACGAAAGGTTTCCGCGTTTTTCGATTACCAGAAAAATCACGAAAGAAGGAAAATATTTCGGTCCGTTCATGGGCGGAATCCGCTGTAAAGACGTGCTGGATATTTTATCGCTCGTGTACAACGTGCGCACATGCGCCGTATCGATCGGCGAAAAGCCGAAAAAACCGTGCCTTGCGGCGCATCTGCACCGTTGTCTTGCGCCGTGCGCGCGTGTAGGCGAAGGAGAGGCGTACGAAAAAGAATATGCGGCGGCAGTGAAAAGGGCGCTGGCGTTTTTAGACGGAGATCTTGAAGAAGCCGAGGCGATTCTGCAGGAAAAAATGCTGAAATTCGCGGAAGAGGAAGAATTTGAACTCGCCATGGATTACCGCGAAAAATTGCAGATGATCGGCAAATTGAAACTGAAGCGGATCACCTCTTTGAATCGTTCTTTAAACGCGGATATCATCGCCTATAAAACGAATCGTCTGTATTCTTCGATTTCCCTTCTGATCACAAGAAAGGGAATTATGCAGGGCGGCAGTAATTTCGCCCTCGAAGAGGCATACGGCACAGACGGCGAAGCGATTTCGGCATTTATTTCGAGGTATTATTCCAATCACGAATTGCCCGAAGAAATCGTAGTGCCGTGCGTCGACGGCGCGGAACTTCTGGAAGAGTATTTCGCGAAAGAGCAGGGCAAAAAGGTGAAAATCGTGGTCGCAAGGCAGGGCGTGAAGCGTGCGTTGCTGGATATGGCGGAAAAAAACGCCGAAGATTATCTTGCGAAATCGGTGGATAAAATCAGGCATAAAGACGATATGACCACGGCGGCTTGCGAAAGACTGAAAACGCTTCTGAATCTTTCGCATTATCCCAAGCGTATGGAATGTTACGATATATCGAATATCAGCGGCGTGGATAAAGTGGGCTCGATGGTGGTGTTTTCCGACGGTGAACCCGATAAAAATTCCTATCGCAGATTCCGCATAAAAACGGTGGAAGGCGCGAACGATTTCGCTTCGTTGCAGGAAGTGCTGAAAAGGCGGCTTTCAAAACTGGGAACGGAAGAGGAAGAGCGGTTTGAGAAGCCCGATCTGATCGTGATCGACGGCGGCAAAGGGCAACTTTCTTCCGTGAAAGAAATTTTCGACGAAATGCATATTTACGGCATCGATCTCGTTTCGCTTGCCAAGCGCGAAGAAGAGGTGTTTACGCTGCACAGCGATGAAAGCGTGAAGATCGATCATCGCGATTACGCGCTGAAAATGCTGCAACGTTTACGCGACGAAGCGCACCGCTTCGCGATTACCTATTTCCGTACGCTGCACGACAAGCGCAATCTTACGTCGCGTTTTGCGGAAATCGAAGGTGTGGGAAAGGAAAAACGGAAAGCGCTGCTCGATACCTTCAAATCGGTGGAAAACGTGGCGCAGGCGAGCGAAGAAGAACTTGCCGCAGTGCCGGGGATCGGCGAAAAACTTGCCAAAAACATCAAAAAATATTTCGACGAAAATTTTTAAGCCGTATCGGCGGGGATGTAAGAAAAAATACAAATGAAAAAAACATTGAATTATTTATTGATCGCTTCCGACCTTGACGGAACGCTTTTAAGAGACGATAAATCCGTATCGGATTTCACTCGGCGGAAAATCACGGAATACGTTGCCGCAGGCGGAAAATTCTGCCTGTGCTCGGGGCGGATGCTGCCGTCGGTGGCGTTAATTGCGAAAGATCTTGGGCTGGACGGTGTGGCTACGTCGTATGCGGGCGCGCTCGTCACCGATCTGAAAAGCGGAAAAACGCTTTATGAAAATTCTCTTTCGCCCGAAGACGCCGCCGAAATCGCCGCGTGTATCGAAAAAGACGACGTACACCTGCAGTATTACACGGGCGATAAGTATTACGTTAACTGCGACGGGGAAACGTTGAGAAGATACGAAACGAGTTGCCGCGTGCAGGCCGTTCCCGTGCTTGACGAGCCTCTTTCGCGGCGGATTAAGGAACACGGCGAAAAGGTGAATAAACTTCTGATCATCGTGGAAGATCCGAAAAAACACGAAGCGCTTCTGAAAAAATATACGGAAAAATTCGGAGACAGATTCTGGGTGACGAGAAGCACGGCGCGCTATATCGAAATTTTATCGAAAACGTGCAATAAAGGCGTCGCGCTGAAAATCATGGCGGATTATTATCGTATTCCTTACGAAAAGACTCTTGCCGCGGGCGATCAGTTGAACGACGAAGAAATGCTTGCCGCCGCAGGGCTGGGGCTTTGCATGGCAAACGGCAACGAAGAAATGAAAAAACGCGTGCGGGTGTATCCTGCTTCGAACAACGAGGATGCCGTAGGAAAAATCATCGAAGAATACGGCTTTAAGGAAGAATAAAACACGCCGGGGTAAAGAAAACCATTGTTTTGCGGGGCGGCATTGCATCCGCTGATACTTACGGAAACACAAAAGGAGAAAGAAAATGAATCAGCACGTTACGGAAAACGTAAAATTGGATAAATTCGCGGCGGATCTCAATCTTGAAATCGTGTATGCGGGGCGGGGAACGGTGACGCTTTCAAGCATGAGCGTGGAACGTCCGGGGCTTGCGCTGGCGGGTTTTTTCGATTATTTCGATCCTACCCGCGTGGTGGTGCTCGGCTTTTCCGAACACGAATATCTGCGCACATTCACGGAGAAAATCCGCCGTAAAAAAATTGCGGATCTGCTCTCGCAAGGAGAACTTCCGTGCATTATTCTCAGCCGCGATCTTCCCGTTCTGAACGAACTTTCGGAAGAGGCGAGAAAAGTGAGTTGTCCGATTTTCAGAAGTCCGAAGCCTACTACGGATCTTATGAGCGATCTGTATATCCATTTAAACCGCGTACTTGCGCCGTCTACGTCGAGCCACGGCGTACTGATGGAAGTATTCGGCGTGGGCGTTTTGCTGACGGGAAATAGCGGCGTAGGAAAGAGCGAAACCGCTATGGAACTGATTAAACGCGGGCACCGCCTGATTGCGGACGACAGCGTGATCATCAAAGAGATTGCGAACGAATTATACGGAACGGCACCCGACATGATCAGATATTTCATGGAACTGCGCGGGATCGGAATCATCAACGTAAAGAGCATGTACGGGTCGGGTTCCGTGCTCAACGAAAAGAAAATCGATATGGAAATCCGTATGGAACGCTGGCAGGAGGGAAAAGAATACGATCGCGTGGGCGACGAGGGCATGACGGAAGAAATTCTCGGCGTGAAAATTCCGAAACTCGTGATTCCCGTATCGCCAGGAAGAAATCTTGCGATTATCATCGAAGTGGCGGCGAGAAATTTCCGTTTAAAGAGTATGGGCTACGACGCGGCGGAAGAATTGATTTCGAGAAGCGTAGGCAGATAAAAAACGACGGAAAAGAAACGGTAAAGACGAAAAGAGCGGAAAGATCGCGCAAAAGAAAGGACGTACGGAAGAAACTACGAAAGGCATGCAAAGCGGTATTGAAAGAATGTCATTGGAAATATTGTCCCCCGCGGGAAATGCAGAGTGCGCGCGGGCGGCTTTAAACGCGGGCGCAGACGCGATTTATCTCGGATACGGGCAGTTTTCCGCGCGGGCAAGCGCGGAAAATTTCGACGGCGAAGGAATGAAATCGATCATCGACGAGGCTCATTTTTACGGCGCGAAAGTATACGTGGCGATGAATACGCTTGTGAAAGATTCCGAATTGAAAGATTTCGTCGCCGCGCTTTTATTCGTGTGGTCGCTCGGGGCGGACGCGATCATCATTCAGGATATTTTTCTCGGTAAAGCGATCAAAAAATCATATCCGAAAATCGTGCTGCATCTCAGCACGCAGGCGGGCGTATGCAACGTAAACGGCGCGCTTCTTGCGAAAGAATACGGTTTTTCCCGCGTGATTTTAGCAAGAGAAACGCCGCTTGCGGAAATCGGAAAAATCGCGGAAATCATCGAAACGGAAGTTTTCGTGCAGGGCGCGCTTTGCACGTGCTTTTCGGGGCAGTGTTATTTTTCTTCATTCGTCGGCGGGCAGAGCGGCAATCGCGGCAGATGCAAACAACCGTGCCGCAAAAAATACGCCTACGATCGCACGCCGATTTCAAAAGACGGGGCGGAAAAAGCGGCGGACGTTCATTCAAAGAATTATGCGCTCTCGCTTTCGGATCTTTCCGTAGGGGAAGATATTTCCGCGCTGATAAAAGCGGGCGTTACGTCGTTTAAAATAGAAGGCAGAATGCGCCGCAAAGAATACGTTGCGGCGGCGACGGAATATTACGCGAAAATTCTTTCCGGCGTATCCGATGCGGAAAAAACGCTTGCTCTTTCCGATCTGAAACGCGCCTATAATCGCGGCAATTACACGAAGGGACTGGCTTTTTTGCAGGATAAACGGCTTCTTTCGCCTTACGTGCAGGGGCATATCGGCGAACATGCCGGCACGGTGAAAGTGATCGGCGGAAAGTACTTCGTGGAAAGCGGATATGCTTTTTCCGCCGGCGACGCGTTTAAAATTGTGCGCGATAAAGAGGAAATCGGCGGCGCGACGTTTGTTAAAAACGATAAACGAGGCTTTTATATCTCGTCGAAAACGCGCCTGAAAAACGGCGACGGCGTGTTCGTCACTACGGATAACAGATCGCTTGAAAGAGTGCTTTCCGTGCGGAAAAATATTCCCGTAACGCTGAAAATTACGATGGACGCGGGCGAGTACGGCGTGGCGACGGACGGAAACGTTACGGTGAGAACGCACGGGGTTTTGGAACGCGCAACGGGGCGCGCACTGACGGAGGAAGAGATAAAAGAGTGCTTTTTAAAATCCGATTCTTTGCCCGTGGACGTACGATTTTTTGAAGTGAAAACATCCGGTGCGTTTTTGCCGAAGTCGCTTCTGAACGCTTTCCGTCGCGAATTTTACGCCGCGTTGAAAGCGGACAGAACGAAATACGCGAACGAACAATATTCCGCGGACGATTTTTTTTATTTTTCATATCTGCAAAGTGCCCGCGACGGGGCGGAAATGCAGGAAAAGATTGCGGCGGTTACGGAAAATGCGGCCGCATCGCAGGAAGAAAAAATCGTGAAAATCGCACGATCTTTTTCGGCGGCGGACGATCAGGCCGGCGTGCGGATCGCCGTTTTAAAACCAGACGATTACGGCGCGCTTTGCGCCCCGGAAGAAAAAAAAGATTCTTTATTCGGTGATTTTTGCGGGGAAAAATATCTGTATTATCCCGCGTTTTGCAAAGCGGAAACGGAAGAAGCAATTTCTCGCGCGATAAAGGCGGGCATGGCGGACGGCGTTTATGCGGAAAATTATTCCGCGCTGATGTTTGCGAAACAAACGGGTTGCCGTTTGTTTGCGGGGAGCGGGTTTAATCTGACGAACGCCGTTTCGGCAATCGAGGCGATAAGAGAATCGTCTGTTTCGTATTATGTGCTCTCGAAAGAAATCTCGAAAAACGAGCAGGAAGCGCTGATCGGTACGGCAACGAAATCGGTGCGAAAACAGGCGTTCGTTTTAGCCCTCGGCGGAATAAAACTGATGGATCTTTGCTATTGTCCGTTCGGCAGAACGTGCGGCGTGTGCGATAAGCGGAACGAATATACGCTCACCGACGAAAACGGTCGCGCGTTTTCCGTGCGCCGATATAAAGACGGCAGCGGCGAATGCAGATTCGAGATATATAATTGCGCCTCGCTGATCGGCGTTGCGGCGAAAAACGCGGGGAGAATAATCGACGCTTCGACGAAAAAAGACGAAAACGCGATAAAAGGAGCAAATTTTCGCGGAATATTGCGGAATGAAGAAACGCAGAAGGCATTGTTTTCGCCGTATACGTACGGGCATGTGAGAAACAGCGTGATATAAGGAGAACGAATGAACGCAAAAGCGATCGAAAAAACGGAATTGAATAAGATTCTCGAAGACGCGGCAGAATACGCCGTGCTGGCGGGCGGTAAGGAAAAACTGAAATCGTGCGAACCCGCCGCCGCGCTTTCCGAATCGAAAGCGCGATTGAACCGCACGAAAGAATGCGTCAAATTGCTGTTTACCTACGGGCTTTCCAAGGTGGAATATTACGAGCCGCTCGGCGATTCGCTTACGCGCGCGGAAAAAGGCGCGACGCTTTCCTGTGCGGAACTTCTTTCGGCGGGAAATCTGCTGCGATCGGTGCGGATCGCGCGCGATTCGATCGCGGGAGTGGAAGATACGGAAATCACCACGATGAAACGCCTTGCCGACGGGCTGTATTACGATCGGAATTTAGAGGACGATATAGCCTCGAAAATCGTCAGCGATACGGAACTTTCCGATTATGCGAGCGAAAAACTTTTTGCGCTTCGCAGAGATATCCGTGCGCTGAACGAAAAAATCAAAGCGCGCCTCGGCGAATATCTCACGGGCGCGGAAGGAAAGTATCTGCAGGACGGCATCGTTACGATGCGCGATAATCGTTACGTTATTCCCGTACGTGCGGAATACAAGCGGAACATTAAGGGATTTATTCACGACCGCTCCGCTTCCGGCGCCACGTTTTTCATCGAGCCCGAAGAAGTATTGGAAATGAATAACGAACTCCGTTCGCTCACGCTTGACGAGCGGGAAGAAACGGAACGCATTTTAAAAGATCTTTCGGGGCGGCTGGGCAAAATGAAAAACGAACTTGTCGCCGCGCAGGAAATTCTTGAAGAGATCGACGGCTATTACGCCCGTGCGGAATACGCGTATTCCTATTCCGCCGTATGCCCCGAAGTGAACGATAAGGGCGTGATAGAAATCGACGGAGGAAGGCATCCGCTGATCGATAAAAAGAAAGTAGTTCCCGTAACGATTTCTCTCGGAAAAGAGTATCGGTGGCTGCTTGTCAGCGGCCCGAATACGGGCGGAAAAACCGTGACTCTTAAAATGGTGGGGCTGTTTTCGCTGATGGCGGAATGCGGATTATTTATTCCCGCGCACAGTGCGAATCTCGCCGTTTTCAAAGAAATTTACTGCGACGTAGGCGACGCGCAGAGTATCGAAGAAAGCCTTTCCACGTTTTCGTCGCACGTGAAAAATCTTGCCGAAATCGTGAACAAAGCGGATTCTTCCTCGCTCGTTCTGCTGGACGAATTGGGCGGAGGAACGGATCCGGAAGAAGGACAGGCGCTTGCACGCGCCGTGGTGGAATATCTTCTGAAATCCGGCTGCACGGGAATCGTCACCACACACTATTCGGCGTTGAAAGAATATGCGTTTACCGCAAAGGGCATCGAAAACGCCTCGATGCAGTTCGACGCGAAAACGTTACAG
This sequence comes from uncultured Christensenella sp., assembly GCA_905203015.1. GTDB lineage: Bacteria > Bacillota > Clostridia > Christensenellales > Borkfalkiaceae > Scatosoma. Next base: position 7,156 of record CAJKUC010000008.1, on the reverse strand, counting down.
CCTCTTTACGTGATCCGCCTCGGGCTGGCGGGCGCGAGTAACGCGCTTGCCATCGCTCGGAAATGGGGGCTGAAAGAAGAAATTTTAACGGCGGCTACCTCGTATCTTTCCGAAGATTCGCAAAAACTCGAAAATATCGTCCGCAGGGCAGAAGAAAGCAGGCAGAAATCTGAAGAACTTGCGATCGAGCGCGGCAGAGAGGTGGCGGAACTGAAAGAAAAAATCGCGCGGGTGGAGGAAGAACGGAAAAAAATCGCCGCGGAAAGAGAGAAAATGCAGGCGGGCGCGAAGGCGGAAGTCCGCCGTAAAATCGCGGAAAAAACGGCGCAGGCGGAAGAATTGCTTTCCGAAATGGAAGATATTTTCAAAAAGAACGAAATTACGGAAGGCGATCTGATTAAAGCCAGGACTCTGAAAAACAGATTGCTCTCGGAATCGTACGAAGCGGAAACGGAAGAGGAAAGCGCGCCGCAATTCGCCCCCGCGGATAAGGATAAACTGAAAGAGGGCGACGCCGTATTTATTCCGTCGATGGGAAAGACGGGCGCGGTGCTTTCCGTGCGGAAGGAAAAGAACGAAGCGGAGGTGAGTTGCGGGGAAATAAAACTCCGACTGAAAATTTCCGCGCTTTCCGTGCTTATAAATGGCTGGAACGGGCAAAATAAAAGCGACGGGGAAAAATCCGTGAAAAAAGGAAAGGCGAAAACGGGCGGAAACAGCGCTTTTCCCGCGGAAGTGAAGGTGACGAAGAACTTAAAGCCCCGCCTTGCGCCCACGCTCGAAATCAACGTCATCGGCGAAACCGTCTCCGAAGCCGTTCCCGACGTGGAGGCGTTTCTCGATTCCGCGTTGATCTCGGGATTGGAAGAGGTGCGTATCGTGCACGGCGTGGGCAGCGGCAAACTTCGCGCCGCCATTCACGAAATGCTGCGTACGGATAAACGCGTGAAAGAGTATCGCCTCGGCAGATACGGCGAGGGTGAAGCGGGCGTTACGATCGTAAAATTCAAATAATTTCCCCGCCTCGCCGTTTTTCCGGGCACGTTTACCGTCGCATGCGCGCTTTCGTTCACTGGGGGGTTAACGGAAAAGTCATATTCTTTTTTTATCGCCATAAAATATTACGAAGAGAAAAATTTTTAAACTTATTGATTTTAAAAAAATTTTTTCGGGCGGATAAGGAGAATTATGAATCGAAAAAAAGAGCGACGGTATATGGCGCGCAAAACAGGCGCGGGTGCGGCAAAACACAAGAAACGCCGCGTCGCACCGCTTACGGCAATCACGAATTTTGCTCTGGCTTTTCTGCTTTTGTCGGTGGGCAGCGTTTGTCTGTACGATACGGGCGGAGAGGTGTTTGCGGCAAGCGACGAGAATCTGTATCGTTACGGTACGAAAGGATCGGATTGCGTTTCTCTGATGTTCAACGTCTACGAAAACACCGCCGTCATTTACGAAATTCTGAACGTGCTGGAGGAATCCGGGGCAAAAGCCACTTTTTTTGTCGGCGGCTGCTGGGCGGACGATAACGAAGCCTGCCTGAATGCGATCAGAAACGGGGGGCACGAAACGGGAAATCACGGGTATTTCCATAAAGATCATTCCGCTCTTTCGTTGCGTGAAAACGAAGCGGAAATAGAAAAGTGCAATCGGATCGTGGAGGCTTTCACGGGCGTGAAACCGACGCTTTTCGCGCCGCCTTCGGGCGCATACGGTAAAAACACGCTGATTGCCGCCGCTTCTGCGGAGATGAAAACGATCCTGTGGACGAAAGATACGATCGACTGGCGGGACAGGAACGCTTCGCTGATCTATCGCAGAGCCACGGAAAATATCGAAGGCGGAGATTTTATATTGATGCATCCGAAAGAAGAGACCGCGGCGGCATTGAAAGATATACTTTCCTATTATAAAAATCATTCTCTTCGCGCTGTGACCGTATCGGAAAATCTTGCGGCGGGCGGCTGAAAAAAAGAAAAAACAAAAAAACGTTGTCCGCGCGCCCGCGATACGGGAAAAAGAAGGCGGGGATGACGGCTGAAATCGGGAAAAACAAGGAGAAAAACGAAATACTATGCTTAAAGTGAAAACTTATGAAAACGGATTGACTCTCGTCGTAAAGAAGATGGACGGACTTCTGTCAGTTTCGGCGGGAATTCTGGTGAAAGCGGGCGCTGCGAACGAGACGGACGCGGAAGACGGGCTTTCGCATTTTATCGAACATATGCAGTTCAAAGGTACGGATACGAAAACGGCGTTCGAGATTTCCGACGCATTCGATCGGATCGGCGCGCAGGTGAATGCTTTTACGGCGAAAGAACTTACGTGTTATTACGCGAAATGCACCTCCGATCATACGGAAGAGACGTTTTCGTTGCTTTCGGATATGTTTCTGAACGCTTCGTACCCCGAAGAAGAAGCGGAAAAAGAAAAGGGCGTGGTGTGCGAAGAAATCAATATGAACGAAGATACGCCCGACGATCTTTGTTTCGACGTGCTGTATAATGCGATTTACGGAAAAAAAGGCTACGGCAGAAATATCCTCGGCAGCGCGAAAAACGTAAAAGGGTTCACGCGTGCGGACATAGAAAATTATAAGGCGAAGTATTATCATCCCGAAAATATCGTGGTGGCGTTTGCGGGCGGCATAGATTTCGATCTTGCCGAACGTCTGACGGACAAGTATTTCGCTTCTTTAAAACGCGGCGGCTGCGTTGCACCCGCGCGCAGCACGGAATTTTCGTCGGGAGTAGCCACGAAAAAGAAAAAGATCGAACAGACGCATTTCGCGATCGGATTTCCTTCGATCAGCCGTGACGATCCGCTTGCCGACGCCATGCAGACGTTCAACGGCGTGTTCGGGGGCGGGATGAGTTCCCGTCTGTTTCAGGAAGTGCGCGAAAAATTGGGGCTTGCGTATTCCGTGTATTCTTATATTTCTTCGTATGAAGATTGCGGAAATCTCGTAGTGTATGCGGGCGTGAACCCGGCCAAGGCGGAAAACGCACTGAGCGCGATCGGAAAATGTATCGACGAATTGAAGAAAGACGGAATTTCCGATGACGAGTTCGTACGAGGAAGGGAGCAGATGAAATCGTCGCTTTTGTTTTCGCAGGAAAGCACGTCTGCGCAGATGCTGATGTACGGCAAAGAAATGCTTCTTTCGGGCAGGGAATTCGATTTTCGGGGAAGGCTCGATTCCATCAATAAAGTGACGAAAAACGACGTGGAAGAAGCGATCGGAAAAACATTTTTAAGCGGCAAATACGCGATCGGCGTGGTGGGGAATATCGATAAAAACGCGAAATATTCGTTATAATTTCCCGCAATTCGTATAAGTCGCCGTAAAAAGGCTTGACTTTTCCGGAGAATCATATTACAATAAAGATACGATGCGGTAAAATCCGCGATACGAAATAAATTATACGGAGGAAACGGAAATGTTTGAAAAAGTACGCGATATGCTGGCAGAAGCGTTGAATATTCCCGCAGATAAAATTACGCCCGAATCCAAAGTGACCGACGATCTCGGCGCGGATTCGCTCGATATGGTGGAACTTTTAAGCCGCCTCGAAGACGAAGAAGGAATCGTGATTCCCGAAGAAGATCTCGATTCTCTCGCCACGGTGGGCGATATCGTCGACGAACTTACGAAACTGACGAAATAATGATGTAAAGCCGCGCTTTTTCGGCGCGAAAGGCGAAAAGGTCGTCGGGGACGTCCGACGGCTTTTTTTTGCCCGACAGAAATGTAATCGTGCCGTCGGAAACGGACGGAAATAGGAGAGATATGTTACAGGTTACGGGTGTAAGTCTGCAATTCGGCAGCAGAAAACTGTTTGAAGACGTAAATCTGAAATTTACGAAAGGAAATTGCTACGGAATCATCGGCGCGAACGGCGCGGGAAAATCCACGTTTTTAAAAGTGCTGTCGGGCGAAATCGAGCCGCAGAAAGGCTCCGTTACGCTCGATAAAAACGAGCGTATGTCCGTTTTGCAGCAAAACCAGAATAAGTTCGATAACGAAACGGTACTCCGCACCGTAATGCTCGGCTTCAAAAAACTCGTCGATATCATGGACGAAAAGGACGCGTTATACGCCAATCCCGATTTTTCCGAAGAAGACGGAATCCGCGCGGGCGAACTGGAAGGGGAATTTGCCGAACTCGGCGGATACGACGCGGAATATCAGGCGGGGCAACTTTTGAACGCGCTGGAAATTCCCGAAGAACTGCATTATTCTCTGATGGCGGATCTCGACGCGAAGCAAAAGGTACGCGTTCTTCTGGCACAGGCGCTTTTCGGAAATCCCGACGTGCTTCTCCTGGACGAGCCTACCAACAACCTCGATATCAAAACGGTGCGCTGGCTGGAAAATTATCTGATGGATTTCGAGAATACGATTATCATCGTTTCGCACAACCGTCACTTCCTGAATAAAGTGTGTACGAACATCTGCGACGTGGACTTCGGCAAGATCGATATGTACGTGGGCAACTATGATTTCTGGTATCAGACGAGCCAACTTCTCGCCCGTCAGCAGAAAGAGCAGAACAAGAAAGCCGAGCAGAGGGCGAAAGAATTGCAGGAATTTATCGCCCGTTTTGCCGCAAACGCTTCAAAATCCCGTCAGGCTACGTCGAGAAAGAAAGAACTGGAAAAACTTACGATCAGCGATTTCAAGCCGTCTCTTCGTAAATATCCGTATATCGATTTCAAATTCGAGCGGGAGATCGGCAACGATATTCTGATCGTGGAAAACCTTACGAAAGAAGGGTATTTCAAAAATCTTACGTTCAGCGTGCAGAAAAACGAAAAAATCGGCATACTTTGCGATAAAAGCACCACGATCACCATGCTTTACGACGTACTGACGGGGAAAGAACAGCCCGACGGCGGTACGGTGCAATGGGGCAAGACGATCACGCAATCGTATTTCCCGCAGAACAACAACGAATATTTCGAGAATTGCGATCTGAATCTGGTGGAATGGCTGTCGCAGTTTTCCAAGGATCATTACGAAGAATACCTTCGCGGCTGGCTTGGCAGAATGCTTTTCTCCGGCGAAGAGGCTCTGAAAAAAGCCAAAGTGCTTTCGGGCGGAGAAAAAGTGCGCTGTATGCTTGCTAAAATGATGCTGGAGGGCGGAAATTTCCTGATTTTCGACGAACCAACCAACCATCTCGACCTCGAATCGATCACCGCGCTCAATAACGGGCTCAGTTCTTATAAAGGGTGCATGCTTCTTACTTCACACGATCAGGAACTGATGAACACCGTTTGCAATCGCATCATCGAAATCGACGCAACGACGGGAGAGAAAAAATACGATCGTTGCGTAACGTACGACGATTACGTTGAGGAAATGGCGCAATAAACGAAACGCTTTTTCCTTTCTGTCGCGGGTTATCCGAAAATTGTAAAATACGTGGAGAATCGCCTTTTTTACGACGAAATCCGCTGCGGGGAATCGACGGAAAATCCGTCTTTCCCCGTTTCTTTTCTTCATAATTTATAATTTTTTACAAAATTCGACCGAATATTTTAAAATAATCTAAAAATTTTTTAAAAATATACTGAATATTGTAAAAAAATGCTTTACTTTTGAAAAAATATATTGTATAATGGTCTCACGAAAGCAAGAATTGCAGACGAAAAAATTTATCGGGATACGGGAGGCTGAGGCAGTATATGAGAAAAGCGGCGGTGCTGGAAAGCAATGCGATTTTGATGAACGAATTGAAAACGGCGATCGAGAAACAAGGCGATTTTGCGGTGACTTATGCGGGGGACGACGGCGAAGCGGGATTGAAACAAGTTTTGAAGAATGCCCCCGACGTGGCTTTTGTGGGCACTTTTTTAAAGGGAATCGACGGGTGCAGGGTGATACGGGAGATAAAAGAAGCGTTGCCGGCCTGCCGTATTATCGCTACGGGCGTTGCGGGGGAAGCGATCATCGAACGCGCGATTCAGGACGGTGCGGATTATTATCTGATCAAGCCGTTTGCGATAGCGGGCGCTTTGGAACTGATGGGCGAATTGTGCAGAGAAAGTAAAGAAACGCCGAAGGAAAGCGCGGATTTTCAGCCCGCGAAAAGAAAACCGGTAACGCTGGAAGAAAAGATCAGCGACATTTTTATTTCGATCGGGATTCCACCGCATATCAAAGGGTATGCGTATCTTCGGGAGGGGATCAAAATGACGGTGAACCGTCCGCATATCATCAATAACGTAACGAAGGAATTGTATCCGGGGGTGGCGGCAGTGTATAAAACCACGCCGAGTAAAGTGGAACGTGCGATACGCCATGCGATCGAAGTGGCCTGGAACAGGGGCAGAATCGACGCGATAAACGCCGTCTTCGGCACGAGGGTGTATCTCGGCAGCGAAAAGCCGACGAACAGCGAATTTATTGCTCTCGTCGCGGACAAACTGATTCTGGAAAATATGATGTGACGGCGTGCGGCGTTGTTTGCATACCGCAGTATAGGAAAATTTCATGAAATGCGCGATAAACGGCGCGGAGTATAAAGCGTACTATAAATTTATCGCACGATAAATACGGAAAATACAACAAAAGAGGAAAAACAATGAAAAACGTTGCTCTGATCACGGGCGCTTCGGGCGGGCTCGGCGAATGTTTTGCGGAATTGTTTGCGCGGGACGGGTACAATCTGATTCTCGTCGCCAGAAACGAAGAAAAACTCAATCGCGTAAAAGAACGAGTGAAGAGGGAATATAATGTTTCGGCGGAAATTTTTGTCTGCGATCTTTCCGATACGGACGCTGCAGATAAAGTGTATGCGTTTGCGGCGGAAAAGGAAGCCGAGATCGCCGCGCTCGTAAATAATGCGGGGTTCGGCGATTTCGGGGAATTTCACCGCGCAGACCACGAAAAACTCACCGCAATGGTGCAGGTGAACGATATGACGCCGATGAGTCTTACGAGGCTGATTCTGCCGCAGATGACGCAGAGAAAATCGGGAAAAATATTAAACGTCGCTTCCGTGGCGGCATTTGCGCCCGGAGCCCTGATGAGCGTTTACTATGCGTCTAAAGCGTTTGTTCTTTCGCTCAGCGAGGGGCTTTCCGTGGAATTGAAAAAATACGGTGTCACGGTTACCGCGCTGTGCCCCGGACCTACGAAAACGGGGTT
>CAJKUC010000007.1 GCA_905203015.1 uncultured Christensenella sp. | reverse complement strand
GTTTTTCTCTGTGCTACACAAAACCAACCGAAAAGGCAAAAAATTTTTCGGAGAACAAAAAACATAAAAAAGAGATATTTTCGCCGCGGGAAATATCTCTTTTTTATAATGTAAGGAAAAAGCGCGTGATTTTTTATCGCAACGCACAAGTGACATTTTAAAATCTGCACGCCGATTTTATCGGGTTTCTTTTATTTTTTGCCGTGGGAATGAAATAAAAATAAAAACAGCAAAAAATGAGAAAGGGGAATTTTTCCGCAAAAAGCATTAAAAAGGCAAAAAACGTCCGAAAAATCACCGCCAAAATCACCTCCAAAGTTGGTACTTGTCGTAAAAATCGTTGTATAAATATGCGTTAAAAACAAAAAAATTCACGAAATCTTACACATTTATGCAAGATTTCGTGAATAATGGTGCGATCGACAGGAATTGAACCTGCATGGTGTTAGCCACAAGATCCTTAGTCTTGCGCGTCTGCCAGTTCCGCCACGATCGCATAAACAGTTCCGTCGTTTTCATACGACGAAGACTATTATATATCATCTCGTGCTGTTTGTCAACTTTTTTTCGTTGACTTTACGAAAAAAATTTTTATTTTATAATTCTGTTTTTTTGTTTTTTCTTTTCGGCGGTATTATGTTGACAAATTTTCATGAAAGTGCTATATTCTCTTTGTAATCGGGTGGACGGAAGACGTCGCCTTTGAAAGAACTTTGGGAAAAATTTGTAATACAGAACGGAATTTATGGTAATAAAAGAATTTACGGAACAAGATCGGGGAACGTTTTTGCGTTTGTGCAACGAATTTTATTCGTCTCACGCAACGAAGAAGCCTTTCAACGAAATTACGGCGCGCGCCACGTTCGATCGCGTAATCGAAAAACACGAGAATCTGTGGGGTTATTTATTTACCGATTCGCAAAGCGGAGAGTCGATAGGTTATGCGCTTGTCAGTGCGTATTGGTGCAACGAAGAGGGCGGGAACATTCTCGTGCTCGACGAACTTTATATCTGCCCCACCAGCAGGCACCACGGCTACGGCGGAACGTTTCTGAAATGGCTGGAAGAGCAGTTTAAGGACAAAGCGGCGGAGATCACGCTCGAAGTGCTTACGACGAATCAGGATGCGAAATCGATTTATCAGAAAGACGGATTGGAACCGGACGGATTCGTTACGTATACGAAAGTGATCTGAGTAGGAAAACCGACAACGAAATTCATTCCGATAAGGAGAATAAATTATGGAAATAGCGGGAAAAACGGTAGCCTTTCTTGGCGACAGTATTACGGAAGGGGTAGGCGTTTCCGAGATAAGCAAGCGTTACACAGATGTATTCGGCGCGTTGACGGGTGCGGTGGTGCTCAATTACGGGATAAGCGGTACGCGTATCGCGAAGCAGAAAAATCCTTCGCCGACGGAGCAATGGGATCTTGATTTCATTTCGCGTGTGGACGTGATGGATCGTTTTGCAGACGCCGTAGTGGTGTTCGGCGGCACGAACGATTTCGGGCACGGCGACGCGCCGCTCGGAAAGTTTACCGATCGTACGGAATATACTTTTTACGGTGCATGCCATGTACTGTACAGAAAGTTGATCGAGAAATATCCCGATGCCGAAATCGTGATCGTAACGCCGCTTCACAGATTATCGGAAAGTGCGGAAATAAACGAGTACGGTTTGCCGTGCGCACCGCTGAAAAAATACGTGGAGGCGATCCGCGAAGTGGCGGAGTATTATTCCTTGCCGCTTCTCGATCTTTATAAGAACAGCGGTATGCAGCCGAGCGTAGAGATTCTTCGCGAGAAATATATGCCCGACGGCTTGCATCCTTCCGACGCGGGTGCGGAAAAGATAGCCGATAAACTGCGTGACTTTTTCCTGTCTTTATAATATAAATCAGGAAAAGCACATACGTTTTGCGTGTTGCCGATAGGCGGAATATGTTTTCCGGAAGTAAATGCGTAGCGAATCATAGAGAGGAACAAAGCGCGGGGCAAACGAAAATGTTGTGGATAACTCTGGCTTTAATAGCGGCGGCGTGCACTTCGCTTACGGTGATTTTTGCGAAAATCGGAATAAAATACGTTAATTCCGATTTCGCTACGTTCTATCGTACGGGGATCGTCGTCGTTTTTTCGTTGATTTTATGCGCAATCTCCGACAATCTGAATACCGTCGCTTCTTTAACGGCGGAAAATTTCGTGTTTTTGGGTCTTTCGGGAATTGCCACGGGCTGCAGTTGGTTGTGCTATTATAAGGCGATCAAACTCGGAGACGTGAATAAAGTGGCGCCTGTGGATAAATCGAGTTTCGTGCTTTCCAGCCTGCTGTTTCTGATTTTTTTCTTCGACGAAACGACGAAAAACGGCGATCCGCTCACGCTTTGCGTGTTGTTGCTTTCCGTTGCGCTTACGCTTTTAGGTACGCTTCTGATGATCGCTCCGCAAAACGCCGTGCGTAAACATACGAACGGGTCGGAGCGGAAAGCCCTGCCTGAGGGAAACGGGGTAAATCGTGCGGACGGCACGAATTTTACGGGGGAAAATTTTGCGGAAGGAGCGCCCGTCGAAGAGGCAAAAGGGGAAAAGCGGTGGCTTTTCTATGCCGTTGCTTCCTCCGTTTTTGCCGCCGTCGTTCCCGTTTTCATCAAATTCGGCATGCGCGACGTTCCGTCGTCGCTCGGGACTCTTCTTCGTACGATCGTGGTGTTTATCTTTTCTGGCGCGATCGTGGCGGGGAGGAAAGAATACCGCGGTATCGGCGCGGTATCGGGAAAATCGTGGCTGTTTTTGTCTCTTTCGGGAATCGCTACGGGCGGCGCGTGGCTATGCGAATATGCCGCGCTGGGCATGAACGGAGTAAACCCCGTAGCGGTGAATTCTGCGGGGAAATTATCGGTGCTGCTTACGATGTTGTTCAGTTTTCTCGTGCTGAAAGAAAAATTTACGAAAAGAACTTTGCTCGGTTTGCTTCTTCTTGTGGCGGGGGTAGTGCTTGTGATTGCGTTCAGCCTGTAAGCGATTGCCCGTAATGCCGAGGCATCGGATAAGAAATCGGATAAGAAAAAAGACCATAAAAAACGCGACCGACGTTATCGTCGGGTCGCGTTTTTGGTATAAGTTGTTTCCGGTATATTCTTCGTTCTGCAACGAAACAAGGTCAATCCTGCAGAAATTCGACGGAATTCAATTTATAGGTGAGCGTGCCGAGTCCGAAAGAAACGCTCGTTTCCATCTGCACGATTATGTTGCGATATTCGTTGGTTTCTTTGTCCGTAGCCACCCACACTTTCTGAGAAGGACCCGAATTTTTTCCGCTGATCGCCACGGTGAACGGAACGTAAGATACGGTGTGCGTAGACGCGGCTTCTTCTTTTCCGATCACGCGGAAATCGAAGTCCGTGGATTTTTTCGCTTCCTGAGAGATCTGCACTTTCTGCAACGCTCCCGCCGCCGTATTATATACGAAAACGGTTTCGGAAGACGAAGAAGCGATCGCGCGTACGGCAACGAGAAGTTCTTCGTTGTCGATCAGAGAATAGTCGTTGTCGTCGGGAATATCGCGGGTGATCGTAGCCTCGGCTTTTGCCGTTTCGTCCGTCATGAACGACGCGTCTTCGTAAGAAGAAATCGTGCATTGCGCCGTTGCGTAATCGGAAACAACGCTTGAATAGTACGCGACGTACGCGCCTTCCAGCGACGTGGGAGAGGACGTGACGGGAGTGTGCATTACGGATTTTCTTTCCGAATACAGAGGTTTCAGGCCTTTCTGCGTGCTTTCAAACGTCACGGAAGAAATTACTTCGTCGTTGAATACGTCCGTCGTTTTGTCGTTGAAAGAATACTGCACGTCGATCGTCAGTTTTGTTTCGTAAAGATAATTGCCGTCTTTGGCGGAAAGTTTCGTTACGTATTTTCCGTTCGTGTATTTTACGGAAAGCCCCGACGTAGTGCCTTCTTCAAACGTCACATCGTATTCCGCCGTTTCCGTGCCGCTGAAATTCACGGTCTCGTTCGTGTCCGCCACCTTACGCCAGTAGGCGTTGAACGAAGTTTTGACGGGTTTCGAGCACGCCGTAAGGGCGGTGCAGGTGAGAAGCGCGATCGCCGCGCAGATTTTTTTCGTTTTCATATTGTCTTTTTTTTCTCCGACGATATTGCGACGTAACTCTTTCCGATCGGAAAAAGAATCAGACGAATCGCGCGCGGAAATTTCCTGCGCCGTATCCGAAAACGTCGCTTACCCGTCTATTATAGCACTTTTTTTTGCTTTTGTAAAAATAAAACGGGGAATTCTTTTAATTTATTGTGAAAAATTGCTGAAAAATTCCCCGTTTTTTCCCTTCGATGTGCTATAATATAGAAAAATACCGTAACGGCGGAAACGGAAAAGGAGAACGCGATGATACGGGCGATCGGGGCATATTCGCTTTCGGAATGTATGGAAATCATGTCGGAACTGGTGTTCCGTGCGGAAAAAGCGGACGAAAAAAAGCGTAACGTAGTGTTTTGCGAGGACAGGCTGACGCTGATCGCGGAGCGCGCCATGACGGAAAAACTCGGCGGCTCGTTCCGTTCTTACGTCACCACGTACGCACGCGCATTGAAAACGCGCGGAAAAGTGCTGAGCAAGCAGGGCTCGGTGATGGTGATAGACGGGATCGTGGCGGCGTTGCAGAAAGAAGGCAGACTTTGCCGTTTCGTGCACGGCGTGCCGCGCGGTACGGCGAAAAGCCTGTATGAAACGATCGCTCAACTTGCCGCTTCCGCCGTAGACGAAGAAATGCTGGAAGAAAGCGCGCGTTTATTGGAAGACGGCGTTCTGAAAGACAAAGTGAAGGATATCGCGGCGATTTATACGGGGTACAGAAAATTTTTGCGCGAAAACGCTTACGTAGACGAGAGCGGCTATCTGGCGCTGTTGCCCGGATATCTGAAAAGTTCGGGCGCGCTTTGCGGAGCGGACGTTTATTTTCTCTGCTACGGCTCGTTTACGGCACAGGCGATAAAAACGGTGAAAGCGGCGTTTGAAGCGGCGGATAACGTAACGGGCATTTTTTGTTACGGAAAGGAAGATTTTTATACGGGCGCGGCGTGGAACGCGTTTTTGCGCGCGGCGGAAGAATACGGCGAAAAGCCGCAGACCGTTTTTGCGGGAACGCCTCTTTCCGGCGAGGCGGAAATACTCAGGGAGGGGCTGTTCGATCCCGTATCTTTTTCCCGCGGCAGAAAAAAATACGAAACCGACGCGATCCGTCTGTTCGAGGCGGAGGATAAAAACGACGAGGCGGAAAAGGCGGCGGCGACGATCAGAAAATGCATGGCGGAAGATCCGTCGGTGCGGTATCGGGATTTTGCCGTGCTCACTTCCGACGTAAAAGGATATACGCTTGCGTTCAAAAAGGCTTTTTCCGAATACGGAATTCCGTATTTTCTCGATGAAAAACGCTCGCTGAAATCGCATCCGTTAAGCGCGTTTCTGCTTGCTTGTTTCGAGACGGTGAGAACGGGTTTCCTGCCCGAAAACGTAGATGCCCTTTTGCAGAATCCGTTCTTCGGCGACGCGGACGATTATCGTAATTATCTTCTGAAATTTGCCAATTATCGCGGCGGAGCGAAAAAAGAGATCCGCTCTTTCGCGCGGGAAAACGGCGGCGAGGGGGAAGAAGAGGGCGACGATCGGGTAAATTATTCCGATAAAAACGGCGCGTCGTACGATACCGAAGACCTGAAAAGCAAACGAGGGCACTTGCTTTCGTTGCTTGCGCCGATTGCAAAACAGGCAAGCGGAAAAGATTATTGCGCCGCCGTCCGCGAGATTTTGCGCCTTTCTTCCGCTTCCGAAAAATTGAAAGAACTTTGCGGCAGAGTGAAAGACGTTGCGCTGAAAGAATATCTCGGGCAGATCGAAAACACGCTCGATCGCGTTCTCACGGAAGCGGAAACGCTGCTCGGCGGCAGGGAAATGACGGTCTCCGAATTTGAAAACATTTTATCCGACGGGCTCGATGCAACGGAAATATCGCTGATCCCCGTGAAATCGGACGCCGTTTTCGTGGGGGACATCAATGAAAGCAGAATAGAAAAGGTGCGCGTTTTATTTGCTGTGGGGATGGATGAAAGCGTGCCGAAAAACACGTCGGATACTGCGTTGATTTCCGATCGTGAAATAGAAAAACTGGCGGAAGTGAAAGCGAAGATGGAGCCCACCGTGGCGGAAGTGAATCTTCGGGGCAGGGAAGCCGCCGCGCTGAATCTGTGCACGTTCACGCATGCGGCGTATTTTTCCTATGCCTTGGCGGCGGACGGAAGCGAGCCCGCTCTTTCGGAGGTGTTCCGTTATCTCGACGCTCTTTTTTGCGAAAAAGGCGGCGGAAAACTTTCCGTGAAAAAGGGCAAGGACGAAAAAGACCTGCCGTTTTATTGTTCCGCGTTTGCGCCTGCGCTTAAAACTTTTTACGAAATGCGGGAAGCGGACGAAAAGAACGGAAACCGCTTTTTAACGGAGCGAAATGCGCTCGAACGCGCGCTTTTCTTGTTCGCAGCGGAGAGGAAAGCGGCTTTTCCGCCCGAGGAAGACGGGGAGAGCGGTTTTGTGGAAAACGGCGAACGGCTGTTTTTTCACGGCGGAAAAGTATCCCCGAGCGCGCTCGAAACGTATTTTTCCTGCCCGTTCAGGCATTTTTTACGGTATGGTCTGCGTTTGAAAGAGCGGGAAGAACAGACGGTGATGGCGACGGATTCGGGAAATTTCATTCACGAATTGTTGCAGCGCACGGCGGGAGAGTTTGAAGGAATCGCAACGGAGAGCGAGGCGCGCGACCTGGCGCAGAAAACGGGGGAAAATCTTCTGAAAAAGCCGCCGTATTCTTACGGCGGAGAAACTCTTTCGGGCGCGTACGCCGCTTCGAGGCTGCTGAAAGAGGGGGTAGAGGCGGCAAGCGCCGTATTCAGGCAGTTGAAAGGATCGTTGTATCACGTGGCGGCTACGGAAAAGAACGTGGAAACGAAAGATTTCCGCGGGCAGATCGACAGAGTGGATATTGCGGGCGATTTCGTGCGGATCGTGGATTACAAAACGGGCTCGATCGACGACGCTCCCGCTACGTATTACACGGGAAGAAAATTACAACTGCAATTATATATGACGGCGGCGAAGGAAGATAAAATTCCCGCCGGGGTGTTTTATTTCCCCGCTTCGCTCTCGTTTTCCGACGACTGCGATTCTATTTTCCGCATGAAAGGATTCTTTTGCGGCGACGCGGACGCGCTTACCGCGGGAGACGTAATTCTGGAAACGCTGCCTAAGGGGGAAGAAAGCGCGTTTTTCGAGATGAAAAACGGCTCTGCGCGCAATATGCGCGCCATGGATCGGCTTACGTTTTCCGATTTCGTCGATTATTCCGTTTACGTTTCCGAAACGGCGCGGAACGAACTGAAAGAGGGTTTTATCGGCGTTTCTCCTTATGAAGGCGCGTGCACGTTCTGCCCGTACGGCGGGGCGTGCGGCTTCGATAAAGGAAAGGCATTCTGCCGAAAAGCGAATTTTACGATCGATCCGAAAGGGATCGCTTCGATCGTACGAAAAGAAAGGGAAGAGCAAAATACCGCTGGCATGGGCGGAGGAAACGATACGCTTTCGCTCAAAAGCGATGACGTTTTGCGGAAGGAGGAAGAAAATGGGCAGGAATAATTTCACGGCGGAACAGACCGCCGCGCTGAACGCCGAAGGCAGAGCGATCGTATCCGCTTCCGCAGGCAGCGGAAAAACCACCGTGATGATCGAAAAGATCGTGCGCCTGATTTTAAACGGCGCCGACGTTTCGGAAATTCTCGCCGTCACCTTTACGAAGAAGGCGGCGCAGCAGATGAAAGATAAATTGAAAAGCGCGCTGGTGAAAGCGATCAATGCGGAAGATACGAAAAGCGAAGATCTGCCCCGATTGAAAAAGCAACTTGCGGCGGCGCAGAACGCCGAATTTTCCACGATTCACGCTTTTTGCGCAAAACTCATCCGCACGCATTTTTATGCGGCGGGCACAAGCGGGGATTTTTCGATCGTCGCCGCCGACGATACGGTGGGGCGGGAATTGCAGCAACGCGCGCTTTCTGCGCTTTTCGAGAATGCGTACGATTCGGGCGACCCCGATTTCTGCGCGTTGCTTTCCGTATACTTCCGTAAAAAGAAAGACGACGCCCTGAAAGACACGTTGCGATCGGCGTATGCCGCGCTTCGCGATAAAGACGGGTATCACGAATTTCTTGAACGGGCAACCGTATACGATAAAGAGCGTTTCGAGGGGGTATGCGCCGAATATCTGCGTTTGTTCCGTAAGAAAAGCGCATATTACAGGCGGCGCGCGGAAGAAGAAAAGAAATATTTCGAGCGGGCGAACGCGGGCGAAAATCTGCGCAAATCGATCGATAACGCAAACGCCGTGATCGGCGCGTTCAACGACGTCGAAAACACGACGGATTTATTCGCGCTGAAAGAAATTTCTCCGGAAACGTACCGCGCGAAGCAGACGAAATCGAAAAGTCTGCCCGCAGATTTCGATTTTCATGCCGACGCGCTGAACGATTGCAAAAAAGCGTTCGGCAAAATATATGAAAAGATCGAAGCCCTTCCCGAAAAATCGCAGGCTTTTTCCGATTATTTTGAGGCGGGGGAAAACGCGAAGCGGCTGAAAAAATACATACTCGCTTTTGAAAAGGAATACGAGGAAGAAAAGAAAGAGCGTAACGTGCTGGATTACAACGACCTCGAACATATCGCGCTTTCGCTTCTTGCCGACGAAGCCGTGCGCGGGGAATTGCGGGAAAAATATCCGTATGTATTCGTGGACGAATATCAGGACGTGAACCCCGTGCAGGAGAAATTGATTTCCGCCGTGAGCGGAAACAACGTATTTCTGGTGGGCGACGTGAAGCAGGCGATTTACGGTTTCCGCGGAAGCAAATCGGAATATTTTGCCGAAAAAAGAGAGGAATTTGCCGCACTGGAAGACGCTTTTTCTCTTTCGATGAACAGTAATTTCCGCAGCGCGCCAGCGATTCTGGAGGCGGTGAACGAGATCTTTTCCGAAACGATGAACAGGGAAACGTCGTTCGTGGATTATAAGACGGACGGCATGATGGAATCGGGCGGAAACAGATACGCGAAAGACGGCAGGGTATGTTTTCACCTCGTGCAGGGGGAAACGAAAAAAACATTTCCCGCTACGAACGTGTATTCCGTGCTGGAAGAAAGCCGCGTGTACGGCGACGAAAAATTCAAAGCCCTGCTCGGCAGAAACGAGACGGGCGAGAAGATCGCGCGGATCGTAGAAGAAGAAGTGAAAAACGTGTGGTTCGATCCCGACGACGGCACGGAGAAGCAAATACGCTACGGCGACATCGCCGTGCTGATCCGTAAGAACGCACAGGCGGAATCGCAGGGGATTGCGGAGGCATTTACGCTTGCGGATATTCCGTTTGCTTCGTCCTCTCCGCTCTGTCTCGACGATTATCCCGAAATCAAAACCGCCACCGACGTGCTTTCGTATATCGATAACGCCGCGCAGGACGTGCCGCTTTGTTCCGCGATGCTCTCGCCCGCGGGGAAATTTTCCTGCGACGAATTGTCGGCGATACGTCTTGCTTGCCGCGACGAGGAGTTTTTCCGCGACGCATGTAAAAAATACGCCGAAGAAAAGAGAGATCCGCTCGCCGCGAAACTGCGCGCGTTCTTCGATTATTTCGATACGTTGCGCGATTTATCCGCGGTGACGGGGGCGGCGGAGGTGCTGACGCAATTATTTTCCGATACGGGGCTGGAAGCGGGGCTTCTGGCGCGCAGAACGGGAAAGGAAAGCCTGAAACGCCTGCATTATTTTTTAACCCTTGCCGTCGATCCGGAGCCGCTTTCCGTGCATGAATTTCTGGTGAAACTGCGCCTGATGAAAGGAAAAATTCTCTATTACGAAACCGCGGGGGAAGACGTTGTGCATATTCTGACGATGCACAGTTCCAAAGGGCTGGAATATCCCGTGGTGATCCTCGGCGATTGCTGCGATTCGTTCCGAGGCAAAGACGTGCGCGGAGAAATGATCGCGGACGACGTTTACGGCGTGGCGACGAAATTTTACGATGCGGATCATATGATTCGCAGGGAAACGCTGCAACGGGATCTGATCGACGAAAGAAAAAAGATCGCCGAACGCGCCGACGAACTGAATATTTTTTACGTCGCGCTCACCCGCGCAAAGTTTGCCCTGCATCTCGTATTCGGAAAACAGCCGCCGAAAACCAATCCGTTATACGCTTCCTGTTATGCCGAATTTATTCCGCCGCACGTTTTTGAAAAATATCTTGTGCGGGAAGGCGAATGTGTGCCGGGCGATGCGGAAGGAAACGGGGCGGCAGCAGGAGTTTACGGCTCCGCCGACGGTTGTTTATTCGCCGATACGCTTGTTTCGTCGAATAAAATAACGGAAAAAACCGTCTCGTGCGAAGAGGCGGAGTACTCACGTTACGGCGAAACGCTTACAAGCGGAATTCTTGCGGAATTAAACAGAAATTATGCCTTTTCAGGCGGGGAAAATCTGCCCGTCAAACAATCCGCCACCTCGGTGATCGGGGAGATAGAACGCGCGTTCGGCGCGCCTCTGCCTGCGGGGAACGATTATTCCGACGAAGAAGATTTTTTGCGGGAACCGACGGGAACGTTCGGAGAATTTGCGGAAGACGGCGGCGCGGGCGGCGAAGCGCATCGGTTGACGGGGCTTGCGTATCATGCGTTTTTGCAGTATGCCGATTTCGCGTTTTTGCATGCGGGCGGCGGAGCAACGGCGGATCTCGCCGCTGCCGAACGTGAGCGGATGAAAAAAGCGGGGCTGTTATCGGAAGAATACGACACGCTTCTTTCTTCCGAAAAACTTGCGAAAATATTGAATCATAGCGTTTTCAAAGAGTTTGCCTCCGCGGAGAAAGGGGCGAAGATATTGCGCGAAGCCGATTTTCTTGCGGCGTTGCCCGTGAAAGACGTATATTATTTCGATCGGGAACGTTACGGGAACGTCGGCGAAGAAACCACGCTGTTTCAGGGTGCGATCGATTTGCTTTTCATCGGGAAAGATTATGCGCATATCGTGGACTATAAATATTCTTCTCGCGGAGAAAAATCGCTGAAAGAAAAATATGCGCCGCAACTTACGCTGTATAAAAAATCCGTTGCGAAAATCACGGGACTCGACGAAAAAAATATCCGTTGCACGCTGCTGAATCTGCTGCACGGCTACGCGATCGATATAGAATCGTAAAATATACGGCTGAAAGATAGATCGGAGAAAACAAAGTATAAAAAAGACGGGCGCATGGCTATAATACTTCCCGAGGTGAAGTTCCATGCGCTTTTTTACATTCTTGGAAAATTTGAAAATAACGCCCCTTGCGGCGGTGGTATTTGCCGTGGCGGGCGCGTTTTTTGCGTTTTTTATTGCCGTGGCGTTGCAGAAAACGTCGGCTTTTTTTGCCTGCGGCACGGCGTTTTCGTTGCTTGCGTTGCTCGGCTGTGAAGTTTGCCGCGAATTTTCACGCGACGATAAAAAATTATTACGCGTGTGCTTGCTGTGCCTTTATTGCATGCTGTACGTGCTGTATCTCGCCTGTATGCGTGCCGCGGAAAAACGGCGGGCGAAAAAGGCAAAGTTCGCTGCAATGAAATATCGTGAAGAATACGTGTTACCCGAACGGGGAAACGGTTACGTGCGCGATAAATTGAGGGAAGCCGCGCTGTATTCCCGCGAAAATGCGGCAAACGGCGGCGCGACGGCAGGCGGCGTGAGCGAGCAATGCGGGATAAACGAAGAGGAAAACATAAACGACGGGGCGCGCGAAGCGAACGTGGAAGCGGAGCACGCCGTATCTCTTCTGAAAAAGTTGAGAAAAGCCGGACTTTCCGTAAGCGATCGCCTCGAAACGGAGAGCCTGGCGGAAAAAATATCGAATTTGTCGGCGAAAGAAACGCTTTCGGCTGACGAAATACGGGAACTTTCCGATTGTTTTTCGCAAGTGTTGAAAATGACGGCGAAATACGTCGTATGAAATGAGGCAAAGAGAAATGCGACCGACGAAAAAATACGTACGAAGCAAAACGCACTTCTTTTAAAAACGTACGTCGTCGTTTTGAAAAAGCGGAAGAGAAGTGGTGAAACGGATGAGTTTTCCTTCCCGCAGAAAATATTTTAAAGCGGAACGGGTAACGTTTCCCCGAAAACGAATGGCACGGGCATTTTCGGCGGATACCGAAGATTCCCGGGGCATGGGCTGACCGAGCGGGTAGGCTTGCGCGGGGCGAAGCAGAATCGCATCGCCCGCGGCATACAGGTTTGCGGCGGAATACGCTTTTGAATCCACGTAGAGCAGCGTTAATACGCCGTTTTTGATCAATGCGTCGGTTAATTTTCCGTAATACGTACCGCCTACGGAATAGACGGGCTTCCCGGGAATCAGACGATTTGTGCCTTTCGGCGATCGCGGGCGAAGCGATTCGGGCATAATGCGCCAGGCGGAAAGGCTTGCCGAAGAGAAGGGCAGGTATAATTCTGAAACGTCTTCGTTAAATGTGCCGCAACGTACGATAAGATGCCTGATTTTTCCGCCGGAAAGCGAAAACGTTACGCCGCCGAGGGGTAAAAGCGCGCCGTCGGGCGTGGCTACGGGTTTGCGTAATAATCTGCTCAGTTTTAAAATCGGTATGTCGGATAATAAAATATCCGAAGAAGAATCGTCGCGTTCCGTCGGTCTTTTCAAAACAGGAACGATCGGCGGGGCGGATTGCTTCCGGGAATCTTCGGCGGAAGAATCCGATGAGGTGAATCGGGAAAATTGCGTTGATAAAAAGGACATAAAAAATATCTCCTCGGAAATATCGTTTTACGGTATTATAAAGGAGAATCGGAACGGAAAAAAGAAGAAATTAAAATTTTTTTGACGTTTTTTGCGAAATGAATATGAAATTGCTTGCCAAAACCTAAAAAGTTTGGTAAAATAACGCCGTTGGTATTCGATAGCGGTTTCGCTTGAATTCCGATTTTCATATTGGGGTATCGCCAAGCGGTAAGGCAACGGACTCTGACTCCGTCATTTCGTTGGTTCAAATCCAGCTACCCCAGCCAGAACGTATCCGAACATTTCCCGAATAAGGAAAAGTTCGGATTATTTTTTTTATGAAAAAGAAAATAAATATTGAAAAAAGCGGCGGACGGAAGAAAAATTTCCAGACTGCCGCTTTTTGTTTCCGGTGTTTTTCGTTATTGATGTTTTTTCGTATTCAGGCGGTATTTGTGGGGCGTTACGCCGAATTTCTTTTTGAATTGTTTGATAAAATACGAAAGAGAATCGTATCCCACCGC
This sequence comes from uncultured Christensenella sp., assembly GCA_905203015.1. Taxonomy (GTDB): domain Bacteria; phylum Bacillota; class Clostridia; order Christensenellales; family Borkfalkiaceae; genus Scatosoma. Next base: position 90,254 of record CAJKUC010000007.1, on the reverse strand, counting down.
CGAACATATTTCAAGAGTGCTTTTCGGGGTGTTCGTTAAAAGTTCCGCGGCGTGTTCCAGCCTTAAATTGATAAGGTATTCCGAAAGCGTTACGCCGAGATATTCTCGGAAGATGTTTGAAAAGGTGGCATGGGAATAATACGTCTCCGATACAATATCTTCCACAGATTTCGTGAAATATTCGGGCGAACTTAAACGCTGAATGATATCGAGCAGCCATTTCGGGTAAGATGGGGTGGCGCTGATCGTTTTGATCTGCGACAACCCGATCACGAAATGTAAGACGGATATGCTTATTTTTTTCAGTTCGTCGTTCGTGATTCCGCCGTTGTCCATGCTCGCCAGCACTGCCAGGGATTCGAGTTTTTCCTCCTGGCGGATGATCGTCTGAAAGGTGTTTGACGACATGTGAAAATGCAGAATATCGTCAGAACACAATTTGTCGTACAGATCCTCCGAAAACATAGCGGCAACGTCGCGCACCGATTCGTCGGTGTAGTATAAATCGCGATGCAGGTGCGGCGTGGAACGGAACGTGATGGCGTGCGTATGCGGCGGCCCGATCAGAAAAATGTCGCCGGGATTTGCCGTGTATTCCACGTCGTTCACGGTGTTCGCCGTCTCGCCTTTTTCAAAAAAGATGAGTTCCCACATATTATGAGAATGCGGGCGGTTCGGCGTGGTGTATTTTCTGCACAGCAGATTTTTATTCAGAATCATTTTTTCGAGATTCGACATCATCGTTTTTCCGCCTTTGTTTCGCTTTGAATCGTATATATTTTAATTATAGCCGATTTTATCCGATTTGCAAGTAAATTTGCGGATAAGCGCACAAAAAAAATATGAAAACTTCGATTTTTACGAAAGAATTATACAAAAAAGCACTTTTTTTACGAAATAAAGCAAGACAAGGGGGGGGGGGTGGTGCTGTATAATGATGAGGCTGGGAGTGTAAGCGGCCGAAAAAAATACGAAACGGCGGCTTGAATTTTGTTAAGGAGGAAAATCTATGAAAAAATTCGGAAAAATGCGTATTGCCGCAGCGATCGCGCTGGTTGCGGCATTATTGGGATCAGCCACGGCTTCAGCCGTCGGCGGCGTGACGGCGGAAAGCGCAACGCCTACGGGCTTTGAAACTCAAGCCGTTGAAATTACGGGCGGAAACGAAGCGCTTTCGGGGTGGCAGTATTATTTCTATAACGAAACGATAAAAACATATTATCAGTCGAACGAATTGTTTGTTCGCGCCACAAAGAACGGCAGAACAGGCAACGCGTTGGAAATCGAGCGTAAAAAAGTGGGAGACGAACTGTGGATATACTCATATTCGTTTGCGGTGGAGTCCGGCACGAATTATGAAATTTCGTCTTTCGTGAAAATTGCCGATGCTTCCGGAAAACTTGTGTATTGCATTAAAGAAATTGACGAAAACGGCAATGACGTGACGGACAGCACGATTCTCAGTCAGACTCAATATATCGACAGGCACAGTGTTTCGGGCGTTTTATCCGATTGGACGGAAACGTCGTTTACCCGTACTACGGAAGCCGCCACGAAGAAAATCGTGCTTCGTATTCGCGCCGAAGGTACGGGAATTATCAATATAGATGATCTCACCGTTAAAAAAGTGATCGCTCCGAATACGAATATGTTTAAAATGATCGGCGTAGGGAACGACGGTAAAACCGAAGATCCCGCTTCCATGCCCGTACTCAGCGGCGTGAATCTCTCCTCCGATAGTTCCGACGGAGACGGAAAATCGCTGAAACTCAATCATAACGACGTATATAAAACCGTTTTCGGCATCTTACCGCACGGAAAGACGTATAATTTGTCTTTCAAATATAAAAACACGTCGGGCGGCACGGCGGATCGAATGAGTATCCGTCTCGATAACGTCACTACGGCGGGTAAGCGAGTTTGGTACGCCGCGCCCGTGAACAGCACTGCGGGCACGCCCGATACGGAATGGCAAACGTATAATTACGAATTTACCGCCGTTGCGGAGCAGACGGATATCAGTTGGATAGGGATCGCTTCGTACGGCGGATATCTGATCGACGAACTTTCGATCACGGGTACGGACGAAGACGGAGCGACCATGCAGTACATAGTGAACGGTTCGTTTTCGGGCGCGTATCTGGAAGGATATACGTACGGCGGGAATTACAACGTGGCGAAACAGACGGACGGAACGTATGTATTCGCTTCTTCCGCCGCCACGAAAGACGACGGAACCGGAGCAAGAGGATACCTTAAACCGGACGTTTCAAAACTTGTTGCGGGAACGGAATATACGCTGAGTTTCGATTATCGTTCGGGCGGTTCGCAGGCGGGCAGCGTGTTCTACGGCAACGGATGGGGCGGCGCGGATGAAAATCTTAAAGATATCTGCACGCTTACGCAAGCGACGATCGCTTCCTGGACGCATAAAGAAGTGAAATTCACGGCCCGTGAAGGCAGCCACTTTGAAATTTACGGCGACGCGGGGATCTGTTGGCCGACGTATTTCAGAAACTTCTCGATCAAAGACGCGGCGGGCAACGAATTTATCGAAAATAAAACGCTCGTTGCGCCCAAAGCGGTGCTTGGCGAAAACGAATTCCCTCACGGTACGTTTGAAGGCAACGTGAATTACGTGCCGCAGGATTGGACGTTTGAGGGCGAAGGCAATATCTACGGCATCGTGTTCGATACGAGATGGGAAGCGGGCGCAAAACCCGATTGGAAGATCTGCCTTTACGGCACGGAAGACGCTCCCGCAAGCGCGATCAGCAAAGAAATCGCCGTTTCAAAACGGACTCTTGCGCTGGGCTATAAAGCATATACGGGCAGCGTGAAAGTTTCCGCTCTCGTGGGCGATACGGAAATCGAAGCCGACGAAAACGGCTTTATCGAACTTCCCGAAGGAACCGAGTACGTAAGGCTCAGATTCACGGCAACGGAATATGTCGCGTTCAAAAAGTTATTCCTCGGTACGCATACGCATGCCGCGCCCGCAGAAGGCGGCACCACTACGGAAGAAGCCACCTGCACGAAAATCGGCGGAACGTTCTATTATTGCGGCGATTGCGAAAAGAACGTGTATATCGAAAAAATTCCCATGCTGCCGCACGATCTGGAACACGTTCACGAAGATGCTACCTGCCGTGACGGCGTGGATAAAGACGTATGCAAAGTGTGCCACGGAGAATTTAACGTAACCGTTCTTCCCGCTACGGGCGAACACGTTTACGAAAAAGAAATATTGAAAGAAGCAACGTGCACGTCGAACGGTACCGAACAGGACGTTTGCCAAGTTTGCGGATCGAAAGGCAACATAAGCGTTATCCCCAAAAAGCCTCACGATTATAAAGACGGAAAGTGCACCGTATGCAACGCGGAGGATCCCGATTATAAGCCCGCCGATTCGGAAGACGGCAAAAAAGGCGGATGCAAATCGAGCGTTTCCGGCGGAGCGATCGTGCTCGGCGGATTGATCGCCGCGGCGTTCGTGGTCGGGAAGCGTAAAAAAGACTTGTAAAAAAGATTGAAAAAATCGAAGTGAGAATTTGCGGACGGGGCTATCCTGAATACCTTCCGAAATAATACGAACATAGGCTGTATATCGAATTTTTTAACCGGGATTGTACTGCGGGCGTCGGCAAGACGCCGTGAAACAACATAGCCCCGCGGTTAAATCAAGTTTGTATTGTATCGGGCGCTACGGCGGATAGCCCCGTCGGAATTTATCGAAGGAGGAAAACCTGTAAATGAGATTCTGTTGCAAGAAAATAAAGGCTTTCGCTATCCTTGTGTGCGCGTTTATCTCTTTTGTTGCGTTCGGCTGCGGTTTCGGCATGCTGTATAAAACGGCGGCGGAAGACGTAGTGACGGAAATCACCAATCCCGGTTTTGAAACGCTGGCGGGAAACATGCCCGCGGACTGGACGACGTGGGTGGCGCTGAACGAGAAAGACGAATCGATAGCGAACGTAACGTTTTCCGTGGTAAGCGGAAGCGACGCGCATAACGGAAATGCGCTGAAATGCGTTAATAAGTCGGGCGACAGCATGATAAGAGGGGTGGTGAACAGCGCCGAATTCAAAGTGGCGGGCGGAAAGACATATCTTCTTTCGTTTTATTACCGCTCCGATTCGTCCACGGCGGTGAACTCCCTTTGCATCAGGCAGTTTAAGAGCAACGGTAACGGCACGAAAAACACTTATCTTTGGGTGGATACCGCCACCGTGGCGGGTGCAACCGACGGATACAGACAGGTGTCCGCCGCGTTCACCACCGATTCCGACGCGGCGAAAGCCATGCTGCAACTGGATATCGCCCCTACGGGAGAAAACGCCGTGTATTACGACGATTTCTCTATCGAAAAACTGGATAACATAGAATTCAACGGCGGATTTGAAAGATTCGGCGATATGGAAACGCCGCTCGGCTGGACGATGTCCAACGGTTCGGATTTTTCTTTCAGCGACGAGATCTATTACGACGGTAAGACTTCGGCGCACATCGTACGGGAAGACTACGTTTCTTCGTTCACGATGACGTCGCTTGCGAAAACGGACGTACGTTCCGCGGGATCGTACGATATCGGCTTCCGCATGCGTTCCGAAAATTCAAAGGGAGCGAGAGCCACGATCACGGTGAGTTATTACGGCAGTGCGGGCAACACCATCGCCACGCAGACGGGCCCTTACGTATATCTGAAAAGCGGAGAGGGACTTTCCGACTGGACGGACGTATGGGTGAGATACGTTGCGCCGCAAGGCTCCGTTTCCGTGGGGTACACGATAACGATCACGAAAGGGAAAGCCGATTGCTATATCGACGGCGTTTTTTGCAGAGAATCGGGCAACGTGGCCTATACGGAAGATTTTGAAAGCATTTCCAACGACGGAATCCCCGACGGCTTCGATGCGGAACCGGGAATGTTTGCGGACGGGAAACTGATTCTTACGGCAGAAAAACAGGCGAAAACGGAGACGATCGCGCTTTTGTACGGCAACGGTTATTCGATCACGGGCGATTGCGTGACGGAAGGCGCGGCGAAGCCCGTTATCGAACTTCGTTGGCTCGATTACAACAGAAAATTGCTTACAAGCAAAGAATTTGAATTACAGCCTGCCGACGGGCAGTTCCTGGCGGAATTCACTCAGCCGCAGGGCACGTATACCGAGATTATTTATAAAAACGACGGAAACGGCAGAGTATCGTTCGACAATATCAGAATAGATAAAACGTACGATCCGAAAACCGCAGGCAGCGGCTGGGAAGCGAAGTGGGTGTGCTTCCCGTATGCGGACGTAGCGTACGGCGGCGCGTATATGTACGCCTACTACCGTAAGACGTTCACGCTTACCGAGCCCGTAACGTCGGCGCAGATTCAGGTGACGGGCGACGATCGGATCACCTCTTACGTCAACGGACAGGAACTGGAAGATCCGGGAAAAGGCTCGTGGGCGAAAGTGCTTGTCGCGCATATCAAAGATCAACTGAAGGTAGGCGAAAACACTCTCGCGTTCGAGGTGTATAACGAATCTTATTACGGCGGCGTGCTTTTCGATCTGGAAATAACGCTGGAAAGCGGCAAAAAGATGCGCGTTTATTCCGACGGCACTCTTCTTTCCTTCAACGGAGGAGAAAGTCGGCTCGATTCTTCCGACTGGATCGCTTCTTCTTACGACGATTCCGCCTGGAAGCAGTGCTTTGTGATCGGCGCGCCTCCGTGCATGCCGTGGGGCGAAATCAATTATCAGCAGAATGAGGAATCGCTGCCGAAAATAACGATCGCGAGCATAACGGTATCCGAAGCGGCGAATGCGGGCGAAACGGTGGAATTTACGATCAACGCCCATATCAAAGAGCAGATTTCGGGAAATATTTCGTTCAGGGTAAATTTCAGAAGCAAGTACGTTGCCGACGAAGACGAAGTGCTGGAAACATGGCTGATTCCCACGCTCGTATCGGGAAGCAAATCTTCGGGCTGGGCGATCGGCGAAGATAATATCGTTACCTACAGCGTGGAAGTACCCGATTATCTCGCGTCGGATAATTATCAACTTCAGTTCGATACGAAAGAATTTTCGATTACAAACAGCAGATACAACAAAAATATTATCCGCGGCAAATACGTCGCGATCACTACGGGCGGCGTCGTTCTCACCGAAAGCAGAATAGAAAAAGATAACGGCAGAGTGCAGTTGATCGTAAACGGCGAAAAAGTTGCGCCGATGATGTATCTTCGCGAACAGAAAACGGTGTTTAACGTAGAATATGCCGCGGGTATGTACGGCGCGGGCGTAGATCTGATGTGTCTTCCGAATTGCCGTATATACAATATGAACAGTTCGGGCTCCATGTGGAACGGCTACGGAGAATACGATTTTTCCGCGCTCGACGGAGTGGTATACGAAACGCTTCAGGGCGCGCCGTCGGCGAAACTTATGCTCATGCTCGACGCCGATCCTCCGGAATGGTGGTTTGACGAAAATCCCGGTTCTTACGCGGTGGACAGCAAGGGCAACAGAGTGGGCATCAGTTATGCTTCGCAGAAATGGAGAGAAGACGTAGGCGTATTTTACCGGGCTCTTTTAGCGCACGTTCTCGCACAGCCCTACGCGGGGCATATGTTTGCGGTGAAAATCGCGGCGGGCGCAACGTTTGAATGGCAGTATTACGGGGTAACTCTTTCGGAATGTGCCGATTTCGGCACGGACGCGCTGAATGCGTTCCGCAACTGGCTGAAAGAAAAGTACGTGACGGACGAAGCGCTGGCGGAAGCGTGGGGCAAGAAAGGCATCACGTTTGAAACGGCGTCCGTGCCTACGTACGAAGAAAGAAAAGCGTATACGTACGAAACTCTTCTCGACGGAAAGGCGCAGAGAAACGCTATCGATTTCCACTCGTTCATGAGCGATATGACGACGGACAGTATATTATATCTTGCGAAAGTGGTGAAAGAAGCCATCGATAATAAGTGGATCGTGGGCACGTATAACGGCTACCTTACGCACGGACTTACGTATGAAGCGAACGGACTTGCGAACGCTTCGATTTCACGGGTGCTCGCTTCTCCGTATATCGATTTCCTTTGCTCGCCGATCTGCTACGACGAACGGCTTCTCGGCATGAGCGCTTCTTATATGATGATGGTGGATTCGGTGATTACGGCGGGAAAACTTCCGATCATCGAATGCGACAGCCGTACCGTGTATTTCGACAGCAAAACGACAAATCCCGCAGTGCTGGCGGAGTGGGGTAAAACGTACACGCTGAAAGATTCGATCGAGGCGTTGAAGAGAGATTTCGCGAATATGATGATCAAGGGCGCGGGACTCTGGTGGTACGATATGTACGGCGGCTGGTTCGACGATCCCGAAATCTATTCGATGATTAAAACGGCGAAAGAGGAATGGGACAGAGCGGTGCAAAAGCCCGTGAAGAGCAATTCCCGTATCGCGTTCATCGTCGGCGACGATCTCGCCACTACGCTGGCGTACTCTTTCGACGGAACGTATCATTTCCTGTACGATGCACTGTACGAACAGAAAGAAAGCCTCGGGCACATCGGAACGTCTCACGATATGCTGTATCTTTCTGACGTGGAAGACGGCTTCGACAGAGATTACGACGTGTATCTGATTCTCGCCACCAACGTTTCCGAAAAACAACAGGCGGCGATCAACAAATATCTTAAAAAAGACGGAAAAACGATTATATGGGTAGGCGCGCCCGGAATTTACGGCGCAGACGGAACGATGTCGGCGGATTACGTTTCCGCGCTTACGGATATAACGCTTGCAAGAGCGCCCGCGTCGAGTTACGGTATCAGAATCATCGGCAACGAATCGTTCACCAAAGGGCTCGACGGGCTGCTTTACGGAAGGATCGGATCGACGAAAGTAGATCCCATGTTCTACGTAACGGATAAAGCGGCGGAAGTACTCGGGAAGATCTATAACAGCGATCTTACGGGGCTTGCCGTGAAAGCCGTACCGACGGAAGACGGCGGATATTATATGTCGATCTATTCTGCGGTGGGAAATATCCCCGAAGAACTGATGAGAAACATTTTAAGAACGTGCGGCGTGAAACTTGTAGAAAGCGAAAACGACGCGGTGTACAGAAACGACAGTTACGTTTCGGTGGCTTCGCCCTACGGCGGCGTAAAGACGATCGAATTCGATCATTACGTAGACGTTTACGACGTGTTCAAAGGCGAATATATCGCGAAGAACGTTCTGAAAGTGGATCTGAATATGGAAGCGGGCACCACCGTGCTTCTGCGGGCGGAAAAACATACCGACGAATCCGCTCCGGATAACGGCTCTTCCGGAAACGGTAAAAAAGCGGCCGTGATCGTCTGCTCGGCGGTGGCGGCAACGGCGGTGGTTTCCGCCGCGACGGTGTTCGTTTTAAAAAAGCGTAAAAAACTTAAAAAATAAAACGAGCAGGCAAAATACGTAAAAAAATAAAAAATTCCCTGCGGGGAAAAGGAGAAAAATTATGAAAAAAATCAAAAAACTTCTGATCGGAACTCTTGCGCTCTGCATGACGGCGTCGATGACTGCCTGTAACGATAACGGCGGCAATAAGCCGGGTAAAGACGGAAAAACCGACTTTACTCTTCAGATTTACACGGGCGGCTACGGCGCGGATATGTGGAAGTACGTAGTGGAGATGTTTGAAAAAGATCATCCCGAATACAACGTTATTCCCATGTACGGCAACACCGTAAACGAGACGATGCAGGACGAATGGCGCGACGGCAACCCTCCCGATTTCGTGTATCTCGACGGTACGCTCGAAAAGGAAACGTGGCTGGAAGAGGGCATGCTGTACGATTTCACGGAATGGCTGAAAACCGCAACCGTGGCGGGCGAAGAAGACGTGAAGATCACCGACAGGGTGATGATGGATTACGCCCATAAGTATACGTACGACGACGGCAGAACGATCACGTTCGGCATGCCTTTGCTGCTCAGTTCTTACGGTATGTGGTACGACGACGCGTTGTTCACGCAGAAGAAATGGAGCGTTCCTTCCAATTACAACGAACTTTCCGCATGGGTGGATTCCAACGCCACCGCGGATACCGCCGCGCTGATCTATCCCGGCGTATATTCCGGCTATCTCGTGCAGGGCATGATTCTGCCTGCGCTTGCGGAAGTGGGCGACGAATTCTTCGACAGAGTGGAAAACGCCCGCGACGCGGATGTTTACACTTCCGCCGAATTCAAGGCGGTGATGAATCGTTTCGAGAAAATCGTGAAAAAGAGCAACGCCGTTGCAAGTTGCCTTTCCCTCGATCACACCAAATCGCAGATGCAGTGGCTCAATCACAAAGCGGCGTTTATCCCCAACGGGCTCTGGCTCAGAAATGAAATGGCGGAACTCAACGCGATTCCCGACGGCTTTGAAATGAGATATGCTCCTTCCGCGTTAAACGTGGAACAGCAGGTGATTATCGCTTCCTCGCAGACATGCGCGATTGCGGAAGACGCCAAGAACAAAGAGGCGGCTCTCGAATTTATGAGATACCTGTATCGCAGCGACGTGGCGAAGAAGTTTGCGGAAAGTTCCGATTCTCCTTCTGCCACCAATGTGGAACTGGACGCAACGAAAGTCTCCGACGTGCTTCGGTATGCGCAGTCGGTGATGAATAACCCCGCGTATAAGCGCGTTCTTCACGTGGGAAGTTGGGGCGGAGTGGACTCCGTGTTCAATCAGGGCGTGAATTCCATCGTTGCGGGCACGAAAACGGTGGACGAAGTGTGCAACGAACTTGCGGCGCAGGCAAGAAAACAACTTGCGTAAAGCGATTTTTCCCGCGCGCGGCGATCCTGCGTGCGGGAAAAGAAACAGTTATCTTTGAAATCTAAGGAGCGACAAAGGATGACGAAAAACCGTAGACATAAAATCAACAGCAATATGACGTTATCCAAATGGATATTTTTTGCGGCAACGTGCGGCGTGGTGTTTGCGCTGTATTTCATGTTTTGCGTTGTTCCCATTTTGCAATCGGTGAAAATGAGTTTTTACAAATGGGGCGGCTATAAAACAAAAACGTATATACAGTGGAAAAACTATGCCGACGTATTGAAAGATCACGTTTTCTGGAAAGCGTTGAAAAACGATCTGATTATCACGCTGATCAAGGAAATTCTGATCTGTTCTTTAACGGTTCTTTTCGCCGTTACGCTCACGAGATTCCGCATGAAAACGCCCGAAGTGGTGCTTTACAAGTTCGTTTTCTATATCCCGAACGTGATTTCCACGATTATCATCGGTTCGCTCTGGGGCTTTGTGTTCATGCCTTCCGGAATGGGGCTTATGAATTCCATCTGCTCGATTTTCAAAAGCGGCGTCGACATCGATTGGGTGACGAAATATCCGCTCGGCGTGATCGGTTTCGTGGCGAGTTGGTGCGGCGTAGGGCTCTTTATGCTTACGATGATCGCTTCCATTCATCAGATCCCCGGCGAATTGTACGAGGCGGCGAAAATCGACGGCGCGGGAGAGATGACGCAACTCAAATACATAACGATGCCTGCCGTATGGCTTCAGGTGACGTTTATGGTCGTTTCCATTCTGTATCAGTCGCTCGGCGGCAATTTCGGGCTCGTAAACGTTTTCGCGCCCAACGGCGGACTGGATAACAACGCCATGGTAATGGGCTTATACGTTTATCGCTACGGCTATTCGGGCAAACCGATCGCGATCGGCTATTCTTATGCCGCCGCGCTGGTGATGCTGGTGATCACCTGCGTTATCTCGCTCTCGGTGAAATACGCGATGAATAAAGTGGGGGAATCGTTATGACGAAAGAAAAAAAAGTGAAAAATCGCGTGGGGGATAAATCCCTTACGATCACGAGAAATATAGTGAGAATTTTTCTTGTCATCTGGACGATCCTCATTCTTTTCCCGCTCTTCTGGGCGATTTTAAGTTCGCTGAAAACGAATAAAGAATTCGCTATCAACGCCTGGACGTTGCCCGCCGAATTGCAATGGGTAAACTATAAAAACGCATGGCTCGGCGCGAACTTTTCCAAATATTTCGCAAACAGCCTGATGCTGAGCGTGGGTACGGTGATCCTTTCGATTATCATGACCACTTCCACGGCTTACGTCGTGGGAAAATTCGTGCATCCCGTGGTGAAGGGCGTGGAAGTATTTTATTCCGTCTTTATGATGGTGCCGCAGGTGCTTCTTCTGATTCCGCTTTTGCAGATGTGCAAAAAACTGAATATGACGAAAGACGACGCGGTGCTTTTCACACTGATGCTTACGAACGCGTTGCAGGGCGTTCCGTTCTACGTGTTTTTGCTTACGCCGTTTGTGCGCAGCATCAATAATTCCATACTTGAAGCGGCGGAAATCGACGGCGCGAATCAGTTTCAGGCGTTTTCGATGCTGATTCTTCCCCTGATCGTTCCCGCGATCTTCATGGTGGGGCTTTTAAGTTTCGTGGGGATCTGGAACGAATACATCATGAGCATTACGTTTATAAAGGATCAGGCGAAATATACGCTTTCCGTGGGGATCAACGAATTGATGAATGACGCTACGGCAGGCGAAACGCTGAAATTCGCCGCGCTGATTATCGCGATGCTGCCTATCCTGATTGTTTACGCGATTTTCCAGAAACCATTGCAGGACGGACTCTCTTCCTCCGACGGCGTGAAAGGTTAATTATGAGAAATTACGACAGAGAACAATTTAAAAATCCGTCGGAAGAATATTCGATCGCTCCGTTCTGGTTTCTGAACAGCGATCTGAATGACGACGAACTTGTGCGCCAACTTACCGAAATGAAAGAAAAAGGCGTCGATCGGGTGATTCTTCATTCGAGAAAAGGCGTCGAAGTGGGGTATCTTTCGGAAGAATGGTTCAAAAAGATCGGCGTTATTTTAGACGCGTGCGAAAAACTCGGCATGACGGCGCTGATCTACGACGAGGATAATTGGCCCAGCGGCTATGCGGGCGGCAGGATCACGGAAGAAAATCCCGATTTTGCGGCGATTTGCCTTTCCGTGGATAAAATTTATCCCGTGCTCGGGGAATATATCACGGTGGAAAATAAGCCGGATTCCGAAATCGAGTGCGTGATCGCCGTGCATAACGACGATTATTTCCTCGATATCACCGATTACGAGCATAAGACGAATAAACCGTGGCGTTCGGAAACATTGCAATGGGAAGTGTTCGTTTTCCGCAAGGAAAAATGCGGACATCGCCCCGCCTATTCGCCCTATCCGTACGTGGATCTGCTCAATCCGGAGGTTGCGCGTTCTTTCGTGCGGCATACGCACGAAAAATATAAAAAACACTTTCCCGATCAATGGGGAAAAGTGATTAAAGGATTCTTCACCGACGAGCCCGGATTCTATCAGAACTATCTCGAGCAATGTAAAAATCTGAATACCGTCATCTGGACGAACGATTTCGCAGAGCGGTTTATCAAAAAATACGGATACGATATCCGCCCGCACCTTTGCTGCTTGTGGCAGAACATGGGGGCGATCTCGGTGAAAACCAGATGCGATTATTATAATGCCGTCGCGGAATTTTATCAAGAGGGCTATTTCAACGTTATTTCCGATTTTCTGCATAAAGACGGGCTGATTCATATTGGGCATCTCCACAGAGAAGATTTTATCGAATCGCTCGTGCAGACGGAAAGCGATTTCTTTTCCGCGATAAGCGCGCTGGACGCTTCCGGCATAGATTGTATCGACAGAAATCCCGTGCGTATCACGGAAAGGCTCGGCTCTTCCGCCGCACATATTTACGGCAAAGAAATCTGTTTCAGCGAAACGTTCGGCGGCTTCGGCTGGAATCTCACTACGGAGGAAATGAAACGGCGCGTCGATCTGCAATACGTGCAGGGCGTGAACATGTTTGTTCCGCATGCGTTTTTCTATTTCACCGACGGAATTCGCAAAACGGAAAGCCCGCCGTCCTTATTCCTGCAAAACGGCTACTGGAAGTATTTCGGGCAATTTTCCGATTATGCGAAACGTCTGAGTTACATAGGCAGAAGCGGCAATTTCGTCGCCGACGCGGCGATTTATTTCCCCGTGAAAACGGCATGGGCGGAATTTCGCCCGCTGTACAGATTTTTCCTCCACGAACTGGACGAACAGATTCTTGCGCTTACCGAAGAACTGAACGGCGGCGGAATCGTTTTCGATTTCCTCGACGATACGGGAATCGGGCGTTGCGAAAGAAAAGGAAAAACGCTTACGGGGATAGAAAAATCCGCGTATAAGGCGATTATTCTGCCGTCGGTGACGGTGATGCCCGAAAAAACGCTTGAAAAAATCGCCGATTTTGCGAAACACGGCGGATTCGTATTAAGCGTAGGCGATTTCGATCCCGTCGACGAAACGGGAAACAGAAGCGAACGCTTTACCGCGGCGTTGATCGAACTGAAAAAGTCGGTCGGCTATAAGGCGCTGAAAAAGCACAGAGAAGACGAGGCGTTGTCAGCGCTGAAAGAGGCGCTTCCGCACGACGTCGTAAGCGGCGACGCAAGCGGAGTGTTCGTTCTGAAACGGACGGACGGCGTTACGGAAATACGTTTTCTTGCGAATACGGAAGATAAAGAAAAATCGTTCGCAATCCGGGGCGAAGGCTTTTCCTCCGCCGAAATATGGAACGCGGAAAACGGGGAAACATACCCCGCCGATTTCGCCGTGATAAACGGCGGAGCGGAAGCGAATATCGCTTTGCCGCCTTTCGGTTCGGTAATCGTTGCTTTCACTCGCGAAAATTTAACGCCCGCGGGGAAAACCGAAGAAAGACGGCTTGCCGATATAACGTGTGGCTGGAAGATCGCCGGGGAAGATAAAATCGCAAAACGGGCGGACTTTTTCTCCGCAGGCAAAGAAAACTTTTCGGGTGAAGTCACTTTCGTAAAAGAAACGGAGATAATCCCGAAGGAAACGCACGGAAGAACGATTCTGAAACTGGAAGACGTCACCGATTACGCAAGCGTTTCCGTAAACGGCGAATTTGCGGGCGCAAGGCTCTGGGCGCCGTATACATTCGATCTTACGGGCAAACTGCATGCGGGCAAAAACGAAATCGCCGTCACGATCGGTTCTACGGAAGAAAACGCGATGACGGGAAGCAATAAAAACGCGGGAGTTTTCGGAAGTATCGGAATTTTCGAGGTGAAATAATGAAAAAAGTGAAATTGATTATCGTCGGCTTCGGCAGCCGCGGTCAACTTTTCGGCGGCTACGCTCTGGATCACGAAAACACGGAACTCGTCGCCATAGCCGACGTAAATCCGGAAGCGCGGGAAAAAGCAATCAAAGAATTCGGAATCAAGCCCGAAAACTGCTTCAAAAGCGCGGACGAAATTTTTTTGCACGGGAAAATCGCCGACGCGGCGTTTATCTGCACGCAGGATAAACAACATAAAGAGCACGCGATAACGGCAATGCGGCTCGGCTACGATATCTGCCTCGAAAAGCCCATCGCCACAACGATGGAAGATTGCGAAGAAATTTTAAAAGTGCAGGAAGAAACGGGCAAAAAAGCGATGATCTGCCACGTTCTTCGTTACAGCCCTTTTTATATGAAAATGCGCGAAGTGATAAAAAGCGGCGAAATCGGCGACGTGGTGACGATCAGCCAGACGGAAAACGTGGCGTACTGGCACGACGCTCATTCCTATGTGCGCGGGGCATGGAGAAACAAAGAAGGAAGTTCGCCGATGATTCTTGCCAAATGCTGCCACGATCTCGACATTATTTTCTGGCTGCTCGGGAAAAAGTGCAAAAAAGTTTCCTCGTTCGGCGATTTGTATTATTTCAAAAAAGAAAACGCGCCGGAAGGCGCGGCGGACAGATGTTTCCGTTGCCCCGAAAGCGTGAAAAAGGATTGCCCTTACGACGCGTTTAAAATTTACAACGATATTTATAAGGCGTATAACCCTATTCTCGGCAACGCCATGGCGTTCCGCGGAACGAGAAAAGAATACATAAACGAACTGTTGTCCGATGAAAAATACCCTTACGGCAGATGTGTTTTCGCCTGCGACAACGACGTGGTGGATCATCAGGTGGTGAATATGCTTTTCGAGGAGAACGTTACGGCGCAACTCACCATGACGGCGTTTTCCAAAGAGTGCCACAGATGTATCAAAGTGCACGGAACGCTCGGCGAAATGGTGGCGGATATGGAAGAAAATTCCGTGCTGGTGAAGCCGTTCCGTTCGGAGGACTACGTAATCGACATCACGAAATACGCCACCGATCTTTCCGTACACGGCGGCGGCGATAAGTTGCTGTTTGAAGATTTCGTTTCGTATATAACGGGCGGCGCGCCCACCGAAACGAGGACGACGCTGGCGGACAGCCTTATTTCGCACAGGATGAGTTTCGCGGCGGAAGAATCGCGCCTTGCGGGCGGCGAGCCGATCGATATCAGATGAATCGATATGATATGAAAGAAGCGTATTACAGGCTGAAAAACGAATATTTCGTCGACGATTTATCCGTATCGTACACGTTAAAAACGGACGATATAACGAAAGGTGCAAAGCCGCAGGGCACGCCCTATCTTTCCCGTAAAGGCGGCTTCGACGAAAACGGGGCGAACGCCGAAACGGAAAGCCGTCTTTCCGTCTGCGAAAAATACGGCGGTTATCTTGTAGAATTGAAAACAACGAGCGACAAGTTATCCGAATTCGGGCTGAATCTGCCGTTGAAATTCATGGGCAAGAAGAATTGCGGCGGCTGGAAGAAACAATATCTTTTCAATTCGCCGTATAATTCGGGGGATAACAAACATATTTTCTGCTATCTGACGAATCCGGAAGGGAAGAACCTGCTTATTTTGTCGCTGAAAGAATGCGACGGCTGGAAGATGGATTATTCTCTTTTTTCCGGCGGACAGTATTTTGATAATCTGAAATTTCTCGCTTCGTTCGATAAGGCGTATCGCGGTAGCGGCAATAAGCGGCTTCGGCTTCTTATTCTGCCCGCGGCTTCGTATACCGAGGCATTAAAAAAGACGGCGGAACTGAAACGTCTTCCCGTGGCGTGCTACGAACGAAGTTACGTCAGGCTCGGCGACAAACTGAAAATCGACGTAATCGGCGATTTCGATTTCGTGAGGATCGGAAGAAAAAAATTTTATAACGAAGGCGGCTTTGTTTACGTAATGCCCGATAAAGAAGGATTGCTTCCGGCGGTTCCCTATAAAGGGCGGAAAAAGGGGCTCGATTGCGTGATTTTTGCCTATAAATCGATCGGCGGATTGTTTGAAAAATCGATGTATTCCGTTTCGGAAAAAGATCTTGCCACGGGCGACGGAAACTTGTGCGAATGGCAGTGCCATATTTCCGCTGTTTTAAGATATATGCAGCGTTACGGAAGCAAGCCCGCGCTTGTTAAAAAAGTGAAAAAAGAACTTGCCGTCATCACCGAGCGCGACGAAAATAAGGCGAAGGACAGGCAGACGATTTTTTATAAAGCGCGCGAGGGCTATCCCGCATACAACGTATTCAATTCAAATCGCGTGCAGGAGCAGTTTTTCGGCATAGGGATTCTGCTCGACGCTTTCAAAGCGTTTAAAACGCGGAAATATCTCGATTATGCGATTCGGGCGACGGATTCCGTTTTAAAAAATCATCAGGCAAAAAACGGCGCGATAGAAACGTTCATGGAATGGTCGGAAACCACCGAAGATTACACTACGGTGTGTTGCCTGATCATCCCCGTGACAGAACTCGCCGCGTTTTTAAAAGATAAGATGCCCGAAAAATCGGAACGGTATTACAAGGCGGCGGAAAAAATGGCGCGGCACGTTTACGATCGCGGCATTTCCTTTCCCACGGAAACGCTCGTTCAAAGCGAGGCGGAGCCGTTTATAGAAGAGGGCAGTATGTCCTGTTCCGCGCTTACGCTCTTATATTATTGCGCCAACGTCGAAAGGAAAGAAGAGTATATCGCCCGAGCCAAAGAGATTCTGGATATTCACGATTCCTGGGTGGTGAAAACGCATAAAGCCCCGATGTTTTTCAGTTCGCTTCGCTGGTGGGAAACGAAATGGGAGGGCGATAAAGACGGAAACGCTTTATGTATGGGGCACGCCTGGACGATCTGGCGAGCCGAAGCGGATTACTGGTATTACGTTCTCACGGGGGATAAAGTCTATCTGGAAAAATCAAAAAACGGCTTTATGAGCAACTTTTCAAAGATCGATCGGCGCGGAAGAAGTTACGCCTGTTATCAGCCCGATTATATAACGGGCGGCGGCTTTACGAATCGCTGTGAAGACGTGGATTTCCGTATCGTAAACGGTTTTCCGCGGCAGTCGGACAGCGGGCTCTCGCGCTACGTGTGGTCGAGGGCGTGCGGCAGTCTGTTCGGAAACGAAGAACCCGACGAAATATTCGATTGAAGCGACGCGGGCGGCGGCTTTTTTGAAAACAGGAAAATTTTTTAACAGTATGGATAACGTTCAGAAAACGCACGATTATATTCTTTCTCATTGGAAACAGGCGATCGTTCTTCCGAAAGACGCGGAATCGCCGCATATGTATGTAAAGCCCTTTCTTCCGCCGTGTATCGACGGACCGTTTAAAAATCTTTATTACTGGGATACTTTTTTTACGAATAAAGGGCTTCTTGCGGACGGGCTTATCGAAGAGGCGAAAAATAATACGGAAAACCTGGTTCACGCGGTGAATCTGAAAGGCTTCGTTCCGAACGCTCTGAGCGATCACATGTCGAAATTCTGCTCGCAGCCGCCGTATCTTCATTTTATGATAAGCGACGTGTATAACGCGGAACACGACGACGAATGGCTTGAAAAAGCGTATTCTGCGTTAAAGAAAGAGTATGCCTTCTGGCAGAGAGAAAGAATGACGGCTACGGGGCTGAACAGGCATTATCATCACCCGTTGCCGAAAAAAGAACTGATCGATTATTACGACGTAGTGGCGGGGGAAAGGCTGAAACTTGCCGACCGGAAGAGCGACGAGGAAAAATGCAGACTTGCGGAAGGGTTTATTGCCGTAGCGGAAAGCGGAATGGACTGGACGCCCCGCTTCGGATTTTGCGGAGATACGATTCTTCCCGTGGATCTGAACGTGAACCTCTATGCGCTGGAAAAACATCTCGCCGTATGGGCGAAAAAATTCGAGCCGCACGAAAGTTCGCGGTTTGAAGAAGCGGTGGAAAAGAGAAAACGTCTGGCGGAAAAGTATTTTCTTGCCGCCGACGGATTGTATTACGATTATAATTATGCTACGGGCAAACGCTCCTCGTTGCGGTGCAGCGCACAGTTTTTTCCATTTGTCGTCGGATTGTTGCGTGATAAAGCGGCGTTTTTGCGGCTTGCGGATACGCTTTCACGGCCTTGCGGTGTGCTCTGCGTGGAAAAGACGGAACAAAAAACGGTGTATCAGTGGGGATATCCCAATAGTTGGGCACCCGATAATTTTCTGGCGTATGCCGCGGCAAAAGCCGTGGGCGAGGAAAAAACAGCGGAACGAATCGCGCTTTGTTATCTTGAAACGGTGTCTGCCGAGTTTGAAAAAAGCGGCAGACTCTGGGAAAAATACGACGCCGTCTGCGGCGGCGCGGCTACCGTAAACGAATACGAAGTGCCCGAAATGCTCGGCTGGACGGCGGGCGTTTTCGAGTATTTTTTCAAAGAGGTTGCGGCAGGGGATTAAAACATTTCGGAGAGAGCATATGCAGGGATTTTTCGACGATAAGAATAAAGAATACGTAATCAAGGACATGAAGCCGCGCCGCCCGTGGCTGAATTATCTGTGGAACGATCGTACGGTGTGTCAATGCGATCAGTTCGGCAACGGTTTTTCCTGGATGGCGATAGATACGCAGCGGCGCGATATAGAAAGAGGCGTAAGAAACGTATATATCAAAGATAAAGATACGGGCGAGGTATATAGCGCTAACAGAAATTACGACGATCTGCCGTTTGAGACGCACGAAACGCACGTGGGGATCAATTATCAGAAAATCATTTGCGAATATAAGGGTATAGCCGTAATTTTCACGATATGCGTTCCGAAAGACGACGCCGTCGTGCTCTATGAAGTGAAAGCGGAAAACAGACAAAAACAAAAGCGGAATATCGATTTGTATTTCTGCTTGCAGCCGAGCCCCGCGCTTTCGTGGCACGACGCTTACGGGTATGCGGATAACGATGAAAAATCGAACGGACTGCTTTACAGCCACGAAGGCTTCGCTTTGCCGAACGACTATACGAAAGTGTTCGTAGGCTGCAACAGAAAATACGACGCATACGATCTTTCGCATGCGCATTTTAAAGGCGAATACAACGGCTACGATCGCCCGATCGGTTTAAAAGCCGATAAATTGTCCTGTACGGGCGCAACGTTCGAGCAGGAATACGTCGCCGCGTTTCAGTTTTCGGATGTTTTCAAAGGGTCGGATTCTTTTGAAGCGACTTTCTGTTCTTTTGCGGCGAGAAACGAAACGGAAATCGGAAAATACAGGAAAAAGTATCTTGAAGAAACTTCCTTCCGCGGCGAATTGCAGAAAGTTTCCGACGGAACCGCAAACGAATACGATGTGTTTGAACTGAATTCGCCCGATGCGTATCTCAATTCGCAGGTGAATATCTGGCTGAAAAGGCAGATGTCTTTGGGAAAAACGTGGGGGAGATTATACGGCAAGGGCTTCCGCGACGTAATGCAGGACATCACGGCGTTTGTTTCGTTGGATACGGCTGCGGCGGAAAAACAAATTCTGCACGCATTGAAATATCAGTACGAAGACGGCAATCCCATACGGATGTTCGAGCCGAGTTTTAAATTTCCGTATAACGACGGCGGCGTGTGGATTCCGGGAACGATCCTTTCCTATCTGAACGAAAGCGGCGATTTGTCGATTCTGCAAAAAGAAGTTCCTTATCTGAAAGGCGATAGTTATGAAAACGCTTCTTATGCCGATTCTTTCGTCACCGAGCCGTATGTTGCGGGCGAAAGATCGGGAAGCGTATTGGATCACGTTTTATCGGCAATAGATTATTTGGCGGCTTCGCGCGGCAAGCATAATCTTATCTTATGGCGCGGAGGCGACTGGAACGACAGCATGAATAACGTCGGGCGGAAAAACAAAGGCGAAAGCGTCTGGCTTTCCGTCGCCGCGGTGAAGGCAATCAACGAACTGAACGAAATATTGCGGATCTCGGGTAACGATAGGCTGATCGAAGAGTATGAAAAGAAAAAACGCGGGTTAATCGCGGCAATCAAAGAGTACGGAATAGTCGACGGACATTTTATTTATGGCTATAACGACGAGGGCGAAATAATCGGCGGAAAGGAAAGAATCTTTCTCAATCCGCAAACGTGGTCGGTCCTTGCGGAAATCGGCAGTGCGGAAGATCGCGAAAAAATCATGGACGTCGTGGAAAACAGCCTGAAATGCGATTACGGATACGTTCAGTGCCGCCCGAGTTTTACGCGCGGCGACGACGGGATAGGCAGAGTATCGTATTTTCAGCCGGGGCTTGTGGAAAACGGAGCGGTGTATAATCACGGCGTGGCGTTTAAAATCGCCGCCGATTGTATGCTGGGGCGTGCGGAGAGGGCGTATAAAACGCTGAAAATGATTTCGTGCGATAATCCCTCGAATCCCGATAACGGCGCCGAGCCGTACGCCGTCAGCAATATGTATATGGGCCCCGAAAATAAATATATCGCGGGCTATGCGCCGATGAGTTGGATCACGGGCACGGCAGGCTGGCTGTACAGATGCGTTACGGAATTTATGTGCGGCATAAAGCCGACGGCGTACGGGCTGGAAATATCGCCTTGCCTGCCCGAAAATTGGAACGGAATCACGGTAAAAAGAAGATTCAGAGGAGAAACGTACGACATACGTTATGAAAAAGCAGATCGTAAAGAGGTGATCTGCGACGGGAAAAACGTAAAAACGCTCCCTCTGACGGGCAAAGGAAGCGTTCATAAAGTGCTGTGCAGATATTAAACATAGCGTAAAGCGAAAGCGCGTTTGCGCCGCAAACAAAAGTACCGCCGCGAAATTTTTCGCGGCGGTACTTTTTTGTATACGTCGGTTTCATGCGGAAATCCGCGCATAAAATCCCGGCATTTTCTATTAACGCTTTAAACGTTTAAAAACGGCGGGGTTCGATACGTATCAGTTCCGTATCGGAATCGAGCCCCTGCGGGATGATTCCGCGCCTCTGCCCGTTTTCGATCGCGGTGCCGAATGTGTTCTGCCTCGTGAACGCCTGTTCTATGGCGAGCATTCCGTTCGTAACGGAGAAATCCGCTTCGTAAGGAAGAAAGGCAACGGGGGAAGAATTGAAATAACAAATCGCAGCATGCAGTTTGTTCGTCCGCACTTTATAATTTCCGTTTTTCAGCGGTGCGGAAAGAGTCAGTCTGCCGCCGTAGTATTTCAAGCCCTGCGCGCATATGTCGCCGAGGCGAAGTTTTTCGGGCAACGCCGTGATTTCGTCGTTTTCGCTTACGCCGAAATTGCCCGTGAGGTACAAACTTTCTATATCGTAACGATCGGTGAAATCAAAGGAAGCGGAAAGTTTGTTTTCACCCGTCTTTATCGCGTTCCCGGGCACTTTTATTCTTTTGAAACAAACGTCGATATAGCCGTCGGAAATTTCTCTGCCGACGGATACACCGTTGATCGAGATCTCCGCGGCGGGATCTTCCGTCATAACGTAAGCGTTTTCGGGGATGTCGCGCACGAAAAAAGAAAATACAAGCGTCACTTTACCCACGGATTTCGGCACGGGGAAAAATTTGTTACGGAACCACGGCTGAATCATTTCGCCGTGACGGCGCGCCATCGAAAAGCGATCCCGCAATTTCTCGTCTATCGTCAGTATGTCGCCCTTGCAGAAATATGCTCCGTCCACGAAACATTCCGCTTCGTCGAGAGGCAATATATTCGGCTCGGAAAGTTTGTAATCGAAGCATTCGGGAAGCGGAACGTTTTCCGAAACAACGTGCCCGGCGGTTTCCTGTTCTTTTTCGGCAAACGCCCGATCGGAACAATACAAAGCGAGCAGTTCTCCGCGCGCAAAGGTTTTCTCCGTTGTAATCGATTTTCCGTTTCTCTGAAACGCAACCGGCGTTAAAGAGCCGTTGGTAAGGTTGATCGCGGCGGGAGATTGATCCGTATCGATCACGATTTCCGCCTGCGTGCTTCCTTCCGCACGATTCAGGAAGAAATAGCACGTTCCGTTGCCGAACGTTCTTTTTTCGGCGATGATATCGGGGCTGTTCGCGCGGTATCCCGCAGGGGCGATCAGCGAAAACACCTTTTCCGTATCGAATCCCGTCTGTATCGCGCCTTGCAGATCTTTCGTATAATCGTGCCGCACGCCGTCGAGGTATCGGGGCATATCGCCCGCAACGATCAGAGTTCCGCCGTTTTGCAAAAACCGTTTCAGCGCGTTCAGCGTGGTGAGGCGCAAATTGATATTGCCGTTCAGAATAATTTTCTTGTAACGCTTTTTCTCCGCGATCAGTTCGTTTCCGTCCGTGCCTCCGTGCTCTGCGAAAATGCCTTCGTCGATATAGTCCGCATTGCCGCCGTGCAGGCGGATGTAGCGGAATAATTCGTAGTATTCTTTTTCCAGTTTGCATACAACGGCGTTATCGGAAGCGAAACAGTTTTTAAACGTGCGTTCGTTCACAAGTCCCCACAGCGATTCCACGGGGTTCACGATCGCCGTATCGCAATTTTCTTCGCCTTCCGTAAGAAGGTATTGCAGGCGCGAAAAATAACTTTCCGTATAGCCGAAATCCTCATACCACGCCGATTGCGTAAGGAAACTTGCGGGGTAATCGCGTTTTGCCTGCCCTTTCATCGTATACCAACTCAGATGCGGACAACGCAGGTTTATGCCGCCCATGCTTTGCCATTCGCCCGTGCGCTTGTAGTCCGCGAAAGTCATTTTCCAGCCCGTTGCGGCGTATAATTCGTCCAGCACGAATTTCTTGCCGAGTTGTTTCGCCGCGGATTTTACGAGGGAAGGAACGTTCACGGCGAAATTATCCTCGCAAAGATTATCCATGCCGGGCATATCCATGTATTCGTAATATCTCATCACACTGCCGCACATCGTTGTCTGCGCGGCAAGATTATCTTCGTGCAGAACGTGCCCCGTCACAAGCAGCCCGTGCGCTCGGCACCAGTCGCGGTAGGGAATCGCGAAATTTTCCAGAAACAGTTCCTGTTCCACTTCGATAAGATCGTACGCTTCTTTGCAGAATTCGTCGTGGGCGTCGCCGAACCATAAAAGAGGAAGGCGATCCTGTATTTTATAGCCTTTTCGTTTCTCGAATTCGTCGAATAAAGCGTAGGTGTAGGGGATTTCTTTTTCGGCGCGTTCTTCTTTTCTGCCGAAACCGTTGAGATAGGGGTTTCTGTGCGGTTCGTCGGTGAAAATGCCTTTGATTACGTTTCCGAATAATTCGCCGAACGCCTTGTAGTATTTTTCGTGCGTTAAGGCAAGAAACCGTTCGGTGGCGGCTTTGTTCATCGTATCCGCGTAAGTGTAGCCGTTGTAAAAACTGTCCGCCTGCATATAATCGTAGTAAAATACGAATACTCGTTCGCCGCTTTGTTTTTCGCTTAAAGAGGAAATCGCGCGGTATTTTTCCACGGAATCGCCCGCGAATCGAACGGCGAAAAGCCCGAGAAAGTTTTCGGGCTTTTCGTAATCGCTTGTCACCTCGTGGTAAATCATGTATTTTGCCTGAAATTGCCGCTCTTTCGTAACGTATCCGCCGCACGTTCCGCTCGGCCAGCGATCTTCGTCGTAGAGATAGGCTTCCATGCCGTTTTCATGTAATTTTACGGCGGCGAATTTCACGTCTTCCAGCCATTCGTTGCTCATGTATTCGGTGATCAGTCCCGTTCGCGAATGAATGAAAGCGCCGCCGAAACCCATTTTTTTAAAGGCTTTTATCTGCTTTTCCGTTTCGCTTTTTTCAATCTTGCCGTTCCACGCCCAGAAAGGTTTTCCGCGATAGGCGGCAGTAGGATTTTTCAGTAATTCAAAATCGATATTCATAAGAAATTATCCGCTTATATACGTCTGATTTCCGCGTCGCAACCGACAACGGAAATTTCCGGCCCTTCCGGCGCGACGATCGAGGTGTGGATCGCGCCTTTTTCGTCTGCCGTGTGGCTGATTTCCACGATCCCGTAAGGAGTGGGAAATTTTCCTTTGGCGTATTTAAGATTCCCGAGATCGGGGGAAACGGTGATTTTTTTGCAATCTGTATCGGAAACTGAGATTCCCAGCACCGATTCCGCCAGGAATTCTATCGGCCCGCACGACCAGCCGTGACAAAGCGAGTGACGGAATCCCGTATAGCAGAATTTCCCGTAGTCGCCGTGAATATCTTTTTGCCCTTCTTCCGGCAATTCGTCGATTCTCCCGCTTTCGGCAATCCAGTTCACGTCGAAATCTTCCCAGAAAGTAGTGGCGCCTTTTTCCAGCATGCCGCCGTAATATTCTTTCATGATTTCCAGCGCGTCTTTCGTGCCGGAAGTCCGTTTTACCGCGGATAAGATATAATAACTCATAAATGTGGATAAGCCTTTCGCTCCGCCCGCGGTAAGCAGTGTTTTCACCGTTTCCGGCTCGTCGCCGAAAGCGAGATAGCGCATGGCGATCGCCTGTTTTGCGGAAAGGGGAATACGGCGGCGCGCCGATAATTTCGCGGCGGCACGCTGTGCGGCGGAAAAGTCTTTCCTCGCAAGGCGAAGCAATACGGCAGCCCGTTCGCAGGCGATTTTGCACAGTGCGGCAACGCCTTCCGCCGCGTCTTTGCTTCCGCTTGTGGGCCAATCGAGAAAGTCGCTCGGAAAATTCGTCGATCCGTCTTCGCCGATCAGGCTGTTTGTGTGTTCCGCCAGTTTTTCGAGGTATTCGGCGTGTTTTTCTACGACGTCGTTTTTTCCCGTAAAGCGATAATAATCGTATAAAACGACGATCCACCAGAACGAATATGCCGTAAGGCCGTTCATCCAATCGGAGGGGAGCGTTTCGGCTGCGGCGAAATCGAGGCAGTTTTCGATATTTTTAATGCCGCCCACGGTGTATAAGAGCCCCAGCGTTTCGGGGTGCAGATCGCCGATCCACACAAGTCTGTCGCGCTTGATGCCGTCCCAGATCATATCCTTTTGCAGGCAGAGCAAAAGCGTGCGGCGGGCTACGGAATAGATCTCGTTCACCAGAGGGTCGGAGCACTCGAAAGAGCCTTTGATCTCGTGATATTCCGTTTCGCTTTCCGCAAGAACGCTTTTGATTCTGTATTCTCCCTCGTTAAAATCCAGGCAAACGAAACGGAAGCCCGTTTCGCCGAAGCGCAAAGAGGAGAGTTGCGGGAGGCAGGCGGAAAAATCCCTCGGCGAATGATCGTTCGTGGCGTTTTTTACGCCGAGCGGCGTGATCGCCTCGGAAAGCGATTCTCCGAAGCGGATTCCGATCGGCTTGCCGTTTGTGATATAATGGGCGAGGATACGGATACCGCCGCATAATTCCCGGCCGAAATCGAATACGATGCGGGCGGGGCCTTTAATCGTAGCCACGTCGCTTTCGCCGAGTCCGATCTGCACGGCCTTCGGCTTCAACAGCGATCCGACGTTTTCTATATCGCCGTTTTTCGCCGCTATTTTTTCGGGTAAAACATAAGTAATCTGATTCATTTCGTAAATTTCCTTTTCGATTCGGATAAATAAACGGGTAAAAGAGTTAAGGCAAGGGGAATCCCTCCGATTGCCGAGCCGCAGCCGCTCTTCTTTTTTTCTACGGTGACGGTTTGTTTTTGTGTGTACAGCATGGAGGAAAGATAATATTCCGACGGATCGTATTCGGCAAGCACTTCGTATCGCCCGTCGCCGAGGTCGGCCACTTCCGTCGCCTTTCCTTCCGCGATTTTTTCTTCGCCGCCGTATTCCGTGACGACCAGTTTTACGGGGGCGCCGACGGCGGGTACGGAAGATTGTTCGTTCGCTACGGTCACTTTTTCGGGAAAAGCCGTCAACGCGTCGGCGTCGTTGTTCGTCATTGCGGGGATTCCGCTTTCCAGGCCGCTTATTATCGTCACTTCTCCCGAATACGTCCACGTCCAGGGGATGAATCCGCGCGAGATCAGACGTGCGTTCGTCGTTTTGTCGATCGCGTTGAAATTATAATCCACGCCGCAATTATATTGCCCCGAACGCGTAAGAATCGTTTGTAAATCGTCGGAAGATTTTCCTCCGAGATCCGCCGTGGGAATTTCGGGCAAAGCCTCTTTCATTTCGAGCAGTTGATTCCTGTCGAACGAAATCACCGTTAAGTAATCTTTCAGAAAAGCGAGATTGTCTTTTCCGAGTTTTTCGGCAAGGATATGCGCGACGTCGGTTTTCGCCGATTTGATTTCCAGTACGAGAACCACGCCGCTTCCTTCCAGCGCGCCGCCGATATCTTCCAGCAGGGGGATTTTTTCGTCGGTGAATTGTTTCAGACGGAAGTTTTCCAGTTGCGCGGAGGTGTAGTCCTCGATATTGCCGCTGCCCGTAGAGGTGCGCGCAAGATTCGCGTCGTGCATGAAAGCGATTTCGTTATCCTGCGTAAGGTAGCAATCCAGTTCCACGTGCGTTGCGCCCGCCCGGATCGCGGCAAGCGTTCCGCTTACGGAATTTTCGTTGTATTTGTTCGGCAGACCTCTGTGCGCCACGTTGTATGGCGTACGGACGATACCGCCCGCGTATTCTTTCAGCGTAGCGCAGGATAGGGATACGTCTTCGGCGATAACGCCGAAACAGCCGCTCGCCACGCAGTTTTTTATCGATATGCGATCGTTCTTTTCCGCCCGCACCCACACCGTTTTGAATCGCGCCTGAACGTATCTTACGGCGTCGTACGAGGCGGCGGATTCGGGAAGAATGCAGATCTGCGCGCAGGCGGCGTTTGCCGTAGCCGCCGCTTTTTTAATATCCGCGGATTCGTCGAATTCCACGATTCCCCGCAATGCGGGGTAAACGGTTTTGATTTTCTTCACGGCTTCGGGCGAAGAGGAGGATACCGAAGCGTCGGTGATCCGCCGATCTGTTTTAAACCAATTTAAAAGAATATCTGCCGAAGAATCGTCTACGCGGAAAACGGGCAGAATCGTTTTTTGTAAGTATTCGTCCAACACGACGGATAAATCGCAGATGTCCTCGCCGTCTGCGCCTTTCACTCTGCCGTCTGCGCCGATCGTGAGAATCGCCTGAACGGGCTTATCGCCGCTTTTTAGCGATTCGAGAATATCGGCGGAGGTAACGTCCGCGATCACCGCCGGCGGAGTATTCAGCGCGCTTTGCACGGCGGTTTCTTCCGTAAGGGTGTCGTCGGGGTACCAATCCGCGTTTGTGCGTATCTGTACGGCGGAAAAATGCGCGGCGGTAATAAACAGAGCGGAAAGAATCGTTGCGGCAAGAATTTTAATCGCTTTTTTCATTACCATAATCCTTTTGACGGAATTTTATCTTTATATAATTCGTAAAATTCCGAATTCGTAACGTACACGATATCGTTCCGGCCGGAAATATACGAAAGAAATTCCTCGATTTTTTTCCATGCGTTATACGCTGTCAACGCCCACGGATGATCCCATCCGTAAAACAGCATGTCTTCCGTGGCTTCGCTCTCTGCAAATTTTTGGGCAAGATCCATCAGTCTGCCGTCGAGCAGGCTGCAAGTAGGCTTCCATGCCATAAAGTTTTCCGGCAAAGCAAAGCCGTACGTATCGTCGGTATCCCGCGCGAAACGAATATTCGTTTCGGAAAGCAGAACGTTTATCGTTCTGTCGTCGTAATACGCCGTGCCGCCGGGATAGGCAATCCCCACGGGGCTTTTCCCCGTAAGTTCTTTGATTTTCCCGCAGTCGCTTTTCGTCTGAGACACGATTTCTTCGTCGCTTAAACGGGTGAATTCTTTATGCGTATACGCATGGGAAATCACGTCGAAGCCGCTGTATACGGCGTTGTCTTTGGCGTAATCGAAATCCATGCGCCGCCAGTTTCCCGCCACTTCGATCACGTCGTTTCCGTCCATCAGCCCCGTATTGATGCAAAAAGAAGCGGGAATATCGTATTTTTTCAATAACGCGATCAGTTTTTCGTCTTCATAAGTGCCGTCGTCGAAACTCAGCGTAAAATATTTTTTCGGAGCAGCCATAGTGTTTTCTTCCGCCTTTGCGTTGCAACCCGCGCATAATAAACATAAAATGATTGCAGAAACAATCGAAATGATTTTTTTCATTGCTTTTTGAATCGATCGTAAAAGTCTTCGCAGGTGAGGCAGGTAATATCCTTTCTCGCCGAAACTTCCCTGCAGAAATATTCCAGTTTGTCCCAACATTCAAGCCCCAGATCGAATTCGTAGGAATGCCCCCAGACGAAAAACAGCGCGTCGCTTTTCTGCGGCGTAAGATCGAAAAATTCTTCCGCACGCGGCAACAGTTCGTCGCCGCGGAACTGGCATGTAGGGTTCCAGCGCAAAAAATCCTGCGGCAGAGAAAAGCCGTGCGTTTCGTCGATCGTTCTTCCGTAATAAAGGGGGCGGCTTTTCTGTATCGCTTTTATCACCGCTTCGTTGTAATTCGGGGTGGGGCCCGCGTAGGCTATCCCGCGCGGCTTTTTTCCCGTCAGGCGGAAAATTTCGTCATAGTCGTCGCCGATCTCTTTTATTATCCCGCTTTCCGTAAGGCTCGGAAGATACGCGTGCGTAAAGCCGTGGCACGCCGTCTCGAAGCCGTCGTATAAGCCGTTTCTCACCTGCTCGGGCGACACTTTATCGTGCCGCAACGGTTTGCCGTCGTAGGCGGGAACGGGAATTTCTTCCCGTTCGCCGAGCCTGCCCGCGTTGAGATTGAACGTTGCCGTAAGA
Source organism: uncultured Christensenella sp. (assembly GCA_905203015.1). GTDB lineage: Bacteria > Bacillota > Clostridia > Christensenellales > Borkfalkiaceae > Scatosoma. The sequence goes on along the minus strand of CAJKUC010000007.1, from coordinate 61,320 downwards.
GCGTATTTTCTGAAAACGGAGATCACTCTTTCATCCTGAGTCACGCCGTCGTCGAGGCTCATCACGAGGAATTTTTCGCCCATCAGATCAGTTCCGCCTTAATTTCGTGCTCGTCGTCGTCGTCGAAAAGGGGAACGACGTTTCCGGAAATTTTCTTTCCGTCTACGGTGAGGCGAACGTTTTTGCCTCCTTTGTTCACATATCTGATGTGCAAACGGTTGCCGCGATAATTTCTGTATGCCTCGCACGTCTTCCAGGAAGAGGGCAGGGCGGGGGAAATATGCAGTCCGTCGTAGCCGCGCTGTAAGCCGAGAATCCCTTCATAGTAGCACATCAGCCCCCAGGCGGAAGTTCCCGTCTGCCAGGAGAAGCCCACCTGCATGTCTACGGACGGGTGCTTTAAATAGCAGTTCGTGAATACATACGGCTCGGTGGTCGTTACGGAAGAGGGATTGAATTTTCCGTCGGGCGCGATTTTTTTCAGCGCGTTTACGGCATTGTCGCCTCTGCCCAGTCTGCAATCCGCCATCACTTTGAAGCAACCCGCATGATTGTAAATACCGCCGTTTTCGTAAACGCCGGGCAACATGCCGCTCATTCTGCCTACGGTTTCGTCGTAAGTTTTGTACGGCGGCATACACATGGGAATCCCTTCGTCGGTTTCGGTGGAATCCATGGCGGCGATCACCTTATCCAGCCGCTCCTGCGGGCACACGCCCGAAAGAATCGACCAACTCTGCGGGTTCACGTAGATTTTGCCGCCGTTTTCGTTCGATTTGTCGCCCACCACGCCGAATTTTGAAAACGCGCGCACGTAATAATCGCCGTTGAACGCTTTTTCGTTGGTGATTTTCGCCAGTTTCCGCTTCGCTTTCTTCAATGTTTCCGCATAGGGCAGATCGTTAAGATACGAGGCGAGTTCGATCATATCATCGTACGCTTTGCAGATCAGCATTGCCATCAGCACCGATTCCGCCTTGTCGTCGGGAATATTCAGTGCGTCGTTCCAGTCCGCATGATGAATCCTCGGCAATCCGTTCGCGCCGTAATTGTCCTTGCGTTCAAACCATACGATCGCCTGTTTCAGATGCTCGTAAACCGTGGCTTTTCCGCCGTCGAGATAATCGAGTTCTCTTTTCAGATAATCGAAATCTCCCGATTCTTTCACGTAGCCGCAGGCGGCGTAAATCATCCAGGCGGAGGGATCGGAATAGATGTTCGGCTCTAAATAGGGGTACCAGGTGAGCACGGCATGCCCGTCTTTGTATTGATGGGCAACGCATTCGTCGATTGTCTTTTTTGCAAGCGGCAGATTGAAATTCAGCATCGCCATGCCGAGTTGCGCGTTGTCTCTTACGGCTTTCTTGCCCAGCATGCAATAGGATACCTGATGTTCCGCCCAATAGTTTAAAATGCGATTGAATTGCGGCTCGGGGCAGTTCGTCCTTAAATTGCCGAAACGCGCTTCGCCTTCCGTCGCGTCGTTTATGATCTTTTCGCATTCTCCTACGATATCCGCGTATCTTCCGATCAGTTCGTCTTTGCTTTTAATCAGCCCCAGCACGAAATAGACGGTTTTCGATTCGTGCGCGGCAAGCGTCACGCGGTTTTGCAGAATCCCTCCGCGCATTCTCACCGTTGCCGAAGAGCGGGTGCAATCCAGCCCGTGCTCGAGAATATACGGCTTCGTCTGCGTGCCCATCGTGCCGATGAATTTTTCGTAGTTGCCGTCGTAAGAATATACCGGTTCGCTGGAAAGGATGTATCCCGAAGACAATTCGTGCGGGCGGTAGGGATCGTGATTTTCGTTGAACACCGCGTTCGCTTCTTTTACGAATTGAGTGAAAGAAGTGGTGACGGAACTGTAATACACGGGCTGTGCAAAACCGTTCAGATCAAAAGCGGTGACGGGAAACAAATCAATTGTTCTTTGCCTGTCGTCGTTGTTTTTCAGGGTGACTTTCCACACTTCGCGCGTATCGTTTTGCGCGATGGCATAGGTGATCGACGCGGCGATTTTATGCGCCTGCGACGAAATACGCGTGAATTGCTGCCCGTGCTCGCATTTGTAGCGGCTGATTTTGTTCAGAGAAGGGTAGCCCGCGATATTCCAGTATTTTTTGCTCTCCGCGTCGCGAAGATAAAGAAAAGAGGAAAGGGGGCAATTCAGCGTCACCTGCACGGAATTTTTATCCACGTAGCGCGAAAAGGTCGAGCCCGTGTGCGTAACGCTCATAATGTAACTTAAATCGTTGAAAAAATGATTGCTCCAGTCTTTTCCCGTTTCGGGATTATACAGCGTGAAAATGCCTTTTTTTTCGTTAAACGTGTAATTCATGATTTTGCCTCTCAGTCAAGCGTCGCGGTGAGTTTTTCCGCGAGATATTTTCCCAGCAGAACGTTGCCTTCGTTGTTCAGATGCAATCCGTCTACTTCGTATTCCGTGTAAGTGAACGCGTCGATTTCCGTGATTTCGTTGAATGCGTCGAAACAGGCGACGTTCCGCTGCTCGCATGTATATCTGATCGCGTTTACGTAATCGGCGAGGGTAAACCCGTATTTGTTTTTGTTGGGAATCCCGTTCGATTCCTGCTCTTTTCTGTAAAGCGGCGTAACGAACACCACTTTCGCTTCGGGGTAATTTTCGCCGAAGCCGTCGATCAGCACTTTCAGAGCCCCGTAAAAAGTTTCCTGCGAAGAATCGCCGTATTCTCCGAGCGGATTGGAAAGATTCGGCGAACCGTAGCCGAAATCGTTCGTTCCGCCGAGTACCACGATAAGATCCGCGTTTGACGCGATCTGCGTGTAGCGTTGCACGAAGGAGGGATTTACGCCCTGCTTTCCGGGCAGCCCCGCGATGCACGATCCCGCATAACCCACGTTCTGAATAGAAGAGATAAAAGAACAATTGTCGTATAAATAATCGGTGTAGTGCGTGGTGACGATATCGGAATATACGCCTTTATCCGTAAGGCTGTCGCCTAAAAAAGCCGTTTTATAACTTCCGCCCGGCTGTTTCTTCCGATCGTCGTCCGTCTTATCGGAAGAAGAGGGGGAGCAGCCCGTAACGCAGGCGCAGGCAAGAAACAATGCCACAATAAAATGTAATTTTTTCATGGTTTGAATTTGTCTTTAAAAAATTGTTTTTTCAAAGGGAGAGTCCGCTGCGATCTACCGCCGACCGCAGCGGACAAGCATTTGTTTAATAGCCGTAAGAATAGTTGAGTCTGCCGATCGGCGCGGCGTCGCCCGAACGATACAGTTCGACGTGATCGTAATCCGCAACGTTATCCGCCACTTTGAATTCTATATGGTAGTTCGTGGAAGATAATCCGAGATCGGAAAGTTTCACTTTCACGATCATCGTTTTTCCGTAAACGTACACTTCCCCGTCGGCTTTTTTCGTCAGGCCGCCTTTCCCGTCCGCTTTCATCACCGCCGTTTTATTGCCGTCCACCGAACGGTTCAGCACGTAATTGTAGCCGTTCCATTGATTTCTTGCGTTGTCGGTTTTGATGAGAATGTTCATCCATTTCTCGTCGCCGCTCTGATACGGCGTTACGTCGTCCGCCGTGGTTACGCGGAAGTACATATATTCGTCGTCGCGCGCCACTTTCACGGTTTCGATGTCGTTTCTGCCCGAAGTATCCGTGTAGGTGACGCTGCCCACCATGCCTTTCGAGTTTCTGTCTTTGCAATCTCCCGTGAAATCCACGTAAGAACGTACGGAGTTCCACTGCGAATCGTCGACGGATGCGTCGATCGTCAGTTTGGGATAAACGTAATGCTTAGCCTCGGTGTAATTGAAAGTGCGGATGTTACGGATGGTCTGCATGTAGAAATTGTCCGCCACTTTGCTGTTTACGCTGGGCTCTATATCCCGCGAATATTCTTCGTCGAACGTATCCACGGTGAAATAGGTATTCGTTTTGGAATCGTACATCTTTTCCGCCACCCATTCGTTCCAGCCCGTGATGAAGGCGTATTTCACCGTCTGCCCCAGGCTCTGGTACTTATAAGCCGTTTCCCATTGCGTCTGGTAGTTGAGTCCTTTTCCGAAATTCTCGTGATCGTTCTTTCCGGTGGTTTCGTCCCAGCCTCTGCCGTGCGTGCCTACCGTATCGCTGAAACGCACGCTGTAATGCTGCGCTACGGAAATGCTGATCCAGTCGGTGTGCAGCGGTTGCGGATACTCGAATTCCATCCATGCCGCGCCGTCGGGCTTTTCATAGTCGTTGATCGGCCACTGACGGGTGCGGAAATCGAAGAAATCGAGGTAGATTCCGCCGTCGAACGTAGATAAAAATTCGTCGCTTGCCAGTTCGTGACGCGTGATCATCGGCTTGCCGTTCGGGCAGAACCAAAGATCTTTATACGTATCGTTTGCGTAGAAATAGTTGTACACTTCGCGTAAAGTTTTGGGATACGTTTCGTTTTTACCGTCGTTGTTGGCGATGTAGTACATCACCTTAGGCACGTTCCAGCCCTTGTTGTAGTATTCCAGCATGATAGGGAAGAGCACGTCCGTTACGGATTGATACGTCACCGCGTTGGAAGTATCGAGCGCGATGAAATCGATGCCCGCAAGCGTAAGCATTTCGATCTGTTTGCGGATCACCCATTCGTCGGCGGAATTGTAATATCCGAACACGGGTTCGCCCCAGAAATGCGCCGAGCCAAGGGGAGAAGATCTCGTATTTCCCTGGAACGCGTCGAGGTCCAGCCCGTCCTGCGTGATCTTGCTGATATCGTAAATGCCTCTGTGATTGGAATGTTGTCCCAAAGAGAGGAAGAAGAACATTCCCACGTACGCTTCGTCATCCGATTTTCCGTCGACGGTAACGATCGTTCTGCCGTAGTCGTCCGTTCCCGCGATGTTCAAAGCGGTGTATTCCTGATCGGTGATGTTGCGCGTGTCTTCCACGCGTTGAGATTCGTCATAGCCCGGAATATCCGGATCGGCGTCGTTGTTCCCGCCGCACGAAGCGGCGGAAAGAACGAACGTACACGCAAGCAGACCGCTTGCAATTTTCATTTTATTCTTCATTTTCTTTTTTCCCGAATACAAACGCCAGAGCGGCAACGCCGAGGGCGAATACGCCTGCGGAGGATACAATCGCGCCGCGGCAGCCTTTCTTCTTTTCGGGCTGCGGTTCTTCCACGGTGATGTCGAAGGTTACGGTCTGCCCGAAGTAGGTGTAGGAAAGGGTTTGCTTGCCCGTCACGTCCTTTTTAAAGCCGTCGATTTCGCTTGCGCCTACGGTGATGATCTCTTCGCCGCCGTCTTCGTATTTCGCTTTGATCTGTAATCCGGCAAGTTCCAGTCTTTCGCCGGGCGCGTAAACGGTTTTGTTCGGCAGCGATACGATCGTAAGAGCGTCGGAAGCGATGTTGTTGTTTCCGTCCGTTTTCAAAGGTCTCGTCCAGCCGTAGCCGTCTTCGTTTCTGATGGTAATCGTTTCTTTCAGCACGGCGCCGGGAATCGGCGTGGCATACTGATAAGCGTTGTCGTTGCCCCAAAGGTCTCCCGCCAGCACGCCGTTCACGGTGTACCACTGGAATCCGGGCAGGAACGTCACCGTTTTCACCACTTCGGAAACGCCTTCCACGTAATGCTGTCCTTTGTCGTTCGGATCATTCTTGTCGGTGCGTTTATCCACCCACGTAGCGGGCACGAGAGAGTTCGTGTCGAGGTGGATTACAAGTTGCGAAGTCCACACCGCAAGACGGGTGACTTTGCCTTCCTTGATCAGATCGGAAACCTTCTTGCCGTTGATCAGCATATAATCCGCAACGTAATCCAGTTTATCCGCGCCCCAGAAACTGTTCAGATCTTCGTGCATACCGTTCAGCGTGAACGAAATCACGAGGGAGTTGTGCTGCGAGCCTTCAAAAGAGGTAGCCGCGGAAACGTAATCGATGCCGAGATATTTGCCGTCGGAAACGTTTTTCACTTCCACGTCGAAGGTCGCGTTGAATTCGCCGTAAACGGCGGTGATGGTCTGTACGCCGAACGCATGAGAATCGAATCCTCTGATCGTAAGGCTGTCGATGTTGATTTCTTCTTCCGTGCCGTTGTTGTAGATCGCTTTTACGGCAAAGCCCGTAAGATCCAGTTCGTTGTCGATCGCGAAATCGTACGTTTTCTTCGTCGGTTCCGAAACGATCGTAATGCCCGTCAGATACACGTCCTGTACGGTTACGTTGAAAGTAAGCGTTTTTCCGTCGTAGGTAACGCTCACAGTCTTTTCGCCGGCCGTAGTGAAATCATAGTCGCACATATCGGCGGTGAGGGCTACGTTTTCTGCGGCAAAGCCCTTGTATTTCACCGAAAGGGTAAGTCCGTTCACGTCGATCACGTCGCCCTGACGGTAGGTTTCCTTGGGCGTTCCGTTCAAAGCGACGCTCTCGATCACTTTGGAAACGTTGCCGTTTTTAAAGCAGAAATAGGTGGGTTCGGTGATCACGGCGTTTTCGATGGGCACGTAGGTTTCTGGCGTTCCTTTACCCCACGCGTCGGAAGCGTTGGTCACCCAGGCAAAGCCGGGAAGCAGGCAGATTTCCGCCCCGTTTTTCAGGGACGCCATGAACGCCGCGTCGTCGCTGTGGAAGCCGAAATTTTTTCCGTACATTAACATACGGGCCATTTTTCCTTCTTTCACCAGTTGCGTAAGGGTAACGCCGTTGATGGTGACGAGGTCGCCGTTGGTTTTGCCGATAACAAGCGATTGCGCCTTGTCTACGTCCCATAACGCTTTAAGGCCTTCCGTAATATCGTCGATTCCGTTCAGCGTAGCGTAACCCGTGCCTTCCGTTCCGTAAATCGGCGCGTAATTTACGCCTTTGAAATAAGATTTTCCGCTGTACGCCGCCACGGTGTAGCCGATTTCGCAGGTGTTGCCTTTATAGGTCACCGTCGCCTTGAAATCGCCCGTCGTTTCGTTCGTGTAGCCGCTGATCATATCGAGGGTAAGCGCGATTTCTTCGGTGGTATCGTCCGAATAAGAAACAACGATCTTCGCGTCGGGCGTCAGTTCGCTCGTAAGCGAATACTGCTTAAGGAAGAGTTTCGCGTTGTCTTTCACCGCGATGCCCGTAATCGTAGCAACGGGTTCGTTCACGGTAACGGTCTGCACAACGGTCGCTCCGTTGTAGGTAACGGTCACGTCTTTCGTTCCCGCTTCGGAGAAATCGTACGAAATCATTCTGTCTTTCACGGAGAAGGTTTTTTCGCCGCCGTCGGTATATACGGCTTTCACCGTCATGCCGCTCGATTCAAATTTATCGCCTTTCGTGTACACCGTCTTGGCGGGGGCGGAAACGATCGAAATGCTTTCCGTCTTTCTCACCGGCATTTTATCCGTCGTGCCCGGCTTATCCACCACTTCAAACGTGTAATCGCAAGGGGTTTTCGCGCCGAGCGCTTTCCCTGTGTTGCCGTACATCTGGAAACCTCTCAGCAGGGTTACCGTTTTAAGATCGGAGTATCTGAACGTGCCGTCCGTATGTACGCGCAGACAGTATTGTCCTTCGCCGAACCAGCCCATGCAAAGTCTTGCGAGCCCCGCGCCTTCGGCGTTGAGTTCGTCGAACGTTTTGCCGTTTAAAAGCACGTGCGATTTGATTTCGCCGTACACGGCTTTGAATGCGTCGCCGTCATACCAGCCGTCCGTTCCTCCCGTCAGCCCTTGAAAAGCCGTTTCTTTCCCGAAACCGGCGTTCGTGGTAAACCAGATGCTGATGCCCGAATCGTTGAGTTTAAGATTCGCTCCGTTTTCGCCCGCATAGTAGCCGTCCTGCGGAATAACGTACATGTTTTCCGCGGTATAATCCGAAGTTCTTTCGGTTACGGTGACGGTGATGTCGCAGGTCATCGCGGTATTGCCTTCGGCGTAAACGATTTTGCCTTTTCTTTCGCCGGGTTCGGAAGGATCCACCGAGATCATATCGGCAGTGACGGCGATTTCCTTTGTTTCTCCGCCTTCGTACGTGGCGGTGGCTTTAAGATCGTTTAAAGTCATCTGCCCGAACGTACCGTTCTGTTCGATCGAAATCGAGCCGCTCTTGTATGCAATGCCCGTAAGAATCTTCGCAGGATCGTTTACGGTGATATTTTGCGTTACGGTTTGCCCGCCGTAAGAAATCGTCACGGTCTTTTCGCCCGCTTCGGAAAGATCCGCCGTGCACATCGCCGAGGAGACGGCAATCGTTTTCGTGCCGTTCGTTTCGGTGGCTACTGCAATCGTCATACCTGCGGGGTCGAACGTATCGCCCGTGGTGTATGAGGTTTTCGCAGGCGCGCTCGCAATCGAAAGGGAAGCGGCGGCATACTGATACATGCCCGCGGTGCGGTTTACGTAAAGTTTCAGATCGGAGGGGAATTCCGTTCCTTCCACTTTCGTGCTCGCCGTACGGGTGAATACCCAGTCGCCGTCCGTTCCGTCGGTTCCTTCGTAAAGGGTAAATCCTTTTTTGAACGTAACGTATTGAATGGAATCCACCGAGAGAACGTTGTTTTCGCACATCAGGTACATGCCGCCGCCGTACACAGCCATTCTGAACGCACGCGTACCGCCGGCGTCGCTCGTCCACTGCGTTACGGTTTTGCTCGCCGAGGCGGTGGAGACCACCACATAGTCGCCCATCAGTTTTTCGAGGTAACTGCCGTCTGCCATATTTACGTTCTTAAAGTGGAAATTCAGGGCGTTTCCGGCAGCGTCTCCGTTGGGCTGCCCGACAGATTCTTTAATGCCTTTGGAAAGGTCGATAATATCTTCCACCTCTTTTTCGGCGGCGTTTGCCGGAATTTCGTCGTTGTTGCCGAATGTCGCCGCACCGACGCTCACCGTAAGCGCGGTGCACATGCCGAGCGTTGCGATAAGCCATTTTTTGCCTGCTTTTTTAATCATAATTTCCTCCTGAAATATATTTTTTATTCTGCGATTTTTTTATGTATTTCGCAGAGAAAGCCGAAGTTTTATCCTTTCACCGCGCCCACCATGATTCCGTCGATCAGTTTGCGCTGATACAGTACGAAGAGGATCGCGGGGAAGAGCGACATAAACGCGCCCGCAGCCATTTTCAGATTCGCGCCCGAAAGTTCGCTTGCCAGAGAGTCCTGATAGATAATCACGGCAAGGGTGTACGTTTCGCGTTTCGTAAGGTATACGAGGGGGCCGAAGAAATCGCTCCAGCCGCTCGAGAACGTTCCCACGATCACGTAAATGAGAATCGGCGAGCAGAGCGGCAATAAAAGAAGATACCGTCTGAAAGCGTTTGCGCCGTCGATGATCGCCGCTTCGTCCATTTCTTTGGGGATACCTTTCATAAACTGGCGAAGCAAAAAGATATTGATCGCGCCGCCGCCGAACGCCGCGGGAATAATCAGCGGTTTCAAAGATCCCAGCCAACCGAAATCGTAGAACATAACGTAAAGGGGAATCTGCAGCACCGTTCCGGGAATCATGATCGTGGCGAGCACGCACGAGAACACGAATTCTCTTCCTTTCCATTCCAGCCGCGAAAAAGCGTACGCGCAAAGCGACGCGGAAAGGGGAACGAGAATCATGTTACAGCCCACCACTTTAATCGTGTTCCAGGTGTAAAGCATGTAGTTGTTTTTCTGAAAGATCGTCTTGTAATTTGCGAACGTAGGGTGCGTGGGGAAGATTTTCGCCGCGTTGATATCCGCCTCCGTCATGAACGAACGCGAAATCAAAAGGAAGAAAGGAAACGCAAGTACGATCGCGATCAGCGTAAGCAGCAGATATTGCAACGCTTTGATAAACGTCTTGTATGCCCTTGCTCCGCGGGAGGTCTTTGCGGAATCGTTTACAATTTCCGGAATCGTCATTCTTCACCTCCGTAAAACACCCATTTCGATTTTTTGAAGATCAGGATAGTAAGCAGCGCGATAAACGCAAACAATATCCAGGCGAACGCGCTTGCATAGCCCATATTCATCGATCCGAACGCTTCGTTGTAGATCTTTACGGCGATAAAGTAGAGCGCGTTGTCCTGCCCTCTGCCGCTGTTGCCGCCTACGATCAGCGACGAACTCACCTGCAGCGATCCGATGATCCCCGTGATCAGATTGTAGAAGATGATGGGGGTAGACATAGGAATCGTAACGTACGTAAGTTTGTGCCAGGCGTTCGCGCCGTCGAGCGAAGCCGCTTCGTACAGCGAAACGGGAATCTGCTTGAAGCACGAAAGCCAGATGATCATGCCGCCGCCCACGTTCCACACGTTCATGAAGATGAACGAGGGAAGCGCGGTTTTTTTGCTGCTGAACCAGGTGAGAGCGGGCAATCCTATGTTTTTAAGCATATTGTTTAAAATGCCCGAAGGCCCTACCTGAAACATATCCACGAACAGCAGACCGCTTGCTACGGCGGGGATAATCACGGGCAGATAGAAAAGCGTTCTGTAAACGGTGATGCCTTTGATTTTAAAGTTTGCCGCCTGTGCGAGAAAGAATCCCAGCACAAGATTGAGCGGAATGGATATCACCGCGTAAATCAGCGTATTGGCGATCACCTGTTTCGTATCGGGATCCAGCGTGAAAATCATCTCGTAGTTCCGAAAACCCACCCACTGTTCGATATTGAACATGTCGTAATCGGTGAAACTGTAATAGAGAGATTGCACCGCCGGCCAGAACGTAAACAAAAGCACGCCTATGATAACGGGCGAGGCAAACAGTACGCCCGTTATGAATTTTTTGATTTCCCGTTTCCGCCTGAATCCGATGTTCGGGTCTTTTGTGCCCGTCTTTTCTGCGGTAATTGCTTGTTCCATTTCGGCTCCTTACATTCTGATATAGCGTTCGATGGCGTTTACACAACTCTTGATCACCGTATCATAACTGTTTCCGTTGCAGTACGAGGAGATCAGCGAGGTGATCGCGTTGCTGATATTCGTTGCCTGCTTGGGCTTTTGCTGCGCGATGAACGTGGTGTAGCAGTTCCAGTCGGGATCGCCGTTTGCGCCGCAATTGTAGGTGAATGCGGACATATTGCAGTTTTCAAAGCCCTTGCCCCAATGGTTGGTGGGATCTTTGTAATCCGCCATGTCTTTTCTTACGGGTACGTAGTTCGCGCCGCTGTCCGCCATTACGTTCTGTCCGTCTTTGGAAAGCAGCACTTTAAGGAACTGCCAGGCAAGATCTCTGTTTTCGCTGCCGCTGTAAACGGAATAGCCCGCCGCGCCGCAGCCGATCTTTTCGTTGCCCTCGAATACGGGCATCGTCACCACGTCGTAGAATTCTTCCACGGCTTGCCCGGGATAATAGGGCTGAAGTTTGGTGGCGATGTTGGAAGAAGCCTGCGAATGGAAGAGGATGCAGCCTTTGTTTGCTTCCATGCCCGCCTGTTCCACGGAAATGGGAGCGGCGTATCTCTTGTCCATCATCGATTTGATGAATTTCAGCGCGTTTTCGGTAGCGTCGCCTTTATCCAGCGTCACGTTTCCGTCGGCATCGAAATATTGCACGCCTTCCGCTTCAAAAATCGGATTATACACGGCTTCCCACGTGAAGTACGGATCGAGAAGATAATAATCTTCGCGTTCGTTGGCGTCGTACCAGGTGCGGAGCGTTTCGCATACGGTGAAGAAATCGTCCCAAGTCCAGCCGTTTTTCACAAGATCCATATTCACGCCCGCAGCCTCGAAAATCGCCTTGTTATAATGGCACACCACTCTGTCTGCCGAACGGGCGATCATGTATTGCGCGCCGTCGAAGTTTTCCTGACCCATTTTAAGGTAAGATTCGTAATAATCGTTGAGATCGAAATCGCTTTCGGTATCCGCCGCTTCGGCTTTAATATACGGATCGAGGTTCAGAAGAATGCCTTTGTCGCTCAACGTGAACATATCGAACGTATTGTTAATGAGAATATCCGGCATATCGCCCGCGTTATACCAGGAAGAGTATTGCTGGCTGATTCCCGAAGCGAACGGCTCTGCTTTCACCGTTACGTTGGGATATTTCTTCTTGAAAAGCGCGCCGAGTTCGTCCACGATTTTAAGTTCGGCAGTGTAGTTGTTCACCGCTACTCTCAAAGTGGCCGTCACATTCGTATCGGGGTGCAGGTTCACTTCGTAATCGTCGCCGGTGTTTGCATTGGGGTTTCTTCTGCTTCTGCAGCCCACGCACGTGAAAACGGTGAGCAGAGCAAGAACGGAACACATCAATTTTTTCATATTTCTTTCCTCCGGGTTGGTTTTATTTGTTTCCGGAATCTCCCGCGTGCGTTTCTTCGCGGCAGGTTCCGTGATAACCTTGATTTATTGGGTATACGGCGTTTTTTCCGAAGCGCTTTCCGTTTTTTCGCGGAAAATGCATCGGTTCGTCGTAATCTTAAAAAGGGGAGTATAGCGCGTCACAACTTGGATTTTATACTGAAAAATTTGGCTTTTATACTAAAAAATGCCGATAAATCCATTTTTTTACCCGCGTAAATTTTTTACAAAAATAAAACTCATCGATTTTTCCTTAAATTTTTTCCCTTATCTGCATTTTCCCGCGCTTTCGCGGAACACGGCTTTCGCTTTCACAACGTATTTATCGGCGGAATAATCTTCGCCGTTTTGTATGTGATTCACGATCCGTTTTCCTATTTCCGTGCCGTATTCTTCCTTGTCGAAAGAAATGCTCGTAAGCGAAGGCAGGTATTCCCGTGAAAAAATAATATCGTCGCAGCCGATCACGGAAACGTCGGCGGGGCAGTTCAGCCCCAGATCTTTTAAGGCGCGCATCGCGCCGAATGCCGCCACGTCGTTCATCACGAAAAGAGCGGTGATTTCGGGGTGCGCGGAGATGAGTCGTTTTGTTAAAACGTAGCCGGTCTCGCCCGATTCGCGGGCAAGATCGTCGTTGAATAATATGTAATCGTCGTTTTCGTCGAAGCCGAAATCTTTGCGGCGGGAAGAAAACGTCGCGCCTCTTTCGTCGGCATAAAAGCGGGGCGGATCCACAACGCTTACGTAGCCCACTTTTTTATGCCCGAACGAACGCAGTTTTTCCATGCATTCCAGCATCGCGCCCACTACGTCGTGGTGTACTTCTATATCGCTTACGTTCGCGAAGTTCACAAGAAGCGTTCCGCGATCTTTCAGTAATCTGAGCAGTTCTTCCGAATATAAGTTCGACGAGAAATTCACAAGAGCGTCGAATTGCCGCTCGCCTAAAAATCTGTATACGGTGTTGGCGTCTTCCTTGAAATCGAATACCGTCATCATAAAGCCGTGCATGGTGACGTATTTCCCCACATATTGCACGATTTCCATGTGATAGGGGTTTGTGAATTCGTTGATGATTACGCCGATGTGATAAGATAACCCCAGCGACAGGCTGCGCGCCGTGTGATTCGGAAAATAATTGAGTTGCTTTGCCGCCGCGCGTACTCTTTCCGCCTTTTCATCGGATACGGTAAGCCTGTTAGAGAGCACGTTCGATACCGTGGCAACGGAAACTCCCGCTAATTTCGCAACGTCTTTTCTCGTTGTCATCGCAATAAGCCCCCCGAATTTACCCGAGTAAATCTAATTTCGCTATTATAATATCATAAGAAATAGCGTTTGTCAATACTTTTTTGAAAAAATATCCAAAAAAATTTTTTAAGAAAAAAACAGCCGCCGTGATTTTTGCGGAGGCTGTTTTTTCGCGTTGTATTTTGTATTGAAAAACCGTTTTGTTATTTTTCCCGATCGTAATTTCCGTATCTTCCGTAGTCGTATCGGTATGCCCGAATGTTTTCCGCAAGGTGCTGTCGCGCAAAAATGCAATCGAACGCAATCGGATATACAAACGCAATCGGATATACGGAAGAAGCGGGCGCGATCAGATATTTTCCTGCACAAACGTTTCCAGTTCCTCTTCGGGAACGTAGCCGAGGCTGTTATTCGCAACGCTGCCCCCGCGGAATGCGATCACGTTGGGGATAGAAGATACGCCGTAGCGGATCGCCGCTTCCGTTTCTTCGTCTACGTTCACTTTCACGAACACCGCCTGATCCGCGTATTTTTCCGCCACGCTTTCAAAGATCGGCGCCAGCATGCGGCAGGGGGCGCACCAGGTGGCCCAGAAATCCGCGAAAACGGTTTTGTCGCCTTTCAGTAATTCTTCCAGTTCTTTTCCCGTCACTTGTTTCATTTTTCTGTGTTTCCTCCGTTGTTATTTTTAAAATTTGAAGCCCGCCGTTTGCGGCTCGGCTTCCGTCTGAGCCCACGATGTGCCCAAAGTAGCGTACGGGGCAGATTTAATATGGTTTATTTGTTGCGAAAATATTCGGCGATGCGATCGAAACTCACTTCTTCCGCTTCGCCCGTCGCCATGTTTTTCACTGTAGCCGCGCCTTTTTCCAGTTCGCTTTCGCCGATCACGGCAACGTATTTCGCGCCCGATTTATCGGCGTATTTAAACTGGGATTTCACGGAGCGCTCCATATGGTCACATTCCGCCACCACGCCGTTTTTGCGTAATTCCGTCACGATTTCAAACGATTTTTTACGGCATTTGTCGTCCATGCCCGCGATGTAGGCGGTAAGCGTTTCCGTTTCGGGAATCTTCACGCCAGATTGTTCCATCACGATCAGCAGCCGTTCTATGCCCGCGGCAAATCCGATGGCGGGCACGTCGCCGCCGCCGAGATTGCGGATCAGTCCGTCGTATCTTCCGCCCGCGCACACCGTTCCCTGCGCGCCGATTCCGTCCGCCACGAATTCAAACACAGTACGCGTGTAGTAGTCCAGTCCCCGCACGATTCTGGAATCTACGGTAAACGGTACGCCCGCCGAGGTCAGCCTCTCTTTCACTTCCTCGAAATGCGCTTTGCAATCGTCGCATAAATAATCGAGAATAGAGGGGGCTTCGGCGTTGATTTTACGGCAGGATTCCTCCTTGCAGTCCAGTAGGCGCAGGGGATTCTTTTCGTAGCGCGTTTTGCAGTCGAAACACAGTTCGTTAAGGTGCGGCGCGAAATATTCTTTCAGCGCTTTGTTGTATGCCGCGCGGCATGCGGGGCAGCCGATCGAATTGATGTGCAGGCGCGTTTTCAAGCCTAATTTTTTAAGAAACGTATCGGCGAGAAGAATCGTTTCCGCGTCGGTATCCGCGCCTTTCGCGCCGAAAATTTCCACGCCGAACTGGTGAAATTCCCGTAACCTTCCCGCCTGCGGGCGTTCATAGCGGAAAGCGGGGATAATGTAGTACATTTTTGCGGGAAGCACGCCGCTGCCCATGCCGTTTTCGATAAACGAACGCACCGCACCCGACGTTCCTTCGGGCTTTAAAGTGATCGATCTGCCGCCTTTATCCTGGAAAGTATACATTTCTTTCGTCACCACGTCGGAGGTGTCGCCCACGCCGCGGTTGAAAAGTTCCGTATGCTCGAAAACGGGGGTGCGGATTTCTTTCAGAAAGTACAGCCGCGCGATTTCTCTCGCCGTGTCTTCCACAAAACGCCATTTGTAAGAATCTTCGGGCAGAACGTCTTTCGTGCCCTTGGGGATGTTGATCATAAGTTGTTTTCTCCGTTTGTATCGTCAGCGTATTTATAACACGTATTTTTTCAGATCGCGGTTGCCCGTCAGTTTCGATAAATGCTCGTCCACGTACGAGCCCGTAATCACCACGGGTACGGGTTCCGCCACGTCCATGCCGCCCGCGTTGAAAGAAACGTCTTCCAGCAGGTATTCCATCACGGTGTGCAAACGTCTCGCGCCGATGTCTTCGCTCGTCAGATTGAGTTCCACGGAAATTTCTGCGATTCTTTCGATCGCGTCCGGCTCGAATTTCAGGGCGATCTTATCCACGGAAAGCAGTTC
The DNA here is from genome assembly GCA_905203015.1 of uncultured Christensenella sp. Classification (GTDB taxonomy): domain Bacteria; phylum Bacillota; class Clostridia; order Christensenellales; family Borkfalkiaceae; genus Scatosoma. Next base: position 45,492 of record CAJKUC010000007.1, on the reverse strand, counting down.
CGCATACTGATACGTCAACGAATTCTGCGTTTCCGTAAGAATTCTGATAAAATCGTCTTTCGTCAGAGATTGCAGTTCCACGGATACGGGGAAACGCCCCTGTAATTCGGGAATCAGATCTTCCACGGAAGATACGTGGAACGCGCCCGCCGCGATAAAGAGGATGAAATCCGTTTTCACGGGGCCGTATTTCGTCACCACGGTAGAGCCTTCCACGATGGGGAGAATATCCCGTTGCACGCCCTCACGCGAAACATCCGCGCCGCGCTCGCCTTTTCCCGCGATCTTGTCGATTTCGTCGATGAATACGATGCCGTCGTTTTCGGCACGGTATAACGCTTCCGCTTTCACGGCGTCCTCGTCCACCAGTTTGTCCGCTTCTTCCGTCAGCGCGATTTCCATCGCTTCGCTTACGGTTAAGCGGCGTTTTTTCTTTTTCCCGCGGAACATATCCCCGAAGATAGAGCCGATCGAGATCGACGCTCCGCCCGGAACGAGTTCCATCGGCTGCGGAATGTCTTCCACGTCCATTTCGATCACGAAATTATTCAGTTTTCCCGCGCGGAGTTCGCTTAAAATCCGCCCCTCGAAAATCTCTTTCGCGGTATCGCCGCGTTCGTTCTGCTTTGCTTCCAGCACGATTTTCAGAATCCGTTTTTCGGCGGCAGCCACCGCTTTCGATTTCACTTCTTCTTCTTTTTCCGCTTTTACAAGCCGATACGAACATTCCGCAAGATCGCGGATCATGCCTTCCACGTCTTTTCCCACGTAGCCTACTTCCGTGTATTTCGTGGCTTCCACTTTCACGAACGGCGCATGCACCAGTTTTGCAAGCCGCCGCGCGATTTCCGTTTTGCCCACGCCCGTAGGCCCTTTCATGATGATGTTTTTCGGCGTGATTTCTTCCCGCACTTCTTTGGGCAGCATGCTTCTTCTGTAACGATTGCGAAGCGCGATCGCCACGGCTTTTTTCGCCTCGTCCTGCCCGATGATATATTTATCCAGTTGTTCTACGATTTGTCTGGGGGATAAATCCATTATTCTTCCTCCTTCGCCGATCTCGCGGCGCGTTTCGGGCAGGTCTTTTTCGCGGGCTTTTCCGCTTTCTCCCGCTCTTTTTCTGCCGCGGAGGGCAGGGCGGGCGTTGTTTTCTCCGTCGCTTCGCCCACCGTTTCACAGCGGATGTTGTCGTTCGTGAATACGCAGATTTCCGAAGCGATTTTCAGCGCTTTTCTCGCAATCTGCTCCGCCGTATAGTCCGTTTCGGCGTATAAAGCCCGCGCCGCCGCCAGGGCATAATTGCCGCCCGAGCCGATCGCGCATACGTTTCCGTCGGGCTCGATCACTTCGCCCGTGCCGGAAATGATAAGGAAGGTGTCTTTGTCGGCGGTGATCATCATCGCGTCCAGTTTTCTGCCCACCTTGTCGCTGCGCCACAGTTCGGCGAGTTCCACGGCGGAACGCATCAGATTGCCCGCAAATTTATTCAGCATGCCCTCGAAGCGTTCGGTGAGAGAAAACGCGTCCGTCACCGAGCCCGCGAATCCTAAAATCACCTTCCCGCCATAGATCCGCCGCACTTTTACGGCGGAATTTTTAAAGATTACCGATTCGCCCAAAGTCACCTGACCGTCTCCCGCGATGGCGGTGACGCCGTTTCTTTTTACGGCGCAAATCGTAGTGCCGCGAAATTCCATAGTTTTTTTCTCCTTGTAGTCGTTTTCGATATTTCAGGGTAACCGCAAGCGATTTTTTTCTGCCGCATATCTTATAGATAGGGGTAAAGAATCGTTAGTCACCGTGTAATTGATGGCGTTTTCGGTCCGTGTAAAATCCGGTTCGTACCGAAAGTTAATTTTTTGCCGCCCAGTCGCGCATCGAAGCAAGAGCGCGTCCGGCAAGAGCGTGATACCGCTCTTTCTTATCTTTGATCCGCTCGGTAAGAGGGGGAAGAATACCGAAATTCGCGTTCATCGGCTGAAAATCCGGGTTGGGCGAAACGAGGTAATCGGAAAGAGCGCCGATCACCGTGTCGCCCGGCGCCGTTCCGCGTTCGTTATCCGTAAGAAAATCGTATAAATACGCCGCCGCGAAAAGCCCCGAAGCCGCGCTTTCCACGTATCCTTCCACGCCCGTCAGTTGCCCGACGAAACGCACGTTCCGATTATATTTAAACGTGAAATCGCGATTCAAAACGGCGGGGGAGAGAATAAACGAATTGCGGTGCATTACGCCGTAACGCAGATATTCGGCGTTTTTCAAAGCGGGAATCATGGAAAACACGCGCTTTTGTTCGGGAAATTTCAGATTCGTCTGAAAGCCGACGAGATTGTACGCCGTGCCCGCCGCGTTTTCTTTCCTCAGTTGCGCCACGGCAAAGGGGCGTTTTCCTTCCGCCGATAAGCCGACTGGTTTCAGCGTACCGTAGCGGAGCGTATCCTTTCCGCGCGAAGCCATCACTTCGATCGGCATGCAGCCCTCGAAGATTTCGCCTTTTTCAAAATCGTGCAGCACCGCCCGTTCCGCGGAAAGCAAGGCGTTTACGAACGCATAATATTCGTCTTTCGTCAGCGGACAGTTTACGTAATCGCCCGTGCCTTTGTCGTAGCGATCCTGCGTAAACGCCGCGTTCATATCCACGGAATCCGCCGCGATCACGGGCGCGGAAGCGTCGTAAAAATGCAGATTTTTTCCCGTCTTTTTTTCGATGTCCGCCGCCAGCGCGTCCGCCGTCAGAGGCCCCGTCGCCACAAATACGTATTCGTCGCCCGAAACGTCGGGAACGGTTTCGTATTCTTTGCCGATTACGGTGACGTTCGGTTCGGCTTTGATTTTTTCCGTTACGTACGCCGCGAATTTTTCCCGATCCACGGCAAGCGCGCCGCCCGCGGGCACGCTCGATGCGGCAGCCGCTTCCATCGTCAGCGAGCCGAGAATCCGCATTTCTTCTTTTAAAAGACCGCAGGCGTTCGCGTATACGTCGTTGCTTTTAAGCGAATTCGAGCACACGAGTTCGCTCAGCAGGGGGCTTTCGTGCGCGGGAGTATACTTTTTCGGCTTCATGTCCGCCAAAGTCACTTTCACGCCGCGCTTTGCGAGGTAGTAAGCCGCTTCGCAGCCTGCCAGCCCGCCGCCGATCACCAGCACCCGCGCGTTTTCTTTTTTGTTCGTTCCGTTCATGCTTTTCCCCGCTTTATTCGTCGCCGTAAATGGGTTCGTCCATCAGAGGCGGAGCGTCGAAATCTTCCGATTGAAGCGGCGTATACGTTTTTTTCGGCGCGGCGTTTTCTCCGCCGTCGTTGCCTCCGTTTGTATTCGCTTTGCCTTCTTTGTAATCGCAATCCTTGTTCGAGCAGCGGATATATCCCCGCGCCGTCTGTACGATTGCCGAGCCGCATTTCGGGCATTTCTTTCCCGTGGGAATATCCCACGATAAGAATTTGCAATCGGGGTAAGCGGAACAGCCGTAGAAGATTTTGCCTTTTTTCGTCTTTTTCTGCGCCATCGGGCTGCCGCATTCGGGGCAGATCCCGTAAAATTTCGGCGAGCCGTTTTCTTCGGGGTAGGGAAGAGTCGTCTTGCAGTCGGGGTAGTTGGGGCAGGCGAGGAATTTCCCGAATTTTCCCGTTTTCACCACCATGTTTTCCCCGCATTTGGGGCAGGGCACGGCAGAAATTTCCTGCTCGCCTTCGCTCACGATATTGTGACATTCGGGATAGCCGGAGCAGGCGAGATATTTTCCGTATTTCCCCGTGCGGCGGATCATCGGTCTGCCGCATTTTTCGCATTTTATGTCGGTCACTTCGTCGCCGTACGTAGAGGCGTTTTTCAGATTTTTCTCGAAATCGGGATAGAAATCCGCGATAACGTTCTGCCAGCGCTGCCCGCCTTCTTCGATTTTATCCAGTTTCGTTTCCATATCCGCCGTAAAGCCTACGTCCATCACGTCGGGAAAGCATTTCACAAGCATATCCGAAACGGCGTACGATACGGGTACGGGCTTCATGTATTTGCCTTCTTTTTTCACGTACTTCTGATTGAGTTTCGCAATGATCGTGGCATAGGTGGAAGGTCTGCCGATGCCCTTTTCTTCCATGGCTTTCACAAGCGAAGCGTCGGTGTAGCGAAGGGGCGGCTTCGTGAATTTCTGTTCCGTGGTAATCTTTTCGCAAAGCACTTCTTCGCCCTGTTTCAGATCGGGCAGAAGTTCCGCGCTTTCCGCTTCGTCGTCGTCTTTTTTCGCTTCCGTTTCGCGGTATACGGCGGTGTAGCCGGGGAAGAGCATGATCTTGCCGCTCGCTTTGAACGTGTAGCCCGAATTGTCGATTTCCATCTGCGTGCTGTCGTATTTCGCTTCCGCCATCTGCGAAGCGAGGAAACGTTCGTAAATGAGTTTGTACAGCGAATAGTGCTTTTTATCCAGCAACGTTTTCGCCTTTTCGGGCGTCATCGATACGTCGATGGGGCGCACGGCTTCGTGCGCGTCCTGCGCGTCCTTTTTCGTGGAATAGAAATTCGGCTTTTCGGGCGCGTAAGCGTCGCCGTACGCGGTGCGGATATACGCCAGCGCGCTTTGCTGCGCGTCGGAAGAAATACGCACGGAATCGGTACGCATGTAGGTGATAAAGGCGATGTGGTCGCCGTTTTCCGTGCCGATACCTTCGTATAAATGCTGTGCGAGCGACATCGTTTCGGGCGCCGTAAGCCCCAGTTTGTTCGATGCTTCCTGTTGCATGGAACTGGTGGTGAAAGGGGCGGGCGCGTGGCTTTTCACCACGGATTTTTTCATTGCCGCCACGGTGAATACGCCCGCTTTCAGGGCGGCTAAAACGCCGTCGGTTTCCTCTTTCGAGGCGGGCTTGTATTTCTTGCCGTTTTTCTTTTCGAGCGCGGCTTTGAACGGCGAGTGCTTTTTCTCCTTATCGGAAAGCAGCGCGGAAATATTCCAGTATTCTTTCGGTACGAACGCTTCGATTTCCCGTTCCCGTTCCACGATCAGGCGCAGCGCCACGGATTGCACCCGTCCGCCCGAAAGCGTTTTTCCGCCGCCGTCGTTTTCGATTTTGTGATTTAAAAGAGTGGAAAGTTTGTAGCCCACCAGCCGATCGAGCACGCGGCGCGCCTGTTGCGCGTCTACGAGATTATAGTTGATCGTACGCGGCTGCGTAAGCGCCTTTTCCACGGCTTTTTGCGATACTTCGTTGAATTCGATACGGTTTTTCGCTTTTTCGTCCAGCCCCAGCACCGTCTGCAGATGCCACGAAATCGCTTCTCCTTCGCGGTCGGGGTCGGTTGCAAGGTATACGCGGTCGGCTTTTTTCGTCTCGTCCTGCAATCTGCGGATCAGATCTTCTTTGCCTTCCGAATTTACGTAGCGGGGCTGAAAGTCGTTTTTGATATCCACGCCGAGGGAGTGCACGGGCAGATCCCGGATGTGTCCCGCCGACGCGTCCACTTTGTACTTGCCTTTGAGATACTTGGAAATGGTCTTTGCTTTGGATGGTGATTCTACGATAATTAAATCCATTTATGTTTACGCCCTTTTTGATAAAAAAGTTTATTTTGAGAAGTAATTCCGCCGCGGTTTTCCTCTTGCTTTTCCTTTTCGCTTTTTTGAACGCCGCGATTTTCGCCGTTGCGTTTTAAAAAAACAGAGGGGAGGAGGAAAATTATACGAGGGAAACGAAATTTCCGCCCGTGCGGATGAGTATGCCTTTCACTTCCAGAGAAGTGATCGCTCCGGAAATTTTCCATGCGGGCAAGCCCGTTTCGTGCGCCAGAGCGTTGATGTTCGCTTTTCCCGTCGTTTTCAGAGCCTCGAAAATCGCACGCTCCGTTTCGTTCATTCCGTCGGTTTTTTGCGCCGTGGCGCGGGCTGCGCCGCTTTCGCTTATATCGCCGCGAAGAGCGGGGGATACGCCGAGTTTTCTGAATATATCTTCGGCGTTTTCCGCAAGGAACGCGCCGTTTTTGATAAGGTTGTTGCAGCCTCGCCCCGCGGGGGAAGAGGGATCGTACGGAAAGGCGAATAGCGGTTTCCCGCCCGAAAGAACGTATCTCGCCGTGATCAGCGCGCCGCTTTTTTCCCCCGCCGATACGACGAGCGCGCTTTTTGCGATCGCCGCCAGCAGGCGGTTTCTTCGCTCATAAGAAAATTTCAGCGCGGGCACGGAATACGCGTGTTCCGTTACGTACAGATTGTTTTTGAAATCGCAGCGTGCGTTTTCTATCGAAGAAAAGCCGCCCGCGAGGGCAACGATACAGCCGCCGTTTTGTTCCGCGCCCGCTCTCGCCGCTTCGTCGCCGCCGTCCGCGCTGCCCGTTACGATCGTAAACACGTCGGAAAGCCGCTCCGCCGTCTCCTTCGTGCGCTTCATCGCTTCGGGCGGAGTCCTTCGCGAGCCCACGACGGCGAATCCGTCGCGTTTTTTCAGCGAGGCGTTGCCTTTTTCGTATTGCACCAGCGGGGGATCTTCCGCCTCTTTCCACTCTTTGAAAAAGCCGTCGGAAATCCTCGGAATCGCGGCGATCCGCCTGCTTTCGTATTCTTCCGTCAGAGTCTTATAAAAAACATCGTTTTTCAGAGACTCGACCATATCATTATATACGCCCGATTTTTTCTCTTTAACCGTTTTTTCCAAAATTTCCGCGCAATTTTTTACAAGCCGTACCGCGCTCCCCGCCTTTTCTATCAACGCGTTTTTTTCGCGCGTCGGCAGGGGAAAGGCGTCGAGCCACAGGTAAGATCTTTCTTCGGCGGAATAGTTTTGCATAAGTTTTCCTCTTATTCTTCTGCCGCGCCGTAGGTGCGGTAAGATACGGCTTCCATCACGTGTTCGGGCAATATTTCTTCTTCGAGGGCAAGATCCGCGATCGTGCGCGCCACCTTTAAAATACGCGCCCGCGCCCGTGCGGAAAGCCTTAAAGATACGAACGCTTCCCGTAAAATATCGTCGCATTCTTTGGAGAGACGGCAATATTTCCCGATATCGGCGGCGTTCATTTCGCTGTTCGTATTCGTAGGTTCGCCTTCGTAGCGTTCCCGCTGAATCATTCGTGCGCGGTCGGTGCGCTCCTTGATTTCAGCGCTCGTTTCGCCTTTTTCGCCGCCGGAAAGATCGTCGTACGTCACGCCGTCCACTTCCACCTGTATATCGATCCGATCGAGCAGGGGGCCCGAAATTCTCGCCCGATACCGCTTGATTTCGGAAGGAGTGCAGGTGCACTGCCTCGTTGTCGAACCGTAATTGCCGCAAGGGCAGGGATTCATGCTTGCGCAGAGCATAAACGAAGCAGGGTAGGTCACCGTGCCGCCCGATCTCGAAATAGTGATTACGCCGTCTTCCAGCGGCTGGCGCAACGCTTCCAGAGAAGAACGGTTGTATTCGGGCAATTCGTCGAGAAAGAGCACGCCGCCGTGCGCCAGCGAAATTTCGCCGGGGTGCACCGTCTTGTTGCCGCCGCCGCAAAGCGATACGGTGGTGGCGGTGTGATGCGGCGAACGGAAGGGGCGTTCCGAAACGATCCCGCTTTCGCCGAGCGTGCCCGCCACGGAATGTATTTTCGTGATTTCCAGCGCTTCTTCAAACGATAAATCGGGGAGCACCGTGGGGATCGCCCGCGCCAGCATCGTTTTGCCGCTTCCGGGCGGCCCTACGAATAAAATATTGTGCCCGCCCGCCACGGCCACTTCCAGCGCGCGCTTTGCAATTTCCTGCCCGCGTACGAAAGAAAGATCGTGCGGCGAAATACCGTCCTGTCCTCCGTCCGCTTCCGCTCTTTTTGCGCGGAAAGTTTCGCTTTGTACGGGAGAAAGGGGATGAAATCCCGAAAGATGATCCACCACGGCGCGCAAATTCGCCGCCGCATACACTTTCACGCCGCTGACGTATCCCGCTTCTTTGCCGTTTTCTTCGGGCACAACGAAAGAGGTATAGCCTTTTTCACGGGCGGAAATGATCGCGGGAAGCACGCCGCGCACGGGGCGGAGATCTCCGTTCAGAGCCAGTTCGCCGAGAAAGATCACGCCGTTCGTATCCGCTTCCAGCGCGCCTTCGCCCTTTAAAAGCGAAATCGCCGTGGCAAGATCGAGAGACGAACCCTCTTTTTTCACGTACGCGGGGGCGTAGTTGACGGTGATCTTGTGATTCGGAAATAAAAGACCGCTGTTTTTCACCGCACTCTTCACCCGTTCGCGGGATTCTTTCACCGCCGCGTCGGGCAAGCCAACCATGTCGAACGAAGGAATCCCTTTCGAGATATCCGCTTCCACGGTGACGGGCACGCCTTCCAGCCCGAATAATGCGTAACTTTCCACCCTTGCAATCATGTTTTTCCCGCTCTCCTTACGGCGCGCCGCAACGCGCTTTTTTAGTTTTCGCTCCGCGTAAAAACGCAATCCGAAAAAACGCTTCCGCTTTTTGGGGCGCGCTTCTTCTTTCTATTTTACAGTAAAACGCGGAAAAAGTAAACGAAAAAACAGCGTCCGAGGCAAGAAAAAATAATTTTTTTCGTCGCGCGCACGCGTGCGAAAAGTGTTCCGCTTCGTTCCGCAAAGTCGTTTTTCTCCCCGGAAAAAGTATTTTACGAAAAGTTTGCCTCGTTGCGTTTAAGAGGAGAAAACGAGGGGTAAAAATAAGAATGAAAAAATGAAGGCGTGCGATGAAGCGCGGCGGAAAAACGGTTTTCGTCGCGGTTTGTCCGAAAGCGCCGCAGGTCGGAAATCCGGCGACGGAATCCCGACGGAGGAGGGCAGAATCATGGATATGCGTAAATTCACCGAAAAATCTTCGGAAGCGCTCGTCAACGCGCAGAGAATGGCGAACGAGTACGGCAACGCCGAAATCGGACAGTTGCATTTATTATTCTCATTGTGTCAGGATAAGGAGGGGCTGATTGCCACGCTGCTTACGCGGCTGAACGCAGACGTTCCCGCATTGGTGGAAAAGGTGAGAAGCGCGGTGGCGGATCTGCCGAAAGTATCGGGCGGCGAAAAATACGTCTCCCGTTCGCTGAACGATCTGATCGAAAGCGCGCAGAACACGGCGGAACAGATGGGCGATTCGTTCGTCTCCGTGGAACATTTGTTTCTCGCGTTCTTCGATAAGGGCGAAAGCGCGGTGAAGAAACTGCTTCGCGAAGCGGGAATCGAAAAAGACGCGTTTCTCCGCGAACTGGCGAAAGTGCGCGGCAATTCCCGTGTTGATAGCGAAAATCCCGAGGATACCTACGACGTTCTGAATAAATACGGCAGCGATCTTGTGGAACGGGCGCGGCAACACAAACTCGATCCCGTGATCGGCAGAGACGAAGAAATCCGTTCCGTGATCCGTATTCTTTCGCGTAAAACGAAGAACAACCCCGTGCTGATCGGCGAAGCGGGCGTCGGCAAAACGGCGATCGCGGAAGGGCTTGCCATCCGTATCATGAAAGGGGACGTGCCCGATTCTCTGAAAGACCGCAAGGTGTTTTCGCTCGATCTCGGCGCGTTGATCGCGGGCGCGAAATTCCGAGGCGAATTCGAGGAAAGGCTGAAAGCCGTGCTTGCCGAAGTGAAAAAGAGCGACGGTAAAATCATTCTTTTCATCGACGAACTGCACACGATCGTCGGCGCAGGCAAGACGGACGGCGCGATGGACGCGGGCAACCTGTTAAAACCTATGCTCGCGCGCGGCGAATTGCATTGTATCGGCGCCACGACGCTTGACGAATATCGTAAATATATCGAAAAAGATCCCGCGCTCGAACGTCGTTTCCAGCCCGTGCTGGTGGGTGAACCCACGGTGGAAGATACGATTTCCATTCTCCGCGGTCTGAAAGAGAGATACGAAGTGTTCCACGGCGTGAAGATTCAGGATAACGCCCTGATCGCCGCCGCCACCCTTTCCGATCGGTATATCACCGACAGATTCCTTCCCGATAAGGCGATCGACCTTGTGGACGAAGCGTGCGCCACGATCCGTACGCAGATGGAATCGAGCCCCGAGGAAATGGACGCTCTTTCCAGAAAGACGATGCAACTCGAAATCGAAAAGAACGCGCTTTCCAAAGAAACCGATCCCGCTTCGAGGGAACATCTGAAAGAAATCGAGAACGAACTGGCGGAAATGAAGGAAAAATACGCCGCTCTTTCTTCACGCTGGGAAGCGGAAAAGAAAGATATCGGCACGGTGCAATCTTTGCGTGAAGAACTGGAAAAGTGTTCCGCGGAACTTGAAAAAGCGCAGCGCGAATACGATTTGCAGAAGGCTTCCGAATTGCAGTACGGCAAGATTCCCGAATTGAAGAAACGCCTCGAAGAGAGCGAGAAAAAAGCGGCGGCGGACGGCGCGGATAAAAACGGATCGCTGCTGCACGATAAAGTGACGGAAGAAGAAATCGCCGAAATCGTAGCGAAACGTACGGGAATACCCGTGGCGAAACTGATGGAAGGCGAACGCGAAAAACTTCTTCATCTCGCCGATACCCTACACAAACGGGTAATCGGTCAGGACGAAGCGGTGGACGCCGTGGCTAACGCCATTCTTCGTTCCCGCGCGGGGATCGCCGATCCCGATCGCCCGATCGGTTCGTTTCTGTTCCTCGGCCCTACGGGCGTGGGTAAAACGCAACTTGCCAAAACGCTGGCGCAGTGCCTGTTCGACGACGAGAAGAACATGGTGCGTATCGATATGAGCGAGTATATGGAAAAGTACTCCGTTTCCCGTCTGATCGGCGCGCCTCCCGGATACGTCGGTTACGACGAAGGCGGTCAACTCACCGAAGCCGTGCGCCGTCATCCGTATTGCGTCGTGTTGTTCGACGAAGTGGAAAAGGCGCATCCCGATGTGTTCAACGTGCTTTTGCAGGTGCTTGACGACGGGCGTATCACCGACGGGCAGGGCCGCACGGTGAACTTTAAAAACACCGTCATCATCCTCACTTCCAATCTCGGCTCGCCCGCGATTCTGGAAGGGATCGACGAGAAAGGCAATTTGTCGGAAGAGGCGAAAAAAGAAGTGGAAAGTTTGCTGAAAACTTCTTTCCGTCCCGAATTTCTGAACAGACTGGACGAAACCGTCATCTTCAAACCGCTTCAGAAAGGCGAAATCGAAAAGATCGTGCGGTTGTTCGTATCTTCTTTGAAAGATCGTCTTGCGGAAAAGCGGCTTACGCTGGAAGTTACCGATAAAGCCTGCGCTTACCTCGCGGAAAACGGCTACGATCCCGTGCTCGGCGCAAGACCTTTGAAACGGTATATTCAGCAGACGGTGGAAACGCCGCTTGCGAAAGAATTGCTTGCGGGGAAATTCCTGCCCGGCGATACGGTGAAAATCGATCGTACGAAAGACGGAATTTCCATCGTGAAAGGCTGAAAAAAGCCCGCAAAAATCCGTTTTTCCGCCGAAAGGAAGATCGGATAAAACAAACAAGGCATAAAAATAAGAAAGCCCGTCGTTTTTCATAAACGGCGGGCTTTTCGCATACGATAAACAGAATAAAAAGAAGAAAAACGGAGGATCGCGGAGTGGCGGAACGAAACGGGTATTACGGACTGACGGAACGGGAGGTGCTTGCCTCCCGCGAAAAATACGGCGCGAACGCGCTGAAAAAGCGGAAGAGAAAGGGCTTTTTCCGTCAGTACCTCTCTTCCTTTTCCGATCCGATTATACGTATTCTGTTAATCGCGCTGGCGATCAACCTGCTTTTCTTTTTCAAAAGCCGCAACGTAACGGAAACGGTGGGAATCGCCGTCGCCGTGTTCTTGTCCACGTTCGTTTCCACCCTTTCGGAATACGGCAGCGAATCGGCGTTTGAAAGGCTGATGGAACAATCGGAAAACGCGACGTGCCGCGTACGTCGGGGCGGAAAAACGCTTACGGTGAAAACGTCGGAACTCGTCGTGGGCGATATTCTGCTTTTAGAGGCGGGCGAGCGCGTTCCCGCCGACGGCACACTTCTTTCGGGAAGACTCACCGTGTCGCAATCCCCGCTCAGCGGCGAAAGCGCGGAAACGGAAAAAACGCCCGAAGTAAAGCGCGGGGCGCAGGGGCTTTCCCGCCGCGAAAAAGTATTCGACGGTAGCCTCGTTACGGCGGGCGAAGCCGTCGTGCGCGTGGAAGAAGTGGGCGAAAATACGTTTTACGGGCAGATCGCCGCGGAACTGAAAGAAGAAAAGGGAGATAGTCCGTTAAAACGAAAATTATCTCGCCTTGCGGGTACGCTTTCCAGGCTCGGCTACGCCGCCGCCGTTCTCGTTGCGATCGCCGATCTGATCAACGCGTTTTTAATCGATAACGGCATGAATTTCGCGCTTGCGAAAGCCGATTTCGCCAATCCAGTCACTCTGTTTGCCCGTCTTACGCACGCGCTCACGCTTGCAATCGCCGTCGTGGTGGTGGCTGTACCGGAGGGGTTACCCATGATGATCGCCGTGGTGCTTTCGTCAAACCGCACGAAAATGGCGAAAGATAACGTGTTGGTGAAACGTGCGGCGGGCATCGAAGCGGCGGGCGGCATGCAGATTTTATTCACGGATAAAACGGGCACGCTCACGCAGGGCAGGGCAAGCGTAACGCATGTGATTACGGGCAGAGGCGGTATCATCGCGCCCTCGGCGCTGCCTCCCGCGCTCTTTTCCTCTCTCGCCGCCTGCGCTTATTTCAACGGCGGCGGCAAACCGTTCGCCGACGAAAAAATAAAAAACGACGGGGGCATCGGCGTGGATAATCGCGAAAACGGGAAAGACGATTTCGTTACGGGAGGCGAATCGGATAAAACGGACGCAAACGCTTCTGCGGAAGGAGGCAACGCTTCCGATCGCGCGCTTCGCGCGGCGTTCCCTTTTTCCGAAAATTCGTTCTGGAAAGCGCGCGGCTACGAAGAAATCCGCGTTCGTTCGCGGGAAAAATTTTCCGCCGAGAAAAAATTCGCTTCCGCTACGCTGGAAACCTCCGTCGCGGGGAGTGTGAGAGAAAACGGCGGAAAGAGTGAAAAGGGAGGACTGATCTTTTTTCAGGGCGCGCCGGAGATCGTACTTCCGCGTTGCACGAATTATTTCGACGGCGAAAAGACGGAAAAAATCGATCGCCCCATGCTGGAAGCGCGTCTGCGCGAACAAACCCGCCGTGGCAGACGGGTGCTGGCGCTCGCTTTCGCCGAAACGCAGAGTACGGAAAACGTTCGGAATGATCTGCCCGAAAACGCGGTGTTTCTCGGCTTTGCCGTTTTGCGCGACGAACTCCGCAAAGAGACGAGAAAAGCGGTGGAAGACCTTACGAACGCGGGCGTGCAGGTGGTGATGATCACGGGCGATCACGCGGAAACGGCGGACGCGATCGCCAAAGAGGCGGGTTTGTATCTCGGCGCGCTCAAAGGCGAAAAGCCTGTCGTTTTAACGGGAAACGAACTCGCCGCAATGACCGACGAAGATGTGACGGCGATTCTGCCGCGCCTGAGGGTGGTGGCGCGCGCGTTGCCTACGGATAAAAGCCGCCTGGTGTCTCTCGCTCAGAAGAAAGGATACGTTACGGGCATGACGGGCGACGGAATCAACGACGCCGCCGCGCTGAAAAAGGCGGACGTCGGCTTCGCGCTCGGCTCGGGCACGGAAGTGGCGAAAGAGGCGGGCGACGTGGTGATTACCGACGACGATCTTTCTTCCGTAGCGAAAGCGGTATCTTACGGCAGGCAGGTGTTTAAAAGCATCAGGCAATTCGTTGTGTTTCAGTTGACGATGAATTTCTGCGCGGTGGGCGTATCTTTATTCGCGCCGTTTATCGGTTTCGATACGCCCGTAACGGTGATGCAGATGCTGTGGATCAATATGATTATGGATACGCTCGCCTCGCTTGCGTTCGCGGGGATCAAGGCGGACGAGCGGGATATGCTGCGTCCGCCCGTGCCTCTTTCGGAACCCGTTCTCACGCCCGTTCTGGCGCGACGGGTGGCGGCGACGGGGCTGTACGGCGTGCTCTTGTGTCTCGCGTTCTTGAAATCCCCGAAAATCGGCGCGTTTTTTGCCAAAAATACGGCGGAGGGCGAGGCGAGATTTTACACGGCGTTTTTCTCGCTGTTCGTCTTTTCGGGACTTTTCGGCGCGTTTCACGCCCGTACGGATTCGCCCGATCCGTTCTCGCACGTAAAGGGCGGCGGTTCGTTCTTTCTGTTCATCGCGGCTACGTCCGCCTGCCAGATCGCTCTTTTGTATTTCGGCGGCACGCTGTTCCGCACTTCGGGGCTTACGTTTTTGCAACTTTTATTGTCTCTCGCGCTTGCCGCCACGGTGCTGCCGTTCGGCGCGATAGTGAAATGCGCGGAACGCGTGCTTCGCAAAATCCGCGTAAAAAAAGCGAAAAAATCGTTCAAAAAAGCGCGGAACGCGAAAACGCGGAATGAAAGGCTCGTTTCGGGCGCATAATAATCGCGAAAGATAAAAGGATCGAAAGGAGCGAAACGGCAAGTGACGGAAGCGAAAAAAGCGGCGATGCTTTTGTATCTGAACGACGAGTGCAAAGACGAAGGCTACGAAATTTTTTCCGACGAAGATTTTCTCGGTCTTTATCCCGCCGCGCTCGGCGTGAAAAAGGAAGAAATCGCCCGTACGGTGAAACAACTCTCTTCCGAAGGGTATATCGACGTGCGTTACGCGGAGGGCGGCACGTATTGCCTTTCCGTGCTGGAAAAAGGGCGGAAATACGAGATGGAAGAAAAGCCCCTTACGGTGCGGTTCAATCCGTTCCGCGCGCTGTCGCCCGTGTTTCTGCCCGCTTTTCTGGGCGGGGCGTGCGGCGGCTTTTCCGCGGCGTTGATCGTAGCCCTCGTGCGATTGCTTTCGCGCCTGTAAGAGGGGCGGCGATGCTCAGCAGACGGGAAGAAAAAGTGATGGAGCATATTTACGCGCTTTGCAAAGGCGACGGAAAAAGCCTGATTTCCGCCGCCGATTTTCTGCGCCTGTTTCCCGAAAAAGAGCGCCTCACCGAAGAAAAATACGAAAAAATTTTCGAGGATCTGAAAGAGGACGATTACGCCGAAGCGTTGTTTTCTCATCGCAAAGGTGAAAAGATGTATCTTTTTACGCTGCGGGCAAAAGGATTCTGCTTCCCGCGCGAAAAGGAAAATAAACGCCGGGATAAAACGCTGCTCGTGTTCAGGTCGGTGGTGTCCGCGATCGTTGCGTTTCTCGTCGGCTTTATTCTGCGCAGATTGTTTCACTGAATTTATCGTAAAAACGCCGTAAAACCGGAAGAGGACGAATCGCAAAATCAAAATCGTAAAAACGCGTATTTCGCGGAAAAAAATCGGAAAAACAAAAAATTTCGCCGTTTTCCGCAAAAAACTTCGTTCGCGGCGTTGCCTTTTTCTTTCGATCGTGCTATAATAATACCGACGGCAAACGAATGTTCGTTTTTTAGAAGCGAAACGTACGAAATGCGTGCGCGTCGGAAAACGGCGCGCCGTTTTGAAGAAAGAAAGGAGAAATAAGGAAATGGCGTTTAAATTGCACGCGCCCTATTCGCCTACGGGGGATCAGCCGCAGGCGATCGAAAAACTTACCGAGGGCGTTCTCGACGGCATACGTACGCAGGTGCTTGTGGGCGTGACGGGCAGCGGCAAAACGTTCACGATGGCAAATGTGATAAAAAACGTCAATCGTCCCACGCTGGTGATCGCGCACAATAAAACGCTCGCCGCGCAACTTTGCAACGAGTTCCGCGAATTTTTCCCCGAAAACCGCGTGGAATATTTCGTATCCTATTACGATTATTATCAGCCCGAAAGTTACGTTCCTTCCACCGATACCTATATCGAAAAAGATCTTTCGATGAACGACGAGATCGATAAACTGCGCAACAGCGCGACGTGCTCTTTGATGGAGCGCGACGACGTGATCGTGGTGGCTTCCGTTTCGTGTATTTACGGTCTCGGCGCGCCCGAGGAATATTTCCGTCTTTCGATTTCTCTTCGCCCGGGCATGGAAATCGCGCGCGACGCGCTGATGCGGAAACTGGTGGAATTGCAATACGCGCGTTCGGATATGGATTTCCGCCGTTCCACTTTCCGCGTGCGGGGCGATACGGTGGAAATTTTTCCCGCGTCCGCTTCCGAAATCGCGATCCGCGTGGAATTTTTCGGCGACGAAATAGATAAAATTTACGAAGTGGAAGCGATGACGGGAAATAAAGTGAACGAACTTTCCCACGCCGCGATTTTCCCCGCTTCGCAGTACGCCGTCGGCACGGAAAAACTCCGCGGCGCCTTATCCATGATCGAAGAAGATCTCAAAGGCGAAGTGAAAGCGTTTGAAGACGAGGGCAAGATTTTAGAAGCGCAGAGATTGAAACAGCGTACGGAGCACGATCTGGAAATGATGCGCGAAATCGGCTATTGCAGCGGCATCGAAAATTACAGCCGCTATTTCGACGGCAGAAAGGCGGGCGAACCGTCGTTCACGCTGCTCGATTATTTTCCCAAGGGCAATTTTCTCGTGTTTATCGATGAAAGCCATATGACGATTCCACAGATCCGCGCGATGTATCACGGCGATTATTCGCGTAAGAAAAATCTTGTGGATTACGGCTTCCGTATGCGTTCCGCTTACGATAATCGCCCGCTTACGTTCGAGGAATTCGACGCGCGCGTACCGCAGATGATCTGCGTTTCCGCCACCCCTGCCCCCTACGAACGCGAACAGGCGGGGCAGTTTGCCGAGCAACTCATCCGCCCCACGGGGCTACTCGATCCCGAAATATTCGTGCGGGAAACGAAAGGGCAGATCGACGATCTCCTTTCCGAAATCAATAAAGAAAAGGCTGCGGGCGGGCGTGTTCTCGTCACTACGCTTACCAAGCGCATGGCGGAGGAACTCACCGATTATCTCAAAGAACACGGCGTGAAAGTGCGTTATATGCACAGCGACATAGATACGCTCGATCGTGTGGATATCGTGAACGGGCTGCGCTCGGGCGAATTCGACGTGCTTTGCGGAATCAACCTGCTGCGCGAAGGGCTGGATATGCCCGAAGTGCGCCTCGTGGCGATTCTCGATGCGGATAAAGAGGGCTTTTTGCGCAGCGACACCGCGCTGATTCAGACGATCGGCAGGGCGGCGCGTAATGCCGACGGGCGCGTGATCATGTACGCGGATACGGTGACGGACAGCATGCGCCGCGCCATCGACGAAACGAACCGCCGCCGCAAGATACAGAAAGAATATAACGACGCGCACGGAATCGTGCCGAAAACGATCGTAAAAGAAATCAAATCCACGTTGATTATCAGCAAAAAGACGAAGAACGCCGACGAAATCAAAGCGAAAGACATTCCCGACGAGATCGAAAAACTCAAAGGAATCATGCGCGTGGCGAGCGCGCAACTCGATTTCGAGAAAGCGATCGAGATCCGCGAAAAAATCAGCGAACTGAAAGTGCGGCTTGCAAAACTTACGAAAAAATAACAAGCGGAAAAATAAACGGAAAAGAGCGCGGATAAAAGCGCGCGAAAGAAAAAAGAGAGTGAAATCATGCAGGAAAACATTGTAGTAAAAGGTGCGAAAGAAAACAATCTGAAAAATATCGACGTTACGATCCCGCGAAACGAACTCACCGTATTCACGGGGCTTTCGGGCAGCGGAAAATCCACGCTTGCTTTCGAGACGATCTTCGCCGAGGGGCAGAGACGATATGTGGAAAGTCTTTCGTCGTATGCCCGTCAGTTTCTCGGACAGATGGAAAAGCCCGACGTAGAGAGCATCGAAGGGCTTTCGCCCGCGGTATCGATCGATCAGAAAACCACGTCGCGGAATCCCCGTTCCACCGTGGGCACGGTGACGGAAATCTACGATTATTTCCGTTTGCTGTACGCCCGCGTGGGAGTGGTTCATTGCCCCAAATGCGGCAGAGAGATCCGTCATCAGACGGTGGACGAGATCGCGGATAAAGTGCTCGCCATGCCCGCGGGCAGCAAAATTCTCGTCAACGCTCCCGTCGTGCGCGGCAGAAAGGGCGAATACGTAAAAGAACTGCAAAATTATAAAAAGAGCGGGTATGCCCGCGTGAAAATCGACGGCAACGTGTACGATCTGCAAGAAGAGATTCACCTCGAAAAGAATATCAAGCACAATATCTCCGTGGTGGTGGATCGTCTCGTGGTGAAAGAGGGCGTTCTGAAACGCCTCACCGATTCTCTGGAAACCGCCTTGAAACTTGCCGACGGGCTGGTAGTGATCGATTGCGACGGAAAGGAAGAACTTTTTTCCACTTCGTACGCCTGCCCCGATTGCGGCGTTTCCATCGAAGAGGTGGAGCCGCGCCTGTTTTCGTTCAATACGCCGTACGGCGCCTGCCCCGATTGCTCGGGGCTCGGTTTTAAGCAACTCGTCGATCCCGATCTGATCTGCCCCGATAAAACCAAAACGCTCCGCGAGGGCGCGATTCACGTGGCGGGCTGGTGCCTCGAAAGCAATTCGCAGACGCAGATGTACGTGAATTCGCTTGCCAAGAGGTACGGATTTTCTCTCGACGTTCCCGTGAAAGATCTGCCCAAAGAAGTATACGATCTTCTGATGTACGGCAACGACGGCGAAAAATTCGATATGTCGTATCAGACGCGCACGTTTTCGGGCAGTTATAAAATGGCGTGGGAAGGCTTTGTGAATAACCTGCAACGTCGCTACGCGCAGACTTCTTCCGACGGTGTGAAATACGATATCGAACGGTATATGCGCACGATGCCCTGCGAAACGTGCGGCGGAAAACGGCTGAAAAAAGAAGCGCTCGCCGTAACGATCGGCGGAAAAAATATCTACGAACTCACGTCGCTTTCCGTGGAAAAACTGCTCGACTTTCTCGACGGACTGCAATTTTCCGAAAGCGAAACGCTGGTCGCGGCGGGAATTTTGAAGGAGATCCGCAATCGGCTCGGCTTTCTGAAAAACGTAGGGCTTCAGTATCTCACGCTTTCTCGTTCCGCCGTGGGGCTTTCGGGCGGCGAAGCGCAGCGTATCCGCCTTGCCACGCAGATCGGCAGCGCGCTGACGGGCGTTTTGTATATCCTCGACGAGCCGAGCATCGGCTTGCATCAGCGGGATAACGAAAAACTGCTTTCGTCTTTGCAGGGGCTCCGCGATCTCGGAAATACGCTGATCGTGGTGGAGCACGACGAAGATACGATCCGCGCCGCAGATTATATCGTGGATATCGGCCCGTATGCGGGCGTGCACGGCGGCGAAGTGGTGGCGTGCGGCACGCAGCAAGACATTATGAACGAACCTCGTTCGATCACGGGCGATTTTCTTGCGGGGCGGCGGAAAATTTCCGTTCCCGAAACGCGCGTGAAGCCGGACGGCAGATGGCTGAAAGTGAACGATTGCAGGCAGAACAATTTAAAGGGCGTGAACGTATCGTTCCCCGTGGGCTTGTTTACGGCGGTGACGGGCGTATCGGGCAGCGGAAAATCTTCGCTCGTCAACGAAATTCTTTATCCCGCGCTTGCCGACGCGCTGAACGGCGCGCGGCTGCCTAAAGGGAAATCGGGCGAGATCGAGGGGATAGATTATTTCGATAAAGTAATCGCCATCGATCAATCTCCGATCGGGCGCACGCCGCGCAGCAATCCCGCCACGTACACGGGCGTATTCAACGCGATCCGCGAATTGTACGCCGCCACGCAGGATGCGAAAGAGCGCGGCTATAAGGCGGGCAGATTCTCGTTCAATATCGCGGGCGGCAGATGCGAACATTGTTTCGGCGACGGTATCATCAAAATCGAAATGCACTTTTTGCCCGATATTTTCGTGCCTTGCGAAGTGTGCGGCGGCAAGAGATATAATCGCGAAACGCTGGAAGTGAAATATAAGGGAAAATCGATCGCGGACGTTCTGGATATGACGATCGACGAAGCCTGCGAATTTTTTAAGCCCGTGCCTTCGATCTATAATAAAATCAAAACGTTGGAAGAGGTGGGGCTCGGGTATATGAAACTCGGGCAGAGCGCCACAACGCTTTCGGGCGGCGAAGCGCAGCGCGTGAAACTCGCCACGGAACTTTCAAAACGTTCTACGGGCAGAACGGCGTATATTCTGGACGAACCCACCACGGGGCTTCATTCTTACGATGTGGATAAACTGCTGAAAATTCTTCTGCGCCTGCGCAACGCGGGCAACACCGTGATCGTGATCGAGCATAATCTCGACGTAATCAAATGCGCCGATTATATCGTGGATCTCGGGCCCGAAGGCGGAGACGGCGGCGGAACGATCGTTGCCTGCGGCTCTCCCGAAGAAATCGCGGCGGTGAAAAAGAGTTATACGGGGCAATTTCTGAAAAAAATGCTTCCGTCAGCGTGAGCCTTTCCGACGGGACGGCGTAAGGCGCGATAAGCGCGCAACGGGAGGACGGAGCGCGGCGGCATGTGCCTGCGGCTACAGCGTTTTGCGGCGGAGCGATCGGAAATCGTTTCTGCACGCAGATCGAAACAAGCGGACAAAACAAATATAAACGGCGGCTTATCGTGCACGATTCGCACGGTAAGCCGCCGCTGTGTTTACGTCGGTCGGTGTGTGTTCAGTCGGGATCGGTTTCTTTTTCAAATTTATTTTTATCGAACACCGCCCGTTCTCCGTATACCAGAACGGGAACGAGAGTCGCCGTCTGCAATTTTTCAAAAATCCGACGGCTGATTTGTTCCTTGCTTTCGCATAAATTTCCGGAATCGTCGGTATATTCAAACTTTAAGTTGTATATCGTATACACGGAAGTGCTTCCGTTATTGGTTTCGGTGACTTCCGTTTCCATTAAATCGAGTATTTTTGCGGTTTCGGAATGACCTTTACGCGATACCGCCGCCGATTTCCCGCCGTCGACAATCATTTTGATTCCGTTGCCGATAAAACCGACCGACGCAATAATCATTATCCCGCCGATCAGAAACATAAATACGGAGCCGAATTTATCGTCCGGATCCTGCGAACGGATCCCGGAGGCAATCACCGTTCCCGCAATGGCGATTGCTATCAGGGCGATAGCGATTCTGGCGATCCCGCCGGCGATAGTTCCGCGATCGAATTGTTTTCTTTTCATTTTTTTCTTAACCTCTTTTTTAAACGCGAAGAACGGAATGTCTTCTTGTCTGCATTATATCATAACTTCCTTTGTTTTGTCAACGGCGGGAAAGATGAATCGGAAATGTTTTTTCACGAAATTTTCACGTAAAACGATTGACTTAAACTTAACTTTAAGTGTTATGCTTTATTCGTAACGGCATGGCGGGGTAAAGTCTGCCGGAAAAGAAAAAAACGGAGGGATTGCGAATGGAGTACTTTGACGGAGTGAAAAAGAATTTCGGATTCGGCTGCATGCGTTTGCCGATGAAGGGCGAAAAGGTGGATTACGAAGAATTTTCCCGCATGATCGATTATTATCTGGCGGAAGGATTCAATTATTTCGATACCGCGCACGTATATATCGGCGGGCAGAGCGAAACGGCGCTTCGCGATTGCCTCGTGAAGCGTTATCCGAGGGAAAAATTCGTGTTTACGAACAAACTTTCCACGCATTGCTTCAACAGCGAAGCGGAAATACGTCCGTTGTTCGAGGAACAGTTGAAAGCGTGCGGGCTGGAATATTTCGATTTCTATCTGATGCACGCGCAGAACTTGCCGTGTTTGCCGCCGTGGCGGGCGCGTTTTCCGGGAAAATCGCAAAAAACGGCGTATGGGCGTTTCCCGCGGTGATTGCCGCGCAGGTTTGCGGCAGGGCGGCGTTTTTGCTTCTTACGGTGATTTTTCAGGTGGAGGGTCACCTCTTTCGCCATCCGTGATCTTCTCGCAGATTCAGACGGGGCTCACGGGATTGTATCTTCAGGCGGCGATCGTGCCGTTGATCGTGATCGCGCTTCGCGTCGTGCATTGCGGGGGAAAAGATCATGACTGATATTGAAAAAGCGAAACAAAGTCTTGTGGGGCATACGATCGCGCTCTGCAAGGGCGGCGATATCGTTACGAGCGATAAGCGCGGAATCGCGCCGATGCTTGGCTTTATCGCGGAAAATCGAAAATCGATACGCGGGAACGCGGAATTTTCGCGCGCCTGCCGCAGCCGCGAAGCAGAACGGAATTTAGCGAAGAAAGCGGCGATTCGCGTTTACAGAATTTTTTTGATCTTCACCGCGCCGCACAAAAGATCCGAATACGAGTATGCCGTTTTTCCGAGAAAATTTTTTTCGTCGGGCAGTACGGTGAAAAGGGCGGGGTATACGCCCGAAAGCACGCCCGAAAAAGTGAGCGATTTGTTTCTGCCGAGATTCACGTTCACGCGGATTCTCGAATTGCCGCACGTTTTCACG
The DNA here is from genome assembly GCA_905203015.1 of uncultured Christensenella sp. Taxonomy (GTDB): domain Bacteria; phylum Bacillota; class Clostridia; order Christensenellales; family Borkfalkiaceae; genus Scatosoma. Next base: position 23,172 of record CAJKUC010000007.1, on the reverse strand, counting down.
TACTCTTTCACTTCGGATAAATTACGGGTATTTTTCAGCATACCGTTATTTTTTCTGTTTTGAATTGCCTTTATTCGTTTTGAAAAAAAGTGGTGAAACAACTTTTTTACGGCGGCGCAAAAAGCGAATCGGCGCGTAAAAAGGCGGAAAAGAAGAAAGAAACGCGGCTTTCGGCGGAAACGGCGGGCGGATCGGAGAAAAAACGGGCGGAAAAGTAATATTCCGCCGCGGTGCGGAATAGAATAGTCAAGGACGAAAAGCCGATACGGGAGGCAAAGAAAACGATGATAAAACCTGAATGTGCTACTTACCGTTACACGAAAAAAGCGGGCGAAGCCGCGGCGCAATCGCGCGTGGAATGCAGGCTCGCGGGAAGCGAAATCAGCGAAATTCTCGCAGTGCGCGCGGCGGCATATCCCGCGATGGGCGCATGCGGGGATAAAGAGGTGAATTACGGCGGAAAAACGCTCTTCTTCATCGTGTATATCGACGGCGAAGGGCGGGTGTGCCGTGCGGAACGCGGCGTGGAGTTTTCGCATCGCGCGCCTTGCGAAGAGGCGGACGAAACGTGCGTATGCGCGCTGTATCTTTCCGCAGACGACGTATCGTATCGCCGCGAGGGATCGAACATCGTCGTTTCCGCCGTGGTGTGCGCGGCGGCGGAAATTTATAAAGAGGACGAAATTTCCTATCTTTCCGGCGGGGAAAACCTCGTGCTGAAAAAAGAGGAAAAAATCTTCACCCGCGCCGCGCTTTCCGCCTGCGACGGGGAAGAGAACGACAGATTCGAGACGGATTATTTCACCGACGTGCTGCTGCACGGCGAAACTGCGTGCGTGAAAAGCGTGACGGAGGACAACGGCACGGTGAGAATCGACGGGGAAATCGCCATGAACGTGTGCGTATTGAAAGCCGATAATTCGCTCGCTTCTTACGAGCGGCTGATTCCGTTCTCTCTGGAAACGCCCGCGCCGTATTTCTGCGACGAGGACTGGCGGAAATCGGGCGAAGAAGCGGCGGGCGGCGAAGAAAACGGCGGGGGAAGCGCCGCGAACGCGAGATTCCGCGCAAGGGTGATTTTAAAGCCCGCGAATCTTACGGTGGAAACGTCGGAAGAGAAGAACAAATGCTTCGTGCAGGCGCAGTTGGCGTATTCCGTGCAGATCGTGCAATACACCGACGAACGGATCGCCTTTTGCGACGACGCATTTTCTACGGAAAGGGAAATCGCTCTGACGAGAGAAAAAGCGGTGTGCAGAAAATTGAAATGCACGAAAACATACGTGAAAAAAATCGAAGGCGTAGCCGCGCTGAACGCGCCGATCGATTACACCGTTTCTTTCCTTGCCGCGGCGTTGCCGAAAGCGGAACTTTCCGTAAAAAGCACGGGCGAAAACACGATCGAATTCGAGGGAGCCGCTACGGCGAGGCTGTTTTTGTCGGATAAAGACGGAATCCGCGCCGCCGATATGACGTTGCCCGTTCTTTTCACAGAGAGCGCGGACGGCGTCTGCGGAGAAAACGGCGAAGCGGACGGAGAGGCGGAAGCGATCGCCTGCGGCGTGGCTTTGCGGCAGAAAAAAGAAGGCGAAGCAGAGGCGGAGGTTACGCTGAAAATCACCGTATATTTCTACGAAACGGCTTCGGCGGAATATGTTTCCGCGGCGGAAGGCGGGGAGGAATACGGCGAGACGAAATGCGCGATGTCCGTTTTATTGCCGCGCGGCGGCGACGGATTGTGGGAGACGGCGAAAAGTTTGCGGAAAACGCCCGAAGAGGTGGAAAAGAGCAATCCCGATCTTGCGTTTCCTCTGAAAGACAAGGAACGTATTCTCGTATACAACCGCAAACGGTAAACGCGAAAGAGAAAGGCGTTTGCCCGCCGCCTTTTGCGCGGAAAACAGAATCGGAAAACAAGCGTAAAAATCTGATAAAAGAGATAAAACGGGCGGTTTCGTCCGTTTTTCTTTTCTTTATGGCAGGCGGGAAGAGGCAGATCCGCGAAAACGGGCTAAAACCTGTTGACGAAAGCCGCGCTTTGTGGTAAAATAAACGGGAAAACGAAGCGATCACGCGCTTCGTTCGGAAAGAAAAGGAGATCGGAATGGCAGAAGAACGGGAACGGTGTTTTACCGACGAATTGCGCGTTGCGGCGGAAGAAGCGGCAAAGAGGCTCGGCGAGGGCGAAAAAGTGAAAGATCCCGCGGGGCTCTGTCTGTTTGAAGACACGCTGAAAGCCTTTATCGACGACGTACGCGGGGCGTTGTTCCCGGAAGTGTTCTGTTGCCGGGACGGCGCGGCGGATCTTTTCGATGCGGCGAAAAAACTGCGCTGCATGCTGCTTTCCGCCTGCGGCGGGGATATGGAAAAAACGCGCTCCGTCATCCTTAAATTCTTACGCGAACTGCCCGAAATCCGACGTGTGCTGTACACCGATTGCGTGGCGGGATACCGCGGAGATCCCGCGGCGACGGGCGAAAAAGAAGTGGCGTTATGTTATCCGTATTTTTACGCGCTGTGCGTACACCGTATCGCGCATTTTCTCTATACGGAAAAAGTGCCCGTATTGCCTCGTATGATGGCGGAGATCGCGCATGCGAAAACGGGGATCGATATTCATCCCGGCGCCACGATCGGGGAGTATTTCTTCATCGATCACGGCACGGGCGTGGTGATCGGAGAAACGGCGACGATCGGCAACAACGTGAAACTGTATCAGGGCGTAACGATCGGGGCGAAGAGTTTCCGCGTGAACGACGACGGGTCTTTGGTGAAGGGCGTGAAACGGCACCCCGATATTTCCGACGACGTGGTGATCTATGCGGGCGCCACCGTTCTCGGCGGCAGCACTCTGATCGGCAAAGGCGTGGTGATCGGCGGCAACGCCTGGGTGACTCATTCGGTGGAGAGCGGAAAAGTAATACCTTCCAATTACGTCGGCTGAGAGCCGTTGCGGCTGAAAAACGGCGCGCTCCGTTGTCGCGCTTGCGTTTTCGCTTCGTCGCGTACGATGTTGTACGCTCCGTTCGCGGAAGCCGCGCGCTTCGCGGATTGCTTGCTTTTGAGCCGCGGCGCGGAAAAAGATGGCACGGAATCGAGGAAAAACGGAAAAAGCGTGGTATAATACGAGAGAGGAAGAAGATGAATTCCTGTAAGGAAAAAGCGAGGGCGAAAATCAATCTTACGCTGGATATTACGGGCACGGCGAACGGGTATCACGAACTGGATTCGCTTGTGACGTCGCTGGATCTTTACGATCTCGTTTGCGTGACGAAGAGAAAAGACGGCGCGATCCGCTTGTTTTCAAAAGGCGAGGGAAGCGAAACGATTCCCGAGAGCGAAAACAACGCCTACAAAGCCGCCGTGCTTTTCCGGGAAGAATTTTCCTGCGGGGGCGCGGAAATCAAAATTTTCAAAAACATTCCGATGGGCGCGGGGCTCGGCGGATCTTCGGCGGACGCCGCGGGCGTGCTGCGGGCGATGAAACGGCTGTTTTTATCGGGCGACGATAAAAAAGACGAAGAGCGCGTTTTAAATATTGCCGATAAAACGGGAAGCGATACGAGGGCGATGTATCTCGGGGGATTCTGCCGTATGCGCGGCAGGGGCACGAGAGCGGAGCGGATATATGCGGGCGGCTTTTGCGAGGGCGACGAAAACGCGGCCTATGCGGGAAAACGCGCGTATTTTCTTCTGATCTGCCCCGAAGAAGGCGTTTCCAGCGGGGATTGTTTCCGATTGTACGACAAGCGGCAAATGACGTATCCCGCCGCTACGGAACGGGCGATCGCCTGTTTTAAAGCGGGCGATTCCGGAGGACTGGGCGCGGCGATAAAAAACGATCTTACCGAAGCGGCGTGCGAACTTGCGCCGTGCGTGAAGCGGGCGATAGAAGAGGCGGCGTCGTTTTCGCCGCTCGGCTACGGCATGACGGGATCGGGCAGCGCGGCGTTCGCGCTTTTCGATTCGCGGGAGATGCTGGATTGGGCGAAGAGCCGTTATAAAGGCAGATTCCGCACGATTGCGGCGGAGAGCGAATATCCTCTGAAAAAGCCGTGGCTGTTTGCGCCCGTGCAAAAAGGGCAATAAAAAAAGCGCGTGTAACGAAAAAACTGCTCCGCGGCGGAAAACGCGGCAGAAAAGGAGATAAAAAATTATGGAAGAAAGGATCATCGACGACGAATACGGGCGCGGAATCCGCCTGAAAAAGACGGAAAACGGCTATGTGGACGTGACGGACGAACTTTCGGAAAAGAAGGGCGAAGAACCCGACGGAAACGAAAGCGAAGAGATCGCCGAGGGCGAAGCGGCGGAACGGGCGGACGAAGAGATCGGCGGGCAGGAAGACGAACTTGCCGAAGAAGTGCTTTTCGAGTTTCCGGAAGAGGACGACGAAGAACTTGCCGCGCTCTCTTTCGAGGAAGCGAAAGAACTGAAAAGAAAGCGGGAAGAAGAACGTAAGAAGCACGAAGAAGCCGCGCGGAAGTATTGCGAAGAGGGCGAAAAATATCTGGAAAACAACGCGTACGAAAAGGCGGCGGAGGCGTTCGATTCCGCGATGAACGAAATCCACGGCTTTGAACGCGCCGCTCTGGGATTCTGGCGAGCGAAAACGGAACGTGGAGCAAATCTGCAGCCGCTTCTGGACGAGTGGGCGGAAGAAGGATACGATTCGTTTCTTGTCACGTTCGGCGAAGAATGCGTTCGGGCGATGAAAGAAGAATACGCCGAGGCGTTTGAAAAGGCGAAAGCGGAAAGGGAAGCGGAGATCGCGTTGCTGAAAGCCGATTTCGAGGAACAGACGGAAAAGCGCAGAGCGGTGCTGAAAGAACGCATTTACAATGCGAGAAAGAAATGTATTCCGCTGTTATCCGTGGAAATCGCGCTCGCCGTGTTTACGCTGGTGTTCGCGCTGAACATCTTTTCGCGCGCGGATTCCGTTTTCGTATGGTTTACGATCGCCTGCGGCGCGGCGTTCGTCGTTGTGCTGCCGTTCTTCTGTATGGCGGCTTCCCGCCTGACGCATGCGATTTCGCTTTCCCGTGCGAACGAATCGAAATCTTCCACGGAAGAGGGGCGGAAACTGGAAAAACTGGAAAACGAAACGGAATTTTTAAAAGAATTTTTATAATGCGCCGGGCGGAAAACGGCGTGAGATAAGCGGCGTTCATACGCCGCGGCGATTGCCCGGAGGACGTGGCGGATACGTTAAAAAACGTGTGCGCGGGGGCTTCCGGGGGCGAATTGCAGTGACGGATCGATGAAAAAACTTTTACCTTACTTTAAATCTTATAAAAAAGAATGTTTCTTATCGCCGCTTTTTAAATTGTTTGAAGCGGCGTTTGAATTGCTTGTGCCCGTTGTGGTGGCGAAGATCGTGGACGTGGGGCTCGGCGCGCCGCTTGCGGGCGGCGGATATGACGCGAATACCGCGTACATCGTGAAAATGTCGATGCTTTTGATCGGGCTGGGGCTCGTGGGGCTGGGCTGCGCCGTGGTGGCGCAGTATTTCGCGGCGAAAGCGGCGACGGGCGTTTCGTATGAATTACGCCGCGCGCTGTTTGCAAAATTGCAGTCGCTTTCCTATTCCGATTACGACGAGATCGGTACGTCCGCGATGCTCAACCGCATGACGGGCGACGTACAGCAGTTTCAGACGGGAATCAATATGTTTCTCCGCCTGTTTCTGCGTTCGCCTCTGATCGTATTCGGGGCGATGATCGCGGCGTTTTTCATCGATCCGCCGTCTGCCTGGGTGTTTGCCGCGGTGATTCCCGCTCTGTTTTTAGCCGTTGCGCTGATTATGGGAATCACTACGCCGCTTTACAGAAAGGCGCAGGAAAAATCGGATAAAGTGGTGCTTGCCGCGAGAGAAAATTTAAGCGGCGTGCGCGTGGTGCGCGCTTTCTGCAAAGAAGAGGAAGAACGCGCTGCCTTCCGCGCGAAAAACCGCGCGTTGACGAAAGGACGGGAAAAGGCGGGCGCGATCGGCGCGCTGATGAATCCCGTTACGTTCGTGCTGGTGAATCTCGCCGTGATTTTTCTTCTGAAAATCGGCGCGATCCGCGTGGATAACGGCAGCCTTTCGCAAGGCGGCGTGATCGCTTTGTACAATCTGATGTCGCAGATTCTCGTGGAACTGGTGAAGTTCGCGAATCTTGTGGTGACCGTGACGAAAGCGGCGGCATGCGGCGAGAGAATCGAAGGCGTGTTGGAAAAGAAGAGTTCTTTGAAAACCGAGGACGAAAACGGGGAGAAGGGTAAGACGGACAAGCCCGGGTATATCGTTTTCGACAACGCCACGCTGAAATATACGGCGGACGCCGCGCCCGCGCTGAAAAACGTATCGTTCGGCGTGGAAAAGGGCGAGACGATCGGAATCATCGGCGGCACGGGCAGCGGGAAATCTTCGCTCGTTTCGCTGATTCCGCATTTTTACGACGTATCTTCGGGCGGCGTGTATCTGGAAGGAAAGAACGTGGCGGCGTATGACGCGGAAGAACTGCGGAAAAAAATCGCCGTAGTGCCGCAGAAAGCCGTACTTTTCAAAGGCACCGTGAGAAGCAATCTCGCCTGGGGGAATCCCGCGGCGGAGACGGACGACGCGCTTGCCTGGGCTGCCCTCGAAACGGCGCAGGCCGACGACGTGGTGAAAGGGAAAGGCGGGCTGGACGCGGAAGTGGAACAGGGCGGCGGAAATTTATCCGGCGGGCAGAAACAGCGGCTTACCGTGGCGCGCGCCCTGATTAAAGACGCCGATATACTTATTCTGGACGACAGTTCATCCGCTCTCGATTACGCTACGGAACGCGCGCTGACCACCGCGATACAAAAGCGGCAGAAAGAGAAAAAACAGACGGTGTTTATCGTATCGCAACGCGCTTCGTCGCTTCTGACGGCGGATAAAATCGTGGTGCTGGACGAAGGAGAAGTGATAGGGCTCGGAAAGCACGAAGAACTCCTGAAAACGTGCCCCGTGTACCGCGAAATTTACGAATTTCAATACGGTACGGCGGGAAACGGCGGCGAAAATAACGGGGAGGCGAACGGAAAATGAAACAGAACAAAAATACGTTGAAAAGAATCCTCTCCCTTGTTGGAAAATACCCGCTTTCCGTTATTGCCGTGATTCTTTTTGCCGCAGCGGAAGTGGCGGCGACGTTGTACGTGCCTATTCTGGTGGGCGACGGCGTGGATCTGATCACGGGGAAAGGCGCGGTGGATTTCGACGGGCTTTCCGCCGTGTTTCTGAAAATCGGCATTGCGATCGCCGTGGGATTCGTTGCCAAATGGCTGGTGGGGATTTTCAATAACCGCCTTGCGTTTCACGTGGTGCAGAATATCCGCGACGAGGCGTTCGACAAGATCACGTCGTTGCCCTTGAAATATCTCGATTCGCATCCGCACGGAGATACGCTTTCGAGAATCGTGGCGGACGCGGACGAAGTTTCGGACGGCCTGGTGATGGGCTTCACGCAGTTGTTTACGGGCGTTCTGACGATCGGCGGAACGATTGCGTTGATGCTGCTTACCAACTGGAAAATCGCGCTCGTCGTGATTTTCGTGACTCCGCTTTCGATTTTTACGTCGCGTTTTATCGCGAAACGCACGTATTCGTTTTTCCGCAAGCAGACGTTGGCGAGGGCGGGACAGGTGTCGTTTACGGAAGAAGCCGTAGGCAATCTGAAAACGGCGCAGGCGTTTGCGCATGAAAAGAAAAACGAAGAGGATTTCGCGAAGTATAACGGGAATTACAAAGAAGCCGCGATGAACGCCACGTTCTATTCTTCGCTGACGAATCCTCTGACGAGATTTCTGAACAACGCGGTGTATGCGCTGGTGGTGCTTTTCGGTGCGTTGCAGATCGCTTCGGGAACGGGCGGGCTGACCGTGGGCGGCTTGACGAAATTCTTATCGTACGCCAACCAGTACACGAAGCCGTTCAACGAAATTTCCGGCGTGATCACCGAACTTTCGGGCGCGTTCGTGTGCGCGGCGCGGATTTTTGAACTGCTGGACGAGCAGGAAGAAGTTTCCGATGAGAACAATGCGGAACTGACGGTGACGGAAGGAAAAGTGGATTTGCGGGACGTGAGTTTCGCCTATACGGAAGGGCAGAAACTGATCGAGCATTTATCGCTGACGGCGGAAGGCGGCAAGCGGATCGCGATCGTGGGGCGGACCGGCTCCGGCAAGACGACGCTGATCAACCTTCTGATGCGCTTTTACGACGTGAACGGCGGGGAAATTTTCGTGGATTCGCAGGAGATTCGCGACGTGACGAGAAAATCTTTGCGCGGGCACTACGGTATGGTGCTTCAGGAGACGTTTTTAAAGACGGGTACGGTGCGCGAAAATCTGAAAATCGGGCGGGAGAACGCGACGGACGAAGAGATGGTGGAAGCCGCGAAAGCCTGCCATGCGCACGGATTTATTTCCCGCCTGCCCAAGGGGTACGATACGGAACTGACGGAAGAAGTGAATCTTTCCGCAGGGCAGAAACAACTTTTGTGTATCGCGAGAATCATGCTGTCGCTTCCGAATATGCTGATTCTCGACGAGGCGACGTCTTCCGTGGATACGCGCACAGAAAAGAAGATTTCCGAGGCGTTCGACAAACTGATGACGGGGCGCACCTGTTTTATCGTGGCGCACCGCCTTTCCACGATACGGAACGCCGATATTATTCTCGTGATGGAAAAGGGCAACGTGGTGGAGCAGGGAAATCACGAAACGCTGCTGAAAAAACACGGATTTTATTACGATCTGTATACGAGCCAGTTTGCGGGAATCGGAGGCGCGGAGAACTCCGCCGTATAAGGTTGCGGAAAAAAGCGGCGGATCTTTGCGATCCGTCGCGCTTCCGTATTTGCGCGCGGCGTTGCCGCTTTTGCGCGCGCATGCCGTTTCTTTCATACGGAGCAGCCGATTTTGCGACGTTGTTTGCCTTCTCGCCGCGCCCGTCATAGAGCGGGCGTTCTTCGCATATAATAACGTTGCGGAGAGGGCGAAAAAATGCGACTGTTCGGTGAAATCAGCGAAAATTTACTCGGCGGGATCACGCCGTGCGGGAGATGTTTGTTTTTCGTGGGCGGCGGCGGATATTTTCAGGGAGTGAAAACGTTCGATGGGTTTTCGGACAGGAGCGTTACTCTGCGCTTTTCCGAAGGAAATCTGAAAGTGTACGGGGAAAGACTGCGCGTGGCGAAGTACCGCGGCGAAGATCTCGAATTGAAAGGAACGATTCTTTCCGTGGAATATTCCGCCAAACGCGAAGCGAAAAAGCCGGGCGAAGAGAAAGGCGGAAAAGAAAAGACGGCGGAAAAAGAGATTGAAAAAACGACGGGGTGGCGGAAATGAACGCCGCTTTGTTGTGGCGGCGGGAAATTATTCTCGTGCGCGGGCGCGAGCCGGAAAAGGCGTTGCAACGGCTGAAAAATGCGGGGATCGACCTCTTCGACATAAAAAAAGTGCAAAAAGACGCGGTTACTTTTTGCGTATCGGGCAAACAGGCGCGAAAAGTTTTTGCTTTTTATCCGAAAACGTGGTATAATAAAGCGGAGAGAGGAGGATACGAATTTTCTTCTCTTAAGAAAAAAGGCATCGGCGAAGCGATCGGACGGGCGGAAAAGAGGATCGGACTGATTGCGGGCGCGGCGGCGTTTTTATTGATGACGGCGTTCTGCGATAAACTGGTTTTCGACGTGCGCTATTCGGGAGATCCCGCCGCGTGCGCGCTTGCCGAAAGCGTTGTGAAAACGTACGGCGTAAAGACGTGGGCGCGTTTCGACGAAAAACGTTCGGACGAGATCGCCGCAAAGATTCTTTCGCTGGACGGGGTGAGTTACGCTTCCGTAACGAAACGCGGCACGGTGGTGTACGTGGAAGCGCGACGTTCCTCTTTCTCTTCGGATTCCGCCGTGCGGGGCGACATGAAGGCGAAGCATACGGGTACGGTGAAATCCGTGACGGCGCTGCGCGGCACGAAGGCGTGCGCGGAAGGGCAGCGGGTGACGGAGGGCGACGTGCTGGTGACGGCGACGACGTTTACGGGAGACGGCGAGGGAAAAAAGACGATTCCCGCAACCGTTTCCGCGCGGGTGGAAATCGCCTGCGTTTACGAGGCTGCAGTATGTGCGGAAAATGCCGCCGAGGCAATTGAAATCGTGAAATTTTCGCTTTCTTTCGACGAGGCGCGGCTTTACGCTTTTTCGGACGGCGTGCGGGACATCGTTTTCGATTCTTGCCTTGCCGATGATCGGGGAGACGGAACGTTTTTCGTGAAGGCGGAGTATTCGGTGACGGAGACGGTGAACTTTTAGCCGCGGGCGGCGACGCAAAATAAAAATCCGGCAGGACATAATTCGGTAGAGTATATGGAAGAAGAAAAGAAAGTCGTTTTGAATTTCGCCGTGGATTCGGCGGACAAGTTATACGAAATTATCGGGGCGTACGATGAAAATCTTACGACGCTTTCGCGCGAACTTGGCGTGGATATTTTCGTGGACGGACTTTCTTTACGCATTTCGGGAGAAAAGGAAGCCGCCGTATTATGCGAAAAGGCGCTTGCCGCCGCGTTATCTGCGGCAAAAAAGGGCGGCGCGGTGGACGAAAGGCAGATTTTATACTGCATCGAAACGGCGAAAGCGGGCGAAACGGAAGAAGCGGACGCGCTGTTTGACGGCGTGGTGGCCGTGACGGCGACGGGAAAGAAGATCAGGTGCAAAACGATCGGGCAGAAAAAGTACGTTGACGCGATCGAAAAAAATCCCGTTGTTTTCGGAATAGGGCCTGCGGGCACGGGAAAGACGTATCTTGCCGTAGCGAAAGCCGTGGCGTCGTTCAAGGCGAAAAAGGTAGAGAGGATCATTCTTACCCGCCCCGCCGTGGAAGCGGGGGAAAACCTCGGATTCCTGCCCGGAGATTTACAGGAAAAAGTGGACCCGTATCTGCGGCCGTTATACGACGCTTTGCAGGAGATGCTCGGCGCGGATTCGTACGGCAGACTGATGGAGAGAGGCGTGATAGAAGTGGCGCCGCTTGCCTACATGCGCGGACGGACGCTTTCTTCGGCGTTTATCATTCTCGACGAGGCGCAGAACACCACGAGAGAGCAGATGAAAATGTTTCTTACTCGTATGGGGGAAGGCAGCCGCGTGGTGGTGACGGGAGACGCAACGCAGGTGGATCTGCCGAGGGGAAAAAGCAGCGGGCTGACGCATGCGGCGAAAATCCTCGAAGACGTAGAAGGCGTGAAAGTGTGTCTGTTATCGAACAAAGACGTGGTGCGGCATCCACTCGTGATGCGGATCGTGAAAGCCTACGAAAAGGACGAAGCGCGGGAAGAGGAGAAAGAGGCTGAAAAAAGAGGCGCGCGGGAAAAGGACGGCGGGCGGAGCCGCACGGAACAAATAAGGAGAAATACGAAAGATGAACGCTAACGTATCGAAAGTCCGCAGGTGGACGAAGAAGGACGCGTGGAGCAGCGCTCTGCTCTTCCTTCTGAATTTATTCATATTGCTTCTGATCGTTGCCGCCCTGCTGATGGGATCGAAGATCGGAAATCTGAAACAGACGTTGATCGAAAATCGGGCGAACTATCTGTATATAGGATTCTGCGTGTTTTTGCTGGCGGTGATTTCCTATCTTTATTTCTTTTTTGAAGAACGTTCGATATTGACGGACGGGAAAAATATTCTGCTGGTGTTCGCGATTCTGGATCTCAGCCTCGTGCTTTGCGTGCTGACGGGGAAATGGCTGAATATCTATGCGCGCCCCGTTGCGCTTTGCGCCCTTCTGACGTTTATTCTTTTGGGGCGGCGCAGCGCGATGTTCATGAACATCATTTCCGCGTTGATGCTGTTTATCGTGGATAACTTTTCTTCGACGGAGCAATCGGCGCAGAATATTTATTCCGCTCTGATGATCGCGTTTACGGCGGGGATGGTGGCGATCTTTGCGGCGAACAGGCTGAAATCGCGTATCCGCGTGGTGCTGGTGGGGCTGTTTATCGCGTTGCCGATGGATTTTATGATTTTCCTTCTGGAAATTTCTTCGCTTGCCGCGCAGGGAACGTCGTTTAATCAGGCGGGCGCCGCGCGCGCGATCTGGATCAATCTCGGCTACGGCTTTATCGGCGGCATTTCTTCCGCGATTTTGTTTCTGACTCTGCTGCCCGTATTCGAGGCGATGTTCTCTATGCTGACGGTGTTCCGTTTGCGTGAACTGACTTCGCTGGACGCGCCTTTATTGAAAAAACTGAAAGACGAAGCCCCGGGCACGTACAACCACTCCGCCGTGGTATCGCAACTGGCGGAAGAATGTGCGGCGGCGTTGGGAGAGGACGCGGAACTGGCGAGGGCGGCGGCTTTATACCACGACGTGGGTAAACTGCATCACCCCGAATATTTCACGGAAAATCAGGGGGATTACAATCTGCACGACGAACTTACCCCGGAACTTTCCGCGGATATTATCCGTTCGCATACGACGGACGGATACGATCTGATTCTGGCGAATCATCTGCCGCAATTTTTTGCGGACGTGGCGGTTCAGCACCACGGCACTCTGACGATCCGTTATTTTTACAGCAAGGCGCTGAAAATGTACGGCGGCAACGTGAACAAAGAGGACTTTTCTTACAGAGGACCGAAACCGCAGAGCAAGATCGCGGCGATTATCATGATTGCCGACGCTTCGGAAGCGGCGGTGCGTTCGATCGGGAACAAGACGCCCGAAGAGGTGGAAAAAAGAGTGCGCGATCTGATAGAAGAGCGCATGAATCAGGAACAATTTGCCGAGTGCGACATCACGATGGCGGATCTGACCGTAGTGAAACAGACGTTGGTGAACGCTCTGACGGGCGTATATCATAAACGTGTGGATTACCCTTCCATTCATTACGGGAAGAAAGACGAGGAATAAGGCGATAAAAAATGCCGTAAAAAAGGCTGTGTAACTGCTTGTAAAAACGGGTAGCGGCGTTTGATTTTTCCGTGTTTTGCGAAAAACGGAGAGCGGACGGAATAAAAATGCGGCAAAAAAGAGGATCGGACGGGAGACTTATGAAGAAAAAATTTATTCTTGACGCGGGGGAAGAACTGGACGAGCCTTCCGCTTCCGCGCTGGAAAAAGCGATCGGCGATTTCGTGCAGACGGACGTACCTTTGAAAATCGAGTGCGTTTTCGTAAGCGAGGACGAGATAAAAGAACTCAACAGAGAAAAACGCGGGATAGACAAGGTGACGGACGTGCTTTCGTTCCCCGAACTGGACGGCATAAAAGGCGAGAAGATACAAAAGAAGCAGTTCCCTTACGATCTGGACGAAGAGGGAAATCTGGTGCTGGGTTCGCTTGCGATCTGTGTGGCGCGGGCGAAAGAACAGGCAGAGGAGTACAATCATTCGTACCGCCGCGAACTGCACTATCTGATTGTGCACGGCGTTCTGCATTGCCTCGGCTACGATCACATCGAAGAGGCCGATCGGGCGGAGATGAGAGAGAAGGAAGAAGAGATTCTCGGCGCGCTGGGAATAACGCGCGACGATTAAAGAAAAAACGACGATTCGGGAAAAACGGACGATTTAAGAAAGCAAAAGGAACAGGTGCGAAATACTATGAGAAGCGGATATGTGGCTGTGATAGGAAGAGCCAACGCGGGAAAGAGCACGCTTATTAACGTGATGGTGGGGGAGAAGGTGTCGATCGTATCGCCCCGCCCGCAGACGACGCGGGACAGGATATTGGGCGTTCTTACGGAAAAGGACGATCAGATCGTGTTTGTGGATACCCCCGGATTATACAAGGCGAGAAACGCGCTGACGGATCTGATGATGAAGACCACGGAGGAAAGCGCGAAGGACGTGGACGTATTGCTGTATGTGATCGACGGACATGAAAAGATTTCGGACGACGATTTTTCGCTGATGAAAAAATACAGGGCGGAAGCGGAAAAGAGCGGCGTGCCGTTTGTGATCGCTTATACGAAAACGGACATTATGCCGAAAGAAAAAATTTCCGAGGATCTTGCGAAATTCGCGGAACAACTCGACGGAACGGACGTGTTTCCCGTATCGGCGCGGAAGGGGAAAAACATCCGCGCGCTGAAAGAATTTCTTGTGGAAAAACTGCCCGAAGGAGAGAAAGTGTTCGAGCAGGACATCGTATCGGACAGGAGCGAAAAATTCATGCTCGCCGAGATCATGCGGGAAAAAATTCTGCTGAAATTCGATCAGGAGATTCCGCACGGGATCGCCGTGGTGATCAATTCTTTCCGCAAAAACGAAGCGGGCGTGTATGAAGTGAACCTCGATATTATCTGCGAAAAACCCGCGCATAAAGCGATACTGATCGGAAAACAGGGGCGGGCGATTAAAGAAGTTTCTTCGTTTGCGCGGCAGGATATGGAGAAATTCTTACAGGGCAAAGTGTTCCTCACAACGTACGTGAAAGTGAAGGAAGACTGGCGCGACCGCCCCGCGCTGATGAAAGAATTCGGCTATGAAAAGCCGCCCGTGATCTGACGTTTTTACCGATTGGCGGAAAGCGGAACGACGGCTCGGCGGCGTGCGGAGATTCCGCCGCGTCGCGGCGGAAACGCATGGAAAAGCGTGCGGCGTGGAAACAGACAAGGCGTATAAAACGATTCGTTTTTTCTCAATCTAACCTATGCGGAAAGTTGCGTTGAACGGCAATGCGATTTCGCGGAAGGAGGAAAAAATGAGAAAAGAAAACGGAGAGTCGAATGCGGCGAGGCTGGTGTGGGAACTTTTCGAGCGGACGGGAAGCGTGAGTTATTACATGCTTTATCACGAACTGACGGATAAGAACGCGAAGAAGTAAGCGAAGCGTTGAAAGCGTGTGATTTCGGGCATATCCGCAGACGGTGCGGCGGAAAAAGCGAAAGAGGAAAGAATGGAAATCAAAACGGACGCGATCGTACTGCGGGCGACGGATTACAGGGACGCGGATAAAATATTGACGCTGCTTACGCCCTCGGAAGGGAAAATCACCGCGGGGATAAAGGGCGTGAAAAAATCCGGGGCGCGCCTTGCGTTTGCCGCGCAGCCGTTTGCGTTCTGCGAGTATGTGCTGGCGGAAAAGTGCGGGCGACGTACCGTGGTTTCCGCTTATCAGCACGACGGATTCTTTCCTTTGCGCACGGACGTGGTGCGATTTTACGCGGCGTGCAGCGTGGCGGAAATATGCGACGCTTTGTGCCCCGAAGGAGCGGAGAACGAATCGTTATTTGTGGCGGCGGCGGAAACGTTGCGTTCGCTTGCTTACGGAAAAGAAACCTGTGCGGAGGCGATCTGTTCGTTTTTACTGACGGCGTTGTTTGAAAGCGGGTACATGATCGATCTCGACGGCTGCGGCGCGTGCGGGCGGGAAATCGGCGGAGAAAAAGACGGTAGATGTTTTTTCGATTTTTTCGAGGGACGATTTTTGTGCGACGAATGCGGCTCGCTTGCAAAAACCGCCGCTACGGCGAACGGGAGCGCGGCGGGAAACATGCGCGGAGAATTGGCGCGGGCAAGCGTGAGCACATACTTATTTTTGCGTAAATGCGGCGGAAATTTCGATGACTTTTCCGACGGAACAGAAAATGCGGCGGGTACGATCGGGAAGGATCATGCTTCTGCGGCGGCAGACGGATCGGGCGGAACGGAAAAAAGATGTGTTTTTTCGGAGAAAGAAACGGACGGCACAGGGCTGGAATACGGTGCGGCGGCGTTTGCGTCGGAGCAAAACGACGACGGGGACGTGAGAGCGTTGCGGCTGTTGAAAACATATCTGACGAGAAAAACAGAGCGGGAATATCCGTGTTTTTCCGAATTTTTCAACATGTATGCGGCGGACAGGGAAAAACAGCCGACGAAATAAGGCAAAATCAGGGAACGGAAAGTTCCGAAAAAAATACCTTAAAAAAGGATGAATACGATTATGGAACAGGAAGCGATGAAAAACGAGTCGGCAAACGCCGCCGTGGAGAAAGGCGAAAAGAAAGCGGCGAAAACGGTGACTCGTGCGACGAAAGCGAGAAGGCAAAAAGAAATTCTGAAAAAGTTACTTAAAGCGCGGGCGTACAAGTGGAACGAACTGCTGGAAGAAGCGGTGAAAGAGTACGTGGCGAAATACGACGACGAAGAGGCGGATATTCCCGATCTGAAAGGGAAATTCGGATCGAATTTTTCCTTGCTGGAAGAGGACGGAGAAGTGGCGTTTGACAAAGCGACGAATCTTTGTACGCTGGCGGGCGGAGAGAAGAAAAAAGGCGCGCATGCGGCGCAGGCGGAAAAGAGTATGACTGCGGCGGCGGAAGATGGGGGTAGCGTGACGGGAAAAGCGGACGAACGGGCGAAAGCCGACGCGGCTAAGGCACAGGAGAAAAAAGAAACCGCGGCGAGCGCGAAAGAGACCGCCGTTGTTTCCGCCGCGGATTCTTCTGCGAATTCTGTCTCCTCGGCGGCGGCGGAAAAGAAAGCGGGCGGCGACAACGCGGGAAAAGCGGAGGAAAAACCGCGCGCGAAACGAGGAAGAAAGCCGATGAAGAAAGAAGAAAACGCCGATACGGAAAACAAGGCGAAAAGCGGTGAAAAGCAGGAGGACGAGAAGAAAGCGGCGATAGAAAAATCGTTGAAAGCCGCCGTGGAAAAAGCCGCGGCGAAAGCGGCGGTGCGGCGCACGAAAAATGACGCCGAGAACGTAAAGACGATTGAAAAGAAAGCCGAGGAAGTGGCGGCGGAAAGCGCGGCGAAATCGACGGAAGAAAAGATTTCGTCGGGTGAAAAGACGGATGCGGAAATATCCGTTACAGAAGAAAAAACGACGGCAAAGAGACGGGGCAGAAAACCCGCAAAAAAGGCGGACGAGTTTGCGGAAAAAGCGTCTGATATGAAGGCGGCTGCCGCGACGGGAAACGAAAAAGCGAAAGAAGCCGATAACAGGGAAAATACGAAGAATACGCCTATCGTGATTACGACGGCGGAAAAAAACGAAGCGGGAGAAGAGAAAGCGGGAGAAGAGAAAACGGGCGTTTCGACGGACGTTCCCGCGGAGAAAAGAGCAAAGATCGACGGCTCGGCACGGGAAAAGCAGGCGATCGTACAAGCGAAAAAGGAAAAGAGTGCCGCGGCGTTTGAAGCGTTCGGTTTTATCGGAAGAGACGAATCGGCGAAGAAAGCGGCAGAACAGAGCGCGGAGAAGAACGAACGGGAAAAACAACAGGAGAAAAAAACGGCGAAAAACGAATTTCTGACGGATTTTATTTTCCTCGGCAATGCCGCGAAAAAGAGCGGAAACGAGGACAAAGAAGCGAAAAAATCCGTTGCGGGCGAAAATAAGAATATAACGGCGGAAACTGCGGGAAAGACGGAAAACGTTGCCGCGCCTGAAATTTCTGCGGAGAAAAAAGAATCTGCAAAGACGGAAGAGACGAAAGCAACGCCGAAGGGAGGCCTTGCCGAAGAGGCGGAGGAAATCGCGAGAAACGCGGCGGCGGAAAACGTGCCCGCCGAAGCGAAAAACGTGGCGAAGCCTTCCGTGAAAAACGAAAAAGATCAAGGGCAGGGGCGCGGAAATCGCGAAAATGCGAAAAGCGAAACGAGAGCCGCGATACAACCCGCCGCACAGGCGCAAAGTACGGCGACGAACGGGGGCAGAGGCGCGAGAAACGGACAGAGAACGCCGCGCGTAACCGAAAAATATGCGCAATCCGCCGACGACAAACTGAAAGAAGAGTTTTTGAAAAGGCTGCGTTCGTTGAGCGGAGAGTATTTCGAGTATTATTCCGTATATTTATTGGAAAGATATTCGCTGAAAAGCGGCAGAAGACTGGAAGGGCTGCGTATTTCCGGCGGAAAAAACGACGGGGGTATAGACGGGGAAATCGAACTGACGGATCGTTTCGGATTCCGCGAAACCATCTACATACAGGCGAAAAACTGGGATCCTACCAAGGGACTTGCCGAAAAGTGGATGATCGGAGAAACGCTGATTCAGCAATTCGTGGGCGCGGCGACCTGCCGTCAGTCGAAGGACTGTAAACGGAATTGCCGCGGGATTTTCGTGACGACTTCCACGTTTACGAAAGAGGCGAAAGAAGTGCTTTCCGTGCTCGGCGAAAAATTCATCGGCTACGACGGCAACGACGTATATGAAACGGCGAAAGAATGCGGATTCGGGCTGATTCAGGTGAACGGCGTATGGCAACTGGACGAAAAACTGCTTTCGAGCGACAAGGCGTTTTTCAATATGTGAAAAGCGCGCCGAAAAAGAGAAATACCCCCAACGGAAAACCGAGTAAAACAATGCCCGCCGTATCGTACGGCGGGCTGTTTTTTGGATCAGTCGGGTGTTTTTTGATAAAAACGAGGAGGCTGGCAGGATAGGGAAAATGTGATTATCCGCATACAGAGCGGGAAAAATACGAAAATTCACGAAAAAAGATATAAATGTAAAACGTCTGTTTTATTTTTCAGATTTTGTTCCGTCGGAAGAATCGCCGACGGATTCGGAAGAATTTTCTGCGGGCGCTGTTTCCGCGTTCGCGTTTTCCGAAGGATTTGTATCGGCTTCGGGCGGATCGTTGAGAATCTTTTCGCGAAGCGTATCGCAACAGGATTCTACCTGTTTGATATCGGAGACGGAAATTTTTCCGCCGTTTTTGAGCGTAATGTACAGCGTACCCGATTTATAAACGGCGACGAAGAGGACGCCGATCAGATTATCGATGAAAGAACCGACGGATTTTGTGCGTTTTGAAGCGTTGCTTCTGTTCTGATACCGGATATCGGCGATATTTTCAAAGGGAATGATATGTTCTTTTCGTATGCGGATAATCAATTCGTTTTCTCCGAGATATACCACATTCTTTTTTGTTAAATGCAATATTGTCGAAATCAGAAAGATTATCGCCAGCAGCGTGACGACGACGGACGTTACGACCATAAAAGAATCCGGTTTGTCGGCCTGCGTTACGTAAGAGAGCAATCTGAAAGCAGAGACCGCGCAGGCAATAAACATAATTCCGGATAATACGGCGCGGTATCTTGTTTTTTGACCGATGAGAGTACGTGAAGTGGTTTCTTGCATATTTTTTCCTCGTTTATTTTTATTGCGGATCGTTGAAAATTTTTTCGCGAAGCGCGGCGCAACAGGATTGAACGTTTTTAACGTCAGGCACGGAAATTTCTTTGCCGTTTTTCGGCGTAACGAACAGTGTGCCCGATTTATATACGAGTGAACCGAAAATACAGGCGAGAATACTGAAAGATCTGTAGCCGCTTGCATTGGTGCGATTCAGCCTATAACGGATGTCCTCGATTTCCGCAAAAGGGAAGGTATATTCTTTGCGTTTACGGATGATCAGCGTGTTTCCGTAAAGAAAAACCGCGTCTTTTTTTTGAGAAAAACATAAAATCGTGACGAGCAGAAAAACGGCGGCGACAACCGTGACGATAACGGACATCGCGACAAGAAGCGGATCGGGGCGCTCGGCCCGGGACATACTGAAAAAAAGCCAGCCGCTTACGGCCGCGAACGAGAGAAACAGAAATAAAAACAGTATGGCGTAAATTCTTGTTTTTTGCCCGATGAGCGTAGGGGAAACGTTTTCTTTCATAGCCTTTATTCCTTTTGGCGTTTTTTATTTGTGCCGTTTTCGATCCGGACAAACAGATATACCGCCGCTTTTATAATAAGCATAACAGAAAAACAGAAAAAAGTCAAAGATAGAGGCGATTAAAAGCGAAGCAGTCGAAAAAATTTTTTGTAAGCGATCCGGCGGGCGGCGTTTTGCCTGCCCGCCGAAAAAAGCGCGCCCGCGTCCGTGCGGGGATATGCGGGGGAAGACGTTTAAAGTCGGGCGGAAAAACGGGAACGGGTGTGAGCACGTTACGGGAGGAAAAAGACGGAAATAAGGCGAAAAATCGGCGGAATTATGCCTTTTTTTGAGAGTCTGCAAAAGATAACGGCGAAAGATTCGGATAAATTTGCGAAAAAAAATGAAAAAACGACGGCGAAAGACTTGATATTTTTTACGTTTTATATTACAATAATATTCGGCCGAAAGGACGGCGGATGTTTTTTCGCGCGATTTTCGTTTTCGGCCGTTGAAATTTGTTTTTAAAGACTCAAAATAAAAATCATTTGGAGGAAGAAACACTTATGGCTAAAAAGTATTGTTACCTGTTTACCGAAGGCAACGCGAAAATGCGCGAACTCCTCGGCGGCAAGGGCGCAAACCTGGCGGAAATGACCAACATCGGTCTTCCCGTTCCCCAGGGCTTCACGATTTCTACGGAAGCCTGCACGCAGTATTACGAGGACGGCAGACAGATCAATCCCGACATTCAGGCCGAGATCATGACCTATATCGACAAAATGGAAAAAATCTGCGGAAAGAAATTCGGGGATAAAGAAAACCCGTTGCTCGTTTCCGTTCGTTCCGGCGCGAGAGCCTCGATGCCCGGTATGATGGACACCATTTTAAACCTCGGGCTTAACGAAGAAGTGGTGAACGTTATCGCCGCGAAATCGAACAATCCCCGTTGGGCGTGGGACTGCTACCGTCGTTTCATTCAGATGTTCTCCGACGTCGTTATGGAAGTAGGTAAGAAATACTTTGAAAAACTGATCGACGAGATGAAGGCGAAAAAGGGCGTGGAATACGACGTTGACCTTAATGCAGACGATCTGAAAGAACTGGCGAACCAGTTTAAAGCCGAATACAAAAAGCAACTCGGCAAAGATTTCCCCGACGATCCGAAAGAACAGTTGTTTGAAGCGATCAAAGCGGTGTTCCGTTCGTGGGACAACCCCCGTGCGAACATCTATCGTATGGACCACGACATCCCTTATTCCTGGGGTACTGCCGTAAACGTTCAGATGATGGCGTTCGGCAACATGGGCAACGATTGCGGCACCGGCGTTGCGTTCACGCGTAACCCCGCTACCGGCGAAAAAGGGCTTATGGGCGAATTCCTTATGAACGCGCAGGGCGAAGACGTTGTGGCCGGCGTACGTACGCCCATGCCTATCGCGAAGATGGCGGAAATCATGCCCGACGTGTACAAGCAGTTCCTCGAAGTGTGCAATACTCTGGAAAATCATTACAGAGATATGCAGGATATGGAATTCACGATCGAAAAAGGCAAACTTTACATGCTGCAGACCCGTAACGGTAAACGTACGGCTGCCGCCGCGATCAAGATTGCGTGCGATCTGATCGACGAAGGCATGATCACCGAACAGGAAGCCCTGATGCAGATCGACGCGAAATCTCTGGATATGCTTCTTCACCCTACGTTCGACGCGAAAGACCTTAAAGCGGCGGACAAGACCGACGTGATCGGCAAGGGTATTGCGGCTTCCCCCGGCGCGGCTGCGGGCAGCATCGTATTCACCGCGGAAGACGCCGTGAAAGAAGGCAAGAACAAGAAGAAAGTGATTCTCGTTCGCCTTGAAACTTCCCCCGAAGACATCGAAGGCATGAAGTACGCGCAGGGTATTCTTACCGTTCGCGGCGGTCAGACTTCGCACGCTGCCGTTGTGGCGCGCGGCATGGGTACCTGCTGCGTTTCCGGTTGCGGCGACATCAAGATGCACGAAGAAGAGAAATATTTTGAACTTGCGGGCAAAGTATATCATGAAGGCGACGAAATCTCCCTCGACGGCTCGACGGGCAATATTTACGGCAGACTGATCAAGACCGTTCCCGCAGATCCCAACAGCGGCTATTTCGGACGCATTATGGAACTTGCCGACAAATATAAGGCGCTCGGCGTGAGAACGAACGCGGATACGCCCAAGGACGCGAAACAGGCGGCGGCGTTCGGCGCGCAGGGCATCGGTCTTTGCCGTACCGAGCATATGTTCTTCGATCCCGCGAGAATCGGCGCGTTCCGTGAAATGATCTGCTCCGATACCGTGGAAGAAAGAGAAGCGGCTCTTGCGAAGATCGAGCCGATGCAGCAGGCTGATTTCGAGGGCTTGTTCGAGGCGCTTGGCGGATATCCCGTTACCATTCGTTTCCTCGATCCCCCGCTTCACGAATTCGTGCCTACCGAAGAGGCGGACATCGAAGCGCTTGCCAAGACGAAGGGCAAGAGCGTGAAACAGATTAAAGAAATCATCGATTCGCTGCACGAATTCAACCCGATGATGGGACATCGCGGATGCCGTCTTTGCGTGACGTATCCCGAAATCGCCGTGATGCAGACGAAAGCCGTGATCAAGGCGGCTTTGGCTGTGAAAGAGAGACATAACGACTGGAACATCGTTCCCGAAATCATGATTCCGCTTACCGGCGAAGTGAAAGAATTGAAATTCGTGAAAGACATCGTTGTGAAGACCGCGGACGAACTGATTGCGGAAGCGAAATCCGATCTGAAGTATGAAGTGGGTACCATGATCGAAATTCCCCGCGCGGCTTTGACGGCGGACGAAATTGCGAAAGAAGCGGAATTCTTCTGCTTCGGTACGAACGACCTCACGCAGATGACCTTCGGCTTCTCCCGCGACGACGCAGGCAAGTTCCTTCCCGCGTACTATGCGAACAAGATTTACGAATCCGATCCGTTTGCGCGCCTCGATACCGTTGGCGTGGGCAAACTGATGAAGATGGCGGTGGATCTCGGCAGACAGACCAGACCCGGTATGTCGTGCGGAATTTGCGGCGAACACGGCGGCGATCCTTCTTCCGTGGAATTCTGCCACGAAATCGGCTTGACGTACGTTTCCTGCTCGCCGTTCCGTGTGCCCATCGCAAGACTTGCGGCGGCGCAGGCGAACATCCGTAGTCCGAGGGCGTAAGCTTTTGGCGGAAAACGGTTAAATTCCGGCATTTTAATACTGAATTTTATGAAAAACAGCCATTCTCGCTTGAGTCTGGCTGTTTTTTTACTCTTCTGAAAGCGGTCGAAAATCGGAAAATGTGCTAAAATTATGGGGTGGTTCCTCAAATGTTACATTTTTCCATATATACTGTTGTATGTAAAAGAGGGCGACAAAAGAGAGGTATTTTATGTCGAAATATAAATTGATTATAGAGTATTGCTTAAAAGGTAACAACCGCACGCAGATCGCTACGCTTTGCGATTGTTCCCGTATGACGGTCTGGCGATCTGGAACGTATCCTTGCTCGTCTGGCCCTGCGTACCGCGCGCCCGCGCG
>CAJKUC010000006.1 GCA_905203015.1 uncultured Christensenella sp. | reverse complement strand
ATGATAGTAGTATTTCAGTTATAGATTTAAATGAAAAAAAGAAAATAGAAAATTCATCAAGTGAATTGCGCGCCTTATCGACTTCATTGAAATAACATTTGCATTGCTCATAACAGAGAACCATAATATGGTGGAACAGAACATAATGTATTTCTTCATATAATTAAAAGAAATAACAGCATCACATAAGATGGCATTAACTGATATACAAAAAAATGATATTATTATAATAGCGATCGCAAGTCGATCCACCTTTTGAATACCAGAAGAAAGATTAAGCAGCCATACTAAAAAAATCAATATGAATGAAGCATAAAAAAATATACTTGATATTAAAGTCAATTTACTTATAGTTAAAAATAAAATCAAATAAGCACAGGCAAAAATTGTTACTATCAATTTTTCCGTCAACAATGTTGTTCTATTTTTTAATAAGAACCTTGTATACATTCAAATAACCTTCCACCATTTGTTGTTTACTATATACTTCTTTCGCCTCATCAGAAATTACAGCAAAATCTCTATCTTTGGAACACTGTTTTACCACCGCCTCATAAAGATCATCGATATTGGCGTACTCAACAAAAGAACAGTATGCCGGCAAACCGATTTGTTCAGGAGCCCCTGCTTCAAACCCGACGACCGGGGTTCCACAACATAAACTTTCTGCCGTTACCATTGAAAATGTTTCTTTTTTACTGGTCAATAACGTTATGTCTGCCATTGAATAATATTGTGCAACAAGCAATTGATCAACAATATTTCCCAATAAAACAACATTTTTCGAAACTTTTAATCCTTCTGGATAATTACCCGCCACAAGAAATATAATATTGCTATCAAGCATTTTTTCAGCAAGTTTCAATACATAATATCCGCCTTTGATATTGTTTATATCATTGTTAAACATCGGCGTGACGTGAAAAATTACTTTTTCGTTTTTTAATATTCCAAGTGTTTTTTTTAAAACATCCGCCATATGAGCGCCGTAATAATGGAACACATTGGTATCTACCCCGTTTAAAACTACTGTATGTTGTTTATCGTCAAAAATAGAAGAACATTTTGCTCTTGCCATAAGCCACGGGGAAACTGATACGACAATTAAATTGTCATTAAATCCGTCAAATGATCTTTTCATACGTTTCCACATAGTATGACTACGATCAAAAAAGCATGATTTCATATCCAAGCGATAGCGAGGGCATTTGGAGTGGCCGCATCCCGTGCTGCTACTCCATTGATTGCAATCAATGGAGTGACCGCATCCACCTGTATACATAAATTCCGCATGTAAAGTTAAAACTGTTTTTACATTATGCTTTTTTAGCCACCTAATAAGGCGATAAATATTTACAAAATGACCGTTCAAACATTGCAAATGAACGACATCGGGTTTTTCTTTTTTGATAATATGAATTAGTCTGTTGGTCGAAAAAAAGCATCCTCCATACGCAATTCCTGTCAAGCGCGATAACAAATTATTAATTTTTGAGTAAATTTCTCCACAGATTTTATAAACATATGGTTCATTTAAGTTTATACCTCTGCCATAACAAACTATAGATTCTATCCCTTGTTTTAATAACTCTGAATGAATATCATATGTAATTTTTCCCGTGCTTCCTCTTTTGTAGACATTATTGACCTGAAGTATTTTCATGATATTGCTTTTTCTCCGCTAAGTTTGCAGCATAATTCATGCACCACTTCGCTGTTTTTACGGGCATTATGATTAATATTTGCCGCGTTCAACGCACATCTTATAACATCATCATCTGTATCTTGAAATGCTTTTATTATTATTTCCTTTAACGTTGAAGAAGAAGTAGACACATATGCCCCGCCGGTAGATTTCAAATATTTTATTGAAGCAACCTCTTCAGACCCATACGCAAAAATTTTACGTCCGCTCGCTAAAGAATCGGCAATTTTTGTTGATATCGAACTTTTCACCAAATCAATCATTTCCGGATCAAACGATTCCGTATGCACTAATATTTCCGCCGAACATAAAACGTTTAAATAGTCTTGTCCGCTCACGAAACCACATAATTGAATTGTTGAAATTTCTTTCAAAGGCTTTAAAATTTCGTCTTCTTTTTCCGGAGTATAAATTTTCAATTTATACCGCTTTCCGCTCTCCCTTGTAATCTCTTCCAACACTTTGCCTATCTGAATTAAAGACACGTATCTTTTGCACCGTATGTTTCCTAAATAAACCATCGACAACGGATCATGAAAATCACTTCGATATAAAGATTTTATATCTGAAATCTCAAAACTTGCCCCCGTCATAATTGTTGTGCATGGCAGACTAAAATGCTTGGTGTACCGATCTTTGATCTCATCACATATACAAATCCCGTTTGCCGTATGTTCTATAATCTTTTTTATCTCTTTACGCAAAGAATTCACCTGTATCTTTTTCAGAAAGCCTTTAGTTTTTTCTACAAAATAGTAATCATCGCAAATATAAGTGATTATCGGCAATTTATATTTTTTTGCAATTTTTAACGTTATTTCATAAATAAATTTTGCATCCCCTGGCGCAAAAAAAATACACGTCGGCTTTTGTTTTTCTATCCATTTACGAAGCCTTTTTCCGAACCAATGGGCACATTTCCACATGACATCACGCAACAACATGCGGAACGGCAACTTATTTTTTATATTTCTGTATAATTTTTCATCCCCCGCATTTTCGAACAGTTTATTATTGCAGAAAGAAATTTCCTCTGTTTGTATTTCTCTGCCGATGTCTTTCCCAAAAACAATATTTTTTAATGCTTCTTTATCTGTAATTCTATAATAAGAAGTACATTTTCGTACATCCGGGAACGTCGGATAAATATAAAATTGGCATAATTCTTCTTCCGTAAAGCAGGAGAACAACGATAACATCGTTTTTCCCATATTGTTATTACTGCTAACCGGATTATGACTAATCACAAGCACTTTCATCTGCATTCTCCGCTGTATAACTTGAAAAATCCTATCGATACAACACGTTATTTATATTTAAAAAAACCATTGATTGCCCAACAAATTATATAATAAATTGAGTTCAACCAAGAAATTTTTTCAATTTTTCTATAAACATTCCATTGATCTTTCACCAACTTAAATTTGTTTGCAGAAACCGAATTTTCTCGACACAAGTAAGTCGTTAAATATTCATGAAAAAAATCCACCGGTACATGTTTTAATATCTGTAACCAACAAGCAAAATCTTCTCTTTTGATTGCTTTTTCAGGCATATAAACTTTACCGATTATGTTTACATCATATATCACAGTCGAACACCCAATACGGCAACTTTTTAAAATATCTTTATATGTTAATTTATCTTTTTTTGTATTAAATTTTTTAATTAGTTTATAATTTCCATCAACGACATTATAACCAGTGCAAGAAAACACAGATTTCTTTTCTTGCATAAATTTTAAATGATTTTCCAGTTTTTTCTCATCCCAAAAATCATCACTATCTAAAAAAGCAACCCACCTGCCCCGCGCTTTACTCAATGCTTTATTTCTCGATATTGCCGCACCTAAATTACGCTCATTTTTTAAATACGTAATTCTTTTGTCTGATAAGAATTGCCATACAATATCATCGGTATTATCAGTAGAGCAATCGTCAACAATCAACAATTCCCAATCAGAATAGGTTTGAGCGACCACTGATTTTATTGCTTTTTCTATATACTTCGCCGTATTGTACGATGGCATAATGACTGATACCAATCCACAAGTTCTTTGTTCTGTTATCATCTTTTTTCCTTATTTTCACTTTGCGCCGTCGTGATCAGATTGCAATCATTAATCATGCTTGCAATCCCCTTCACCTACGGCTATTTCTTGCAGTTCTTCTCGATCTTTTTCTGTAGTTTGAATGACGTTATCTATTTTTTCGCTGTCATTCCCTTTTTTCGTAACAACAATTTTAATTGTTTGAAACATCAATCTAACATCTAATATAACCGACGCCTTTTTTACATATTCTGCATCTAAAATTGCTTTGTTTTTATAATATACATCATCTCGTCCATGGACCTGTGCATAGCCGGAAATTCCGGGACGAAATTCAAACACGCCCAATTTTTCTCTCATGCTATTGCAATGTTTTTCCGTCAGGACCAAAGGTCTATATCCGATAATAGACATTGTGCCTATTAAACAACAAAACAACTGAGGCAATTCATCCAATGATGATTTTCTCAAAATTCGCCCGACTTTAGTTATGTATTTTTCCGGATTCTCCAACAATGAAGTTGCTTCGTCATGAGGCGCATCGATTTTCATTGAACGAAACTTAATACATGTAAATTCTTTTTTATTCCGTCCTACTCGTTTTTGTCTAAAGAAAACAGGTCCTTTAGAATCAATTTTTATCAAAATTGCGATAATTACGAACAACGGTGACAGCAAAAGAATGGCAATTAAAGATATTGTAAAATCAAATAGTCTTTTAATAAATTTATAGCCATATCTTTTTTTTGTGTTTTTTTCAAAATGCGCAATATACTCATCGTAATAAACATCTGAATATTTTATTTTTACCGCGATCTCTTCTTCCGTCTTTCCGATCGTCGGCTCGTTGCCGTTCTGCTCGAAGTTTTGAGCGGAGTTCTCCGCAAGAGGCGTGCTGTCCGCAACGAAATTTATGTCGACGGCGGCAGCAGCAGAAAGTTCCCGTGCCGTTTCTTCCGCTTTTTCTTTGATTACGGCTTCGTTTTCTTCGTCAAGCGCCGCTTCTTTGGCCGTTGCCGCTTTTGCCGTTGCCACGTCGCTCTCCGCACTCACGCCGCCGGTATCCGTCCCGATTTTTTTCCTTTCCTCGCTCCGCTCCATTTCTCTTCTCCGCTCTTCTTTTGCCAATCTTCTTTCGCCGTAAAAACCGTTTGCCGCGCCGAAACGTCGGAAAATCGGATCGGGCACAAATTACGCACGCCCGATCCGACCGATTCGACAAATCAATCAAAGCACGCCCTGACGATTTCGATGATTTTATCCTGCTCCTCCGTCGTCATCTTATTATCGCTGGGAAGGCATAATCCGCGCGCGAATATATCCGCACCTACGTCTTCCGCACTGCCCTCGATATAGGCGTTTGTACGGGCTCGTCCGCTTCCGCTGCATGTGATAAACGGATTCATACGGAAAATCGGCTGCATATGCATCGGCTTCCAGATCGGCCGGCCTTCCGCGTTATACTGCGCCAACGTTTCCAGAATTTCCGTAGGGCATGATTTCCCGTGCTCTTTCACATAGCATGCTTCCGTATCTCCGCGCACCTGTCTGCACATTGCCGCTTTGTCGATGATCAGGCAGGAAAGCCAGAAATTCGGCTTCGACTTCTTTTCGTCGTACGGATTCATTTGTATGGGCAGGCCTTTAAAGCCTTTTTTATAGCGTTCGTATATCGCTTTTTTCTGTGCGATATGTTCTTCGAGATAGGGAAGTTGCCCACGCACCACGCCTGCGATCACGTTACTCATGCGGTAATTATACCCCAGTTCTTCATGCTGATACCAGGGCGCGTTTTCGCGTGCCTGCGTAGACCATTTTCTCACTTTATTCGCCTGTTCGACGTCGTTCGTAAGCAACATGCCGCCCGACGATCCCGTAATGATCTTGTTGCCGTTGAAACTGATCACGCCCACGTCGCCGAACGTACCCGTCTGCCTGCCCTCGTATACGGATCCGAAAGATTCTGCCGCGTCTTCCGTGATCGTCGCGCCGTGTTTATCTGCAATCTTTCTGATCTCTTCCATTTTTCCCGGCGTGCCGTACAGATTCGCCACGACGATATGCTTTACGTCGGGATAGATTTCAAACGCTTTTTCCAACGCGACGGGATCCATATTCCAGGTATCTCTTTCCGTATCGATAAAAACGGGTATGCCGCCCTCGTACACCACGGGATTCACCGTAGCGTCGAACGTCATATCCGTACAAAACACTTTTTCCCCGCGGCAGATTCCCGCAAGTTTCATCGCAAGATGCAAAGCCGCCGTACCCGAAGACAACGCCACTGCGTATCTGCAACCGATTTTTTCCGCCGCTATCCGTTCGATCTCGTCGATATTTTCCCCTACGGTAGACATCCAGTTGGTATCGAACGCCTCCATCATGTATTTCAATTCTTCCCCGTGCATCGTAGGAGAAGAAAGATAAACTTTCTTTGCAAACTTTTCAAATTTTTCCGTCTTCGTAAAAGCCATTTATTTCGCCTTCTTGCTCTGTTTTTTCTGAATTTATCGATGTAAAAGTGCATGCGAATTTGTTTTTTCCGCAACAACGCTTTTTTATCAAATATTAAAGTTTAAAAATTCGGGAACTCCGAATTATACTTTTACTTATTTATTATATCACAGTCACTCGAAGATTTCAACCCTTTCGTCTATATTTGCAAAATATTTCACAAGGAAATTTCTCCCGTTTCCGCCGCTGTTATCACATATTTTATCTGTCGTTCCGGCGATCCGTCGGCAAAAAGATCCATCACCTCACTTTATATTGCGCTTGCACAAAGAAAAAAGCCGCGTTTACGGCGCGGTTTTTCGCTTTTATTCAACGGGTTTGTACACAAGGCATGCCGCGCAAAACGGCGGCAAATCGATCGATCCTACACCATTTTCGTGATTTCTTTACGCAATCGTTGTATAATTTTCTTTTCCAGACGGGAAATATAACTTTGCGAAATTCCCAGCATATCCGCCACGTCTTTCTGCGTCATCTCTTCCCCGCCCGAAAGCCCGAATCTCAAAAACATAATTTTTCTCTCCCGTTCCGAAAGTTTCGTCAGCGCATCTTTCAGCAATTCCTTTTCGGCACGGTCTTCCACGCCGCCATACACGGTTTCCGCGCTTGTACCCAGCACGTCGGACAAAAGCAATTCGTTGCCGTCGAAATCGGTATTCAGCGGCTCGTCGAAGGAAACTTCGCTTTTCAGCCGCGCGGTGCGGCGCAGATACATCAGAATTTCGTTTTCGATGCAACGCGAAGCGTATGTGGCAAGTTTGATATTTTTATCCGCGCGGAAAGAATTGATCGCCTTGATCAATCCGATCGTGCCGATCGATACGAGATCGTCGCCGTCTACGCCCGTGTTGTCGAATTTTCTTGCGATATACACCACAAGCCGTAAATTGTGCTTGATCAATTCGCCCTTGATTTTATCCGCTTCTTCTTTTTCTCCGCGTTCCAGCCTGTCGAGCATTTCCCGCTCTTCCTGCGGCGAGAACGGCAAAGGCAAAGCCTCCGTTCCGCATACGTAATCCACCGTTTCTTCCGCGTCTATCTTCCGTAAAAAACTTCGTAACACTTCTATAAACTTCACCGCCGTCTCCTCTTTCCGTCTTTTTTTTCGTTTTTATTATCCGCCCCGCCGCCGATACTTTCCGCTGCGGCAATTTCTTCACAAACAGCCGCCTGCGCCTCCGTGCTCTTTCCTTTCCGCGGTTCGCTCTTCCGCCGATCGTCGTACGATTCGCAAAAACAGCAGTCCGCGGGCAGAAGCGCCGAATAA
Source organism: uncultured Christensenella sp. (assembly GCA_905203015.1). GTDB lineage: Bacteria > Bacillota > Clostridia > Christensenellales > Borkfalkiaceae > Scatosoma. Next base: position 100,595 of record CAJKUC010000006.1, on the reverse strand, counting down.
TTCGCGCCGCGGATATGCGCCGAAGGTGCGAAATATACTTTTTCTATTCTATGCGCTTCGTTTCCCTCGTATATCAGAATCGAGCCCGAAAAAATTTTTATTTTCTTCGAGCCGTTCACCGTATTCACGCAGAAATCGGAAACTTCTGCGGTTTCGTCGAAAAGCGCGAACGCCGTCTGCGGATCCACGAAACACACGGGCGCGCCGTCTGCGGTTTTCGCCCTGTTGCCGCTGTCGATAAATCCGACGATCCGCACGGAATTTTTTCCCGAACATAAAACGCATTTTCTCGTGAACGCCGATATTTTTTTTGCGGAAAAAATACGCTTCGCCGTCGTTTGACATGCCGCGACGAAAAACACGCAGACGGGAATCTGCCATGTTTTCAGTTTGTTTCCCGTATAATCTATCGCGTAAAATATTCCGCACAATGCGGCGGCAAGCGCAAAAAAAACGGCCGTATAAACGAAGTACCCTTTTATCGCTTTTCTTCTTTCGCTTTTTCCGCGCTTTTCTCCTCTTTCGCGAATATGCGCACACGCAATCAGACACATCGCCGCGCCCGCAAGCGTTTTCACGATCAACGTAAGAACAAACGGCACGGAAAACAACGCATATATACAGGCAAAACAAGCGCCGGCGGAAGCGGCAATCGTCAAAGGAACAACTCTCGCTTTTTTCCGCATAAAGCAAAAAGCAAGATACAACAGCATCGAGTCCAACAGAAAATTTTCGGCAAACGCATATTCTATGTACACCTGCATTTCTTTTCTCCCCGATTCGGCTTTACGCAACGACTGTACCTTTTCGATTCCGTCCGTTTCTCCGCCCGACGATATTTCGATTATATCACACGAAACGGCGTGAAAAATCGCGATTTTCGGCGCTTACGGTAAAATAAAGGCGGAAGAAACAGTTTCGTTTCCTTCCGCTTTTGCCCGTTGCGCTCGGATACAAAAAAAATCGCCGTTTTTTCATACGTGTGAAAAACAACGACGATTTTTAATTTTTCTATCCGTTTTAATCCGCTATGCGCCGCATCTTATGCATTGCCGCAAACATCAGCGTTCTTCGCGGAAATACGAAAGACCGAGCGCCGCGGGCGGCTGATTTTCTTTACTGTCGAGCACGCTGGTGACGATCAGAACGACAATCGTTACAACGTAAGGCAACAACCCCGCTATATCTCTCGGCAACGCCGAAATATACGTAGGCAAAATTCTGAGCATGCCGAACAGGAACGAGCCGAGAATACTTAAATCGGGCTTCCACAATGTGAAAATAACAAGCGCAACGGAAAGCCAGCCGATCGCGTCCACATCGTATTCCCACGAGCCGTGCAAAAAGTCCATAATGTAGAACAACCCGCCGAGCCCCGCCACGGCGCTGCCGATCAGAATCGCGCCGTATTTATATTTCGTGACGTTAATGCCCGCCGCGTCCGCCGCCGCGGGATTTTCACCGACGGCACGAAGTTTCAGCCCCACGCGCGTTTTCTTGAAGACGAACGACGAAATCAGCGCAACGATAATCGCGATATACACAAGCGAGCCGTGCCCGAAGAAAATCTGCCAGAAATCGCCCATATTTTCGGAGAACGAAAACAACCTGCCCAAAGATTCGCTGGCATAATTGAAATTCTGTGTATTGATTCCTTTGATGAAATACTTGGAACACCCCACGCCGAACGTTGTGACGGTGAGCCCCGTAACGTTCTGATTGCAACGAAGCCCTACGGTGAGAAACGCGTAAATCATCCCCGTCAGCCCCGCGTATAAAACGGAAAACAATATTGCCATCAGAAGCAACGTAAAAGCGTTGATATTCGACGGATCCATTCCTTTCAGATAAATAGATACGCCGCGGCAGCCGCCGAGTGCGCCCATGCACATAATTCCCGGGATTCCGAGATTCAGATGCCCCGATTTTTCCGTGATCGTTTCGCCCGTACAGCCGAAAAGGAAAGCCGTGCCGAGATTTATCGCACTGCGGATAATGGTAAAAATCGCCATTTATTTACCCTCCTTCTTCTTGTTTGCAAATTTCACGCTGTAACGAATGAAAAATTCACAGCCGATGACACAAAAGATAACAATGCCCGTAATGATGGAAGCGATCGCCGAATTATTCAACGCGAAATCGGTGACGACGTTCGACGAGCCGCTCTTCAAAAACGAAATCAGAAACGCGGTGAATACCATATAGAACGGATTGAAATCCGCCAGCCAGGTGACGAGAACGGCTGTAAAGCCTCTGCTGTCCACCAACGTTTTACTGATCGTGTGATTGATGCTTCCCGCCAGAAGCAGCCCCATGATTCCGCAGATCGCGCCCGAAAGCACCAGCGTACGGATCACCACTTTTTTCACGTTAATCCCTACGTAACGCGCCGTGTTTTCGCTTTCGCCCACCACGGAAAGTTCATAGCCGTGTTTGCTGAATTTCAGATAGACGAACATCAGCACGGTAAGCACCGCCACGATTACGATCGTAAGAAACGATCTGTCTACAAATTCGGGCAGCCACGCATATTTGATCGTGCCCATCGTCGCCGATCCGTTCGTCGCCCAAATGCTGATCATATACGCCGTAATGCCCGTTGCGATATAATTCATCATCAGCGTGAACAACGTTTCGTTCGTTTTCCATTTCGCCTTGAACAAAGCGGGAATCACGGCCCAGATAATGCCCGTCGCGATACTGCACACGATCATCAGAATATTAACGATCGCGGAATCCATTTTCGGCCCGAGTTTATACATCAGTCCCGCCGTTACAAGCGCGCTCATCAGCACCTGCCCGTCTGCGCCGAGATTCCAGAATTTCATCTTGAATGCGGGAAGAAGCGCAAGCCCTATTCCGAGAAGAAGAGCCGTTTCCTGCAACATCTTCCACACGCGGATCTCCTGCCCGAAATTGCCTTCAAACAGCGATTTATATAATTTCAGCGGAGACTGCCCCGTAAGAGCCGTAACGAGAAGCCCCGAAATCAGAAAGCCGAGAAGCAGCCCGCCCGCTTTTATCAGAATTCGTTGCCAGAGCGGCATCGCGTTTTTCTTCACGATATGAAAGAGCGGCTCTTTCACAGTTTTCGCCTGTTTCACGTTTTCAGCCATTGACAGCCTCCTTTTCTTCGTTTTTCTCGTCTGCGAACGCCTTTTCCGTCTTAGTCATCAGAAGCCCGATGTCGTTTTTGTTTGCCGTTCTTCCGTCCACAATACCCGTCACTTTGCCCGATCCGATCACGAGAATCCGATCGCAGAGCCCGATGAGCACGTCGAGATCTTCGCCGACGAAAATCACAGCCGCACCGTTTTGCTTCTGTTTATTCAGCAGATTATAAATAAGATACGAAGAATTGATATCCAGCCCGCGCACGGGGTATGCAGCCATCAGCACCTTCGGCGCGGCGGCGATTTCACGCCCCACCAGCACTTTCTGCACGTTGCCGCCCGAAAGACGTCTTACGGGGGTGTGCGCCGACGGCGTGGATACTTCCAGTTCGCCGATGATCTCTTCCGCAAGTTTTCCGGGCTTTCCGCGATCTACGAACATCGATCTGCCTTTCCGATAACTTCTGAGCATCATGTTGTCCACGATATCCATATTTCCCACAAGCCCCATGCCGAGGCGATCTTCGGGCACGAACGAAAGGCGGATTCCGAGTTCGCGGATCTGCAAAGGCGTCTTGTCTTTCAGATCTACGATTTCGTCTTCTTTAAACAAGATTTTACCATCGTTTACAAGGGCTTTGATTTCTTTATCGGATTTTCCGGCAAAATCCACGGTCTCTCCGTTTTCGTAGCGAAACGCGCCTTCTTTCGCCAGTTCTTTCACGCGACGAAGCGTCTTATGATAAAACGTGACTGGTTTTCCTTTTTTGGGATTATGGAAAATCATATCGCCGCTATCCAGTTTCTGCAAGCCCGCGATCGCTTCCAGCAGTTCTTTCTGCCCGCTGCCCGCAATACCCGCGATTCCCAGAATCTCCCCGGATCTTGCCGTAAACGAAACGTCGTCGAGCACTTTCACGCCCTCGTGATTTTTCAGGTTCAACCCCTCGATCACCAGTCTGTCGGCGGGATTTTCCGGTTCGCTTCTTTCGATGTTCAGTTCCACTTTCTTGCCCACCATCAGTTCGGTGAGTTTGTTCTCGTCGGCGTCTTTCGTATCGATCGTTCCAACGGATTCGCCTTTACGAAGCACCGCCACGCGATCGGAAATCGCAAGCACTTCGTTCAGTTTATGCGTGATGATGATGATCGATTTTCCGTCCTGACGCATTTTACGGAGCACGGCGAAAAGTTTTTCCGTCTCCTGCGGCGTTAAAACGGCGGTCGGTTCGTCGAGAATCAGAATATTAGCGCCGCGATAAAGCACTTTCACGATTTCCACCGTCTGCTTTTCGGAAACGGACATATCGTAGATTTTCTTTTTCGGATCGATCTCGAAGCCGTATTTATCGGCGATCGCCTGCACTTCCGCAGCCACTTTTTTCTGTTCGTACAATCCGTTCTGCAGGCGATGCCCGCATTTCGTCATAAACCTTTCAAAAGCGTTCTTCGCCGTCGCAGCCTGTTTCTTTTCTTTACGGAACAAATTTGCGATTTTTGTGCCCGTTTTCGCAAAAAATCTTTCGCAGGCATTTTTTTCCTCGCCTACGGGCTCGGGCTTTTTTTCGATTCCGAGCACAACGTTCTGCGCCGCGGTGAAAACGTCCACCAGTTTGAAATGCTGGTGAATCATGCCTATACCATAGCCGAACGCATCCTGCGGGGAACGGATCACCGCCTCTTCGCCTCTGATAAACGTCTGCCCTTCATCGGGGAAATAAATTCCCGATATCATATTCATAAGAGTGGTTTTCCCGCTTCCGTTTTCGCCGAGAATCGCCAGAATCTCGCCGTTGTAAACGGTGAGATTCACGTCTTTATTCGCAACCGTCGGTCCGAAGCATTTCGTAATGCCCCGCATTTCCAACGCAACCTGTTTTTCCACGCGCCACCTCCGTAACGTGCTGCCGTTCATGCTTGTATTTCCCGGAAATTCCGATCATTTACAGCGCTTTTATAAAACAGGATAAGGCGGAGAATATCTCCGCCCGTATCCGTATTTTTGCCTTGATTCACAAAACCTTACTTTTTGTTGTATTCGGTGATGTTATCGATGATGATGTTGAAGTAAGGAGCGGAACGATAATAAGATTCGAGGAATTCGCCGTTCTTCACCGCTTCCGTTTCTCCCTTATAATCGCCGTAATCTTTCACGTCCGCAAGGTAGGAAGTAAGAGTTTTTCCGCCCACGGTGAATTTCGCGGTATCGAATACTTTCAGCGTACCAGCTTCAAGAGCCGATTTCGCTTCGTCGATCTTCGCCGACGTGCCTTCCGCTGCCGCAGAGCCGAGTTCCAGCACTTCCACGGAACCGGTGGAAAGATTGCCCGTCCAGTCCGTCTTGATCTGCTCGCCGTTGATCACGCAATCGATCATGTACTCGAAGTAAGGCTGCCAGTTGATACGGGAACCCGCCACATAAGTTTTGGGGCACTGTTCTTTCGTGCTTACGTTGTAGGTAACGTTGGGAACGCCCGCCGTTTCGCAGGCATTGGGAGCGCCCATGGAATCCGCGTGCTGAGAAATAAGTTGCGCGCCCTTACCGATCAGGAATTCCGCACCGGTCTGTTCGTCGGTGGGAGAATACCAACTGTAGGTGTACGTAACGTCCATCTTCACGGTTTCTTCCAGAACAGACTGAACACCGAGATAGAACGAGGTGTAACCGGAAATAACTTCCGCATAAGGGAACGCGCCCACATAGCCGATCTGGTAATATTTATTGCCGTTCTCTTCTTTCGGAGTCATCGTTTTCAGTTTCATGCCTGCCGCAACGCCCGCAAGGTATCTGCCTTCGTAAATCGAAGCGAACGCGTTATGATAGTTGCCGAGGTTGTGCGTCTGAGACTTCGTGCCGGTAGCGTGGCAGAACTGCACTCCGGGATATTTCGCAGCCGCTTCCATCATGTACGCTTCATGACCGAAGGAATCGGCGAAAATTACTTTGCATCCCTGGCTGACAAGATCCGCAGCCGCGTCGTAGCACTCGCTGTCTTCGGGCTTGTTCAGTTGTTTCAAAAGCGTAACGCCCTTCGCTTCCACAGCCTTTTCCATAGCGTCGAGGAAGTTCTTGTCGTACGTGGACGTTTCGTCGTGAAGGCAGATCAGGCCCACTTTAAGATCTTTCGCTTCAACGGGCTTGAATTCGTAGTCTTCCACTTTCGCGCCGGACGATCCGGAGTTGTTGTTGTCGCAGGCAGCCAGAGAAGCCGCTACGCCGCATGCCATCACCGCCGAAAGAGCCAGAGATACAAGTTTCTTCATATAATTTTCTCCTTTGCCCCGCGTTTTCCCGCAAGGCTAAAAAATTTATAACGTTTTATTTTCTGAACATAATGCCGTGATCGTCCATACTGTCGATAATCGCCAGCGATTCCACGCGATACCCTTCTTTTCTCAGTTCGTCGCCGCCGCCCTGAAACCCTTTTTCGATTTCCGCGCAGCACCCCACTACTTCCGCGCCCGCCTGTTTCGCAATGGAAATCAAGCCTTTCAACGCGTTGCCTCCCGCAAGAAAATCGTCGGTAATCAGCACTCTGTCGCAGGAAGAAAGATAATCTTTCGTCACAGCCACGTTGTACGTGGTTTTATGCGTATACGAATAAACGTCGGCGGAATACTGTTCGCCCGAAACGTTGGCGGAAGGATGCTTTTTCGCAAACACCATCGGCACGGAAAGTTCCATCGCCACCGCCGTGGCAAACGCGATTCCGGAAGCCTCCACCGTAAGAATTTTCGTGATCTTTTCGCCCGCAAACAGATTTGCCGTTTCTTTCGCCATTTCTTTCAGAAACACGGCGTCTACTTTCTGATTGAGAAACGAGCCGACTTTCAATACGTTCCCGGGAAGGACTTGTCCTTCTTTCAGTATTTTTTCTTCCAACGCTTTCATAACTTCCGCAACCTCACTCGTTTTTCGTACCGCCTTTTTTACGGAAATTCCGCAAAAAAGAAAAAAAGGCGAGGAATCACCAACTCCTTCGCCAATATCGCTTTTCCTTCCGCCCACCTCATCTTACCGGTAAGAATAAGAAAAAACATTCGATAGTCGCAGTTATTTTTTCGGGCACTGCGGTAGAAACGTTCCCGCCACTTTATGGAACATATATCGGCTTCACGCATATGAAATTCATCGCTTTCCGCGCAAGCAATCGCTTTCGCTTTTTCCTGCGCTTCAAGTATGCCTAAACTATATCATACATTCCCCCGATTGTCAAATACAGGGTGAAAAAAATCAAAATTAACTTTTTTTTGTGACTTTCTTTCACAAAATGCAAACTTTTTCATCACAATCCGACAAGTTTCGCATACACGCCGAAATCGCCGCTTTTTTGCGCGGATACCCGTCATGCCGCGCTTTATTCATCCGCGTTTTCGCCCGCTTCGTCGTCTGTATTCTGCGTTTCGCGCACGCCTCCGATCCCCACGATATTATCCACGGGAAGCGTGAACACCACGCCGCCGCCGTCCGTTTTCAAACCGACTTTTCTAAGAATGGCTTCCGTGATCGAGTCTTTCCCTTCGTTTTTCGCAAGAATCAGCAACAGATCCGTTTCTTTCTGCAATGTAACGCCGATGAGTTGTTCTGCTTTTTTATCCCCCAGCGTAGCCGCCGTAAGCACCGTGCCGCCCGCCGCGCCCGCCTGCCGCGCCGCTTCCATCGCTTCTTCCGTAAAACCTTTCTGCATTGCCGTAACGATCAACGAATATTCCCTGTTCGTTTTCACTTTCTTACCTCCGTTTTTTTCCGCTTCCGCAGCGCTTCTTTGCAACGCGTTCGCAACGATCGTAGACGCGCCCGATAAAGGCACGGTGAAGCATATCCCTTTTCCCACGAGATGAAGCGACATGCCGTCGCGTATCGCACGGAGCATTGCTTCTTCCGCCCCTGCGGGCAACAGAGAAAGCACCAGTTTCTTTTCCGTTTCGCCCAGCCCGAGATAATCGAGCACGGAACTGGAAGCCGTGCCTTTCGCGTCCGCCTCGTAAGAAAGCGCGGCGCATGAAGAATTGCAAAGTTCCGTCAGTTTTTCCGCGTCGCGGGAAGATACGATTCCTATCAGCAATTTCAATCCTCCGTTATCCCGCTCTTTTTCCCCCGAGCGCTTCGCTTTTGCCTGTTTCAGATTTCCGGCTTTTTCTTTCAGCCCGTTTTTCAATGACTTCAGATCCGTTTTCAGCCCTTTCGCCGCCGTCTGAGCCTGATTCAATTCCGTCGTCGCCATATCAATCCACCTCGAAATTCGTAAACGTATCTTCTTCGGAAAGGAACGTCCTCTTGTAAATCGCCGTCTTGCGTTTGTAATTCACGCCGAGTATCTGAATGGAAATCAACGGCGCGAGTGCCACCAGCGCCACGACGCCGAACGCGAGAGTCATCGTCTGCCCCGCCGCAAGCACGCCGCAAGCCCCTTTCGCCATAGGAAGAACGAACGAAGAAACCATCGCGCCGCTCGCCACGCCGCCCGAATCGAACGCGATTCCCGTGAACATCGAAGGGCAGAAGATCATCAGAATCAAAGCGGCTACATATCCGATCAACAACACCCACATCACGTTGAAGCCCGCAATGATACGGAAAAAACTGAGTGCCACGGCAAACGATACGCCTGCGCAAAGCCCGCGCTTCATCGCTTTCGCTGTGATCGCGCCCGCGCTCGCATGCTCCACTTCCTTATTCAGAACGTATACGGCGGGCTCGGCGGCAACGATGAAATAGCCGATGATTCCGCCTACGGGCACAAGCAACCAGCCGTCCGCAATCTTCGCCAGGCTCTCCCCCATCTTCGCGCCGACGGGCATAAACCCTACGTTCGCGCCCGTGAGAAACAGCGTAAGCCCCACGAACGTATACACGAGGCCGACGAATACTTTAATCGCCTTTCTCTTCGAGAACGCTTTCGTGAACAACTGAAACAAAAGGAAAAACGCGAGTATAGGCGAAAGCGCCAACCCCACTTCTTTCATATATGTAAGCAGTCCTTCGCCGTATGCGAAGATCACGTCGCGCGTGTTTTCGGGCGCAAGCACCGCGGAAGAAATATCCACGCCTTCTACGTCGAACAGCATGCCGAGAATCAGCACGGCGATCACCGGGCCTATGCTGGAAAGAGCAACGAGGCCGAAACTGTCGTTCCCGTTCTTTCCTTTATGTATCGCCGCCACGCCCACGCCGAGAGCCATGATAAACGGCACGGTCATGGGGCCGGTGGTAACGCCACCCGCGTCGAACGCAAGAGCCCAAAAATCTTTCGGCACGAAACAAAGAGCCAGCACAAACACCAGCGGATACAGCACCGCCAGCATAATTTTAAAGGAAATTCCGAATACGATACGCAGCATCGCCGCCGTAAGAAATAATCCCACGCCCGCCGCAACCGACAGAATCAGCGTCATCTGAGAAATTCCGCCCACCTGCGCCGCAAGGATCTGCAAATCGGGCTCGGCAACGGTGACGATTACGCCGATCACGAAACTGACGAAAGCGATCAGCCATATTTTTTTACTTTCCGTAAGTGTGGATCCCACTTTTTTGCCGAGTTCGAGCATCGAGGAATCTGCCCCGAGCGTAAATAGTCCCATGCCGAGAACGAGAAGCAACACCCCCGCGCAAAACGACAAAAAAATCCCCGAGTCGACGGGGGCAACCGTCGCCGCGAGAAGCGCGACGATCAGAGTCACCGGCAACACCGAGGACAAACTTTCTCTGAATTTCTCTTGAATTGCGTATATCATTTCCGAAAACCTCACGCCGTACAGTAAGGAAAAAGCCGCCCTGTCGCAGTCTTTCTTTTGTAAATTATTCTTTTATCAGGCGACGAATCCGCCCGGGTATACTCGCTCCGGACGTATTTATCCGCCGTATATCCGCAGCCGGATTCTTTTACGGATCAATCCGCGCCGTCGAGTTTTGCCGCCTCGTCGCTGTTTTCGTACTCTTCGTATTCTTTACAGAATTCGGCAAACACTTCGTCCATCAGCGCGTCGTCCTCCAACGGGCACAGTTGCTGACCTTCTTTGTCTTCCATAAGGCGGTAAATCACCACTTCGTCTTCTTCCTCTTCCGTTTCGGGTTCCGCTTTCTGGAAAAAGCAATATGTTTCTCCCTTATACGGCAACGTGGCGATATGGTAATACTCCACTTCGTTACCCTCGTCGTCGGTGAGAGCGATGATGTGTTCCTCTTCGTTTTCCTGCATTTCCGCTTCGTCTTTATTCATATTTTCTTCCTTCCGCGCCGCTTTTTGCCGCGCGAGAAACGAATCGAGAATATACGACGCGGCAATGGAATCCACCGTCTTTTTCGCATCGCGCCTGCCGATTCCGCCCATTTGCTGCGTGGCATGCGCTTCGATCGTGGTGTACCTTTCGTCCTCTTCGTATACAGGAAGATTCGTTTCTTTTTTTAATATTTCGATAAAACGGCGCGTTTTTTCCGTCTGTCCGCTCGGCGAACCGTCCGCATTCACGGGTAAACCGCACACGATGATCCCCGCGCCCTTTTCCCGCGCGATCTCCGCCACGTTTTTCACGTCTTCGCCGAATTTTCCCGTGCGCACGTACGTATCGCACGGCATCGCGTATTCGTTGAAAGGATCGCTTGCCGCCACGCCTATCCGCTTGTTTCCTATGTCGAACGCCACTATGCGCCGCCCGTTGAATATGTCGTTTGCCATTTTATTCAGTATAGCAAAAAAAGCGGCTTTTGTCTACCGTTTCGCCGCTTTTTTCGTATTTTTCACAACTTTTTTATCGTTTACTCTTTTCTGCGCGACGTTCCGCTTTATTTCTGCGTTTTGTCCGCTTTTTTCTTCGCCTTTTTCCCCGTTTTCTCTTCTTCGGCGGTTTTCTCTTCTTCGGCGGACACCTCTTTCCCGCCCTCTTCTTTTTGCGCGGCGTTGCCGCCGTTCTTATCGCATTTTTCAAGCGCGGCGGTAAGTTTTTCGTCGATCATGCCGTCCACTTTCTCTTTGATCTCTTCCTCGCCTTTTTTCACAAGCGCGCGCATTTTCGCATTATTGCTCACAGCCAAAGCACCTACGATTCCGCCGCAAAGCGCGCCGATAATGAATTTTTCCATATACTCCTCCCTTTTCTTTCCGATACCGCCCGTGCGCTGCCGCCATCGCGGAAACGGAGCGTTCTTTCGGTTTCTTGCCGTCAGTATGCGGAATTGTGAGAGAATATATACGCGTCCGATTTATTTTTTGCCGTCCTGTGTTTTTCGCCGCCGTAAAAAAACTCTTCGCCGTATGTTTTCCGGGACGCTCCTCCACCCGGCAGAAGATCAGATTTCGCGGAACTGATAGCGATACAATCTGGCATAGAGTCCGTTTTCCGCCGTAAGCGTTTCGTGCGTGCCGCGCTCCGTTATTTTTCCGTCTTCCACCACCAGAATTTCGTCCGCGTTCTTCACCGTAGAAAGCCTGTGCGCCACAACGAACGTAGTTCTTCCCTTACTCAGTTCGGCAAGCGCGGATTGAATCTGCATTTCCGTGACGTTATCGAGAGCGGACGTCGCTTCGTCGAGCACGAGAATCGGCGGATTTTTCAAAAACGCGCGGGCGATCGATACGCGCTGTTTTTGTCCGCCGGAAAGTTTCACTCCGCGCTCGCCCACTTCCGTATCGTATCCGTCCGGCAGCGAAAGCACGAAATCGTGGACGTTCGCGCGTTTTGCCGCCGCCACGATCTCCTCGTCGGATGCGTTTTCCGTACCGTACGCGATATTATCGCGGATCGAGCCCGAGAACAGGAACACGTCCTGCGCCACTACGGCGATATTTTTCCGCAGATCATGCGAAGATACGTCGTTCACGTCCACTCCGCCGATCGAAATTTTTCCGCCGTCACGCAGATAAAAGCGAGGCAATAAATGGCATATCGTTGTTTTTCCGCCGCCGGATGGACCAACAAATGCCACCGTTGTACCCTTTTTCGCCGTGAACGAAACGCCTTTCAGCACTTCCGTCTCCTCGGATTTTTCTTCGTTCTTTTCGGAAAAGGCTTCATTATTTTCCGTGCCGTCGTCATCTCTTTCCGCACCGCCTTTACGATTTTTCTTATACGAGAAGGTGACGTTTTCGTACACGATATCTCCCGAAAGATCGGCTTTCACGGGATTTTCCGGCTCGTATTCCGGTGGCGTATCCATCAATTCGCAAAAACGCCTGAATCCCGTCGCCCCTTCGTCGATCTGCTCGAACATGGTGATCAGCGTGCGGATCGGCGCAAGCAGCATATTGATGTATAATATGTATGCCGTAAGATCGGGCAGAGAGATTTTTCCGAAATAGCAAAACAACGAACCAGAAACAAGCGCGAGGAGATATAAAAAATCGTTGAATGCGGACATACCGCATTGAAACACTCCCATCGCCTTATACATTTTCGCGCGAGCGCTTTTGAATTCCGTATTCGCCTTGCCGAATTTTTTTTCTTCGGCTTCTTTCGCGTCGTACGCTTTCGTTACGCGTACCCCGGCAACGGAAGATTCGAGTTCCGCGTTCAAAACGGAAATTTTCTTTCTCGATTCCGCGCTTGCCTTCGACATATTCTTCCTCGCTTTCACCGCAAAAAACAGCATAAACGGCACGTACAGCAGAATAATGAGCGAAAGAATCGGATTCATCAGATACACCATAATCAACGCGCCCACAATCGAAAGCAGGGAATTGAATATATCCTCGGGCGCATGATGCGCCAGTTCCGACACCTCGAATAAATCGTTCACGATCCGCGACATAACGCTGCCCGTCTTATTTTCGTCGAAATAAGAAAAAGACAACGTTTCCACGTGGCGGAACAATTCGCTGCGCATATCGCCCTGTATTTTCACTCCCAGAACATGCCCGAAATAGGTGACGATAAACGTCAGCGCGCTTTTTAAAAGATAGATCGCGGCGAGGCATATCGCCCATACGATAATCAGCCGAAGATTATGATTCGGCACGAAATTATTCATCACTTCGCGTGCCACCATGGGATAAAACATATTGCAGGCGGCGATCACGAACGAACAGAAAAGATCGAGAAAAAAGCCCTTTTTATATGGCTTATAATAAGAAAAAAATCGTCCGACGAGCCCTTTTTGTTTTTTTACTTTTGTTTTCCGCGTTTTCATAGTTTCTCACCGTTTTAAAACGAACGACCGCCGAAAACGGCGATCGCCCGAAAAATTTATTTCACCGTTTCTGTTTCACCACTTGCCCTCGCCGCCGTACTTCTCGTAAAATTCCTTACGGAAATCGAGCACATACCCGCCGAGAATCGCTTCGCGTAAGCCGTGCATAAGTTTATGCAAAAACGTAATATTATGCAACGAAAGAAGCATTGCGCCGAACATTTCGCCCGTATTCACCAGATGGCGCAGATAGGCTTTTGTATAATGTTTGCAACAATAGCAATCGCACTCGGGATCGAGCGGCGTAAAATCCTCTTTGTATCTGCCGTTTCTCACCACTACCCTGCCGCGGGAAGTCATCGCCGTGCCGTTTCTCGCGATACGGGTGGCAAGAACGCAATCGAACATATCCACCCCGCGTATCGTGCCTTCGATCAGGCAATCGGGCGAGCCCACGCCCATGAGATAACGCGGTACGTCGGAGGGCATTTTGTCCTGCAAAAAATCAAGAACGTCGTACATGATCTCTTTCGGTTCGCCGACGGAAAGCCCGCCGATCGCAATACCATGGCGCACAAACGGCTTACAGCGTTCAAGGCTTTCGCCGCGCAGGTCTTTGAATACGTTGCCCTGAATAATGGGAAATAACGTCTGTTCCTTTTTGCCGCTCGCTTCATGCGCTTTATAGCAACGTTCCAGCCAGTTTCCCGTGCGGATCATCGCCGCTTTCGCCTGATCGTGCGTATAGCCGTATTCGCTGCACTGATCAAACGCCATGATAATATCCGCGCCGAGATTTTCCTCCACCTGCATAGCCTTTTCGGGCGTGAAAAAATGTTTGCTGCCGTCTACGTTGGAAGAAAACTCCACCCCCTCTTCGGTGATTTTATTCAGTTTGGCAAGCGAAAACACCTGAAATCCGCCGCTGTCCGTAAGGATCGGGCGATCCCAGTTCATAAATTTATGCAATCCGCCCGCTTCTTTCACGATCTCGTCGCCGGGGCGCATGTATAAATGATAGGTATTGGAAAGTATGATCTGCGATCCCGCCTCTTTCAGATCGCGCGGAAATACGCCTTTCACCGTCGCCTGCGTGCCCACGGGCATATACACGGGGGTTTCTATATCGCCGTGCGGCGTATGCAGCACCCCCGCCCTTGCCCCCGTCTGCGGATCAGTTTTAATCAGTTCGTAAGAAAAAAATTCGTCGTTCATGAATCATACTCCGTTCCGCGGCATTTTGTTTCTTTGCTCGTTCTTTATCCGTATGCCGCCGTATCTTCGCGTTCGCTTTCAATTATACCATTTTTCTTCGCCGAACGCAAGGATTTTATCGCCGCGTTTTTGCTTTGTCGCCGTAAAAAATAAAAAATCGGAACACCAAAAAGCATTCCGATTTTTTTACATAATTCAATATTCGCGATACGCGCAGCACTGCCGCGCCGATTACGGCTTCGCCGGACGGCGAGCCGCAAACCGCCGATCAAAAAACTTATTTCTTGCAGTTTTCTTTCAGCGTTTCGAGATTTGCGCGAATTTCTTTGGGAAGTTTATCGCCGAAGTTATCGTCATAATACTTCTCGATTTCTTCCGCTTCCGCCGCCCAGCGTTTTTTATCCACATAGAGCAGTTTGTCGAGCGTTTCTTCCGTAACGTCGGTATTCTTGATATTGATATCTTTCGCATAAGGAACGTAGCCGATCGCAGTCTCCTGCGCATCCGCTTTTCCTTCGCAACGATCGAGAATCCAATCGAGAACTCTCATGTTGTCGCCGAAACCGGGCCACATGAAGTTGCCGTTTTCGTCCTGACGGAACCAGTTCACGTTGAAGATCTTGGGCTGTTTATCTTTTTCCACTTTCGCGCCCATATCGATCCAGTGCTGGAAGTACTGATCAACGGAATAGCCCATGAAAGGCTTCATCGCCATAGGATCGTGACGAAGCACGCCTACCGCGCCCGTAGCCGCAGCCGTCGTTTCGGAGGACATGATCGTACCTACAAACGTACCGTGGTTCCAGTCTCTCGATTGATATACAAGCGGAGTGGTGGTTGCTCTTCTGCCACCGAAGATGATTGCGGAAAGAGGCACGCCCGTCTTGGAATTGAAATTCTCGGAAAGGCAAGGGCAGTTTACAGCGGGAGCGGTGAAACGGGAATTCGGATGCGCCGCGGGATGTTTGCCGTCCGCATTCGTTTCGGGCGTCCAGGGGTTACCCTTCCAGTCGATAAGATGCGCGGGGGCTTCTTTCGTAAGTTTTTCCCACCACACCGTACCGTCTTCGGGATTGTAAGCAACGTTCGTGAAGATCGTGCCCTTCTTCGTAGCCGCAAGCGCGTTCGGGTTGGAATGTTCGTTCGTGCCGGGGGCAACGCCGAAGAAACCGTTTTCGGGGTTCGCCGCCCACAGTCTGCCGTCTTCGCCTACGCGAATCCAGGCAATATCGTCGCCCACCGTCTTGATTTCATAGCCCGCGTCGCGATATTCTTTGGGCGGAATAAGCATTGCGAGGTTCGTTTTGCCGCAAGCCGAAGGGAACGCCGCCGCGATATATTTCATTTCTTTATCCTGCGGACGCTTGCATCCGAGGATCAGCATGTGCTCTGCCATCCAGCCTTCGTTCTTGCCGAGGTACGTGGCGATACGAAGCGCAAAGCATTTCTTGCCGAGAAGCACGTTTCCGCCGTATGCCGAGTTTACGGATACGATCGTATCGTCTTCGGGGAAATGCATGATATATCTCTTTTCGGGATCTACGTCGCATTTGCAGTGGAAACCTTTTACGAAATCGCCGTTTTCGCCGAGTTGCTCATAGCAATCAACGCCCACTCTCGTCATGATTTCCATATTCAGCACAACGTAGATCGAATCGGTGACTTCGATACCGATCTTCGAGAAAGGAGATCCCACAACGCCCATCGAATAGGGAATAACGTACATCGTTCTGCCCTTCATCTTGCCCTGAGCAATCTCTTTCACCAGCGCATACGCTTTTTTCGGATCCATCCATTTCACGATGGAATGCGGCATAGCGTCCTCTTCCTTTCTCGAACAGATGAACGTGCGGTCTTCCACACGCGCCACGTCGTTTTCCGCCGTTCTGTGCAGATAGCAATCGGGCAACAACTTGTCGTTGAGTTTGATCATTTCTCCCGTTGCCACCGCTTCGGCGCGGAGGGCGTCGCGCTGCGCCTCGCTGCCGTCGATCCATACGATCTTATCGGGCTGAGCGAGTTCCGCGCTTTCTTTCACGAATTGCAAAACTTTTTTGTTTTTCGTAAGATTGGTTTTTACTTCAAACATTGCGGTTTATCTCCTTAGATTTTTATATTTTTTCCGTTTGTTGAATCGCGCGGCGGATCGGTCGGATCGCATTTTCATACGTTCCGCCTCTTACGCGGCGCAGAAGAAACCTTTTTTCTTCCGATTATAATTATACCACATAATTTACCGTATGTAAACAGTTTGAACGAAAAAAGTTGTATGAAAAAAACGTGAAAATTCTTTTCTTTCACGTTTTATCCGTTTTTTCGGTCTATATATAATCGTTTACAGTAACCGCTTCCCACCGATCGTAGTTTTCGGCGTCTTTTATATTTCCGCTTCGATAAAGCCGCGCCGCCCCGCGGATTTTTTCCGCCATGGGATCCGGGTGTTTTTCCGCGCCGGCGTATTTTACGTTTCTGCACTATACATATATAATGCGTATAATAAAATCTAAAATCGTACGGCGATCGGCGTAAATCCGCGGCAACCGGCGGGCCGTTATACGGGAATCCCGAAAAAAGCGCCGCTTTTCGCTTCTTCTTCCAGCATTTCCGCATACAGTTCCCATACGTCGGAATCCGTCGCTTTTTTAAACAGGTGCTTCAAAGCAAAAATCCGCCACCGTTTTTTGTATTTCTTTTTCAGATCGGGAAAACGATATTCGCCGCCGACATACGCCACAACGGTGAGCGTTTCCGCACCGGATAATACGCGAAGATCGAATCGATCGCGCCCTTTTTTGAAACGATGAATGTAAACGCAGGAAGAATCCGAACCCTTATCGTATGTGTATTCGTATTCAAAGCCGTACTTTTTCGGGATCTCCAACGCGCGGGAAGCCGCCGCCCACGCCGCAGATTGTTCCTGTTTTTTTTCTTCCGCGCCCATTGTTTCTCTCCCTTACTCCGGATCTTCCCGCTCTTCTGGTTATCCACAGCGATTTCTTGTTATCCACCGCTCTTTTGCACTTATCCACAAACAATATTTTAAAAATGTGGATAACTTTTTTGCTTTTTGTAAAAATATTCGCCGAAAATACGAACTTTTGATCGTTTTTTCGGGAAAAATGTGGACAACTCATAATAAATATTTGTCTTTTATCGAAATCAAAGAAAAGTTATCCACAGCGAAACTTTGCGATTTTTCTGTAAAATCAAACGATATACCGCCGTTTTTGTCTTGTTATTCAAAGAGCCGTTTAAATGCTATCGAATACGTGCCGTATGTAAAAACGCGCCTTACATTCCCGCGCGCGCCTTTGCGCTTTCGATAATTTTTTCAAGCCACGATAAGAGCGGATTATGATCACGGATCACATGTGTGAAAAACGTGCCGTCGATCGCGGTTTGCGCTTTTACGGAAAATTCCGCGGTTTCCGGCAACACGGAAATCACGGCAAGCACCGCACAGATCAGAATCACCGCTTTTAAAAAGCCGACCGCCGCGCCGAGTAAAGTATTCACCGCGCCCACCGCCCTGATACTGTTCGCGATCTTCGTCAACCCTGCGGCGATGAGCGAAAGCAGAATTTTCGCCACTACAAACACAGCGACGCCCGCAATCGCCGTCCATAAAAATTCCCCGCCTTTGGAATATGCGGCAAACCATTTATCCAGCAATGCGGCAACGGGCACAGCAAGCGAATAAGCCGCTATTAACGAAAAAAGAGTGGAACAAAGCCCGATCACGGAACGAATCGCGCCTTTTTTTGCACCTGCAAGCGCAAAAATCAACGCCGCCGCCGCGCAAACCACGTCGATCGTATAATATCCCAAGCCGCCGAGCAATCCGTATGCCATTTTTCGCCCTCCTTTCTTTTATTTTCGCTGTATTCCGCCCGGAATTTTTCACGAATTTTGATATAAGTATAACACACTCCGCAAAAATTTTCAAGTTTTTCGTGTCGATTTATCCGATTTCGTCGGAATTCGTTTTTTTTTGTTTAAACGCTTCGATTTCGGGCAATACTTTCCTATCGACCGATTCTTTTGCGCCTCCTTGCCGCTTTTTTGCCGACGCGTACGACAAGTTTTCATAATAAGCAACATACGCCGAAGCGCACAAAAAATAAAGCGTACCGAAAACAAAATCACCCTCCCGGAGAAAAAACTGACCATGGAATACACTTTTCATATTTTCAACAAACTTGCCGCCGACGGCATAAGCACCGCGATCGAAAAATTCAGCGACGGAGAAATGCCCGTCGTCGTCTGCGTGGGAAGCGATCTTGCCATCGGCGATTCCCTCGGCCCCGTATGCGGATCGATGCTGCAATATAAAACGCGCGGACTGCCCGTATTTATCTATGGTACGCTACCCTCGCCCGTCACGGCGAAAGAAATTCCCTATCTCCGCGCATTTTTAAACGACACGCACGGAACGCGTAAAATTCTTGCCGTAGACGCCGCCGTCGGCGGTAACGGCGATATCGGGCTGATTAAAATCAACGATAACGCGCTGCTGCCCGGGGCGGGGGCAAATAAAAAACTCGGTACTATCGGCGATATTTCCGTTATGGGAATCGTCGCGGAAAAATCCGTGAATAATTTCGGACTGCTGAATTCCACCCGCCTGCACCTCGTGTATACGATGGCGGAAATCATTTCGGAAGGCATCGCTTCCGTTCTGTGGGAACTTTACGGAAACAAAAAAGAAGCAAAATAATTTTTCTCCACGATTGTTTACGCCTCTTCTTAAATCTTTCGTTCTTTTTCGCCGGAGACGTTTTTCCTCTGTCGCTTTTTTCGCCTCTGCCGTTTTCGCGGAAATACCCGCAAAAAATTTTTGCGGAAATTTTTTCAAATGCCTTTAAAAACGCTTGCTTTTCCCGAAAGGATATGGTATAGTATATAGGCTTTTGGAAGTTTAGCTCAGCCGGGAGAGCATCTGCCTTACAAGCAGAGGGTCATAGGTTCGATCCCTATAACTTCCACCAGATCGGCGCGGATTTTTCCGATATGCGGGAATAGCTCAGTGGTAGAGCGTCACCTTGCCAAGGTGAATGTCGCGGGTTCGAGTCTCGTTTCCCGCTCCAACGAAAAATCCGCGCCGTTTTATTTTAAACAATTCTTTATTATGCACTTTTTCTTTCGGAAATGTGTATAATAAAGCAACGATTGATATAAACAATCGGCGTTATAGCCAAGTGGTAAGGCAAAGGTCTGCAAAACCTTCATCCCCCGGTTCAAATCCGGGTGACGCCTCCAAAATTTCTCCGTGTCGTAACTTACGGCATCGGAGTTTTTTTATACGTTTTTTTCGCCTTTCGTCCCCGCGTTTTTTCGCATTCCTCAAAACAATTTTACGGTATAAAGAAATCCGGACGATCTGCCTGTTCCAAGCCTGAAAGTCCGGATGATTCGGATGATATTGCTTTATCCTCGCAAAAATTTATTTTCGGATACATCGTAACGGCGAAAATATCCTTTCAGAAGCGATGCCCGCAATACGGGCAATACTCAAACAACCAGCCGTGAGTGACGGTATGAAGCGACATGTGACAATACGGGCAATTCGCATTCATGCGAGACTGAAAAAAAATTTAGAAAAGGAGCCATTAAAAATGAAAAACACAAGATTAAACGAATAACTGCCCGGAGGGGAAAATCACGAGAAAACGCAAGAAGAAAGAAAACAATTTAGGCATTTCCGATTTTCAATTGGAATCGTTGGCTCGGGTGTTGTTGCCCGCAATCAGAGAATATCTTTCGTCGGAGGAGGGACGAAAAGATTATGCCGAATGGCAAGCGAACAAGGCTGAAAAAGCCGCATTACAACTTAATAAAAAATCTAAAAGTAAAAACAGTTCCGCTGACGACAACGGAACCTTGCTTTCCAAAATAACGCAGAAGCAAGACAAAAAGTTTGCCGAACTTTTATAAAACGGCAAAGGCAGGCGGGATTTTCTCCCGTCTGCCTTTTCTTTTTAAAAAGTAAATTTATCCGTTAAATGTCTCAAATTCTTCTATAAAACAAAATAGGCCGAACGTCTTCCTAAAAAAGAAAAAGTTCAACCTATTAAGACTTGTGTCACTCGGACAAAATCTCGTTTTTAAGGCACTTTTCGGGAGTATGTCGGACGATAAGTACTTTTTATTAAGCAAAAATGCATTTAATTATCACGATGTTGTTGACAAAATCACGAATTCGTGATAAAATGAATTTGTTAATTTGGAGGTTATTATGTCAGTAACATACAACAAGTTTTTTCACTTGCTTTTAGATAAAAAAATTTCAACTAATGCATTATTAAAGGATTGCAATTTGTCTGGTAACATTTTAACACGTATAAAGAGAAATGAGTATCTATCAATGGAAACTATCGAAAAAATATGCCATTATTTGTGTTGTAAAGTCGACGATATTTTAGAGTTTAAACCAAATAGAGGTCTAAATGTAATCGATTTATTTGCTGGATGTGGCGGCTTAAGTTTAGGTTTTGAAATGGCTGGATTTAATGTTCCGCTTGCTATAGAACGCGATGAATGGGCTTCAGAAACATACAAGTATAACCACCCAAACACAATTGTAACAACAAATGACATTACTCAAATACTAAATTTAGAATCGTTGCTTCCTTCAAATCTAATAATCGATGGAATTATTGGCGGTCCACCATGCCAAGGCTTTTCTTTAAGTGGCAATCGCGATAAAAATGATCCTCGTAATAGTTTATTTATGGAATTTGTAAGGTTTGTAAAATATTATAAACCCAAGTTTTTTGTAATGGAAAATGTTACAGGAATCCTTTCTATGGTCACCAAAAACGGTGAATCCGTTAAAGACGTCATTTTAAAGGAATATAATAAAATTGGATATAATGTGGAAATCTTTCAATTGAATGCTGCCGAATTTGGGGTTCCCCAGTCTCGCATAAGAGTTTTCTTTATAGGACTTTGCGACAATATCAAATATGATCGAGATAAACTCGCACCGGTAGGATACTTGTTTGGAAACGATCAAATAACTATTGAAGACGCAATAATGGACTTGCCTAAATTAAAAGCGGGAGAAGGAGAAGAAATATCTCAATATACAATGGCTCCTCAAACAAAATATCAGTCCTGGGCAAGAGAAGCAAGTACGCAAGTATATAATCACGTCTCAATGCGTCATACTGCTAGACTAGTAGAAAGGTTTAGTCATATTGGTTACGGACAATCAGTTGCAGATGTAGATACAGAATTCCAACAACGTCAACGCGGAGATTCCAATAAAATTAGTGGGAAAGTATATTCTCAAAATAATATGCGACCATATCCCAATAAGCCATCACCAACGATACCGGCAAGTTTCCAAAGCAACTTTGTTCACCCATATGAGAATAGAAACTATACCGCTCGGGAAGGGGCAAGATTACAATCGTTCCCCGATTCCTACATATTTAAAGGTAAAAGAACCACAATGTCATGGGAAAAGAATTTATCTCAATACCAACAAATTGGCAATGCCGTTCCACCATTACTGGCAAAGGCAATAGCAAAAAAAATAGCGGATTATTTATTATAATCCGCTTGTTTTATCTGGATTTAATAAGCGACCAGGAGTTTCGATTTTTCTTTCCATAGTCAACGCTTCAATTGCGTGGCATAATTCTTTACAATAATCATAAATTACATTGGAATCCATTGCCGAGTTTTCATCTTTTCTTAATACAAATATTTCATTTAAAACTGAATCTTGTCTGGCTGCAATAATGTGTTCATCGGCAATATTTTTATATCCCATTAAAACATATGTTTTTGAATTAGGAGATGCGCTTCGTATCGATTTACTAGAAGACTTAACCTCTCCAAACATTGTGGCATCTAAATAGGTTTTAACCTCAACTGCAATTATTGGCAGAATTAAAGTGGTTTTAGGCTGGTTGTCAATTGTAACATCGGCTTTTTTCCCTATACAAAAATCTACATCTTTAGTTATAATTCCTATAGCATGGTCGCCGCTTATTTTTAAACCAGCATAAATTTTCTTGTTAAATATACCAAGCTTTCCGGTTCTTATTGATTCAATGTCCTTTACCAAATATACGCTAATTTCTTCAAGAAATGTTGATTCAAATTTCGATTGCGAAGTTATACCATATTTCTTTGAAAAAGATAGCAATTGACTATAATAATCGTTAAAAAGATTTACTGCTAGTTGAAAATTCTCTTTATCATCTGTCGAAAAATCAAGTGCAAGAACTTTTTCTCGCATAGGTAAATAAATGGTTTTATAAAATTCATCTAACTCTTTTTTTAAACCTTTGTAATCATTTTTAATTTTATTCTTTAAATTATTTTCATGAACATACATTGTAAATACCTCCATTTTTTTAATTATAACATAATTATCTACAATATTCAAGCAAATCATTGATTCATATATTAAATACCATTTCAAGTCCTATTGGACGGTGCTTATCGTCCGACAGACTTCAAGTGTAAAATCACGCTTTTTTGGGGCATAAAAAAGACCGAGCAACGGGCTCTCCGTTACTCGGTCTATTGATTTGCTATGAAATTGATTAAAAAGGGGCGAAAATGCCCATAAAAATGCAAAAATGATGGTCTATAAGAAAAGACTTATAGACCATCACACTTGGTGCCGCTGACCGGACTTGAACCGGTACGTTCTCTCGAACGAGGGATTTTAAGTCCCTTGCGTCTGCCTATTCCACCACAGCGGCTTGATTTTCAAAAACAGAGCAACGATTCCGCCGCCCTCTTTCCAAAGCACTTTAAAAGTATAGCAAAGCGTGCCGCAAATGTCAATGATTTTCGCCCGCTAACACAAAAAAATCATAAACTTGCGCAAATCGGGCCTCTGTGCCTCGCCGCAAAAAGCAGTTTATCGCGATTTACATGATCTTTTGTTCGCGATACGCGCCCGGCATGCCCGCCCTGATAAATCGCGCTACACCGTTTCTGGTTTCGTCCGAAAACGCGCACGTGGCGTTAAGCGCGTCGTCATACGCTCTTTCCCTCGGCGTGCCGCAACGCAAGGCAAGATGAGCGGAAATAAAATCGATAATCGTCATATACTCGTTTAAAATTTCTTTTCCCTTTTCAGTCAACGCCACTTTTCTATCCGCTTTTTCGATATATCCTTTTTCTTTCAGCCGTTCCAGTGCGTTGTATGCGCTCACTTTCGTCACGCCGAGTTTATTCGCAATGTCCGTCTGTTTCACAGTTCCGCCGCCTGCGGCAAGATCGTTCGCGGCAATCAGATACCGCAATTCCGAAGCACTCATATCCAGCCTCCTTTTTTTCGAGCCCGCATTTAGTTAGTCTGCGCTAACTATTCGTTAAAAAAAATATTCGTATGTTCCGATATTCCGATTTAATAGTTAGCCAAGACTAACTATTTTGCAAAAAATATCGGTTCCAAGAAGAACCGAATATAATTATACTCCGGAAATAAAAAAAGTCAACCGAAAGTTAGCGGTTGACTAAAACTTCTTATATTTTTTTTCAACAGGCTTTGAATTTTCCTTGATTTTCACACGTTAAAATATTTTCTGATCGCTTCAAACGCCTCTTCCGTAATCACGTGTTCCACGCGACAGGCATTTTCCTCCGCATCCGTCTGATTCAGCCCCATTTTTACAAGAGCCTCGGTAAGAGCCTTATGACGGGCAAAGATATTTTCGGCTTTCGCCCTGCCCGTTTCCGTAAGATCGATCGTTCCGTCGAGGCGCACGGTGATAAAGCCGTCTTTTTTCATAATTCCCACTGCGCGCGAAACGCTCGGTTTTGAATAGCCGAGTTCTTCCGCCACGTCGATAGAATGTACGTTCCCTTTTGCTCTTTGCAATTTAAGAATCGTCTCCAGATACATTTCCTGAGATTCGTTGTCTACCATATTTCCCTCACGTTACGTTTTTTTAAGTATAACATATCTTTCCCGAAAAATCAACCGAAACAACGCGTTTCGGAGCAATCCGTGCAAAAAAGTTTGCCTTTGCTAACTGAATTCGCTCCTCTTTGCGCGTGCAAACATCTCTCTTCGGTTCAGTCGTCGATATGCCAGCCCTCCGCTTTTTCGCGGATCTGCGTAAAACGTTTGTATAAGCCTTCCCGTTTCAGCAATTCCTCATGCGTTCCCGCTTCCGCGATCTGCCCGTCTTCCACAACAAGAATCTGATCGGCATTACGCACCGTTGCCAGACGATGCGCGATCGTAATAATCGTTTTTCCTTTCGTTAATTCGGTAATCGCCGCCTGAATCAGATGCTCGTTTTCTGGATCTATACTTGCGGTGGCCTCGTCTAAGATAATCACGGGAGCGTCCTTTAAAATGGCACGAGCGATAGAAATTCTCTGTTTTTCCCCACCGGAAAGAGTACCGCCGCCCTCGCCGATCACCGTATCGTAGCCGTTCGGCAATTCCATGATAAAATCATGGCAACACGCCTTTTTCGCCGCCGCAATCATCTCTTTCTCGCTCGCCGAAGGCTTACCGAAACAAATATTCGCGCGCACGGTGTCGTTAAACAGGTATACGTTCTGAAACACCATGGAAATATTTGAAAGCAGGCTGTCGCAGGTAAATTCTTTCAGATTATGCCCGCCGAGAGTAATCGCTCCGCTCTGCGGATCGTAAAATCTCGCCAGCAGGCTGCATATCGTCGTCTTTCCCGAGCCCGAAGGCCCGATGATCGCCGTAGACGTTTTCTCGGGTATTTTAAAACTCACGTTTTTCAATATCTTCCTCGAATCATAGCCGAAATCAACGTTTCTGAATTCTATATCGTAGCGATCGAGGGCTATATCGCCGCCGTCTTTGTCGATGAAATTTCCCTGTTTCAGCGCGTCGAGGTGATCCATGGCGTCGTTAATCACAGAAAGCGTATGAGCGCTGTCGCTGATCGGTTCGAGACTTGCAAAAACGGTGAACGAAAAAAAGATAAACATCAGCGTTACAGAAAAATTCATCTTTCCCGCAATACACATCAACGAGGCGGCAAGCGCCATTCCCACTCCGCCGCATTTCAACGCCAGCAAATGCAGAGCGTTCGCGGGAAGATATCCCCATTCGATTTTCAGATGAATTTTTTTGCTGTCCTCAACGGCTTTTTCCATCGAGTCCATCGCCGCGCCGTCTTTTCCGAACGATTTCACCACAGACAGCCCTCTTGCGTACTCGATCGCCGCGCCCGTAAGATCTTTATTCGCCTTTGCTTCCACGGGCGCGTTCTTCGTGCTGTAATGCGAAATCAGAAGTAAACACAAAAACGACGCCAGAGCGGCTGCAACGGCAATCAGCGCCGTTAACGGGCTGAAAATCGCAAGACCGATCAGTATCACGAAAAAATTGATATATCCGCCGACGAAATCGTTAATCATGCGGATCCCCATACCTTCCAGCGTCCCCAGCCCCGTGGTGATCGAACCGAGTATATTGCCTGTGCTCACCTCGGAAAAATATCCAAGCGATACGCGTTTCAGAGCGTCGCCGACGGCAAGACGATCCCTTGCCGTAAGATTATATCCGATCGGTTCCTGTAATTTTGCACGGAAAAAATCAAATAAAAAACGCAAAACCACAAACCCGATCTGAATCAGAATCACTTTCCATATCCAGGAAGTATCGAATGCCGTTCCGCCCGCCGACGATTCGATCAAAAGCCCTACGGTATACGCCGCAAGCATCAGCGGCAACGCCGTAAAAAGATGAGAAAAGAACGTCATCACAAAACCGAGATAAAGTTTCCCTTTGTATTCTCCGCACCAACCGATAATACGTTTAATCGTTTTAAACATTTGCTTCCGCCTCCTTCTCCGCAGCGGATACCGCCCAGTTTTTTGCGCCAATATGCGCCAGCCACATATCTTTGTATAACGGACATTTTTCCGGCAATTCTTCCTGCCGCCCTTCGGCGATAATTTTTCCTTTTTCCAGCACTACGATATTATCCGCGTTTTTAATCGTGGAAAGTCTGTGCGCTATCACAAGCAACGTCTTGTTCTTCGTTAAAGCGGCGATGCTCTTTTGTATCTTGTCTTCGTTCTCCGGATCCGTGAAAGCCGTGGCTTCATCCAGAATCACGATCGGCGCGTCTTTCAGCAGCATACGGGCAATCGCAATCCGTTGTTTTTCGCCGCCCGAAAGGCGTTTTCCCGCTTCTCCCGCGGCGGTATCGTATCCCTGCGGCAGTTTTTCGATAAATTCTTCGCACTGCGCCGCTCGTGCCGCCGCTTTCACCTCTTCGTCCGTCGCAGACGAATTTCCAAGACGGATATTTTCCAATAACGAGCAGTTGAATAAAAAGTTATCCTGCGTTACGAAACTCACCAATCCGGAAAGTTGCTTCAGCGGCATATCTTTCACGTTCACACCGCCGATTTCGATTTCGCCTCCCGATACGTCCCAGAATCTCACCACCAGTTTTGCAACGGTGGATTTTCCTCCGCCCGACGGACCGACGAGAGCGGTGAAACTACCCTCTTTCAGCGTAAGATTCACGCCGTGCAACATTTCGTCTTTAGCCTCTCCCGTATACGAAAACGTCACGTTTTTCAAGGTCACGCCGATATGTTCCGCATTTGCGTATGCCTTCGGTTCGGGTAATCCGGGCATTTCAAGAAATTCTTCCAATCCCTCTACGGTAAATTTCACCTGTCTCATATTTTCCGAAAACACTTCGAGTTTTGCCAGCGAACCCACCATGGAAATCGAAAGCATCACGGCAAGCGCGGCCTGCGGCGCGCCGATGATTCCGTGAGCGGCAAGCCCGAGCGCGACGGGTAACGTACCGATCAGCGTAGAAGGAAACAACGCAAAAGCAAGTTTCATCGTGGCAAACGTGGAAGAGAGCCATTTCACCACAAACGTGCGGAAATTTGTGATCGCTCCCGCGTATTTTTCATACGAAACGCCGCTTCTGCCGAAGGCTTTGATCACTTCTATCCCCTCTACGTATTCCACGATAACGCTGTTCATATACGCGTTTGATTTATCGAATTTATCGAAATTTTTCCCGCTGATTTTAAACGTCAGCCCCATACAGAAAACCGAAAGCGGAAAGGTAACGAGCGAAGCGAGCGCCAGCCGCCAGTCGATCGCAGCCAATGCGACGATACTCACGATCGGCAGCACGATATGCCCGGCTCCTTCGGGAATCATATGCGCGAGAGGCGGCTCGAGATTTTCGATTTTATCCACCATCATCCCCTTGATTTCTCCGATCGTATGATTCTGTACGTTTCCGAGCGGAGCGCGCAAAAAACGATCCGCCAACCGACGGCGAATCCCCGCAAGCACGTTATACGCCATATTGTGGGATATGCCCGTGGAAAGCGTGAACGTCGCTATTTTCACCGCATATGCCGCCAGCGCGATCATGCTCCACATAATAACGCTATCCGTTGTTGCCGTATCCGCCGCAAACAACCCGATCACTTTATACATACAGTAGAACGGCACAAGCCCCGCGCAGACGGACAGAACGGATAATATCACCGACGCCGTCATCTTCTTCTTTTCCCCTTCCGCATACGCGAAAAGCGATTTCATCCAACTCTTCTTTTTGTTCTCCATATACTTTAAACAACACCTCTCGCTTCGGTTAGCGTTCGCTAACCAATTTTTATAAAAAAACGCGTTATCCTTTTGTAAAAGCGTAATTTTTACATTTGTAATATCGCGTTATAAAGCCGGACTTTTTGCCTTTTTATTCCGGAAGTTTCCAATCGGAAGGCAAACCCAGAATCTTATCCCATCCCGCATTGAAAAAATATTGCAGTTCTTTGATATAGATTCTTGCTTCGTCCTTGGTAAAATCGTGCTTCACCACTTCAAACATACCGTTGAACATCGCCGTAGCCAGCATATGCGTAAGATCCGCCCGCACCGCGCGCACTTTCAATCCCGCGCCGTTCAGTTCGTCGATAAAACGAACGGTATTCACGCTTTCCACTTCGATCAGTTTTTCCACATATCGCTCGTATTCGCTTCCCTTGCTTTTGCAGATAATCAGTTTGAATTCGTCGAAATGCCCGTATACTATATCCAGCATTCCGTCCACCTTATTATCGACGTAACGATTCATTTCACGATACTGTGTTTCGGGAGCGAGATCGGCAAACGCGTCCTGCACGCCCGTATAATAGCCGTATAATTGATCCGCGGCACACTTCACGATCTCGCGGAACAAT
Organism: uncultured Christensenella sp.; assembly: GCA_905203015.1. Classification (GTDB taxonomy): domain Bacteria; phylum Bacillota; class Clostridia; order Christensenellales; family Borkfalkiaceae; genus Scatosoma. The sequence goes on along the minus strand of CAJKUC010000006.1, from coordinate 71,951 downwards.
TCTCCTTTATCCGCGAATCTGCCGTACAGCATGCCCGTAGTGTAGCCGGCGCTTTCGGCGATAGAACGCATCGACGCCCCCTCGAAGCCCTTTTCGGTAAATTCTTTTTTCGCACATTCAAGAATTTTATCTATAGCCAGTTCGTCTTTCTTCCGCATTCCCTCTCCGTTTTTATCCGTTCCGCCGACAGAATATTCGTCGTATTTATTTAATAACATAGTTATTATAACATTGTTATTTTATTGTGTCAAACGATTCGCGTACATTTAAAAAATTTTTCGCCGATTTTTTATAAAACAATACCGCGCGGGCAAAAAAACAAAACCCGTGCGGCATAAATTCCGTATCGAAAAGAACGACAATCCGCAAAAAACGTTTTATTTCCGCAACTCTTTATCCGCCGTTTCCACGCACGTGAGAGCGTTGAGCGAACGGGGATAGCCGAGATAAGGCAAACATTGCGAAATCACCTTGATTAAAAACGCCTTATCGTTCCCGAGCCTTATATTCGCTTTGGCGTGCGCGATCAACTGCAGTTCGCAGCCGCCCTGCGCCGATAAAAAGCAGAACGTAATCAATTCCCGCTGCCTGTAATCGAGTCCGCCGCGGGTATAATAATCGCCGAAGCAGTTTTCCGTCAGCCATTTATTGATATGCCGCACGTCCGCTTCGCCCGATTCGGCAAATCCGCGCATATGTTCGCCGAAAATATCGATCTGCGCCTGTTCGCCGTATTCGCGCCTGTTTTCCGTCGTCGTTTTCGCCTGCGGCGGCAAAGGCAGCGCAATGCCTTTTTCACGCAACGCTTCGTTCGTTGCAATCAGAAACGGATACGTTCTGCCGATGCCGAGATACGCGGTTGCCTGGTATACGATTTCCTTTACCTCCGTAGCCGTAACGCCGAAATTCATCGCCGCGGGAAGCAACGTTTTATATGCGTCGATTCCTCCGCAGCCGAGCAAAGAGGCAAGAATCGCCGTAAATCTCGTTTTATCGTCGAGATCGTCGGAATTCACCACTTCGTCAAGCGCGAAATTATCCAGCCGCTCGACAAATTCGGGATCCGTATTCTGCAGAGAAGATTCACTTTCCGGAAACATTTTTTCACGATAACGCTTTGCATTTTCCGTAACATCCATTTTTTTCACCTCACCGATATTTCTATTATAGCACACTTTTTTTCAATGCGCAACTGCGATTTCCGCACGTTTCGCCCGTCATTAAAAAAATCGCGGAATTTCGTATTTTAATCGCCCGATTTCGCTGAATTTACCCTCTCTTTTTCGCGCGATGATCTCATACTCGGCTTCTTCTTTACGCAAGCAATCAAAAAAACAGTCGCTTTCCGCTAAGAAAGGACTGTTTTTTCCGTATGCCCGCGATCCGATCGCGAATTTCAAAGTTCCGCGCCTCCGCTCTTCTTTTTTCTGCGTTTCACCGCAAACACAACGGCTACGGTAACGCCCGCCGCCACGATCAGGCAGCCGACAAGAATCAGAATATATCCCCAAATCGGCATATGAAACGCCACGCCCGGAATACACAGTATAATCGTTCCGCTTTTATCCGTTTCCACGTTCACGTAACTTCCGCCGTTCGATACGTTCAGTTTCGTCAGCCCTCCGTCTTCGTCAAGAAGGTACGCCGCCACCTGATTTCTGTTATAAGTAAAATCCGCTTTAATGCCTATCGTTACGCTTCCGTTCGCTTTCGCTTCGCTTCCGTCCGCCGTCACAAGTTCCACGCCGAACACCTGAAATCTGTCTGCGATCGTCGCCATTTTTTCGGCAGCCGCCTTGTAAACGGTGCTGTCCGATTCTATTCTGGAAGCCAGCAGCATCGTGCCTTCAGGCAACGCGCCGTTCGTATCGTACAACTTCGCAAGACTGTCTCCGCCGCCGATACAGGAAATGATCTTCACGTCCTTTTCCGCATAAGTAGGGTTGCCGAAAGACGTTGTATACCGCGTAGATTCCGCACGATATATAACGTGATATTCGCCCGCGTTGTCAAGCACAAGTTTATTCCCGTCCAAAGCCACTTCGGTTTTTTCTTCACCGCGGATATAATACGCCTTCACCTCTACGTCAAGAGTTTCCTCGCCGAGGCTTGCCGCCGCTTCGCGAATCACGAAAGTCTGCCCTTTCGTCGCTTCGTATTCGCTGCCCGAACTCGTAACGATTACGGGAACGAACTCCGCGGGGCGTTCCGCAGAGGTATCTTCCGCTTCTCCCACCCTTCTCGCCGAAGAAAGATTCAGCGTGATGGTGAAGGGAAACGTTTCGCCCCGTACTGATACAAAGACGGAAAACGGCAGTTCTTTTTGCAGATTTTCTTCCGATAACGTGTAAGAATACGTCTTTCTGTTTCCGTTATCTTCCGTTACGCGATAGCCGATTTGCTTGCCGCTTTCGAGATTCAGCGACAGATTTTCCATCGAAGAGGAGAGTTGCGTAAACGAAAAATAATATCTGTCGTTTATTTTTTCCACCACGGCGGTTTTATCGAAGTATTTTTCAAGCATCTGCTTTCCGATCCCCGATTGTCCGCCGAAATCGTAACTCATTTCGTACTTTCCGTCCGCTCCGTCGATCGGGGACTCCGCATGCGCCGTTACGTTCGCCGCAGTGAAAATCAACGCCCCGAAAACGCTTAATACGGCGCCTAACGCTATCGATAACAGTCTTTTCAGTTTGTTCATTATGCGTTCTCCTTCGCCCCGAATACGGCGTATAACACAACGGATCCGTTATATTTTCCCGTCTGCTCGTTTTTGCCCGAAAATCTCTGTTCCAAAAGCGTGTTTTCGGGGTCGATCCGCATCAGAACGCCGTCCGCCATCACCGCCCAGTATCTGAATACTTTCGAGGAATCCGTGCACTGTACGTTTTTCAGCATATTCAGTTTCGATTCGGTGATCTTGTCCGCAAGCGTATATCCTTCGAGACATTTGCCGTCTGCGCCGGGCTGACTGCGGAATGTCAGTTTATTGCCGTTTTCGTCGATCGCCTGATACGAAACGTTCAGTTTTCGTTTCAGAATCAGTTTCAAGGTAAATCCTTCCGTCACACGGTAGCCGTTTGTAAACGCCTTGTCCGTCGTTCCCACAACAAGCACGTCTTTGTAAACGAATCCCGCGGCGACGGAATCCTGAAAAATCGCCTTGCTCGCATGCCATTCCGCCGCTTCGTAATCCTTATACGTATTGAATTCGTACCATTGGCGGAAATCAAATAAACTCATCGTATAAATTCCGCCTGTGACGGGGCGATAGTAGGTCATTTCGCCGAGCGGCATTTCTTTTCCGTCCACCTCGATCGTCGCGCTCACCTTGATACCCTTATCCCACAGTGCGTAAATTACGGGGTTCACGGTTTTCAGCGTAATGCCGAGCCGCCCGATAGCGGATCCCGCCGTGAATAAACGATCGTCTCCGCTCCACGAAGAACTCCATCCCCACAGCCGATCGGCGCTTGCCGCGAACATATTGTAATCGGGCGACGCGTTCGCCTTTGCCATGCTCACCGTCGCAGTGTAATACTGATATCCGTCCCGTTCCGTGTAATCGACTTTCGAGGAATCGAACGGGTGCTCCGTATCGGTGACATAGGTGACGGTGATATCGCAATTTCTGTCGTACACCACCACTTTCTGCGCAAAAGTCGCTTCGATCGGATAGGTACCGTTAGCGGTTTCCACGGGCGGATTGTAATAGCAATCGAAAATAGCGTTGCCGTCGAAATCCAGCCCGAACCAGAAATCCCAGACGAGCAGATACGTGCCTTCTCTGAGGAAAGTGAATTCCGCGCCGTACGTACCGGAATTATCGGATAAATCGCTGTCTTCCACCCGCACGAAATTCACGCCGGACTGTTTGTAGATATGCAAATACGGCCGATTCAGCGGCAGATAATCGCCCGAAGCGATCTTCGGCTTTTCCATTGTCAGCGTTTCGCCCGTAAAGAGCGCGGCGTCTCCGCTCACAAAAGTATAATCGGAAAGAGGTCTTCCGTCGATCGTAAAATTACACATCGCTTTCAACGTAACGGTGTCGCCGTAATCGTCGGCATAAGTAAGTTGCACGATCGCATAACGCTCGTCTTTCACGAGATCCCACGCTTGCGTAAGGCTGTTCGCCGTCACCGTGGAATTTTTAAGATATACGTTGCAGGAAACAAGTGGCAATTCGTATTTATTCGTAATGTCGCTGTCGGTAACGCGCAACGAGTAGGCGGAGGGCAAAGCCATAAATTGTTCTTCGCCGCTTATAACGGCCGATTGCAATTCCTGATAGGAAACTTTCGCGCGGATCTCCGATCCGTCCTCCTGCTTTTCGTATTTCAGATCGCCGCCGCTCACCGTTTCGCCGTCAGAAATAAACGCGTAATCGCCCACCGCTTCCGCTCTGTATTCCAGCCACACCGAACGGAACTCGCCGAATCTGTTCACCAGGCGGAATTCCACGCGCATTTTCGGCACGGACATCTGAAATACGTTTGTCTGTGAGTATCCGTCGGAAAATTGATCGTACGTATGCACGTAAATCCCGTCGGTATATCCGTACACCGCCACGCGCAAAAAGTCCGTTCTCGGCTCGTCGTCGTCATTCTTTTTCAGATTATGCGACGAATATTTCACGCCGAGCCATTCCCACGTGATTTCGGGTACGGGCACGTAATTCCCGATTTTGTACCGCGCGTTCGTCACGTATACGCCCTCCGCTTCGTTGTACGTCCAGGCGTCGGACAAAATTTTATACCGCGGCTCTTCTTCGGGCATCAACGTAATAAGGCAGGTGCGCGTTTTATCGTTCGCCTTTTCGGCAAAAAGAATCGCCGTGCCGCTTTCCGTCATCGTAAAAGTACGGGCAAGCGTAACGGGTTTTGAGAAATCCGCGTTTCCGTTTTTATCAAGCGAATATGCCTGCCACGAAAGATCCGCCGCCTTTACGGAAGGGTACGCCTTTTCGGTATACAGAGAAATCAGATCCACCGTTTCGCCTGGTTTAACCGTCTTTCCTATATCCGTTTTTTCAATCGTGAAATTCGTTGCCGAAACGTCGATCAGCGTTAAGAAATTCGTTGCCGCGGAATAAAGTTCCCCGTCCGTTTTCGGATCGTACCCGTAAACGTCGTAGGTTAAATCGAAATACGAAAACGCGTAACGCATTTCCGAAAGATTTCCCGCCGCCGTCTGCGCCGTGGGCGCGATGGTCATTTTGCAGTCGAAATTTTTATCTCCGGTGTTTCCGCCGTCGGTAGAAGCGAAAAACATATTGATCATCCGCACGGAAAGGCTGTAATTTTTCAATAAATCGAACGCCGCGTTGTTATCGGCAAAGTCTTCCGCCACCGATCCCGCATAAATCGCGGCAGGCTTTTTATAAGTGAAACTATCCCCCGAAACGGGCGTATAATTCCAGTCCGTAATCCGCACCATGCTGTCGTAAGAAATCGTAAGCCGGCGATAAGAGAACGGGAAACTGAACATCTGCTCCATCGCGCCCGTCGAACCGCCGTATAAAATTATGTCGTTCGTAAGCGAATCGCCGAGATCGAACGTGTAATAATACGCGCCCGTATCCGCATGAAATTCGTAGGTGAGCGAGCCCCATGTTTTTGTGTTCAGCATCGCGGGCCGATAATAACTATTGTAATTCGGATCGTCGTCCGCAATATCCACGACGTTTTTCTGATCCGTGAGGAAATAAGCGAAATCGCGGCAATAGCCCGTTGTGCGATTGAAGAAATCGTCACCCGAAAGATTGCCCAGAATATCCGAATTGTACGCGCTTAAAGGCTTCACCAGCGTATAATGCCCGTTTTCAGCCACAAGATACGCGTATACGGGATGGAAATAATCCAGCATACCCGGATTTTTATTCAGCCCCGTATAATGCGTGGGCACGAGATAAACGCCGTTATCCAGTTTTCCTTCCGTATTCACGAACGATTTGGAAAAACCTATAAAACGAGTGATTCTGAAACTCACCTTATACGAAACGGAGCACTGCTCCCTCGTTTCGTTTCCCGAAAGTTTTGCGCCCCAATTGTAATAGGCAACGTTCAGCGTGATTTCGTCGGCGAGATCCAGCCCCGAAATATCGTAATAAATCGTTTGAATCACGCTGGTGCGATCGAGAATACTGAGGCTTTCGCTGATCCTGTTTCCGGGATCGGTGACGGTGTACGTCTGCACCTCGAATTCCCCGCCGCCGCCTTCGGCAAAAATCGGTCCGCGTTCGTGGCTGTCGTACTGAATACGCAAATACGTTCCCTGATCGTTCTTTTCGATATACGTTTCATTCGCGATAATGTCTTCGGCAAGATTATACCAGCCGTATTTATCGGCAAGTATGCCTTTCACAACGCTGTCTTCCACGATATGCGCGTCGTAATCGATTTCATACGTACCGTTGTTTACGATCGCTTCCTTTTCCCATTTCGGGTATAAGGTAACGTTCTTCATCTGCCAGTACAGATCGCCGTTTTCCACGTCGCACACTTTCGTTAAAGCGGAATCGAAATACCACCCCGCAAAAACGTACCCCACCTTTTCGGGCGTTGGAAGCACGGGCATGCCGTTCGCCGAATAATACATATCGGAAAGCGGCGAAGCAAGATCTTTCGAGTCGAACGTGATTTTAAATTGCGTGTTACCGTATTTGTCGATGATGGCGTCTTTCGGATCGGACGGAATAACCGTCGCGGCACACCCTGCCGCGCCGAACACACAAAACAATGCCGCCAACCCCGCCGTCAGACGCACAATAACTTTCTTTTTCAAAGGTAACACCTCCTGATAGCATACATCTTTGTATTATCGGCGGAAAGCAGTCGCTTTTGAAAACGGCTGCTTCCGCTTTTTTTATGAACTTATTTTTCCGGATTTACAGCGCACTCATTCTCATGCTGCCGAGCCCGTCGTCGGTATATCCGGCATACCAGCCTTCCTCGAATACGGAAGCACAATTTTCGTCGTTCACCAGCGCGCTGAGTTTTTGACTTTTGCTGATCGCGCTTCCCATGTAAACGGGAGAATATATGATAGAATAAAGCATTTCCTCTTCGCAAGCCGTAAACGCATTCGCGTGAATTTTTGAAACGCTCTGAATGTAAAGTTTGGTTTCTCCGCTGAAATAATAGTATGCGCCTTCCATCACTTCATAACGAACGATATTTGCCTTATCGGAAATATCTCCGAGATAAATCGAACAGGACATCTGATTCGCATTATATCCGCCCGCCGAAGATACAAACTGCACGTCCCATACGGTGTAAGCGGAATCGCCTTCTCCCGCCGTCGATTTTTTAACGTAACGATAAATGCCGATCGGCGCGGAATACTGCTTCGTCATGGATTCAACGATATTTCCGTATACGAAGAAGAATTCTCCTTCTTTCAGATCTTCTTTGGCGATCATCGCCCTGTTTTCTTCGCCCGCCGCAACGGTGAAATACATCATCGTCTTCGTTTTGAAAGCGTACGCTCCCACTTCTTTCAATTCGGAAAGCGCAAGAGTAACGGTGGAAACGGAGGTCCCTTCAAACGCGCTCGCGCCGATCTTTTCCAATTTGCAGGCGGAAAGATCCGCCACTTTCAGAGCCGCGCAGTTGTAGAACGCCTTTTCGCCGATTTCTTTCATCGCGGAGGAAAGCAATACGTAGCCGAGATCCGCCTGATTCGCAAACGCGTTCGCGGCGATTTTCGTGGCTTTAAGGCTCTTTCCGTTTACGGTTACGTTTTCGGGAATCACCACTATTTTCAATGTGTCGCCCGCCACATAAGCGGTTTTCGCGTCGTAGCCCGTGATCGTAGCCGTGCCGTCGCCGTTATCCGTTGCGACGTATCCGCAGTCTACGGAATAATTGAAGGCTACGTCGAGATATACGTTTGTTTCGAGGGTAGCCGAAAGATCGTAATCCCGCCCGAAGTTTTTCACGGAAACAAGCGTAAGTTTCTTTTCCACATAAGCGTTTTTCAGCGCGGTGCCGTGTTTTTCGTCGATCGCGGCAAGAAGTTCTTCCGCCGTGAGATTTTGTCCTTTTGTTTTATCGATCGTCGCCTGATAGGTTTCGCCCGTAAGCGTATTTTCGTAATTCACGGTGACGACGGGCGTCGCGCTATCCCCGGAATACACCACTTTGTCTTTCAGACTGGTGCTGTCGCAGAATTCATACATGGTTTCCGAAAGAACCGCCCAACCCGTAGGATCTCCGATGAACGCGGAAGCGGGAAGAGATTCGGGATATTCCGCCTGTCTGAAATTGAGAAGCGTGATGCTTTCCATACCGCTGAAAATCGCATAGCCCGTAGGCGCGATATTATCCTTTAAATCGTTGGCATACTGCGCGTTGAACAGGAAAGATTTGCTCGAATACTGGAACGCCGCCGCAAGATACGAGGAAATATCTTCGTTGTAGTTTATATAAGAGAACGTGGAAGGCAGGGTGAGATATTCAAGCGAGCGATTGAAATACGTACCCGCCTGAATCCCGTTCACGCCTTCGGGAACAACGATCGAAGAATCGTTCGTCACGTCGGATACAAGAATCAGATCGCCGCGATGTCCGTCTTTATCGTCTATTTTATAAATATAGTTGCCTTCTTTGTAGAAATCGCCCGCTCCGGCGTTTGCCTTGCTGTGGCTGAACGTAAGATTGTTCGGCACCATGGAAAGATTTTTTACGCTGTCCGGGATAGCGATGTCGAAAGGATATTCTTCGCCTTTGTTGTATTGCCCGTAGCCGTTGTGGGATGCGTAGGTATTCGCCCAGAAAGATCCGATAATCACTTCTACGCCTTCGGGAATCGTAACGCTCTTCAATTTGTTGAGATTGTTGAAGCAATTCTGAATCACTTTCAAAGAAGAAGGAAGCGCGATTTCTTCCACGGAAGAAGCCGAAGTGGCAATGAGGCTCTGTACGGATACGATCCCCTCGCCGATAATCATCTTTTTGATCGCCGCGCTGTTTAAAATCTCGTTCTCGAGGCGCACCGCTTCCACCGTATAGGTTTCAGCCACGCCGTCGCCGTCTTTATCGAACGTGATTTTCCCGAGCACGGACATCACGGGAACGTCGCCCGCTTTGGCAACGTTTTCGGTATCGTCGTAAAGCGCGTCGTTGCCGTACATGGTAACGCAAAGATTTCCGGTCAGTTCGTTCAATTCATATTTGAGGAAAGGCGAACGCCATTTCACTGTGATAACGGTGCTCTTTTCGATCGGCGCGCCGAAATCGAAAGCGGTTCCGTCCGCGTTTACGTAAGAAATATCGTATGCGGACATATAGTTTTTCCAAATCAACGCCTTTTCCACGGTGGAAGCGGCGCCGTCTTCCGTTTTCGCTTCGTGCGTAACGGGGCTTTCATACACCGCGCCCGGGTTCACCGTAGTGGTGTATACGTCCTGATAGCCGTCGTTGAACGTAATGCGCGCAACGCTCTTTGCATAAAGATCGTTGGTTTCCGCTTTGTTATCCCATTTCGTGGTGTAATTCGCGTTGGTGTACCAGCCGTCGAATTCCAGTCCTTCGCCCGGATCGTACGCGTACGTTCCTTTCACCACGTCGATGAGATTCTGCGTGCCCCGATCTACGCCGTTGATGTGCACGTTCACTTCCACGGGAATAAACCGCGCGTAAACGGTGAGGCTCTTCGTAACGTTTTTGCCCGTGAAGGGCGCGCCGGAAAATTCTTTGTTTTCATACCAGTTCGCAAAGGTGTAATACTGCCTGGAAACCGTGGGAAGTTCCACCTCTCCGTTTTCTGCGGTATACTCCGCGGTCTGCTTCCATTCGGAAGATTCGTCGTCTTCCACCATGAAAGTAACTTTGAGATCGTCCGCCTTGTCGTTTTTTTCACACGACGTAAGCAGAGCGATTCCTGCAAGTAACGTCACCATACAAAGAAGTATGGCAACCAACTTCTTTCTTACTGCTGTCATAATTTTGCTCCTTGTAAAAAATTTTTATTGTATAATCACCGGTTTCCCGGATAATTATCGTTAAATATCATAGCGAGAAAGAATCTCCGAAGGGCTCTGCGTAAGTACGAACAGATACGGGATCAACGAAATGCCCACCATGATCAGCGCGCTCGCTGCGAACGCCGCCGCCGCAAGCCCGATAAACGCACCGAACGCCACGTTCATCACCGCATATCTCGCGCAGAACAACGCCGTTACGATCACAAAACCTATCAGATACGTCACGAGGTTTCCGAACACCGCCGCCATCGTTTCTTTAAACAGAAGATTGCCCTTGTTTACGCCGATCGCGCGGTAAACGCCGTATTCTTTACTGTTTTTAACGCTGCCCGATTTTTCGATAAAGAAATAGATTAGATACATCAGCACGGCCACGGCGATAAACACGTACAGGCTTTTCAGCGCGGTATCCAGTTCTTCTTTGTTTTCCGCCTGTTGCAAAGCGGAAAGATCCGCTTTCACCACGCCTCTGTCGGTAAGGCGCTGTTCCAGAGAAGAAAGTTGATTCCCGCCGCCCGTGGAAATATCGAAATAATAATTCGATCCGCTGCCCAGCGCGTCGAGATTGGGCGATATGTACACGAAAATATTATCGAGCGCGGATTCCGTCACGTAAATGCGGATATCCGTCGTCATCACCGTACGCGTAAGTTGAAATTTACGGATATACATCGGGTAACTATCGGTAAGCGAAATAAATTCGGGAGATTTCAGCAACGTGGCGTTCGCGATTTCCATGCGGTAATCGGCCTGCGCCGTGTCGTTCATCATTTTGTAAACGGCGTTACGATTGATTTCCACAACACACTGATTGTCGTTTAAATCCAGCGTTTCGCCCGTATACACGCATATTTCCGCGGAATAACTGTTAATCGTTTTATACGTTTCCGAATCGATGAAATCCGATTTGAAGAAAAGATTCGTGTTATCCGTAAAACGAATTTCCTGATATACGCTTAAAAAGTTTACATAGTCTGCGCGGTTGAAATACACATAAGGGTTTTCCCCCTCCGCGATTCCGCTCACCGCATAATCCTTTTCAAAGAGAATCAGCGAAAGCGATCTGTCGTTTTCCAGTTCCTCAATACGCAGTTTGTTTTTCAGCGTTTCGGCAAGCGCGCGGGTAATCAGCACCTGTTTGCTTCCCGGCATTTCGCCGAATTCCAGTTTCATACTCTCCGCGGTATCATCTTTTTTCAGCGCTTTCGGCGCATAACTTGCGGTGATTCCCGAAAGAGATTGCAGATTGTTGTAAGAAAAACTCCCCTCCGCGTAATCCATCTCGAAAAAGTCGATCGTTTCGTAGAGCGACGGATTGAGTTTTCTCACCTCGGGATAGTTATTCATGCTCACGTACACGCTGTTATCGTCGAGCGGTTTGTTATCCGCTTTTACCGATAACGCCTCGAACGCGAAAAACGAGAAGAAACAAACGGCTACCGACATCGCGAATATGAAAATCTGCTTGAATATGTTTCCGCCCGAGCCCGATTTATCTTTATCCGCGCGCAGCGAACGAAGAACGTTTTTCAATGTAAACAGTTTGCCGTTTTTCTTTGCCGTACTCTTATGAAAATCGGTAAGATCCGCGGCGTTTACGGGCTCTGCTTTCACGTTTCCGTAGGTGATTTCGGCAAGTTCCGCCTCGTCGATTTCCGCGTCGTCCACAAGTTGTCCGTCCACCAGTTTGATATGGCTGTCGGCGTATTTTTTGATCAGCGTCACTTCGTGCGTCACCAGAACAACGAGTTTTGTTTTGGATATTTCTTTCAGAATATCCATTACTTTATAGGTATTCTGCGCGTCGAGATTTCCCGTGGGTTCGTCCGCAAGAATCACGTCGGCGCCTTTGATCAGCGCGCGGGCGATTGCGACTCTTTGCTTCTGTCCGCCCGAAAGCGCGTCGCCCTGCTTGTTTTTGAAGCGCTCCATATCCACAAGTTTCAGCACTTCTTCGCTGCGGCGTTCGATTTCCTGTTCGTCTTTAAAGCCCGCAAGCAGCATCGCGTTGCGCATGATTTCGGCGATCGTATAGCCGCGTTCGAGATAATAATTCTGGAAGATAAAGCCTATCTTCTGGTTGCGGATACGATCCACATTTCCGCTCATCGCTTCGCCGTCTATGGTGATTTTACCGCTGTCGGCTTTTTCCAGCCCGCCCAAAATATTGAGAAGCGTTGTTTTGCCGCTGCCCGATTTCCCGAATATCGCCACCAGCCCTTTATCGGGCAAATCGAACGAAACGCCTTTCAGCACCTGATTTCTCGCCGAAGAATGGGGGTTGAACGTCTTTTTGATATTTTCCACGCGAATCATTATTTAGACCCCCTTCTTAAAGATTTACGGATAGATTGTCCGTTGATGTTTCTGTTGAAGCCGAACGCCACACATTCCACGATAAGCAGCAGCATGAATTCCACAAAGAAATAATTTCCCGCAGAAATAAACGGCAACGAACTGAACGGCATAAGCGTGGCAATCAGGCTGACAGCGGGCAGAAGGACAAGCGTAGGCAGAAATATGAGCGCCATCTGCACGTACAACGACCGCGAAGAAATTTTTCTTGAAATTCCGAGCGTTCTGTACACGGCGAAATCCGCCTGAAAGATTTTTACGGAACGCATAAAGATTACGGAAATCAGCATTGCGAACAACAAACTTGCGGCAATCAGAGCAAGATACCATAAAATATTGTTCGTAAATACGTCGCCTGCGTTTTGCACGTACACGTCTGAATCGGAAAGCATTCCCATATATCCGCCCGGCAGATTTTTAACGGCTGCTTTCGCGTCGCCGTCGCTCGCGTAATACAGCGCGCTCTGCACCGACGTTTCTTCCCCCGCGAACATCGCCGCATAATCTTCCGCGTTCATCTCAACGATCAGTCCGCTGACGTCCTCTTTCTTTTTATCGGAACCGACCACTACGTAAGATTTGTCGGTTTTCGCGTTGAATACCACCTGTTTACCGTCCGCCGCGTAGAAATTTGAATTGACGAGATTGATTTCGCCCGCCGCCAGTTCTTCGCCGGCTCTGAACGTAAACACCGTCGTTTCGTTATTACCGAGTTTCATCACGGAATTCACCGCCTGCATTTTCTTGCCGTAGGCGTTCAAATCGTCGTACCCCATATACAGTTTCGGTTCTGTTAAATCCACCGTGGTTTTCAGCGTGATATTTTTAATGCCTATTTCGGCATTTACGATCATGTTTTTAATCGTTTCCGCGTCGCCGTCCTCGGATTTGGACATAATCAGCACGGCGTTGCCCGCTTCGGGGCAATATTTATACGGATCGTAAAGGCAGGTGAGCGTATACGAACTGCTTAATCCCCCGCGTTTAGGAATATCTACGGAAAATTCGGAAAGGTTTCTGTCGAGCAGAAAATACCCCGCTTTTGTCTGCCCCGCCACCTCGTCCAGATCGGATTGCGTAATCGAATTGGAACGATTGGAAAGAATCACCTTTCCCGTTACGCCCGTACCGTCGAGCGGCACCTGCGTAGGGCGGATCAGCGAATTACCGAACACGGAAATCACGAGGAACAGCGTTATGGCGCACACAAACAGCGCAAAACTCATCATCGCCGTAAACTTCGGCCGACTTTTATAATTCAGCGTGCCGATGTGCATCGTATTTTTGAAATTCTGCCACTTTCCCGCTTTTATTTCTTCTTTATCCGCGCTTGTTTTCGGCAGAGGCTTTCTGATTACCTTATCTTCTTTCACCGATCCGTCGAAAATCGTAACTCTTCTTGTGGCGTATTCCACGAAAAATTCGGGATTGTGCGTCACCACGATCACCAGTTTATCTTTGGATACCGCCTTTAAAAGAGCAGCCACTTCTTTGCTCGCCCTGACGTCGAGATTTCCCGTAGGCTCGTCCGCAAGGATAACGGGGCTGTCTTTCGCCAGCGCTCTCGCAATTACGGTACGCTGTTTTTCGCCGCCCGAAAGTTTGCTGCCTTTGCGATTCTTCTGCGCCGTAAGCCCCACTTTCGCTATCAGATCTTCCGCCGTTTTCCGCCGCTCGATTTTATCTTCTACGCGTAACAACGCAAGTTCCACGTTTTCGAGTACGGTGAGGTTTTCGATGATATTGAAATCCTGGAAAATCATCGCGATATTCTTCTCGCGGTACTTTTCCCAATCCGTTTCCGAATAGTGCGAAGTTTCCGCGCCGTTGAAGTACAACTCGCCCTCTTCATAACTGTCGTTCGCCGCGATAACGTTTAAAAGAGTGGACTTACCGCTTCCGCTCTCCCCTTCTATCGTCACGAACTCGTTATAATCGAAATCGAGATTAACGCCTCTGATACCGATCGTAAGAATATCGTTGCTGTCGTATATTTTTCCTATGTTTTTCAGTCGTAACAGCAATTTGAATCTCCTTGCCACAATGTTTTTGATAGTTAGTTTCCGCTAACCACGTGTCATAAAATTACAGTAGTTAGCAAACGCTAACTGATTACCTTTTAATAACCGGCCTCCCGACCGGTTGTTTTTCGGATAATCTGTTTTTTGTAGCATTCTTCGGAATGCTACAAACGGCATATGCCGTTTGCCCTACTGTTCTTTCGATTTTTTACGCAGAAGATTATAGCACAATCCGCAATCGATGTCAATAAATCGATACGGACTTTTCAAAAGTTATCCGAGGCTAATTTTTTGCGTTGCCCGTCGGATCTTTGAAAAACTCCTCCGCAAGTTCTTTGCCTCCCGTTTTACGGACTTTTCCGTCTTTTATCCACACGGCCCTGTCGCATAATGCGGCGGCGCAACGTTTATCGTGCGTAACGGTGATCATGGTATTTTTCGTTTCTTCATGAATCCGATTGAGTATTTCCGTCATTTCGCACAAACCTTTATAATCTTGCCCCACCGTCGGTTCGTCCAGAATCAGCACTTCGGGCGCGGTGGCAACGACGGCGGCAATGGAAACCCTGCGTTTCTGCCCTTCGGAAAGCGATTGCGGATGACGGACGTACAAGTGCTTTACGCCGAATTTTTCGGCGATTTCGTCGGCGTATTCAGCCGATTTTGCGCCGAATTTAATCTCTTTTTCCACCGTGGGCATAAACAACTGATAATCCGGGTTCTGATACACCACGCCCACTTTTTTATACCATTTTTTGCTTTGTTTGCTCTTTTGCCCGAATTTTCCGCTTATATTCTGCAAAATCACGCCGCGAGTCGGCTTTTCCAATCGGGAAATCAGCCGAAGCAAAGTGGTTTTTCCGCATCCGTTTTCGCCGAACAGCACCGTTCTCGAGCCTTTTAAAATATAGAAAGCGACGCCGTTCAGGATAACGCGGTCCTTCACGGAAAACGCTACGTCGGAAAGAGAAAATACGGGCTGTCCGCCGCAGAATACGGCGCAGGAATCGGATATTTCCACGGATTGCTCTTTAAGATAACTTTCTTTGTCTTTTATCTCGCGCACCCGTTTCCCGCCGACGTGAAAAACTTTATCCACGAACGGAAGCACCACGTCGAGGCGATGTTCGATCACTACGATACAATAGCCCGCTTTCGCAAGCGATTTCAGCGTAGACATCAGCATTTCCGCGCCCGCCGTGTCGAGATTCGCGAGCGGCTCGTCCAGAATCACGATTTTCTGCCCCATCGCAAGCGTAGAAGCGGTGATCAGTCTTTGCTTCTGCCCGCCCGAAAGTTTACGGCTTTGCCATGACTTATCGAGGTTCATAAGGCGGCAGACCGTATCTATCTGCCTGTTGATTTTTTCAGGAGAAAACGCCAGGTTTTCGCAGCCGAAAGCGATCTCGTCCTCTACGGTTTTCTGAATAATCTGCTCGTCGGCATTCTGAAGAACGACGCCCACTTTGCGGCATATTTCCCCGAGTCGTTTCCCTTGAATATTTTCGCCGTTTATCAGCACTTCTCCCGCAAGTTTTCCGTCCGTGATATTCGGAATAATGCCGCTTATAATGTACAGAAGCGTGCTTTTCCCTTCGCCCGAATGCCCGGCAATAAGATTCACTTCGCCGTAAGAAAGCGTGAGATTTACGTTTCCGAGAATCTGCGTTTTTCCGTCGTAGGAAAAATTAACGTTTTTAAGTTCTATCGCGTTCATAACACCACCGCACAAACCGCGCCCGCGGCTATTCCTAAAATAAACAGCACGTCCGATATGCATACGGTCTCTTTTTTATACACCGTATACGGCGTTTTTTCCAGCGAAAATCCGCGCGTTTCCACGGAAAGCGACAATGTATCCGAAATGTTCACAAGCCGCATTACAAGCGGCACCAGAAAAGCCCTGTAAAAAATCTTCGGGTTGAACACGCTTCCCGCGCCGCGAGTTTTCATCGCTTCGCGCACTCTTTGTTTTTCGGCACGCAGCACGGGCGGAAACGAAGTGGCGATAAGCACGCCGAGCGTTATCCCTCTCGGCGCTTTCAGCGTGGATAAATTTCTCGTCATATCGATCGGCTGAATACTCATGCCGAGCGCAATCGCCAAAAACACCGCTCCGAATCTGTTGACCATCGCGAGAGCCGCAGCGAAATCCCGCCCGTAAGCGAAATACGCGATACAGCCGAATATTCCGCCCGTTACGATAAACGGAAAAATTATGTGCAGACAACCTTTTTTACCGCCGAAAAGGAACAGCCAGATATACGCGCCCAAAAGAAACCATGCGCAGTTTTTATTTCTCGCCATAACGAGCCCGAAGAGAACGAAAAAGACGCTTGTTATAAAAACGAATACGGGATATATCTTTTTTTTGAAAGACATGAATCTCATTTTTTCAGAACCCCGGCTTTTTTAAGTTCGCGGGAAACGACCATGCCGATCACCGAGCCGATGAAGCATATCGCTACCACCGCGCAGGAAATTCCCGTCACCACCCACGGATTCGCACCCATAAGGAAAGCCGCCAGCGCGTTTTCTCCGGTATCCGTTACGGTGTGGAAAAACTTGTAGTAAACGTACAGAAACGGAAGCGTCATGGGCAAATAAAGCGTACCCGCAACAACGCATGCCCAGTCGCTTTTATAGCCGTGAAAAATCAGCATCGCCACCGCCTCGGCAACCAATCCGCAAAGCGCGATCATCACCATCGGCGGATTCATCATCCCGAGAAATACCGCTATAAACACCGACTGCAAAAACAGCGCGCCCGGTTTTCTCACTTTCATCATGCCGATCACGGGAAAAATCGAAAACTGAAGGCCGAGGCACAGTTGCACGATCCCGAAAATCTGCACTTGAATCACAAACGGCATCACCGCGCCTGTCGTCAGCGTACACGCCGTCATAATTGCCAGAAACACAATATCTTTTATTTTATATTTTTTAAAAAATTTTCCTTCTTTCCCGGGCGCTTTTTCAGGTGCTTTTCCGGCATTTCCGCCGTTCCCGTTCTTTTGCTCCCGCTTTTCGCCGAGGCTTACGGAATCCGCTTCCGCATTTTTGATCAGTGCGGAAGCCGCTTCCTCTATATCATTGTTTCTCTTTTGTTCGTCCATTAAATTACACAGCCTCCGTCATTCTGCCTTCTTTCACTTTGTAAATCCTGTCGGCAATCGCCATTGTAGATTCTCTGTGCGAAACGAGAATAATGCTCTTTTTGTTCTTTTGTTCTTTCAACGCTTTCAATATGATACCTTCGTTAATGCTGTCTACGTTGCTTGTAGGCTCGTCGAGAAGAATCAGTTCGCTGCCTCTGAGGAACGCTCGCGCCAGACCTATACGTTGCTTTTCGCCCGCGGAAAGATTATCGCCGAGCGCCGTCACCTGCGTTTTGTAACCGTCGGGCAAAGTCATAATGAAATCATGTACGGCAGCCATTTTGCAGGCGTTTTCGATTTCTTCCGGCGTTGCGTCGGGCTTCGCGATACGAAGATTGTCCTCTATCGTCTCTTCAAATAAATACGTCGTCTGCGACACCATGGTTACGTTTTTAAGCAGCGAATCCGTATTGATTTTATCGATGTCGATATCGTCGTAATCGATCTCGCCGCCGCTTCTCTCCCAGAATCTCATCAGAAGTTTCAAAAAAGTGGATTTGCCGCAGCCGCTTTCGCCCACGATACCGATGATTTCGCCTTTTTCCGCATGCATTTTCACATCGTTCAGCACTTCCGTCTGCCCGTCGTAACTGAAAGACAAATCTTCTACGTTAAGATTTTCGTAATCGAAATTCTTGCCGTTTTTCACTTCTTCCACCGCAGGCTTTTCCGCAAGAAGATTCAGCACTCTGTCGCCGCTCGCAAAGGTCTGCGTAAGATTTCCGGGAAGTCCTCCCACCGCGATCACGGGGCCGAACGAAGAGAACACCGTCACCATACCGATAATCATTCTGCCTAAGGAAAGCATATCGTTTCTCACCAGCACG
The DNA here is from genome assembly GCA_905203015.1 of uncultured Christensenella sp. GTDB lineage: Bacteria > Bacillota > Clostridia > Christensenellales > Borkfalkiaceae > Scatosoma. The sequence goes on along the minus strand of CAJKUC010000006.1, from coordinate 53,602 downwards.
ATTCCCACGGCAAGCGCCGCAAGAATAAACGCCGACACCGTAAGTTCGATCGCCGCCCCCGCGCGGGTAATGTTGTGCTTCATCTTTTTTGTTTCTTTTAAAAGCACGTCGGAGCGCTTATTCACTTCTTCTTCTCTTTCTTCTCCCGCATTATTCAGCACGATATCCTTGATCCCTTTGATGCTGTCGAGGAAGTATGCGGAAAACGAAGAAAATTCCGCGCGGTATTTCACGCCGCTTTCTTTGAGTCTGCCCGAAGAGATAAGCGGAACGACGATACCGATAAACAGGAAACCCACGAGCGCAACAAGCGCGAGATACCAACTCGAAACAAATCCTACAAACAGGAACACCGTCGTAGATACAAGCACGGCAATGCAGATGGGCGAAATTGTATGCGCGTAGAAAACTTCAAGCGTTTCGATATCGGAAGTGATCATGGCGATGATGCTTCCTTTCTGCTTGCTTTCCAGTTTTGCGGGGCAAAGCACGCGAAGCGCGCCGAAGATTTTATCCCTGAACGCCGCAAGCAATCTGAACGCAATGTAGTGATTGCTGTATTGCTCTATATATCTTAACAGCCCGCGGATCAGCCCGCACCCCACCGTAAGACCGATGATCCAGCCGTAGGAAAGCGCGATCTGCTCGCCGAGCGCCTTTGCAACGCCCATCGCGCCGAACACCGTTACGCCCATCGCCGAGATAAAGCCAAGGCTGCCGTTTATCACCGCCAATATCATGATGTAAGACAAACTGCCGAGAAGCACCACAAGGCTCGCCATTATTTTAGCGCCGCTTCTTCTTATATATTTCTTTTCTTTTTTCTTTTCCTGCGTACTCATGCTATCGCCTCCGTGTAGCCCTGTTCCAGCGTCTTCTGCGTATTATACAGACGGGCATAGCCCTTATTCGCCGCCATCAGTTCGTCGTGCGCACCGCTTTCTTTGATTTCGCCGTCTTCCATATAATAGATATTATCTGCCGGAACAACGTTCGCAAGGCGATGCGAAATCACGATAACACTCCTGTTTCCGGAAAGCGTTTTGATATTGTTCATAATGATCGATTCGCTGTCGATATCGATATTGCTCGTCGCTTCGTCGAAAACGTAAATATCTTTATCCGATACAAGCGCGATCGCAAGCGCAAGGCGTTGTTTCTGTCCGCCAGAAATATTGTTGGCGTCCTCGGTGATCACTTTATCCAGGCCGCCGTTTTCTTCGATAAACTCTTTCAGATTCACCTTTTCGAGCGCGGCGAAAATTTCTTCGTCCGAGACGTTTTCTTTCGCCATTTTAAAATTATCTCTCACGCTTTCGTTAAAGATATACGTGTTGTAACTCACCGCCGAAAGATGCGAATACCAATTTTCGCGGGAAAGTTTTACAAGCGCTTTTCCGCCGACGGTCACCTCTCCTTTCTGCGGGCGGAACGCCCCGATCAGCATATTCACCACCGTGGATTTGCCGCAACCGCTTTCGCCCACGATCGCCGTCATTCCTTTTTCGGGGAACGTCATATTCACGTTTTTAAGCACTTCTCGCTTTCCGTCGTAAGAGAACGTAACGTTTTCCAGCCTGATATCTTTGTTGCCGTCAAGCGTTTCCGTTCCCCATTCGGGATCGGGCGTATTTAAAAGAGAGATGATCTTTTTGCCCGCGCTTACACCGTTCATCGCCACGTGGAATGCCGATCCGAACGCTCGGAGAGGCAGGAAAAATTCCACCGATACAAGGCAAAGGAACAACGCCGCTATCGGGTTCAGCCCCCAAAACGCCGCGCCGCAAATCGCCAGACCGATACCGATCCCCGCGCCTCCGTACGCCACCAGGTCCATAATCGTAATACTTACCAGTTGCATTACCAGAACTTTCATCGTGATTACGCGAAATTCTTCCGCGCTTTCGTTTATCTTAACGTGTTGAGCGGCGTCCGCCTGAAAAATTTTAAGTTCTTTCAAGCCTTGCACGCTGTCGAGGAACTTATCGCCCATCGAAGTGTATTTTCCCCAATATTTGGCGAACACTTTTTTCGCGTATTTGCTCACCGCAACAATGGATACGGGAATAAGCGGCACACAGCAGATAAGCACAAGCGCCGTTCTCCAGTCGATCCACACGCAGATTAAAAACAGCGCCACGGGAGCAATCATGGCAAAGAAGAATTGCGGAAGATAACTCGAAAAATAAATATCCAGTTGTTCCACGCCTTCGAGGGATACCTGCGTCAGCCCCGCCATGCTCATTCCGTCGGTGGTTTTTACGCCGAGCCGTAATATTTTATTATATACTTTTTCCCGAAGGTCCCTTTTCACGCCTCTGCCCAACCTATCTTTTATATCGCCCGTAATGCGCGAACACGTATACCTTACGGCGATTCCGAGTACCGCGCCGATCAGCGGATAAATAAATAGCACCGCTTCCGCGTTTTTCGATAACAGATACACGGCATAACATACGCTTGCCGTGATCGAAACGTTTGCGATGAGCCCGAGTACCTGTAACGCTACGGCAATAAATATGTATTTTTTATTGCCGCCGATCAGTCTGAATAGTTCTTTATCTATCATTTGCTTACTCCTTGTCCTTCTTTTGATCGTTTGTCTGCGCAGACCGAACCTTTTCCGCTCCCGCGTTTTTGTCCGACTGCCTCTTTGCCTGTTTTTTTAACTGCTTTTTGTATTTTATCATTGCCGTTACGTGCGACATCGCGAATATCGGATGCGAAAAAAGCATTTTCGGACCGGAATATTTCATCACTTCTTTCATCTCCGCACGATATTCTGGTTTGTAGCAATGAATTTTGCAATAAGAGCAGAATCCCTTGTTTCTCTTGAACGGACATTTTTCCAATCTGAACGCTGCGTATTCAGCCAGTTCTTTGCATTTTGAACAAAGTTCCTTTCCTTTTACGCCCTCCGCTTTCCTTTCCGTTTTGTGATTACCGCGACAATACGTTCGTATCATCACGGGAATCAGTTTCTTTTCCGTATTCCAATGCTTATATTCTTTGCTCATGACGTACTCCTTTCATGCCCGAATTAAATTCTCCGCACGTTCATCTCTCGTTTCTGTATCCACTCTCACTTCCAAAGCATACGCCACCGGAATTTATCGCGCCTTCCAGATCGGGATACACGGCGTTTTCTTTTAGTTAGCCTATGCTAACTCACTGTCAAAAAAATACATTCCTATTAAGGAACGTATAATATTATACTCAAAAAAATATAAAAGTCAATTGAAAATTAGCGACGAACTAAAATTTTTTTCGTGTGTGGTGTTTCCTTTAACCCAAAATGGATCATCTTTATTTAACAATCTTTTTAAATTCTCTATAGCTTTATTTGCTTCGTCTTTTTGATTATGCATTACTGCATTTCTAAAATGTTTTATTGCATCTTCTACTTCCTTAGGTCGTTTAGGAACTTCCATAATTTCTTCTAGTATTTGAACAACATCTCTATTAAAAGAATCTACTGTCAGCGAATATATTTCGCCATCTTTTAATATTCGGATATTTTCTTTATTAATTTTATTAAGAGTAAGAGGTGAATGAGTTGTTAAAAGTACTTGTCCACGAATATTAATTTCTGAAATTAGTTTAATAAACTCACGTTGCCAGTTTGGGTGTAAATATGCATCAAACTCATCTAATAAAAACAACGCTTTAAACTCTTTTGTAAGGTCCATAAGCATTAACAAATTTGCCAATTGCTTTTCGCCCTCATTAAAAAGTTCTATAGGGAACATCTCCCCATCTTTTCTAACGAATATACGAATTGTTTCCAAAAAGCCGCTATCAAGCATTGCTTTTAACTTTGTGTAGAGTTCTAACGGCGTTTCTGCCAAATTTCGGAACAAATCTGAATGTCCTACTGCTAAGGTTATATAGTCTTCTCCCGAATCAAATTCAATAAAAGGACCTACACCATACTCTTCATCTTCTTCCAACAATTTATCAAACGTCAGTTAAACGGTCTTCAAGCTCATACGTTGCATAAACTCTAAAAGCAAATGGCGTACATTCGCTATTGTTTAACTGTCTTAAACGGTTTTCAACATTATCAGCATAACCAATTTTAACATATTCCTTAAAAGATGGATTTGTTAGTATATAAATATATCCTTTGTTTTCCATAGGTTCTCCTTGGTTTGCTAAACACCCTTACCGTTAAATCCTGCCATTGATTTGGTCTTAGCATACCGTCCTTTTCCTTTCGGTAAGACCGTGCCCCTTTAGGCACATCTACCTTCAATAAACAACATAAAAGGGTTGTCGCAAAAATAATTCGGTCTTTTTGCGACAACCCCATCAATAAAACTTATAGTTGTTTTCTTAACGACAAAGCCGGTTTTGTTTCATCTTATCCCGACTATTTTGTCGCAAATACCGGAACGCCGTCAACAATCGTCCAATAGGTACTATTCCAACCTTTGAGTACGCCTTGCGTCTTTGTGTTTACTTTAAGTTCGTCGAAACTTGTAAAGTACGCAACGGCTTCGTAGTTGTTGACCCTGTCAATCGCTTGCGCGGGGGCGTAATTTTCGGGGCAAACCGCAAATATCCCATTATAACCGGTGTTGTTGCCGCCGATAAGTCTGAACGACGCGCCCGTTCCCGAAAGAGCGGCTTGACTTGCGTCTACAAATATACCGGTAATCTTGCCTCCTTCTTGCTCGTTTCTGCAATGGTTATATATAGTTCCGTTATCGTTGCTGCCTGCGGAAATAGATACGTACTGCACGTAAACGTTTTCTATCGTACCAAGTCCGCCCGAGCAAAGGAAATTGCTTGCGCCGGCAACCTTTGCATTTGTAAACGCAATATTTCTTAACACGCCGTCTTTAGTCATGCAACTGATAAACGCATTCCCCGTAGCAGTCAATCCGTCGAGAGCATATCCGCAACCGTCGAATACACCTTTGAATCCATATAATCCGTCAACGTCATAACGCTCGAACGTAACCATAGTTTCGACTGTGATATTTGCTCCCAGTTTGAAGTACCCGCCGAGAATTTGATTTTCGGTTTCACACGCATTTGCAATCTTTATCCAGTTTGCATAGTCGGTAGCATTCTTCAGAACTTTGCTTACAAGTGTTGCCGCAATAGTAATTGTTTTTCCGTCATCATCGGTCAAGACAATCTGTTTAGCGCCGTAATTGTAACCGAACGCCGAGCGGGCAACACTCAATTTTCCGCCTGCAAAGGTAAACCCGTCTGCGTCGATTGCGACGCCGTCCATCGTAACGGAAACGACGTTGCCGAACGTAAAACCAGCCGCCGTGCAATCGATTTCCAAAGTATTGTCGTTAAGTCTGACGTCGCCGTTGTCTGCAACAATAATGTCAAGGTCGATAACTTTCGCGCCGAGATCAATGTCGTTTACGACATAATTTTCAGGCGCGGGTATGCCGTCGTTTACGGTCCAGAAACCGTTGTTTTTCCAGCCTTCGAGTACGCCTTGCGTCTTTGTGTTTACTTTAAGTTCGTCGAAACTTGTAAAGTACGCAACGGCTTCGTAGTTGTTGACCCTGTCAATCGCTTGCGCGGGGGCGTAATTTTCGGGGCAAACCGCAAATATCCCATTATAACCGGTGTTGTTGCCGCCGATAAGTCTGAACGACGCGCCCGTTCCCGAAAGAGCGGCTTGACTTGCGTCTACAAATATACCGGTAATCTTGCCTCCTTCTTGCTCGTTTCTGCAATGGTTATATATAGTTCCGTTATCGTTGCTGCCTGCGGAAATAGATACGTACTGCACGTAAACGTTTTCTATCGTACCAAGTCCGCCCGAGCAAAGGAAATTGCTTGCGCCGGCAACCTTTGCATTTGTAAACGCAATATTTCTTAACACGCCGTCTTTAGTCATGCAACTGATAAACGCATTCCCCGTAGCAGTCAATCCGTCGAGAGCATATCCGCAACCGTCGAATACACCTTTGAACCCATATAATCCGTCAACGTCATGACGCTCGAACGTAACCATAGTTTCGACTGTGATATTTGCTCCCAACTTGAAGTATCCGCCGAGAATTTTATCTTCGGTTTCGCACGCATCTGCAATCTTTATCCAGTTTGCATATTGATCGGCGGTTGTGATTGTCATCGTAACGACAAGTGCTTTTACGGTAACGTTGTACGTTTCTTTTTCGTCGGTTACGCTTACGCCGAACTCCTTTTCGCCGTACACGCCGAGCGGTAAAACGTCGGCAAGACCGACAACGCCGTTCTGCGCCGTTGCTTTGTAGTCCGTTTCACCGACAGTGAGCGTTACTTCCGCATTTCCGCTGTAACCTATGGTTGTCAGGTCGAGTTTACCGTCGGTCGCTTTTACCTGCCCGCCGTCCGCGGTCGCCGCAAAATCAATCGTCTGTTTAGTTCCGAGCGTACCCGTCACGTCTTTTTTGCCACATTGACAAACCGCAGTTTGCACCCCGTCATTTTCGCTTATGCTAATGTTGTGCTGCGGAATTATAGTTAAAACTTTTTCCGTGCCTGTGTAGTTGGTACTGTCGGCAACGGTAGCCTTAACATAGTAGGTTGTGCCATAGGTAAACGTAAACTCCGAGAATTGATCCTTTGTGTAGTAGTCGTTACCGTTATCGGAGTAAGTAAACGTTACCGCCGTACCGCTTGTCGAAGTTGCCGTAAGTTCGGGAACGGGATCTCCGCAACGTACGGTTACGTTATCGAGAGAAAAATCGATGCTGTCGGCAACTCTGGCAATCGTAATCGTTAATCGTTTTTCCGTTTCGTCGACTGCGTAATTAGCGTCTGCTACGGCTTTCCATGCAACCGTATACTCGCCTGCGTCGGTTGCGGACGGTATATCCGTCGTCCAGTCGCCATCACCGAGTTTGTAACTGATTGTCGCGCCGACCGCACTGCCTTCATCGACAAGTACTTGTTCTTCCCCGTTATAGGACAATCCCGTCTTTGCCGTGGGAGCGGTTACTTGCGCATCGGCATTTTTGATGGTAACGGAAATTTTTTGCGTTTCGATGTCGGTTAAGTCGTTGTGATTGTTGTCGCCGATGATTTTATAGCAAACGTAATACGTTTTCGCTTCGGTTGCCGTCGGGATTTCATTTGTCCACTCACCGTTGTCAAGTTTATACCAAATTTCGCCGCACGTCGTTTCGCCCGCACGCAACAATGCTTGCACTGCACCCGTGTAACTCAAATCCAAGGCTTGCGGAAGTTTACCGAACGTCGAAGCCGCCTTGGCTATGCCGACGGTTACATTCGCTTCGGCAATATCTTTGTGGTTGTCGTCTCCAAGCGCCTTGTAGTACACGGTGTACTCGCCCGCGTTTGTTGCCGTGGGAATATCCGACGACCAAGTTCCGTTGTCGCCGAGTTTGTACTGCATTGTGCCGCCGTCGGCAATGCCTGCCGTAATCAGATCGAGCGCACCGCCGGTATAGACAAGGTTTTCAACTGCCGCCGGTACCGTCGTAAACGCAGCATTTGCTCGATCGATCTTAAACTCCGCCGTTTTCTCCGCGCCGTCGTAATTTGTAGTTGCCGCAACCGTCGCCTTGACAACATAGTTGCCTACCGCGGTCGGAACGATTTCGGTAAACGTTCCGTCGGCAATCGCGGAGTAAGTAAACGTCGGCGTGCCGAATTGCACCTCGGCAACGGGTATTTTTGCTTCTTCGCCGTATGTCCAACTTTCCAGCGACAAAGCCGTAATCCGGTTAGTCGCCTTGGTAACGACAAACTTTAACGTAGCCTTGGTTGCGTCGTCGCCGTCGGGCGTTGCCCACTCGTACTTGGTTGCATCGGTCAGTTCAAGTACGATGTCATACTCGCCCGCATCCGTGCCGCCCTCGTTGGAAACAATCCTGTAACCGTCGTTTTGCGGCACGTCGGCGGTCAACTTACTGCCCGTATAAACCTGCGCAGCAACGATTGGATTTTCCAACTTTATTTTTTGTTGTTCTTTCTCACATGCGATAAACAATGCAAGCCCGGCTGTTAGTGCAAAAATGAGAACCAATGTCCTGATAATCTTTTTCATATCGTTTTCCTCCTGCTTTTCCTCATTATCAAGCGCATGACAATACGTAATTTCTGTTTTGTTTTTACTTATTCATCGTCAAGAAATCAATTTTTCATATCGCGACCTCCCGCTGTTTTCTTCGTATTGGCAATCGTATTGTCAAGCGACACACAATACAGAATTCCCGTTTCTGTTTTACTCTTTCATCGTCAAAAAGTCAATACGTATAAGATTTTTAAACCATTTGCAAAATTTCTTCAAGTTTATTCACTTTTTTACAACACAGACAATCCAGACCGCTTTGCGTTATGTTTCCGCTGTTAAGTCCAACGACGGGAAATCCGGAAAACCGCAACGACAACACACCCGCCGCGCTGTCCTCGATACCGATTACCGTTGTCGAATCTGTCACTTTTAATCCAAAATAAGCCAGTTCGGTATAAATCCACGGATGTGGCTTGGAGGCTACTTCACCCAAAGTGCCGTAGTCGCCGACATCTTTGCGACGACCGCCCGTAATAATCGCGTCGTAGTAATTTCTCGGATCGCCCATATTAAGCGCACGAAACGCCGCAACGATTTCCGGAATGGCTTTGTAGTCCAAACCGCTTGTCGCCAGCCCTATCTTTATCTTCCGTCTTTTTACTTCCGTCAAGAATTCTTTCAATCCCTCGGCAGGCTTAAATGCGTCAATTCGTCCTCTGCCCTGCATTATTTCTTCGAGTTGGAACTCCGCGATTTTATGATAACACTCTATTGCCGAATTTATATCTTTATCGGGCGAATATTTGTTAAGACAATAATTGAGGTGATCGACCGTCGTAAATCCCGAAACAAACGGAATATCGGCTTCCTCCAACGAAAACTCGTCGGCTCCAAGCAGTTTTTGCATTGTCTGCTCTATTACAAAAATCCAGAATTCCTCGCTCGTAAGAGTGGTTCCGTCCAGATCCATAAGTATTGTTTTAGCCGAACCGCAAAAGTCCACGGGGCTTATCAAATACGACGCGTTTACGCCGTAGTTGGTCAAGTTGCCGTACAAATTACCATCTCGTTCGGTAAAAACGACGTTACCGAGGCTTTTGCCGATTAAATTCTTCATGCACTCTCCTTTGCGAAATCAGTTACTTCAATCGTTGCAATGTCATCGTCCGTTGCCCCGTATATGTACAAAGTGGTTTGTTCGCCCGCTTGCAAATCGATATAGTTGTCGGAATAGGTAAACCTGTAATTGTCTTTCATACGTACAATTACGCCTTTTGCAAACTGTTTAGCCTCAACGGTTACGGCGTAACGATCTGACAATTTTTCCACTTTGTAGGTATAGTCGCTCGTAAAACGGCAAGTATGCCACATATCGTATGAGAACACCGTACTGTGCTTTACGCCGCCAAAGTCGTACTCGGCAAACAAATAACTGTCGGGAGCGTCGTACTTATCCGCAACGTCAACCTTACGGTTGCCTGTCGTCGTAAGCGTTACGTTGCGCTGCCAGACGGTTTTGCCGTCAAGCGTCCGCATTCCGTACGTCACGTCTGCCGATACCTCGTGTAATTCGTCGCTCAGTAACACCAGTTGCAACTGTTTATCTTCGTTTTGCACATAAGTGACGACAATCGGCGCATAACTACGCTTCATCTGATAGTACGCCTGTTTCGGCTCACAGTAGTAGTCCACTACCGCCCACGTTGCCGACGGCCAGATATCGCTGTACATCCAGTTCATAAAGCCGCCGCACGCAGGGTTTGCACGGGCAAACTCTATTTCGGCACGCATGGATTCGGCGTGGCTTGTCATTCCTTTTGCCACAAATTGGCGCAAAGTGTCGCTCCTTCCGTACAACGTGTCGGCATATAACAGTTGCCTCTCGCAAAACGGAACTTTGAACACCGAATAGGGATTTTCCATCAGTCGGTCGCGCCAGAACTCGTTCATCGGCCACAGTTTATCCCCCGGGAACATCCGCTTGTATATCTCCAACGTACCCGGTCCCATGTTGGCGCATTCCGACACAAACATAACGCCCGACTCGCTGACTTTGTTGCGATAGTTAAGTACCCCGTCGATAAGGCTGCTTTCGTAACTGCCCGCATGCGACTCGCCCGAAGTCGTGTCGTTACCGACGTCGGTAAGCGAGCAAGGGCTCTGGCGCGCGTAAGGTCGCGTACCGTCGTAGTTTTCCACCGTGCCGCGCAAAATTACGTCGATAAAGTAGTCTCCCTTGGTGATTTTGTGTCCGTACGAGCCCGTTTTTTCATTGCCGCCGCACCAGTACACAAGCGACGGATGATTGCGCAGTCTGCAAACCTGATAGGCAACTTCCTTTTGACAAGTTTCGACAAACTCGGGATCGTCCTCGGGGATGTCGGCGCAGGCAAACATAAGGTCCTGCCACACCATGATTCCTTTGCTGTCGCAAATATCGTAAAAAACATCTTTTTCGTACAGTCCGCCGCCCCACACGCGCAACATGTTGAAGTTGGCACGCGCCGCCTCGTCAATCAACCTGAGGTATTTTTCCGTCTTTATGCCGCCGATAAAGCACTCTGCCGGTACCCAATTGCTGCCCTTAACAAACACGTTTACGCCGTTGACTTGCAAACAATACTTCATGCGCGTCCGGTCAAACGGTTCCTGACAAAGAGCGATCTCGCGAAATGCAAACCTTCCGGCGCGTTCGTCCGCCACCTTGCCGTCTCGCACAAGCTGAACCTTGTATTCGTACAATGCTTGTTTGCCATATCCGTTGGGCCACCACAACTCGGGGTTGTCTATCGTAAAGTTTGCAAAGTTCTTTTCGCCCGTTACTTTTGTTTCAAAAACAACGCCGTTGCCGTCCGAAATCGGGCTGTCGGGGCGGGTTGCCACAACGTAACGCAGAATGTCGTTTGCGCACTCCGGGTCGCACTGCCTGATTTGTTTATCTTCGGTCATGTACTCGCGCACCGTGTAGTTGAGATCGACAAATATGCTCAACTTTCCACTGTTGTAAGCCCGATAGTGTACGTCACTTATGCGATTTTTGACACAGCCAATCAGTTTTACATCACCGCAAATGCCGTAACCGGGCATGTCGGGAGCCCAGTCCCAACCGAAATGACACTGTGCCTTGCGCATAAACAAACGTTTGACGTTAAACACGCCGTAATATCCGCTTGTGTCGATATTGTCCATCACCTGTCCGGTCGACAACATTCTGACAACCAGTTCGTTGCCTCTTTTTTTGATTACATCCTTCACAGAATAGGTGTACTTCAAAAACATATTTTCGGTATGTCCCCAATATTTACCGTTGAGATATATGTCGGCATAGGTGTCGACGCTGTCGAATTCCAGTAAAATCTCTTGTTCGTCAAAAAGTTCGTCGGACACGTCAAAAACCGTTTTGTATATAAAATCACGGTTGATTATCCAGTGCAACTTCTTATGGTTCATTCCGAAATACGGATTGTCTATTATGTTGTTGCGCCATAAATCCAAAGTAACGTCTCCCGGCACGACGGCAGGTAATTGCTTGCCGTCGTAGTCTAACGTCCATTCTTTGTTTAATCTCAATTCTGTCATATTTTTTCTTCCTCTGTAAGGCTTGCGTTACAACAGTTGCAGCAGATCGGTGTCGATAAGGTCGGATTTTTCCCAAACGGCATCGCGTCGTCAAGCAATGCCCGATGATAAAAAATTTTGTACCGTTGTAATTTTTTTATATCCTGCATCACTTTTTTTCCTCCACTGCAAGGCCTACTTCAAACATTCTGCTCCAAGGCATATAGCAGTCGGAAATTTTGTACCCGATGTAAATTTCGGGGAAGTTGTCTCCGACAAATTCGCTTAATTGTTGAGCCACTATTTCGGATACTTTACCGCGTTGCTCGCCGACATCGAAGTAGTTGTAACCGAGTTTCGACAACTCGTTTGCGGTAACGCTGCTTCTGACGTGAGAACAATAGGCAATATCCTCGTACACACGCTCGGCAGTAAAACGTCTGTGCGTAGGCGTGTTTTTGAAAAAGTTGTAAAAAACCGCCTGACAAATTACAGTACCCAACGTATTGGACGAAGTGTTCCACCCTGCGTAACCTGCGATGTTAAGCAGTCCTGCCGACTCGGAAATCATGCGGGCAATTTCCGCATCGCCTCCGTTGGCATACGCTATGTCGGCAACGGCGACGGCCTTGCCTTTTGCATGAAGTCCGGCAAGTTTTGAAACAAACCCGGGCAAGTCGCGATCGACATACTGCTTGTTGGCAACATTGCCGACGCCGTTTGTCTTGCCGATATACAAACTGCAAAAGTCAAGCATTGGTCCGACAGGTAAATTGCAAAACAAATAAATGTCGGCGTCGTTTTCTTCGGAAACCGTGCAACCTGCGCTTTCTATCTGTGCGGCTATGCTCTTGTACACCGCCCTGTCCTCGAACAGCGGAACAACGTCCCTGCACTTCGGTTTGGGATAAACGGGACAAATCCTGGGCGAGTAGCCTTTTATTTTTGTCAGCACTCTGGCAAGCAATGTCAGTCCGCCCTCGTCCGAACCGGGATAAATGTCAATATCGATATTGTTGTCGCTAAGACATTTTTTTACAATGCGTTGGTCAAGCGCAGTGTAGCCGTACGGATTGGAATCGTCCTGCAAAATAACAAACTCGTCTATTACGTTGCCGACAAGTCTAAGAACTTCGGTAAGTACCTTGATGTTTACACTACGTCTGTTAGTGTAATCTTCAATTACAGTTTGTGGTACGTTTAACAATGCTTTCTGCGACAAATACTCTTGTTTGTCTATCAGGCCGTCAAGATACTTATATTCGTTGACGCCGTACTTGAAGATTCGCTCGCCGTATTGTTCGTAGTAGTCCGGTTCTTCGTCGGAAGAGGAGTATGTCGGGCAACGCATTACAAGCGAAAAGGCAAAAATCTTCAGCCCGGGATTGTTGCGCTTGATTGTTTTGATTACTTCGACGCGCGACGAAACTTCTTCCACGTCTATATGATGCAGTCTTGACGGTACCAGACCGCCGAACAACAACATATCTACGGCAAGTATCAGGTAGTCGGCGTCTGCGCATTGTTCGGTCAAAAACGCCGCAATTTTTTGGTAGTCTGCCGGCTTCTTTTTAAGTCCGAGTATCGACAACGGCGGACAAATCAGATTTATTTCATTGTTATCCTGTGCGAGAAACTGACAAAAAGTACTGTTGCACGGACGTTCGTCAAGCGGTAAATATACGATTTTTTTCATGCTTGTTCCTTTGTTTTTGTTTTCACTTTCTTGTCAGGTAGTCACTCAACATCACGTAACGGGTCGGCACGTGAAACTTGCCGCACATTGTCGGGTTTAGTGCAAACAGGTGCTTTTCCATCTCGCCCCCGTCGGTTTCCAGACGATAGGCATTGAAATAGATTTGTTCGACGGGCATGTTTAGTCCGGCTTTGTCTATGACAATGCAAGCAATGTAGCCGTCGGGCGTTTTGGCGGTGCTTGAAGTAAAAAAGCAGTCCTTTTCGTCGACAAATTCTATATTCAACTTTGCCGCACCGTCGCCGTCAAGTTCCGTCATCGTCATTTTTGCAAGCATTTTGGCATTGTCGGGATTTACCTCCAACTCGTAGTAGGTTTTACGCGTGGGGTCGGTACCGATAAGCACTTCCACCGCGTCGCCGCAAGAGTGTATGTCGTTGTAGTTGCCGTACGGGCAGTAGTAATCGCTGTGCTTCGCCACAAAGTCGAAATATATATATCGCTCGTCCTGCGACACGTCCACAGTAGTTTCGTATACGGCGGCGGCGCCGTTTCGATTATTTTTAAGTAGATATTTCATTTAATTAAAGCCGAATGATTATGGGTCAGAACTCCGGATCGTAGTGCTGTTGGTTGTTGACGTAACTGATTTCGCGAATCACAACGTCGTGAATTCTGAGCATTGTGCAGTATGGCGAAAAGCCGATATGCCCCTTGTTGAGTTTGAGTATGCCGTCAAGATGCTCGGCAACGAGTCTGCCGTTCACAAGCATAAAGCAATGTCCGTCGATTGAGCCGAAGGTAAGTTCGATTTCTTCACCCGCCTTATACTTGTAACTGGTCTCCGACATTCCGCAAAAGTCGCCCACGCCCGCCTTGTATCCTTCGATACCGGCCTTATCGTCGTACCAGCCGTTTAGTCCGCACACATAATAGTCTCCGAGATAGTCCGTTTTTTCGTCCCACTCTGCGCAGAAAATGCCGTTTACGTCGCGCGTGGCAGGCAAAACAGTGCTGATTTTACAAGTCAACATCACGTTGACGCCGTCAAAACGTTGTTTAAAAAACAATACGCCGCCTTTGTTTCCGCGCTCCACGCCCACAAGGCAACCGTCTTGTACGCTCCACTCGCCCGCCATTACCTGCCAATCGTCTTGCCAATCGTCGGCAAGCGGTTTGTCGTAGATAATTCTTGAATTGTCCACGTCAATAATCTTGTTTACAAGTTTTATCCTACTCATTTTTATCGCTCCGCAATTGTATCGTAAGTTCGTTTTCTCCTGGTTTCAATACGGTTGTTTTGTCGTCGCAAACTACGCTTACGTTGAGTCCGCTTGTAACGAAAACTCTGTAACGTATTGCGTTTTTCGTTTTTTTCCACCGTACTTCGACTGTCTTTCCGTCATACGTCGCGCTACCCTCGGCGCGGCGCAATTTGTGCGGAAAACGAGGCTTGAGAATAACGTCGTTTGTTCGTTCGTTATCAGGAAAACCAAGCAGCGTTTTGGGCAAAAATTCGGCAACCGCGCCGAACATCGGGTGCGCATGGGAACACCACTTTGTATCTAGATATTCCCAAATGGTCGTTTCTCCGAGTCTCTTAAGATAACCGAACGAGCCTTTTTTTGTCGCCGATAGCAAATCGAACGCAAGGTCGACCCTGTCATGCGCAATCAGTTGTTCCACAAGCACATACGTACCGATAAAACCCGTATCGAAACGACAATCCCGGGCGTACTTGGCAACGAGATTCTCAAGCGTGCGCCGGTCTCCCAGACCCGCCGCCAGAGCAAAAGCGTCCGCACCTTGTACACCGCCTGCAAAACTGCCTGTTTCGTCGTCAAAAAACTCGTTCGTTACCGACTCTCGATATCGTTTTTGTAATTCGGAGAACCGATTTACCAAGTCGTGGCGTTCAACTTGTTTAGCAAGGAAAGCGGCTTTATCGAGCATACATACAAACAACGCCGTGTTGACAAATTCCTGCGGTATGAGCACGTCTGACATCGCCCAGTCTCCAAGACACCAACCGCCGGTTTCCTCGCGGCAAACAAGTCCGTTGTCTGTACGCGATACAATGTAATCCACCCATTTGGCAATGTGCGGCAACACTTCTCGCACCAACAACTCGTCACCATAGTGCAGGTAAAAGGCGTATGGAACTTGCACCACTGCTCCGCCCCAACCGACAGGTCCGCCACCGCCGCCATAGAAAGGTGCGGTATGCTGCACGTGGCCGTTATCGATATTCTGACAATCGCAAATATCCCGTATCCACTTGCGGTAAAAAGCCTCACAATCGAACATCGTCATTGCCGCAGACGCTGTAATTTGTCCGTCGCCCGTGTAACCGAGCCTCTCCCTATGCGGACAATCCGACGGAAAACCATCGTGCATATTGATCAGTTGCGTGTGCTTATATGCGGTGTACAACCAATTAAGTACGCTGTTGCTGCATGCAAACGTCGTACGCTCGGAAAAGGGAATATGTATCACCTCCACGCTCACAACCTCGGCGTTGCCTTCCACCTCGAAATATCTGAATGCCTGCTTACAAAACTTGGGATAAAGTTCACGATCCATTCCGTCAAGCACATATTGCACCGATTGCAACTGCCGTTCACCCTGGTCGTTTAAGATATCGCCGCCCGACGAATTGACGTCAAGCGTCCCGTCCTTGGTAATGCACTCGCTATGGTTTACCATAACCGTATCTCCGCCGTTACCGTACGCACGCAAATGCACCCGACCGCTGACGGTTTTGCCCGCGTCGTACACGCGTTTTTTACCGTTTTGTCTGACAAGCTTTGGTTCAATCGTACGTATCACTCGCTCTGCAGGACAGGTTTGCAGGGTAAAAACTGTTTCAAAATCATCTTCGACGGTTACGTTGCTATACTCCGGCGGTTTGCCGAATACTCGCAAATCCTGCGTTTCACCGTAAAAAAGATTGTTTTCCGTAACTTCGGTTTGTCGCCAGACCTCGGTGCCGTCGGACAGTATTTCGTGTTCGCAACCCTGTTCGTCTACGTATCGCAAACTAAACCGAGCAATCAATTTATTACCGAACTCCAAATGTCCTTCGGCGGTGCGCTTTGTCTGGCGGTACCAACCGTTACCAAGGTACACCGACAGCACGTTATCTCCGTTATTAAGCATATCGGCAACGTTGAAACGGCAAAAATACACGCGATGCGCCATTCTATCCGTTATCGGGTACAGCAAATTATTCAGCGAGCGCACACGATAATCGGAAAAAACGGGGTTAAATAAATCATCGGTAACATTCTTTCCGTTAATTTCGGCATAGAAATATCCCAACCCCGTAATATCCAATATTGCAGACCTCACCTTACCCACCGAAAACTTCTTTTCGATGCATGGAGCCTGTTCCGCTTCCGTCGCGGCAATCCACTTTGCTTTTTCTATCATACAACCTACCGTTTGGCGCACAAGCCGCCGTTGTCGAATCGAGATTTTTCCGTCACCGCTTAATACTCTTCATTTGATTTCAAACGCAACGCCGCGCGACTCAAGGCGCGGTTTTATCCGGTCGTATACGTCGGCAACCGACTTATTTTGTTCGATCGCCACCGCCGCCGCAATACCCGCCGCCTGCCCGGTCAAACAACAACACGGCACAACGCGCAACACATGCGCTCCGTTTCCGTCGGCACTGACAATACGTCCCGCACACAGCAAGTTAGGAAAGTCGGAATTGTACAAACAACCGTACGGCACGTCAAAGCGGTAGCCGCAATGGGCAAAATCACCGGTACTGCCGATGGATTTTGCCACGGGTTTGTCTATGTCCTCCACTCGTCCGAAGAAAGTTTCATCACCGACAATAGCGCGGATAAGTCGTATTTGCGGCAACTCGGGAAGGGTTAATATTTCCCGCTCGTTTTTGTCGGTGCCGGCATAGTGAGCCAAGGTTACTTGTTTGCTTCGGCGCAAGTAATCGTTTTCAACGTACGACGTCACTTCGCCGATTGTTTCCACACCGGGCTTAAACCATTGCCAATGACGCAACTTTGTCATGTCGCCGCTGTCGGCAAATTCCGTCGCACGTTGGCGATTCGTATCGTGAACAACGTATGTTTGCGTGTTGTTGTACGTCCTTGTCGGTACTCCTGCACGAGCCGCGACAGTCGCTTCGCCCGTGCAGTCGATTACAACCCTACAAGGATACAGCAACCGCCCGTCGATGTTCTCCACCGTTATGCCGACGATCACATTGTTGTTGTCGACTTCCGGGTAGGTTGCGAGCGCATCATACAATATTGTAACGCCGTTCTTACGCAATACGTCATCAAGTGCCAAAGAGAAAAACGTTGGAGAAAAGTTGGTGGAATATCTGTCGCTCAATTGCTCATTGTCGCTTTTTCCGCCCCAGATTCCGGGTAAATTGTCGTAACCGCACCCAACGGCAAGGCGTATCATTTCCTCAACCATGCCGCCCGTCATTTTGCGGCCTTCGCCATCGCACAACGGCTCGAACCAACTGATAAGCCCGAGCGTTGCAAGTCCGCCGAGATTGATGTGTTTCTCCACAAGCAACACGCTTTTATCTTCTCTTGCGGCGGCAAGCGCGACGCAACAGCCTGCTATACCTCCGCCTACCACGATGACGTCGTAGCCTTGCTTTATCACCGAAGCAATCATACTTAACCTCTTGAATTCCCAAACGTTACCGCACCGGTTTCAGAATCTATGTGCCAGAAGTTACACGACGCTGCAAATGCATGCACTGCACTCCATGCGGTGGAATCGGACTTCAACGTTTCCGCACTTGCGAATCCGTGTCCGCAACCATTTGTTCCGCAATCGACATAACTTACGTAACCTTGCGGCACGATCCCGTAAACAGGATAATTATTTTCATTCGCGTGCCTGCTGCCGAGTATTCCGTATGCACTGCCGCCGACGATTTCCGCACACGCCGCGTCCACGAATATATTTTCTACAATCGCATTTTCGCGCACAAGCAATGTTTGCCCGCTTGTTACGTCAATCTTTTTGTACTGCACGTAAATATTTGAAATCTTTCCGTTCGTAGTACGGGTAAGAAACGTTGTTCCGCTCATTTTCACGTTGGTAAAGCCGACGTTTTTCAGTACCGCGTTCGATTTCATTTCGCCGATAAACGTTGCGTGATCCTTTGCCACGTTTGCGACGAGACCGTCTATTACGTACCCGCAACCGTCAAACGTACCGCCGAAACCGCCTGCGCCGTCCCACGCGTCCTGATCCGCGTAAACCATTGCAATACTGCCGCTTTCACTCCTGATATCGTTGCCGAGTTCAAAATATCCGCCGTAATTGTGACTACCTTCGGTTTTGCCGTCGTTTTCGCACGCTATGGCAATCTTGGTCCACGCGGCATAGTCTTCCACGGTTCTGATAACCTTACTGACAAGCAACACAGGAAGATTGATCGTGTACCTTGTATACTCCGCGTCGGCTACGATCTGTATGGTTTGGTTGCCGTACATATAGCCGAACAGATCCGCGGTAACGTTGTTGCTCGAAACGCCGTTGCCGTTGACGGAAACCAGCGTGTAGTCGCTTGTGCCAATAATTCCGGCAATATCTATGTCAATGATCTTACCGTTGTTCAGAGTTCCGTTGTTGTTTATATCGAGGTCTGCACGCACACGATCGCTGTCCTGCACGGTGATCGTTTCTTGTCTGAATTCCGGCTCGACATATTCTTTTACTCCGAAGTCGATTTTACCGCCGTCAACGTCAACGTGCCACAAGTCGCTGTTCCAATCCGACATACTTGCAAAAAACTCGCTTTGCCTAAACGCTATAAACCCGAAGAAAACTTTTTTGTTAAACGCCGCCTTGTAGTCGGCGTTTGTAAAATCCTGACCGTTTTCCACCGTCACGTTGCCGTCTATAACGTCTTGCAACGTATAGTTGTTTCCGAACAAGCAAATAAAGTTTTTAAGATTTGCGTCGCGATTTGCGGTCATAAGCAAAAATTTGTTGCCGTTTCCGCTTATTTGTGCGCTTGTAACGTCGACAACCGTTTTGTTCAACGTAAGATTTGCGTTGAAGATCGTTCCGCTGTAGCCCTCGGAACTTCCGCCGCTGATTTTGTCGTACTGTACATATACGTTTTCAACGGTGCCTTCACCGGTGTGAATAAGAAAAGAACCGCTGTCCGTTTCAAAGCCTGAATGTATGAAGCCGAGATTTTTCAACACACCGTCACGGTGCATAACGGAAATGAAAGCGTTACCGTTGTCCGTCGTTTTGGTAAGTCCGCTTATAACGTAACCTCTGCCGTCTATAATACCGCAAAAACCCTGACTGCCGTTGCCGTTGAAATCGGTTCCGGTGCGATCGATAAATTCCGACATACCGCCGTTGACTGTAATATTGTCACCGAACACAAAATATCCGCCAAACAACTTGTCGTTGTTTTTGCATGCCGCCTTAGACAGCGCGCCGATACTCATATAGTCCTGTTTTGTCCTGACTACAAGCGTGTATAATTCGATTTCCGTACTGTATTTGACAATGTCGGTCTCAATAAACAACTCTACGTGTTCGCCGTAGTTTGCAACGGGCATCTCCTCCAGTTTGTCGCGATCAAGCGTAAGCTTACCGTCGGTAATAGTCTTTCCGACTTGTGTGTTGCCGATCATTGCCGAAACCAAATTACCCTCAAGTTGAACGTCGAAGGCAACGTCGGCAAGCCTGCCGACCTCGACGACACCATTTGTCGCAACTGCATCCAGAACGGGCTTGGAAACGGTTACATCTATTACAAAGCCGCTTGTCTTGTATGTGCCGCGTACCTTTGTTGTACCCGCGTCTATCGCTACAATTCGTCCGTCTACGACAGCCGCAACCTGCTCATTGTCTGTAGTGTAGTTTATCGTTACATCGTTTGTTGTTTGTCCTTTTTCCGTAACGTTTACAACAGGTGTAATTGCCGTTGCGTAATCGTCGATCGCATAGGTGCTGAGTTGCGCATGGTAACCTCCGGCCATCGGCTCTATATTTACCACGTCAAACACTATACCGGTATCGATTACCGACACGTTTACAACTGTACTCAACGCCACGCCCGCGTACTCGACGTACACAACATATTTCGTCGTGCCATACGCCTTCGCCGTGAACAAAATACCGTCGGCGTTGTTTATAGCCGTTACAACGTCGTCCTTTTCGCCGTCGACAACGGTACAACCGAATTGAGCTTTGGTTGTACAATCGGACCCCTTGTAAATAAGCTTCGGGAGCAACAGATAGTCGTTGCCGATTGCCAGAGCAACTTCGGCGGTACTGACGGTAAGTACCGGCGCAACGTAACTGTTGACGACCAACACCGTACAGATTGCTTTACCCTTTGACGTGGTTACTTCGATCTCGGCAGTGCCTTCGGTAACCGCCGTGACCGTGCCGTTTCCGTCAACCGTTGCTACGGCGATATTGTTGCTGGTCCACTTCTGATCGCCGCTGCCTCCCTCTCGCACCGTCAACGTTGCCGTATCGTAGATATCCAACGTCAGCACGCTGTCGCTAAGTACCACCTTTGTTTCTTCCGTCGGCGATTCGGGCGGATTGTCGGGCGTCACGTCGGGAGTTCTCTTGCAGGCAACAAGCGCAAGGGAGCAAATCAAGCACAAAATCAATGCCGCCGGCGCAAATTTACGTAAAATGTTTTTCATTTCAACCCCCATCCTTTCCACAACGATTCAAACGTTTCGTATTGGCTTTCATGTGTCAGATTGAAGTACTGCGTATCGTCGTAGAACGTCTTGCGCATAGAAGCGATTTCCGTTTCGGAAAACTTCGCCGCGTGATACTTACAAATTATGTACCGCGGGAAAAGCGTTTCCAGCAATATGCGATCGTGCAAGGCTTCGTACGTTCCGTCGTTAAGAGCCTTGGTCTTTTCGATTTCTTTAAGCGCAAGATCGCAGTAGTTGTTCCAGCGTTGCAGCATTTTTATCGGCCAGTATTTTGCCGTGTAGGTAAACTCGTTGACCACCACTCCGTTGAAGTCGGCGTTACCGCTGTCGCGCATGTAGTCCATGTACGATGTCATTTCGTCAAAAAATTTCTTCATGTATACGCCGCCGTCACCGTAGTAGTTGTCGAAAAACGTCTTTTCAAGGTCGGAGTAGTCGTAGTTGACATTAAACCACAGTCTGCTGTTCAAATAACTCTTGAACGCTGTAAAACCGGACGTATACGGCGTTTTCCAGTTGCCCATACTGGTCATCAGTCTGCCGTTGTTAATCTTGGCAAACCGGTAGTTTTCCACGCAAGCCCGGAAAGTGTTGCACGGTACGAAGTAGTTGTTACTGTTGATTTCGTAATAGAAGTAATACACGTTTCCGAAGGGTTGCCAATTTTCGGTCTGTTCCTTATCAACGACGTTGATATCGTCCCAGAACGTATAGGAGTAGCGTGTTTTACTGCTGCAAATCAGCACGCCTACGTGGTCGTTAAATTTAAGACTGTCATCGAACTTTGGCGCAAATCTCGTGGATTGATAAGATAGAAACAAAATGTTTGTTTCCTTAATAGGTTGGTTGTGTTCTTCGGCATACGCTTTCAGTCTTGATTGTACAATATCGTCGATACCGTTTATAAACGGAATTATCGCCGCGGCAATAGAGCCGTACTTTTCCACCACAGCCTTGCAACTATCGCAATTACACACTATATCTTCGTCCTGTTGACCGACAGTGACAATATTTCTGTCCGGATACTTTTCAAGCGTAAGATACATTATCTGATCGGCAATCAGCGATTGCATCTTTTTGAGTTCCTCTGGTTTGCCGTGCGCCGTGTAGCACAGTTGCGCGGCGTGTACAAGGTAATTATCCTGATCGTCAACGAAGTTGCAACGTTGATTACTGAACCAATCCTTGTTTTCGTTTTCGTACACCTTGGGAGGCAAGAAGTAAAATGTGGTATGGCACGGATCGGCCGTCATATACGGTTCGCCTTGGTTGAAGCCCATAGAATACGCTCTGGGCGCCGCTACCGTATACAACGTCTGATCTACGCGATAATCGAAATCCGGACGTTCGACGATGTCCATCTCGGGCAGATAGGAACCGTCCTTGGTGTAGATATAGGCGTCAAGATCCAAACAGTCGTACCCGACCAATACTCGCAACAACGCAAGCGCGGCAAGATTGTAGCCGCTGTTGCCGTCAGCCCAAACGAACACACTGTTGCCGACGGTTTGTATCTGATACCCGGTAATTCCGATATCGTCGGTCGTTTTGCGGAAGCCTGCCGCCTGTTGCAACTTTTCGCTTCCCACAACCACCAGTTTAGCGGAGTCGCTCCACTCGACGTCTTCGTCGCCATCAATCACTTCCAACGCAACTCCGGTTGCACTGTTGATGTGCGAAGAAATGAATCCCGCGGCTTTGGTAACGGCATTTTTGTGGATGCCGGAATTGCCCGCCACAATCTTGTACTCCGACGTACCGTCCACGACAAACGGAATGCCCGTATCGGGAATATTGTCTACTCCCTTGTGCAAACTATTAGTTACCTTGTGTTCGGCACGCACGTTTTCGGCAACGACATCATCGCCCGAACCGGGTTGTTTGCCGCATGCGCACAGCGAAAACAACGTAACAGCTACACATATCAAAGCAATTACTTGCAATAATCTCTTTTTCATGCGTTACACCACCTTGAAATAAATCGTTTTCACGCCGATATTTCCTGCCTCGTCGATTGCCGTAATCGTGAAACAATAACTACCCTTCAGGCTACACACCACGGCTTCTTTACTGATAAGTTGCTTTTGTCCCGTGGGAGTCGTAAGGTACACAAACACCGTCAGATCATCGGTTGCGGTAAAGTCGTCTGTTACGGTAAACTTCGGCGCAAGCACCTTTTCGCCGAGTTTGACGGTATCGGGAACAAAGGAAGTAACGGTAATCGTCGGTTCAACGGAGTCGTACACGGCAACTTCGTACGTCCACTCGTTGCCGAACGGCGCAACGTATTGGAACAATTCCGCCTCTTTGACGCTGTATACTACCTTATATGAACCAGATTGCTCTACTACGAAGTCGTACTCGACGCCTGCATCGCAACCGTTCAGTTCCACGCCGTTGACGTCCTTGACAAAAGTTCCGTCCGGTGCAAATACTTGCATAAGAACGCTTACATTGGGGCATATCACGTCGCCGACGCTTATCGACGGCATATGAATCACGTCGCCGAGTTTACCGATAGACGCGACTTCACCGTTTATCACAATGTACGGACGAACAAGGTCCTCGTCCTGACCTTCGAACTTGTATTTGCGAAGCGACATGACGGAGAATCTGTTGCCTGCTTTGGCGCCGGTAAGTTCCACGGACAGATAAACTTTATCCGAACTGAACCCGACGAATTCGTTACCGATTACCGTCTCTGCCGGCACAAACGCCGCACCGTCGTATACGAACGCGCCATTTTCGAAGCCGAGAGAAATGTCAAACGCTTTGCCGACAAAACTGTAATCGGTACGATATGACTTACCGCCCGCAAACAGCCACACTTTGCCGTCCACCTGTCTGAACACCGCTTTTACGGCATTGTCGGAGTTTGCCGCGTCGGTAAGAGTTACTACGGCTTGCGTGTAGTTATCCGCGCCGCCGAAGCAACGAAACCCGAAGGTTGCCTGTTCGGCAACAAGGGCGTTTGCGTAAGTTACGCTCATTGTGCCGTCGGCTATAGCCGTCAAAACATAACCATCGTTGGAAGACTTATCTCCGGTGGCGTTAGTCGCCACAAAGTAGTTTTCGTATTTAAGGTACCCTTCCTCGTATATTACGACGCAGGGGACTTGTTTTTTGAACAATTCGACCCCTTCGCACAGGTAGGTCACCTCGATCGTTTCGCCGTTAGCCGCAACCTTCGGCACGAAACTTTCACCGCTGTCGTATGTCTCCGTTTTGTCGTCGTACTCCACACGCACGGTGCAAAGAAGTTTGTATACGCCGTCCTGATCGTATTTGTTTGCGTACACTCGGGGCAAAGTAAAGGGCGCTTCGGAAATAAACGTCTGCGGCAACGTGATATTGTCCACTAATACGGGAAACGAATTTGCCGTTACCGTGACGTCGTAACTGACGGTTTTGCTGTTGCCGACGTAGTCTATAGCCGTGTACACGACCTGCCACGTGCCTGTCTTTTCGGGACGGAAACCGCCCTCGGTGCGTAATACCGTATCGCCGCTTTTAGCGTATACCGACAAACTCACGTTGCCGTTACCGCCGTTTGTCGTAGCCGCGGCATACGGGATAAACTCTCCCGCCTTGCACGAAGTTACTCTGTCTGCAGACAGATCGATTATCATCGGGTTCGGTTCGGCCTTGGCATGCACCCACAGTACCTTTTGTGCCGAAATCCCGCTACGGTTGGTTGCCGTATATACGATTGCGTAGTAGCCCGCGTATTTGGGGACAAACTTTCCGTCAACAAAACTCACCGACGTCTTGTTATTGCTTGCGTAGTTGTACCACACGTTGGCGGTTACTTCGACGTCGCCTCCGTACAGGTCGTGCGCAGAAGCCGCAGGTACGGGATAACCTTTCCCCACAACGGCTTCGGGCATCGCGTCGTAATCGGTGTCGACGGTGATTGTCGGTTGTTCCGTCACTTCGAATACACTGTCAGAAAGATCCACGCCTAGAACTTTGGTAATACAAAATTGCGCGTGAGTGGACGTGTAGTTTTCCGCAGTGACGGACAACTTGACGTAACCGCTTTTGAATCCGCTCCACAGCGACTCGTAGTAGCGGGAATCGTCAAGGTCGGTAACGATCTTTTTGAAATTCGTGCTGTCCACACGAACTTTATCTTTATCCGGATTCGGGTCGTTATAGTTTTTATCGTTAGGCACGTTGAAGTTGGTTGAATGCCAGATTTGTTGCTGTGCCGGGTCGTAACTGAACCGGAAAGGATAGTCGTCGTTGTAAATATCGTAGGTATACTTTCCGGATCCGACGATTGTGTTTTGTCCGCGCAGGGGCATATTGATCCACTGCCCCATGCCGTCGTTTTTGTGTACCGTGGAGATATTGTCCAGCGTGCCGGGAACGTAGTTTTCCAACCCTACGGGTTTTTGTCCGTTACCGCAAGCGGCCGCAAAAGCAACGCCCTTTTCGTCTTGAGAAGTACGCTCGTTGACGATAATCCTGATATATACGTCGGGGTTTTCAAAGTCGGTCAACGTAACGATAAATCGCGTAAAGGCACCCGCCCCCACAGTCTGGTTGATTACAAAGCCTTCCACAAAATAGTTGTCGGCGGTAAAGTTGCTCACGGCAATGGCTTGATTGATGACAAACGCGTCCTTTTGAACAAGCGAAACCACCACACCCTTAACGTCCTTATTGCGCACGTTATCCGGCGTTTTGTATACGGCGGAAGAGTTTTTGTCTTTAACCGAATAGGTTGCGTAGCCGACCGAGAAGTCGTGCGATTCACTATAGACTTTGCCGCCTGCGCTTGCCGTGTACGTAAGTTTGTATTTGCCGCCGAGATTCAACCCGACTCTGTCGGCATAAGACGAAGTGCCGTCGGGAAACACCAACGTATGTGACACGTCGGCTTGTATGCCGTCAAGCCGTCTTTCGGGTACGATAAACGTTTGTCCGTAAAGATATTCGTCCGCAACCGCTTCGCCCGTCCACCTGTACTTCGGAGCAAGTTCGTCTGCCGCGACGGGAAGTACCGCCGCCATAATGCAAAGCACCAACAGAGACGCGAGCGCAAGAACGATCGTCCTGATTTTTGTAGTTGTATATTTCATCTTTTCTCCTTCCCGAAAATTTGCTACGGGCGGCTGCCCGCCTATGTCGGTATCAACCTTTTACGCCGCCGACAGTCAGGTTACCCATCAACTTTTTGTTGGCAAATATAAAAATTAAGACTACCGGTGCCAACACCACCGTTGCCGCAGCCATAATCATCGGCACATAGGCGTTGGACTGCGTAATGAGATACAAACCGTATGAAAGCACGGGCATAGACTTCAGAAACAGTAACGGCGTTTGGTAGTCGTTCCAGTAAGTGATAAAGTTAAGCAGGAATATCGTAAAAAATACGTTCTTGGCAAGAGGTAACGCTATACGGAATATCAGGGAAAAGTCGCCCGCGCCATCGATTCTTGCAGCCTCAAAAAAGGAATTCGGCAACGAAGCAAACGTCTCGTAGAACACAAGGAAGTACAGTCCAAGAAAAGTCGCGCTTTGCAACCACATACCCCAAACAGTGTTGTATATACGCAAAGTCTGCGCAACCTGTATCTGCGAAGGAAGCGATCCGACGATGGGTATCGTCATCGTGATAAGAACAACCGCATATACGATTTTAGACATGCGATACTTATAGCGGGCGCAACAGTACGCCGTCAGGCAGGTTACCCCCGTGTTGAACAACGCGCACCCAACTGAATACAGAACGGAGTTGTACAACATTTGCGGAAACATAGCGTATAGCGGCCTTCCTTTAACGCCGCCGACTTGTATCTTGTAAAGTTTGATCGCTTCCGCAAAGTTATTAACTATTTTTTCGGGCAGTCCCACGGGGTTGGTTTGAAAATCGCGCGGCGTTTTGAACGACGAAATCATCGCCCACACGAGCAAGCCGACAAACAGCAGCGAGTAAATTATCAAAAAAACAAACAATACAATGAAGAACGAACTTGTTTTTCTGCGTCCTATACCGGATTTTGTTGTCATTGTCAGTCCTCCTTGGGGCCGAATCTGTTGAGCAGATACCTTACGCCGAAAGTAAGAGGTATCGCTATCGCGCTGAAAATAAGTCCCAACGCCGACAAGGAACACAATGCCTGTTTGTCGTTGTAGGTCGTCGCTTCGCTTGTCTTGCGGAAAAAATAGTACCCGAAGGTGTCAAGGTCCGCAGGCGGCGCCCAACCGTAAAAGGAGAACAGGAACATCTGATTCATAAATATGCTCGCAACGCCCGTAACCAAAAACAGACTGATTGTAGAAAACGTCATCGGCAACACGATATACCAGAACTCTTTAAACTGCGTCGCACCGTCAATTTTTGCCGCGTCCGTAAGCGACGGATCGATGGAGTCCATTTTGTTGGTGTATACAAGTACCGACGTACCGAAGGATACGAATATATCGTAGAACAAGATAACGGTAAGCCGGGTATCCTTATTCGAAAACAGTCCTTGCGGAGTTTCCGTCAATCCGAACAGCCCGGAAATCATCTCCGGCAAAGCGTTGTCGGCAAAGTAACGATAAATCGTCACAAGCACGATGGCGGGTATAATGGACGGCAAAAACATCAGCACGCGGAAAATACCCGACATAACGCGCTTTTTGTACACGTAGTAGGCAAACAATAACCCCGTAGTTAATCCGACGACCAGATGAATTGCGTAGCACAACAACGATACGCGCAACATATTCATAGCGGGTCCCGTGGCAAGAAACCTGAATTGCTCGGCGAAATTGGCAAACGTCCATGTGATTCCGCCCGTTAAGGGATCGACGTTCTGAAGCGCCATCGCAATCGATCTGGCGTTGACGTATATGTAGTACACACAGAAGTGCAATACGGGGAACGCCATCAACAATGCATATACCCATTTATTGCCCGACTGTCCCACCTTGCTTTTTGTTTTTTTCAGCATAGTTCTGTCCTTCGTCCGTACGTATCGTTAATTCCAGATACTTTTCCACTCGAAAAACATGTTTTCAAAGTAGTTTTTGGCGTTTGCGTTGTCGGGTATCTCGCGGAAAGCCTGCACCGGAGAGTACATCAGCGTTTTGTTGTCGACGGTATAAGACGCCGAATACGGTTTCTTGATTTTGCCGAAATAACTCAGAAATTTGGCATTGGAACCCGTAAGAATTATCGTGTCGGACTTGCCGTTTTTTTTGTATTGAAACAGCGATTTACCATACGGTGTAAGTTCCGCAAGGTCGTCGTCGGTCATCGTATAGTCGAGCGCCTTGATGGTATTCGTAACTTTGGTAAACTTTACCATCTGTTCGTTGGTATGCACGAATTGAATAAAATCCGCCGCAATTGCAACCTTGTCTTTTTCGGTGTTAGCGCTGACAAATGAGTAAGCGAAATCAAAATCGATGTTGCAGGCGTTTTTGCCGACTTGTTCAGCAGTCGCCTTGGGCAGCGGCATGTACCTGAAGTTGCGTTCGTACTTGGTACCGTACTGCTTGGCATCTTCAAAAGTGTCGCTTGCCTCGCTTTGCCACCAGTCGCCGTCTACGATCATTGCAGGAATCATTCTACCCTTGCCGTCTTTGCCCGCATAAATAAAGTCATCCTGCGCGTCGCGTTGGCTGTATGTGCCGAATGCCGTTGTTTCGTTGTGATACTTACTCGTCTTTATCAACTTTTCGATAAAGCTCAATCCGTAGTAAACACCCGCCTGACGGAACACGTCGTAGCCGTTGTCGTTACCTATAGTCGTCGCCTCAGAGTCAAGCACAACTTTTCCGTTGCCGTCGATATTGATTTTGCCGTTTGCGTCGACCGCGGCAAGTTTCTCGCTGCCGCTGAAATTGATACGGCGGGAAATGTTCTCTGCGCCTTCGTAGTCGGCAACAAGTGTTTCGAGTAAGCCTTCCATGTGTTGTGCGGCGTAAGTACCGGGCCAGCTGACGGGCGTGTAGTCCTGATAAGCGGCGATTTTGTCGCACAGCTTGAAAAATTGTTCATAGGTTTGCGGCAAACCGTCGTCGTAATCACCGACAATGCCGTTAGGGCCCGCACCTTTGACCTTGTCTTTGACGCGTTGCTCGCAGATCATCTCTCCCGCGGCATTGAAGTACCATTGATATTGGTCGAACAACTCGGCGTTATAGATAAGACCGTAATTCCCCGAATAACCCGGTACGGCATAGTATTTGCCGTCGATCTTCAACCCGTCTTTTTGTTGGGCGGTCATCTTACTTTCGATGGAGGCGTTTTTTTCGTAGGGATTCTCGCCCGTGACGTAACTCGTGATGTCGGTAAACAGTTTTTCGGTATAATAACCGTAATACGGCACGGCTTCGAGGAAAAACACTTCGTTGATTTTGTCGCCGCGGATTTCCGAAACGGACAGATTGCTTTGACGATATTGCGGTATGATTTGTATACCTTTCTTGCCTTCTTCGAATTCGCGGTCCTTGTTGAGATCCTCATACTCCTTCTTGGACTGCTTGAACCACTCGGTTCCGAAGCCCCACTGCGCCACGTACACGTACAGTTGTGTTTTTGTGTCGTCGATTTCTTCTCCGTTATCCGGATCTGCAACCGGTTTACATGCAGCAAATGCGGCAACCGCCAGCACTAAGGCCACTACTAACGAAATAAATCTGATCTTCTTCATGCTTATTCACTCCTTAATCTACATTTATTTTGCGGGCGATTTCGTTGTCGCCTTGTTGCAAAGGGATTTCTACATCGGACAGCCTTATTTTTCCTATAAAACCATCGTTACGTACCGTAAGCGTTTCTTTTTCTTTGTTTCGTCGCCATGCGACGGTTATGCGTTTGTTTCCGTATGAGTATGATGTCTCCGCATGAGTTACGAGTTTCGTTTCCGGCACGATGACGAGCACTTCGTTTGCCGAACGAACGTCAAGTCCTCCTATAGCCCGGTAAAACCAACCCACTACGCTGCCCCAAAAGTGATGGTTAAGCGAGTCGATCTTTTGCCCGTTGCTGCGCCGCACTACGCCGTCTGCACGAAGTTTGTAGAACGACTCCCATAGCGTTGTTGCACCATTGGCAAGCATGTATCCGTAGGACGGGTAATCGGGACCTACAATCGACTTGACGGCAACGTCGGTATCTCCGAACATCGTAAGCGCATCGAACAAATGTTTTGCGCCGATAACTCCTACTTTGAAGCGACAATTACGGGATTTTAACAACGCAAGCAAGTCTGTATGAGCTTGCGCCTGCTCGTCGGCGGTCAGCGCGCCGCTTGTAATTGCCATGGCGAGCGACGTTTGAGTTTGCACCGTAATGCGCCCGTCTTTGATGTAATTATTACGAAAGGCCTGCGTAAAACGTCTCTTTGCCGTCTGAATCGCTGTCGTTTGCGTAGCGTGGTCGCCTTGCAAAACGGCAAGCATTTGTAACGTTTTGTTTGTCATGTCGAGTAACGTAAGCGCGTTCGTGTACTGCACCGGCGTGGAATAATCCTGACATTGTTCTGTCTCCGCTTCGCACCAATCGCCTAAACCGAAATCGACAAGCCCGTCGGCGTTTGTAATCTCAGATATAAAATCAAAGTACCGTAATATGGTCGGCAAGGCTTGATCGATCACCGACATATCGCCGTAGAATCGGTACAGTTGATAGGGCATTTCCGTAATCACGCAGTCCCATGCGGGTCCGTTACCCCACTTAAATCCCCAACCGTAGGTAGGAACTATACCTGGCATCATGCCGTCGGAGCGTTGAGCCTTGCAAACGTTTATAAGCCATTCGGCAAGCGTTTTGCCACAGTCGAAGATGTACAAAAACTGTTCGGCAGACAGTCCCGCGTCGGCGGTCCAACCATTCTTTTCCCGTTGCGGACAGTCGGTCGGAATGTAAAAAAGATTGGACAGGTCGCTGCGTAAAGTAATGTCGTATATACGGTTAAGCGTCTGATCGCTGCAACGGAAGGTCGCTCTTTGCGCGACGTCGCTATGCAACACTATGTATTGCAGTGCGTCGACAGTTGCCTGTCCTGCCGTCAACCCGGTCACGTAAACGTATCGAAATCCGTGGTAAGTAAAAGACGGGATCCACGTTTGCCAACCGTCGGTACAGATATACTCATCGTGTTGGACGTATTGCCACTTGTAGTCGTCGCAGACTAAATCGCACACGATGTTGTCTTTGTTGAGCTTGCCGTCTATTAGCACTTCACCGAAGTCAAAAGTGATTTTTTGTCCGCTCACGCCATTTACGCGCAAGCACACCACACCGGCATTGTTCTCGCCGAAATCGTAGACATATCCTCCGTCCGACGCTATTACGCTCAAAGCGCAAAACCGCCGTTGTTCCCGTATAGGCTCGACATCACACTTGCGGAGTTCGCCGTGCGGCGTTTCGACAACGATAGGTTTGCCGCAACCCGGCAACGGCTTGTTCGACGGCGCAAACAGTTCGGCGCGGTATAATCGTGCGTCGTAACGTTCGCCTGCGCGGATGTCGTCAAACGTGATTGCCGAGTCGTACACTTCAAACGACGTATCCGATTTCAATGTTAGTTCATCGTCGCACGTAAGCGTAAACGCAAAACACGGCGCGCGACGAAGCGGAGAGGACTCAAACTGCCATACGTCGAAGTCGACGGCATTGGCAAACCCGTTGCCAAGCACAATGCACGCCACATTGTCAACGCCGGTAAGCAGCATTGACGCTACGTCGTATTCGTCGTAGTAAACAGAGTCGTTATAGTTGCTTATGTATGGCGCAAGGTAGCCCTTGGTAACCTCCGTGCCGTTTACGTACAGTCGATAAAAACCCACACACGCTATGCGCAACAAAGCCTGCTTCGGTATATTGTCGCACCGAAACTGCTTACGAAACAAAGGTGCGCCGACGTGTTTCTGTCGAGTGCCGACCCCCTTGTCTGCGGCAATGTATTGAAAATAGTTCTTAAAAAGCCGAGGTTTCATCATAGTTAAATACGGTACAAAAAATCACCACAAAGACGACGTTGATGCGGTTACGGCATACTCTGCCCTATTTCTCAAAATCATTATACCACTTACCCCCGAGCAATTCAATACTATTTTGCCCCATATTTATATTGTTTTGTAACATTTTTGTTCAAAACGGTTGACTTTACAAGTATTTGATGGCATAATTGTAATGTGCCTGTAATGCCTCAACGGATTGTTTCGACTCGAGACAGCGCAATATTATGAGGGCAACGCAACTATGATAAAAAAATACTTTATAGAAAACGTAAGCGTTCTTTTACGCGACACAAGCAATGTAACGGCACAGTTCTGGATCAACCAAACCGACTTCCGCACCGTACACAGTCATGAAGACTATTGGGAGTTTTCGGTTGTATTGAGCGGCACAATTTGCAACAATCTCAACGGCAAAACATTCGTCTGTACACCCGGTACGATGTTTTACTGCACGACAAAAGACGTGCACAACCTGACAAGTAACGACAAAAGCGTTCGCTACGTCAATTTTACCGTTGCACTACCTGCCGTATTACAGTTGCTTGCTCCGCTATCCCACCAAACCGTAGACAAACTGTACGACAACAATCGTATGTACACTCTGCCATCAGGTGTTTTTTCGACAATCGACAACACACTGCACACATTAAACCTTATCCCGCCCGAACAATACGAAAAAGCCAACGACATAATCGTCTCGCAAGTAATGGGCTTTTTGCAATTTATTGTCATCAGATTACAATCGGAAGACAAGCCAAACGAGCCTTTGTGGATACAAACTCTCAACGAAATGAAGCGTAGCGAAGACTTTTTCACCTGCACCGTTGCAGACCTTTGCCACCGGTTGAACTACTCTCGTATGCAACTAAGTCGTTTGTTTAAACAACACTTCGGCACGACGCCGCACGACTACTTGCTTGCCAACAGATTGCTGTACGCTCAAAACTTGCTTGCCAACACAGACCTTAACACAACAGAAATTGCCTATGCCGTGGGGTTCTCAAATTTGTCGCAGTTCAATACAGTGTTCAAAAATAAATTCGGTGTAACTCCAGGGCAATACAGAAAGTAAAAACTTGATATTAAATCGGTATTGTTTCGGTATAACTCATAGGTTTTGTCTACTATTTTGTTTTCGTCAATGTGTAATGATTTCAGCAACTCTTCCTTTTCTTTCTTTAACTTTTGATCTTGCTCGCCGTTTGGATTGCAATACGACAACATCAAATTGTAGCGTTTCAACTTGTTTCTCACTTTATCTTTCGGATCATCTTCGTCCGACTGCGGAGCTTTATATTCTTTATATAAATAAAGGAAACTTTTCCAACTATACGCTCTTAAATTTTGCTTTATTGCGCGTTTGCAATATCTGCGCCAGCAAAGCCTTATCGACGAACGGTGTTTCATCATCTGAAACTCTTCCCATTTGAAATCGGGAATCAGATACCCGTCTCCCGGTTTCGTCCTTTCAGGGAAAAGCAAATAAGCAAGTTCTTTTTCGCTCATTCCGCTCAACTCTCCGATTCCGATACCGATAGCGTTTACCCGTTGCAAAACGCGCCAGACCGTCATACGGGAACAATCGCAAAGCGTAGCGATCTGCGTGCGGTTGTTTCCTTTTAAGTAATACTCTATAATCAATTTATATTTCGACATGAAACACCTCTCTTTTATCGCCCTTTTTTACCTGCGTCAATATATACGGAAAAATGTAACATTTGAGGAACCACCCCGCTATTTTAGCATATTTTCCGATTTTTGGCTGCTTTCAGAAGAGTAAAAAAACAGCCAGACTCAAGCGAGAATGGCTGTTTTTTGTTTGTTTTATTGTAAATTATACCTTTTTAACCCTGTTCTTGGCTTATTTTGTCGCCCTCGGATTACGAATATTCGCCTGCGCAAAAGCTTTCAAAAGCGACCGATAGGTAACATTACTGTCTGCAATCGAAAATCGCCCGTCTTCGGGATATATGTTATCGCCCGACTGTATGCAATATTTGTTTGCGTTTTCTCTGCGCCGTTTTGCCGGATTTTTTTCTGAATTTTTGCCAATCCCGATTGACGGCAATATAACAGTTTTTACAAAAACATTGCCATATAATGCGGAATCGTAAGTTTTACGTCGCTCGTACCGACGTTTCCGTCAACGATTTTATATGCCGCCGACGGTTTATATGCTTCTATAAATCTGTTCAGCGATTTTGTTGCGGTATTTCCCGCTTTCACTTCCACCGGGACCACTTCCCCGTTTTTTTCTATCAGAAATTCCAGTTCGTTGGAATCGTCCGGCTTGTAATAATAAAGAGCGTAACCGTTTTTCACCAACGTTTCGGCGATAATATTTTCGTAAATGCCGCCTTTGGCATTCCCCTTTATCGTGTTTTCAAGAATCGCTCTTTTGGTTTCAAAACCGTACATAGCGCACAGCAAGCCTGTATCGTTGATATACAATTTGAACTGATCTTCCTCGGCGTTTGCCATCAACGGCAGATACGGCTCGTGAATATTGTAACACGGATTAACGATATTCGAGTCTTTCAGCCATTGAACGCTTCCGCCGTATTTTTTGCTCGTCTGCCCTTTTTCCACGGTGGAATACTGAAATTTCGTGATCTCCTTTGCGAGTTGCTTCGGAATAGCGTCGTAACACTTGCGCACCTTTATTTTTTCTGCGCCCTTTGCGTGTTTTGAAATATCGAAACGATAGTTTTCGAGAATTTTTTCCTGCAAAGCGGCAACCTTCGTAAAATCGTGATTTATGGCATAATCGGCAACGATTTCGGGCATACCGCCCACCACCATATACTCACGGAACAGCGTTTCGTATTTTTCATTTAGCGCGAAAGGTACTTTTTCTTTTTTATCAAAAAGTTCTTTCAGGTAAGAAATTCCGCTTTCGTACCCTTCCGCCCAAAGAAATTCCTCGAAATCAAGCGAATACATCGTAAGAAACGTTTCGTATCCGGTAGGAACAGATTCGGGTTCTTCCGTATTTTCGTCGGCGTCTTCCCCGTATGTCAATCCTAAAAGGCTTCCGGAAGTAATAACGTCGAATCTCCCGTCCTCCGCAAGAAATTTCAACGCGGTGCGCGCGCTTCCGCATGCCTGAATTTCGTCTAAAAATATCAGCGTATCGCCTTTTACGAGATTTACGCCGTTTATCATAGCCGTCATTCTTTTATAAACGGATTCGGCGTCCAACGTTCCCGCAAAAATCTGTTTTAATTCCTGATTTTTGATAAAATTGATTTCGACAAAACTTTTATACTCTTTTTTCCCGAACTCGCGGATAAGATAAGTTTTTCCGACCTGCCTTGCCCCTTTCACCATCAAGCAGTTATTCCGATGCGTATTTTTCCATTCGACAAGTTTTTGATATGCCTTTCTTTTTAACATAACGCTCCTCCGAAATCAGATTTTATTACCGATATTATACTCGGTTTTTTTGTATTTGTCAACCGAAAAGGAATAAAATCAGATATTGCTTTTCCGAAAAAAGGAATAGAATCCGATATTCGTTTCTTTGAAAAAAGAATAAAATCGGAATATCGTAAACCCGAAATCTGTTTCTCAATCTGAAAACACTAAAAAACGCCGCCCTCCGCAAAAGCAGAGAACGGCGTTTTTCTGTCTGCCGGTAAAGTTACATAAACACTCTTACCGTCAGGTCGTGCCATTGATTTTGCCTGAGCATTCCGTCCCGTTCTTTCCGGTAAGATTTTGCCTCTTTATAATCTATCGTAAACTCCCACACGAGCCTTTTCATATCGTCGGATTTGTCTGCAAGGTCGAAATTCATATACCAGTTGAAACACGTTTCCGTAACGGGAACAATCGTGCCGACGAACTGACAGATTACATCTCTGTCGATACGATGGTCGGTAAAATCCATTTTTGCCAGCAAAAAATCTTCCACTTTTTTCGCCGGATCTTCCGGATTTCCGTTCGGCACCATTCCCGCATCCAGCACCCGCCGTTTGCTCAGCAAATCAAGTTTTTCTTTCTCTATTTCACTTTTGAACTCGAAATACGATTCCCGCGTTATTTCGTCCTCCAGCCGCATACGGGTAAGTTTTTTCAGTTTTTCGTCCAACTTGGCAAGTTGTTCCATCACCCGGTCTTTCACCGTTTCGGCTTCGCGATATTCCATAAACACGCCTACCTGATATAACGACGACACTTTGTTCAGAATATCTTTCTTGTTTCCCCATAAACCCGAAAAAATACGCCTTGCCATCATTTCAAGTTTCCAATCGCAGATTTCTTTCAGGTCGCAGAACCCGGCATCGTCCACACCCGCCTGTTGTCTTGTGGTTTTTGTGCCGTTATTCAACTGATTATAGCACTTATATCCGTAAATCAACTCGCCGTTTCTGTTCTTCCGCCACTTGTTCCTGCGCATACGATAACCGCAACGGCAGCGGAGTTTTTTCGTCCAGACGTCGTCGCTTGTATGAACGCCTGTCAGATGACTCTTTTCCCCGTTTTCCGTAAGAATTTTATTGCGACGGACGCGCTGTTCCCTTATCTGACGGCATCTGTCCCACTGTTCATCGCTTATAATCGGCTCGAAATCGCCTTTTACATACAGATATGTATCTTCGTCGCGGTTTCTTATGATTTTCTGGTCGAGGAAATTGTTTCTGCGCGATTTCAGATATGCGGGATACCCCTTATAGGTCGAATTATGCAATATCCGCGCTATCTTGCAGTTTTCCCAGCGCACCAGCCCGGAACTGTCCTTACGTTTCAGACGTATCAGTTCGTTGCGTATCTGCGACATCCCCTTGCCCGCGGAATACATATCGTAAATCATACGCACCGTTTCCGCCTGTTCGGGATTGATGACATAAGTTCCTTTCGCTTTATCGCGGTCATATCCGAGAATATTTCCGTTTCCGAACAACACGCCCTTGTCGCGGCTTATTTTCTGCCCCGCGCGGACTCGTTCGGAAATTTTACGGCTCTCTTCCTGCGCCAAAGTCGCCATAATCGTAAGCCGCAGTTCGCCGTCTCCGTCCATCGTCCGGATATTATCTTCCACAAAATACACTTCCACACCGTAGTTTTTCAACTCACGCGTAACGACAAGCGTATCAACCGTATTTCTTGCAAAACGGCATACTTCACGCGTTACGATCAGGTCGAATTTCTTTTGTTTCGCATCCTGTACCATCTGCAGAAACGCAGGTCTTTTCTTCGCCTGCGTACCCGTAATGCCTTCGTCGATATACTTTTTTAAAATGTACCAATTCGGGTTTTTCGACGCTATATCGTCATACCACTGTATCTGATTTTCCAATGCAGCCAATTGCGCTTCATGTTCCGTACTTACCCTTCCATAAAATACAACTTTTCGCTGTCTTTTACGATCGAAGTTTACGTCTGTCGGCATTACCATACCGTTTTCAATCATATTGAATCACCGCCTTTTTCGTCTTTCTTTTGTCTATCACGTTCCCCTTATAGCGGGCGCGCTTTTTCTCGACTTTTGCATATTCGCTTTCATCAATCAATCCGTTATTCCGCATGATTTCAAGCATTCTGAAAGCGATAACGGTATTGAATACGTCTGTATTCAACTGCGAAGAATCGAATTCCGCTCCAGCTTCGAGGAGTTTTTGTTGTTTGCCTTTTTCTTCTCTCTCTAATTGTTTTAATTTCTGCTCGTTCAAGTCTCCTTAAAATTTTTGTGTTTTCGTAAAGGTTGCGCCGCCCGGGATTTCTGTCTGCGTTTACACTTTTATCTATTATTTTCCCGACTACTCTCCGTAGCGGCGCCGTAATTATTTTCCCTGCCGTACTTTTAACGGAAAGAAAAGTACGGTTCTCCTATCACACAATATCTCCTTATTGATTCCCGATATCACGGGTTGGATAAGCCACAATCAATTATGTGTTCCGTTGTTTTCGGACTTCATTATTTCGTATGCCGTTCGGATAAAGTCCACTTTTGTCATATTACGTTCTTTCAGAAACGCATTGATTTCGTCATACAGTTCGCGCGGTATCATCGTCCCGAAATTTCCGCTCGTCTGCTTGCGCTTATCTTTGTTGCGCTCCTCGTAACTTCTTCTTGCCGCTCTGCGCGGCGTTGTTTCTTTCTTTTCCATAAAAACCTCCGTATTAGCCTTGTGAAGTAATGGCACAAATCAACGTGCCTATGATGTTCATTACGAAATGTCCTGCAATAAGCACGCCTGCCAACGCAAATCTGCCGATAGTTCCTACGATTTTTAATGCTTTCATATTGACAACTCCGTTATTTTACATAAACAATTTCATTTAAGATTTCTTCTTCGATAAGCCGTTGCATTTCCGTTTCCCTTTTCAGGTTTTCCATAAAGTCTGCCGACCTTTTGAAACGCTCTTCTTTCGAGAACTTCTCATACATCGTTTCGTACAGTTCATCGGCAGCTTTATCTACGCCGTGCAGGTATTCGGGAAGATTCGCAATCGTCCAATCGATTCCTTTATCCTCCAAATACTGTTTAGTAAGCGTTCCGTATTTACCGTAAACGTGCCTTCCAGGTTTAACAGCCTTTTGATAAACTTTGATTTCCGCTACGGTCAACCCCTCGCCCGCTTCCGCTTTTCGCATTACTTTTGCTTTGTTCATAAGTTCCACCTCCGATTTTCTTTCGTCGTATCAATACGATAGCATCCGAATCTGTATTTGTCAAGCTGTTTTCGCAAGAAAAACCAGAAAATTTTTTATGGCTCGAATGTAAAAGTTCGTTTTCTTTATTTTTCGATTTTAATTAAATGTCATTTTCCCCTCCTTTCCGAGGTCTGCCCTAAAATGAAGGGCAAACCTCATCTGCTGTTATAATAATTGTTTTTCGCTGCGGCTTCGCGCTCTTCCTTTTCTTTTTCTTCCTTCATTTCGCGTTCTATCTCCCGCAAACGGTTTGAATAGGCTTGCGTTTCGGGTATAAACAAATCGAAAACCGAACCGAAAAAGTTAGAAAGTTCCCTGCCGATTTTATTATCTGACACGGCGATATGGCGTTTAATCGACTTATCGTTGGCTTTTCTCTTTTTTGCCCGATTATACTTATAGGTATTCTCCTGTATGTACTTCACCTTTTTAAGAACGATGTTTCCGAGTCGCCTGCGATAATCCCATTCCAGTCTGTCTATCGTCCGGATGTGTTTCAGCCCGAAAAATTCGGAAGCGTTCGTCATTTCCTCTTTGAAAACGCCGTCATCTTTCATTCTTTTGGCGTAATATTTCCCCATAATACTTTTCAGCGCGGTTTCTTTTCGCATAAGCTCTGCCCTGAACGCGCTGTCGGCGGCGCATACGTCCTCGTCCACCATCGCAACCGCTTCCACAATTCCGTCAATCTCACGACGATACTCAGCCATATCTTTTTTGCCGTACTGAAACGAAGCCGTCGGCGGAATTTTTTCCGCAAGTTCTTTCATCTTCTTGGTCGCCACGTCGCGGCATAGCGCTTCCGAAAAATCTTTCCGTTTATATAACGCGCTTCTCGCTTCGTCCGAGCGTTTTTTCAGCTCGTCGTCTATCGTATAAGAAGTCAGCCGCTCCACCATATTGTCTATGGCTTGTATCGGCACTTTGCCCTTGCTTCGGTATTTATATCCGGCGGCGCGCTTGTTTTTCAGCCACGGACGTTTTTCGTAAAACTCGAAATGAAAATGCAGGTGCGACGGTCTGTCCAGATGCAAAGCGCATATCAAATCGATTTCGCGAGGATCCAGTCCCATATCGCGAAAGAATTCGTTGAACGTCTTTTTTATAAGCGCGATACACTTTTCGGGCGCATCTATCTTTGTGGAATTTTCTTCATCGAAGGATACGAACCCGCTCCAGATGTTGCCTTTGTTTTCTTTCAGCCGTCGTTTCATTTCTTTTAATTCGTCCTTACTTATCATTCCGTCGCCATTGAACACGCCCGTGGATTTTTGCAGATAATCGAGCATCGTGAATTTTTTGGATTCGTTTCCCGTCAGTTTTCCCTCGGTCGTCATATACCTGAGATAATTCGTATCGCCCGTAAAATCGTAATACGCGCGTTTTTCCGCGTGGGCTTTTATCTCTTTTTCGGTCGAACCCTTTTTCAGTTTATACGGCGTATATGCCACGTTGAATATTACCGGCGTTCCGGACAAAATTTTCCTCCTTTTCCCTTGTATTCTTGCTCTCGTAAACGAAAGGCGGCTGTGCCGCTTTCCGTAACACAAAATGAGGCGAAGACTGCATTTTCTTAACCTGCTTCGGTTTTACCGTATTTTGCTCCGTTTTTGCTTCACGGTTTACTCCGTTCTTTTTATTACCATGCATTGTTCATTATCTCCTCTTTATGCATTAAAATCCGATACAGACTGTCGCAATCTTTATAGTTGCTTTTCTCCAGCCCGCAATCCAGTTTCATCCAATTTACCCCGTCCAGCAAATGCATCCTCGAAGCATATAAATCGTTTTTTATCTTCGGATTTTCCGCCATGAAATCATCGAACGAAACATATTGATTTTTCTTTTCGGTTGCCTTTGAAATCTCTTTATCCGATACCTTTACACGCGCTGCCACGCCGCCTTTACTGCCCGACGATTTTCTTTTCCGGGATAATTCCAGTTTCTTTTTCGCGAACGAAAAATACATAGCGACAGGCGGTTTCATTTTCCGTTCCGTCCCGAAAAACATATACTCGCAGATTGCTTTTATATACTGCCCGCTTTCCGCATCCGTCATCAGTTTCAGCGCCTTGTCGTAAGTATCAATAAACACAAAATGCGGCATCTTTTCATTGAGATTTTTAGGTTTGCGTCCGCTTTCTTCTATTCGTTTAACCTTTTCGAGAACGTCCTTGATATTGCTCCAGAAAAAATTTTCTCTGTCGTCCTGCGGCTCCGGGACCTCTTCGTTTGTCAACATAAATTTGCAGATGTTTTTCGCCATTCTTCCCGCCGCTTCGTCGGGAAGCCCTTTCAAAGCCTCGTAATACAAATCGTAAAACGTAAATTGTTTTAATCTTTTTTCTTCCATTTATCCTCCTCGTTTTTTGTTCCTTTATATTTGTTTTTCGTCCGTTCACGGCGGGCGATACCGATTGTAATTTTTCATTTTTCGCTCCTTTGTTAAAAATAAAAAATTGTCGGAACTTCTTTCGACAATCGCATACAAAAAGGAAGTCAGACTTTTATCCGGCTTCCTTTTCATTTTCTATTTAGTTGTATTTTCACAATTTATGTATCTGAAGAATTTGTCTCTTTGTCAATCCATCGTATCCATTTTTTTACGATTTCAATGACTTCATTTTCGCCGTTTTCTATATACACTGCGGCAATGCACGCCTCCATTGCGGTCGCGATGTATTTGTGCCTGTCTTTATCGTTTTGTCCTTTATGTTTATAGTTCCGCGGCTTTTGCTCTTTGGGCTTACCGTTTCCCTTTTTATCGTATTTGAGAAATTTCAGCAATTTATAATGCTTCGCAACAACCCGCACTAAAACTTCATCGCTTTCATATTGTTTTTTCCACTCGGTTAACTTACCTTTGAACCCGAAATTATCTTCATCTTCCCTTTCAAAGTAGATTTTACACAATACACATTTCAAGATTGCATCGCCGTATGTTGCCAGTTCAAAATTTATTTTACAGTCCTGATTGTTTGGCGTTTTTTTATAAGACTTATCTGTTAATGCTTGTTTTTGCAAGTCCGTCTTCGGGTCTTTTAATAATTCTTCTATCTTATCCATTACATTTCCCCCAATTATAAAGCGGTTTTAATCTTTTTCCTCGTCGCTATCCGTTTTCACTTCAAGCGCAGGTTTGTCGCTCGCATTGAGCGGAGAAATTACCGATTGTCCCAACTGACTTTCAATATCCGTTCTTGCATTTTTTGCTACTTTTCCGCCGCGTTTTGCAATCGTTTTACTTTCTTCAAACGTGTCGGGCTGTTCCCGTTTCGATATCGCCGTCGTCGTAACCTCCGCAAGCATATTCAGAACGAGTTCGATATTCGTCATATTATCGCGCAGATTTTCTTTTTTCAGCCCTTTAAGTTTTTTATATTCTTTAACGGATAAGCCGCTCCACGCCTTTGTCATTTCGTTCGTTAAAATCGCGTAATCTTTTTCCTGCTCTATTCCGCGCGATTTCCACTCGTCGGTCAGTTCTTTACGCATTTCTATCGTCTGCAGGCGTTGATTGATCCACCCCTCAGTATAACCTTTTGCTCGGTAAAAATCCGCGCCGCGAAGTATCGCCTTTTCGGGATCGGCTATTTCGTCAAGCCGTTCGCTTCCAACCTGTGCCAGCCACATTTTGAACGGCTCCGCTTTCGGCGACGGAATCGACTGCACAAGCCGCAAAACGCCTTTCGTATCAAGACAATCGGTCTTGTAATATTTCCCATCGGCTGCCTGCATTTTCAGTCCGTGACAATTTGTCACGACCTCGCTTCCTTCATTTTTTAAGCGTTGTTTCAGTTTGCGCCAGTATGCGCCCGGATCTTTACTTGAGGAATCCGCCAGAACGTTGCATACGTCTACGACGGAAAAATACCATTCTTCTTCGTCTGCGTTCCATAACGTCCGCACCTGCTTATTTTCAAACACTTTAATTTTGTTTTGCATTTTAATGTTCCTCCTGACTGCAAAAAAGTTTTACACCTATCAAGCGAATAAAACGCCGAAAATATTCCGGAATATAAAAAATTTTTTAAATTATTTTTTCTTGCGGAATTCCGGGTTAGAAAATTCCGGTATCGGACCGTCTCCGAATATATCCCGAAGTTGTTCTTCTATCGGGCGCGCGTCGTTTTCGTCCGCCACAACGATATTCTGATATTTTCGTCTGTAATCTTTGTAGCGTTTCCCGCGCTTTTCCGCTTCTTTCGGTATAAATCGCTCGTTAACAAATTCCTCTGCCGTCATTTCGAGTCGCTTGCAGATTTCTTCCGCTTTCTGAAAAATCTTTTCGAAATTCGTTCCCGCAGGCTTCTGCGGAAAAGTTTTCTTACGGTGCTCCACCTCTTCGCAAAGCGCAAGATACAGCCATTGCAGTTCTTCTACCTGTCCGTCGAAAATTTCGTAATACATATAACGGCTGTGATAAGGCAAATCGTTCATTCTGTTCCCGAATTCGGTAGAATCGATTATCTTATCGAACGGGCGAATTATGAGATACGACAGCCCGAATTTATAAAATTCGCGATAACTGTAAAACCAGCTTGCAATATCCGTCTGCTCCTCAACGGGCAGCAGATACAAAAACATATCCCACAAAATATCTTCGTCGTCATCCGTACGGAATTTACGCAGAAATTTCTCCCACTGGGCGTTCGCGCGATCCTCGGCGGTTTTGTTTTCCTGCAATGCGTCGCCGATTTTCATCAACCGTTTTGCGACGTAACCTTGCGTTTTGCCCAGTTCTTCCGCAATTTCCGCCTGTCTGAAACCGTCCACATAATACATTTGGCAAATCGTCCGGTCGTCAGGCGAAAGCGCGGCAACTTTTTTATCGATATCGCACTGCTTGTGAATTTTATAGGTAAAGTCCGCGCCGGAAACATCGTCGTCATCCGGATCTTCCTCCGGGGTTTGTCCGAAATCGTCTTTTTCTATATCGATTTTCTTATAGCCGTTGGCATTTGCAGACTTTTTGAACGCCGTTTTATGATCGTGTTCACGGCGTTCGAGATTATAATACTCCCTGTCCATCTCCACGAGTTTATCGAACTGCTCTTCGGGAAGCGCAACCGACGTCAGTTTTTTGCGGTCATAAAAATAATACAGAAACTTCCCGTTTTCCTCCGCCGCCTGTTTTTCCTTATTCAGTTTATATGCTTTCGGAGTATCCGCCATAGTTTAAACCTCTCTTTTCCCACTGGCAAACATGCTTACTCTCACACGCCGAAGAAACGCTCGAAAAATGCTTTCAATTTTTCAATGATCGTCTGCTTTTTCTTTTCGCGATTGGTGTTTCCGAACCTTGAAATCGGCGGCATAAGTTTATCGATATCCGTTCCCGTCGTGCGCATTTCGCCGTCCGCAATCGCGTTATCCACAAATTTTTTCGTTTCGTCCTCTTTCAGTTTTTCTTCGGCAATAATTTCGTTTAATTGCTTTTCTTTTTCCGCCGCTATGTAGGAATGCCATTCCGCCATAACGTCGTCAACGTCGTTTATCCCGTCGATAAAGTTTTCGATCAAAGCCTTTTTACTGCGCAGTTCGGGGCTTGCGTCGATAGATTTTTGTATCGTAATTAACGTTTCTTTGTCGTTGCAATGCGAATCGTGATATTTCGTAACGAGTATCAGAATATAATCGATATTTATTTCAATCTGCTTTACGAGTTCGAGTTCGAATACAACGTCGTCGGTAATATCTTCTTTCTCTTCGTTCTCTCTCTTTTTCTTCCACTCGTCGCGAAGATCTTGATACCGACCTAAATAATCTTGCAAATCTCTTTCCGAAAGAATTTCTTTTCCCTCAAAATCATCAAATGCGGTTAAAAGATTGCGCATTCTAAGCACCGCGCCGAATAACGCGATAAATTCTTTTTGCGCCTTTTCGCCCGTTATACGCTCTTCCTCAAGCGGAAATTTAGCGGTAAGTTCGGCAATCATATCCACAAACCCGTCGTGCTTATCCCCGCGTTCGTCAACGTAGCCGTTGTAATAATCTTTGAACCCGCGCATTAAAACGATACCGCCCGCCTCTCTGTCGCCGAAAAGCGAAATAGCCTCGTCGGTACGCTTTTGCAAATTACGG
The DNA here is from genome assembly GCA_905203015.1 of uncultured Christensenella sp. Lineage (GTDB taxonomy): Bacteria > Bacillota > Clostridia > Christensenellales > Borkfalkiaceae > Scatosoma. The sequence goes on along the minus strand of CAJKUC010000006.1, from coordinate 8,927 downwards.
AAACATACGATATTGCCGAAAGTTTTAACCGAGTTCAAAATTCTGTTCGTTCTCGAATACGCCTGAATGAGTCCGTGCATTTTCAGGTTTTTATCCACCCAAAGCGTGTTCAAAGTCGTCGCGTCGAAGCCCGTTAAAAACATATTCACAACGATGAGCAAGTCGATATCCTTGTTTTTCATTCGCAACGATACGTCTTTATAATAATTCGGAAACTTATCCGCCGAAGTATCGTAATTCGTCCCGAAATAGGCGTTATACTCCTTAATCGCGCCATCTAAAAAGTCGCGCGAAGACGAATCGAGCGCGCTCGTATCGTCCGAATTTTCTTCCCCAAAAAATCCGTTGTCTTCCTCTTCGTTCGGCGCAAAAGAATAAATCGTAGCGATTTTTATCGCCTGTTCGGGGTGCGCTTTCATCTGTTTTTGAAATTCGGCATAGTAAAGCCTTGCCGCTTCAACAGAAGAAACCGCTAAAATCGAGTTAAACCCTTTTACAAACGTTTTATTTTTAATCTCTTGCGTATCGAGTCCGTTTTTCGCCTTGGCGACCTCTTCCACGTTCACAAGCTGCCTGAACTGGTACCCTTTATCACGCTTCGTTTTCTGCGCGAAATGTTCCAAAATATACGCAACGACTTTCGATATTCTTTCGGGCGCAAGATATGCCTTTTCGCGGTCAATATCCCATACTTCTTTATCTTCCATTTCAGGATCCTGATTCACTTTTCCAACATAATCCACGCGGAACGGCAAAACGTTTTTATCGTTGATAGCGTCAACGATAGTATAAGTATGCAATTTATCGCCGAACGCCTGCTCTGTCGTGCGCAGATTCGGATTTTTAGAAACCCCTGCGTTCACGGCAAAAATCGGCGTACCCGTAAACCCGAAAAGATAATATTTCTTGAAATATTTCGTAATCGCCTTGTGCATATCGCCGAATTGCGAACGATGGCACTCGTCGAAAATAATAACGATTTGCTTATCGAATACGGCGTGTCCAATATTCTTCTTTACAAAAGTACTTAATTTTTGTATCGTTGTGATGATAATCTTCGATTTATCGTCTTCGAGTTGCCGTTTTAATACCGCCGTCGAAACGTTGCTGTTCGCCGCCCCCTTTTCAAAACGATCGTATTCTTTCATCGTCTGATAGTCAAGGTCTTTTCTGTCAACAACGAACAAAACTTTTTCTATATACGGCAGTTTGCTTGCAAGTTGAGCCGTTTTGAACGAAGTAAGCGTTTTTCCGCTACCCGTCGTATGCCAGATATATCCGCCGCCCGCAACGCTTCCGTATTTTTTATAGTTATACGAGATTTGTATTCTATTTAATATTTTTTCAGTCGCTACAATCTGATACGGGCGCATAACCAAAAGCATGTTTTCGGAAGTAAACACGCAATATTTCGCCAAAATATTCAATATCGTATGCTTTGCAAAAAAAGTCTTGGTAAAATCGATAAGGTCGGGAATAATTCGATTTTTCTCATCCGCCCAAAAGGAAGTAAATTCAAAAGAATTGCTCGTTTTGCCCTTTCTCTCGGAATTCATTTCCTTAATATGATTGTATCTCGTCGTGTTGGAATAATATTTCGTGTTCGTTCCGTTAGATATAACGAAAATCTGAACGTATTCGAAAAGCCCGCCGTTCACCCAAAAACTATCGCGCTGATAGCGGTCGATTTGATTAAACGCTTCCCTTATATTCACGCCGCGGCGCTTTAATTCGATATGTATAAGCGGCAATCCGTTTACGAGCACGGTAACGTCGTAACGGTTTTTATAATTCCCGCCGTTTTCCTCGTATTGATGGATAACCTGCAACTTATTATTGTGGATATTCTTTTTATCGAACAACGTAATATTTTTCGTTTCGCCGTTGTCGCGGTGTAAAATTTGCACGTTATCTTCCTGAATACGCCGCGTTTTTTCTACGATACCGTCGTTTTTGCCCGCGATACAGTTATTATAAAACTGCTCCCATTCGGTATCGGTAAATGCGTAACTATTCAGTTCCTCCAACTTTTTGCGAAGATTCGGCAGTAATTCGTCCTTATTATGAATAAGCAAATATTCATAACTCATCTCCGTTAAAAGATGAATAAATTCTTTTTCGAGTTCTTCTTCCGATTGATAAGCGTCCGAGCGTTTTTCTTCCGACTTATATTCGCTAACAACCGTACTTTCTTCGCTTTCTGAAACAACGTTGTAAAAACTCATAATTTTCTCCTGTTATATAATCTTTTTCAAGCCTTCCCCTTCGGGGAAGGTGTCGGCACAGCCGACGGAAGAGGTCTCTGCCTTCCCCTTTGGGGAAGGTGGCGGCGCAGCCGTCGGAAGAGGTCACCCCGTAATATGCCTATAAATATCTTCGCAAACCCCGCTAAAGTTTCTATCTACGTCAAGATTTGTATATCTCAAAACCGTAACACCTTTGCTATTAAGAAACTTCGTCCTTTCTTCATCTTTAATTACGTTTTCCTCTTCATAATGTTGCGAGCCATCGAGTTCTATTGCAAGTTGCTTTTCCGCACAGTAAAAATCAACGATGTATTTATCTATTACTTTTTGCCTACGAAACCGACACGGTAATTCTCTTAAAAATTCGTACCAAAGTTTACGTTCTTGCTTCGTCATGTTTTTTCTTAAATTCTGAGCGTTCGGCGTTAGTTTGGAATTACTGAAATCATATTTCATAGTATTAAAAACCCATTATGTTGTTTAATGAAGTCCTCTTCCCCCGCAAGCGGTCCCCCTTCCCCAAAAGGGGAAGGCACTCGCTTTCCCCTTTGGGGAGAGTGGCGCGCAGTGCCGAGAGAGGTCACTGCCTTCCCCTTTGGGGAAGGTGGCGGCGTAGCCGTCGGAAGAGGTCAAAACCTCAATAGTTTATCTCTGTAATATTCGTATTGTTTTTGTCTCTTTTCAATTTCGGCGGGCAAGCCTGCGCTTAAATCGTTACATATACTATCGAATTTATCAAGAATTGCCACAATTTCTTTCTGCTTGTCAAGCGAGGGCAACGGAATAACAAAATTATCTGTTACCCCTAACGAAATTTGCGGTAATGCCCCCATTCCCGAAGCATTTTCTCTAAAATACCTAACATTGTTTTTTAAATAGTAAAATAGATATTTTAAAGTTATTAAATTTAAACAAGTATATGCCCACATTTCGTTTTTGAACGTAAATGGTTTGTCGTAATAAATAAAATCTATTACTCCCCTTGACTGTACTAAAACAGCAGGCACTCTTGTAATATTAGCATTTGGTATATCTTTTTCATTCGCATCTATTACGGTTTTGCCACCGGCAAAAATTTTAATTTCTCCACCAACCGTCGCAATCTGCTTCATTTTTTCCGCAGTAATCGGTGTCCCCTTTAATCTTGTGAAATAACTCTGAATCGGTACGTTTACAAACCCATACACATACTGCAAAAGCCTAATCAGCCCTGCCCGTTCCATTCCGTTCCGTTCCGTTCCGTTCCGTTCCGTTCCGTTAAAATGGTCGCATACTTGCCGTCGAATGTCAACAGTTTTTCGCGATAATACTCGTATTGTTGCTGTCTTTTTTCTATTTCCGCAGGAAGTCCTATCCCTAAATCGGAACAAATCGCGTCAAAGTTATCCAGCACTTTTACAATTCGTTCTTGCACCTCAATCGGCGGTATAGGAAATTCAAATTTATTGAATTTGCTCATATCGACCGAAGCAAAACTCCCTTGTTGCAAATTTTCCCGACAAAAATCTGCAAGAAGAAAACAATAATAGAACAAGTATTTAATGTTATACTTATCTTTATATTGATCTTTGAGCATTAAATATGTAAAACGCTGATTTGCTATTGATTCACATGTTATTAAAGCATGCTCGCCAATTGTCGCAGAGGTTGATATTATTATTGAATTCGCGGGAAACACTTTTCCTTTTATTGCCGAAAACGAAACATGTTGTATAGAATCGTTTAATATTCTTCCATTTGCTCTAATATCTTCCACTCTGAACCACGGAATGTCATTTGTTGCCCAATATTCTTTATTACTTGTAGACGGCGTATATCCGTTTCGTGTATCGAATATATCCGACAACTTTTTTATTTCTACTTCTTGCTGATTGAAATTCAGCAACTTATCTCTGTAAAATTCGTACTGCTTACGGCGAGCTGTAAGCTCGGCTGTAAGCTCGGCGCTATACAGCGTGAAACTGTCCAAAATTCGGACTATTTCACGCTGTACCGGCAGAGCCGGCAACGGAATTTGCAAATTCCGCCATGTTTCATTATTGATATTGTTAATCGTACTACTATTACTCGCAGACACTTTTGATAAATGTCTTTTAAACATATTACTTGTTAAAAAATGAAATAAAAAACGAGAAAGTAGTAAGTCCCTATTTGCCCTTATGACACCCATAAACCCACCAAAAGTCATATTTACATTCTTAAATATATAGGCTATTTTCCCAATGTGTTCTTTACTTCCACTTCCGGCACAAATTAAAATATCATCTTTTTTTAACCATTGTTCTTCTTTTATTTTTACACTTTCGTCAACAAACTTAATATCTTCTAAAATAAGTGTATTTGTTTGTAAGTCAATATTATTAGCCCTCAAAACAGGAGTTCCATCAATGGTGTTAAAAAGTTCCTGTACACTACTATAAGTAATCCCTCGCACATATTTACAAACAGAATAAAAATCTTTATACTCCACCCCGTTCGGGCAAAATTCTTTTATCAATTCTTCTAATTTACTCATTGCAATTACCTTATGTACTTTATATTTGTTACGCAATCTTTTAACGTGGGAAAAACTACTTCTTTTTCTTTTCCTCTTGATATTCCCATATTCTCTAAATCAATGCCAAAATACGGAGACTTAATTTCTGCTTCAATCCACGTCATTTCTCCATACAACTTGCTTTCTATATAACCATTTTTTGGTTCTTTGCTCCACGATACATAAACACTATCATAATCCGGTTTTATTACTTTCTTTTTTCGGCTTGAAGAAAATCCGTACCCAAGATAGCGATAAACTTTTCCTTGGTACAAAAGGGCTTTTGCGGCTGCGTTTTCACACTGATTGTTATTTGTTTTACAAAGAAGCAACATTTTCATTAGGTTACTAAAAAAATCTTGATAAGCATTTTTTAAATCTTGCCTTTTGCTTTGTCCCACATAAGTCTTTCCAGTCCAACAGTTGCATACTTCTTTTACGTCGCTTAAAACTTGTATAAAAAATTCTTTTGTGTTTCGATTATTGTTTTTTATGTAATTTTTGATATTGTTAGTTACCTTATCTACTTCAAAAATTATTTTTTGATATTCGTCAGCACATAAATTCCTCAAATTAACGTTCATTGCCTTTTACCAACCGAGTTTATTCTTTATTTCTGCCAGTTCCGTATCGTTTTTAACCTTTTCTATTATTCCTATCACTAATCTCCGAAACGGCGCATATTTCAACAAAGCATCTTCTTCACAAACATTATCCCCGTGCGCCACTTCGCTTAATTCACTAAATAATTGATACCTATTATTTGAAAATTCCGCCGGAATAATGTGTTTTTGTTCATCTACTTCCTCTAATAATTCTTTAAAAGTTTTTCGTTTGTTTTTTGTATTTAATGTTGCTATTCCTGCCGCTTGTGCTGCTTCTTTTGTGATTTTTTCATATATTTTTCGCAAATAGATAATCGCCCCGGCTCCTAATTCATTACGGTAAGCACATTCTGCCTTACCCAGCAATTCAGCGAAATCTCCATATGTATTTTTTGCATTTTGTACAGAAGAACTAAATTTTTCAGTACGTTTTAACAACCTTACTTTGGGGTTGCTATTGTGTATTTCATTTGAACTTTCCACTAAGAACCAAACCGGAAGTTGATTTCCACATCTTGAACAAGTTAAAACACAATCAATGCTGATCTGCCTATCATTTACACCTATTGCATATATCTCGTCACTCGATACAAAAGAAAGATCTGCGTCGCATTTCGCACAATAATAAGTTAATGCGACTTTTCCTTCTGTAAGTTTTTTATTTTTTCCTTTTTTTAACCTTTTATTATTCAAAAACCCTTCAATTTGCTTAAATTCAAGATCGATTGGTTTTGACAATATGTAACTTAGATTCATTTGTATCCCCTAATATCACATTTATTTCTTTTCTTTCGTGGCGGCAATCAACTTATCGAAATCGGAATTGATTTTTTGCGTTTTGTTAAATTTATCGTATTCCATTTCTGCTTTACCTGTCTATTTTCCCTTTGTTTACACTACCGAAAAATCCTCGGTAGTTGTTTCCTTTTTTTATTATTTACCCCTCAATTTCGGCGATGATTTTATCTATTTCGTCGCGCAAAACTTGCTCGCGGGCAACGATTTCTTTTAGTTCGGCGTTGAGTTTAACTATATCGATTTTTTCGCGAGTATCTTTTTGTTCAACGTAAGTCGAAACCGAAAGATTATAATTATGCTCCTCGTTTCCGATAATCTCGTTCGATACGATTTTAGCAAAATGTTCTTCGTTTTCGCGCTTGATATACGCCTGCAAAATTCTGTCGATATTTTCGTCCGTAAGTTTATTATTGTTCGTAACCTTAATAAACTCGTTTGAAGCGTCGATAAAAATCACGTCGTTCGTCGCTTTCGAGTGCTTTAACACCATAATGCAAGTGGCGATAGACGCGCCGAAAAACAAATTGCTCGGCAGTTGTATAATACAATCGATTTTGTTGTTATCGATAAGGTATTTTCTGATTTTTTGCTCCGCGCCGCCGCGATACATAATGCCGGGGAAGCATACTATAGCCGCCGTTCCGTTACTTGCAAGCCACGAAAGCGAGTGCATAATAAAGGCAAAGTCCGCTTTCGATTTCGGGGCTAAAATGCCGGCAGGGCTATAACGTTCGTCGTTGATTAAAATCGGATTGTCGTCACCCGCCCAAGGAATAGAATACGGCGGATTCGACACGATTACTTCAAACGGCTCGTCATCCCAATGCGCGGGGTCGATAAGCGTATCGCCGTGCGCTATATCGAACTTGTCCGGCTCGATGTCGTGCAAAAACATATTGATTCGGCAAAGGTTATACGTCGTGATGTTGATTTCCTGCCCGAAAAAGCCTTGACGGATATTTTCTTTGCCGAGAATCTTCGCCGCTTTTAAAAGAAGCGAACCCGAACCGCACGCGGGATCGTACACCTTGTTTACTTCCGTTTTGCCGACGATAGCAAGTTTTGTTAAAAGTTCGGATACTTCTTGCGGAGTGAAAAATTCGCCGCCTTTTTTGCCCGCGTTGCTCGCATACATACTCATTAAATACTCGTATGCGTCACCGAAAGCGTCTATCGTGTTGTCCTGATACTTGCCGAGCTTCATTTCGGCAACGGTATTCAAAAGTTTTACGAGTTTTTCGTTGCGCTTTGCAACCGTCGCGCCGAGTTTATTCGAGTTTACGTCGAAATCTGCAAACAGACCTTTGAAATCCTCTTCGCTGTCGCTGCCCTGCGCCGAACTTTCGATATTTTTGAACACCTTTTCAAGGGTTTCGTTTAAGTTCTCGTCCGTAGCGGCGCGCTCGCGAACGTTGCAAAAAAGTTCGGAAGGAAGCATAAAAAATCCTTTCGACTTAACAAGACCTTCTCTTGCCGTTTCCGCATCTTCATCAGGCATTTTCGCATAATCAAACGATTCGTTTCCCGCCTCGCGTTCGCCGTCGTTTATGTATTCGGTAATATTTTCGGAAATATACCGATAGAACATCGTACCCAAAACGTACTGCTTAAAATCCCATGCGTCAACGCCGCCCGCATGCACGAGATCGGTCGCCGCGTTCCAAATCATTTTGTGTAATTCCGCCCTTTCCTGTTCTTTTTTTATGTCAGCCATTTCGCTTTTCTCCTGTATACTTTTTCGTTCTTTCTATTTTATCATACAAAACATGACAACTACGGTCATAATTAAATTCGGCAATTATTTTTCGTCGTCCACGATTTCGACGATATCGTCAAGCGTACAACCAAGTGCCGTGCAGATTTTTATAAGCACGTCGGAATTTACCGAAACGCCGTCTTTTTTCATTTTTGCAAGCGTTGCGGGGCTTACCTTTGCGAGCGCGGCGAGTTCCTTGCTCTTCATCTCCCTGTCTATCAGTAATTTGAATAATTTCTTATAACTTGCTGCCATAATACACCTCATTGACTACTTTATTCGATTATAACATAAATAAAAATGCTTGCCGGCAAGGGCATTTTTATGATTGCTTTCAATCTCGCAGCCGCGCCGAAGGCGCGGAGGAAAGCGAAAGCTTTCGTTTTGCAGAATGCAAAACTCTGCGTTCATTATACCATATTCCGGTATGTTTTGCAACAGGTATTTGAAATAAATTCAAAGAAGTTTTAATTTATTTCACTTTTTTCTATCGCCTATAATTTTATTTTCGTCCAGCCCAAGCGATTTCAGCCACATTTCCTTTTCCGTCTGAATCACGGAATACATCACCTTATCGTTCTCGCAATAAGCCAACAAAAAATTGTAATGTTTCAGTTTTGTTCTGATTTTATCGTCCGGATCGTCAACCTGTATTTTCGGTCGGCGGTATTCGTTATACGAAGTCAGAAAAACTTTCCAACTGTATGCCGCAAGGTTTTGCTTTGCCGCGCGTTTGCAATACCTCCGCCAGCAAAGTCTGATTGACGAACGGTGCTTAACCATCTGAAACTCTTCCCACTTAAAATCTGGAATCAGATACCCGTCTCCCGGTTTCGCCCTTTCCGGAAAAAGCAAATAAGCAAGTTCTTTCTCGCTCATTCCGTTCAGTTCGTCAAGTCCGATACCGATAACATTTACCCGTTGCAGAACGCGCCAGACCGTCATACGGGAACAATCGCAAAGCGTAGCGATCTGCGTGCGGTTGT